>NZ_JBVIVP010000009.1:0-254920 GCF_055595445.1 Streptomyces sp. NPDC040432 | reverse complement strand
GGTGAGGGGCCGGCGAAGGGGGTCGTGTAGGGCCTCCCGGGTCTACTATCCCGGGTCGTATGTGACGTGGGTCCTATGGGACGGCTCACCCCGGAGCCCACCGAATCTCACGGAGAGTCGCTGGACGTACAGCTCAGGGGAGACGTGCGCTGCCACCGGGTGCCGGGTGCCGGGTGCGGATCAGCGGGCGATCGAGATCGCGAAGGGCGTGAATCCGCTGGCCCGGATCACGTGGGGCACGAAAAGGATGGCGGCTTCCGTGGCCCTAGCCGTTCGGATTCCTCCGAGGTCGGTGATCCAGTCCTCGTGCCAGCCGAGGTCGGTGAGGAGTTCGCACACAGTCTGTTTGGCTTGCGGGTCCTCGCCGGAGAGGAACGCGGTCGGTGCCTGGGCGAGCATGGCCGGTGCGGTCATCACGGGGAAGAGCATGGTGTTGAGCGTCTTGACGACGCGGGTGTCGGGGAGTGCTTCCTGCAGTTGTTCCGCGAGGCTCGATCCGGGGTGGATGAGGTCGGCGGGCAGGCCGTCGGGACCGTCGACGGTGGCGTTGGAGACGTCGATGAGGATGCTTCCCCGCAGTTCTTCGCGCAGTGCGGCAAGCCGTTCCAGGGAGCCTGCTCCCGGGGTGGCGTTGATGATGATGCGTGCGGTGCGGGCGGCATCGGCGGCGGCGCCCGGGGTACGGTCCGCGACGGTGACCTGATGTCCTGCGCGGGTGAGGGCGGTGGCCAGGTTGCCGCCGACGCGGCCGTTTCCGAGTACTGCGATCGTTGTCATGGGGATACGTTCCTTTGCGGGTGTGGGGTGTGGGGTGCGGTGCGTGGTCAGCGTGAGAGCGTGGTGACGGCTTCGGCGTGAATGCCTGGTGCGGCGGCCAGGAAGCTTCCGCTCCGCGGGGTCCAGGGGTGGCCCTCGGCGTCGGTGATCCGTCCGCCGGCCTCGGTGACGAGGAGGGCGCCGGGCAGCAGGTCCGCTCGGGCGCCGGCGAACTGCCAGAAGGCGTCGATGCGGCCGGCGGCCACGTTCACCAGGTGCAGGGTCGCCGGCACGGAGGTGCGGACGACGAGCGCGTCGAGGAGCATCGCGGTGATCGAGGAGCCGACGCGTCGCACGACCTTCTCGTCCTCGTCCGGCCGGGCCTGGCTGGTGGCCACGATGCCCAGGCCGAGATCCGCGGTGGGGGAGACGCGGAGCGGTCGTCCGTCGAGGTGGGCACCGGCGCCGCTGAGCGCGGTGTAGGTCTCGCCGGTCAGCGGCAGGTGCACCACGGTGAGCACCGGCTGGTTCTCCCGTACGAGGGTGGCGGTCACCGCCCAGTCCGGGAGGCCGTGCAGGTGGTTCACGTTGCCCTCGGCCGGGTCCACGACCCACCACTCACCCGGCGGCAGCGCCCCGCCGTCCAGCTCGTCCTCCACCCAACCGGCCTCCGGACGCAGCTCGGTGAGGCGGGGGCGCAGGATGTCGAGGGCCGCGTCGTCGTTGACGGCGAGTGCGCGCATCAGCTCCTCACGGGTCTCGTACCGGACCATCTCGCCGAAGTTCTCGCGCAGCACCGCACCGGCCGCGCGCACTGCGGCTGCGGTCCGGTCGAGCAGGTCGGCGTCGGAGACGGCGACAGCGGTGGTCCGGAAGGTCTCGAACATGGCGGTACTCCCTTTGTGAGGCCAGGTGGTGATGTGGCGTCAGGTGTTGCGTCCTGCGCTCTGATCTCGAAGGTATAGAGCCGCATGATTAACTTCAAATGCATGTCAAGTACGGCAAGGATTACTCAGACGCAATTGAGACGGAGGCGGCTCGCCACGCCGCCGAGGACGTGAGGTTTGGCCGGGGCGCCCTCACAACGAGCCAGATCGCCGTGTGCGACAGGCCGTCCGGGGGCAGCCGTCCGGGGCGGGTGCGGGAGCTCCACACGCCAGGTCAAGGTTCCGCTCACACCGAGCCGTGACCACACGATCCGGCAACCATCTCCTCAGCCTCGCCGCCGCCTTGTCGCCCACCGGCTTGTCGAACGGCTCGGATTTCGGGAACTCCCATACCACACAGTTGAGTTGAGGTCCACGGGTGACGGTCGGAGGACCGTGCGACGGCACGGTCGGGTGGGCCGTCGCGGTGTCAGAGGGGCCGGATAGCGTGCACGGCATGAAGATCGAATCGCTCCTTGACGACCTCCGCACGCTGCGCGAACGTGGCGCCTTGCACACCGTGGACGCCCCGGAGGATCTCGGCGCCCAGGGTGACCTCGATCGTCTCCGTGACCTCGTCTCTCCGATCGACGCCGACGGTGACGGCAGCGGCGACAGCGGCGCCGGTGACGAACGGGCCCGGGCCGAGGCCGTCCTCGCGCTCCTCACGGAGCGGGCCGGCGAGGTGGTGCCCGCGCTGCTGGCAAGCGTCGCCGACGCCCGGTCCACCGCCACGCTCCAGCCCGTCATACGCATCCTGACCCTGATCGGTCCGCCCGCCTTCGACGCCGTGCTCGCGACCTGGCGGAGCGGTCACGTCAAGGACTGGGCCGTGGGCCGACTGCTCGGTTCGTTCGACGAACGGTGCGCCGACCGGTACGCGGAGCTGGCCACCGATCCCGCTCGCGGCGCGGCGGGCAACGGCTTTGCGGGGCTCGTCCGGCTCCGGACGGAATCGGACGCCGGGCTGCGTGCCCTCGTGGAGTGCTACGCGGGCCGCCGCACCACCCTGTACAAGGCCGACGACTACGCCCGCCTGACGCACGAGGCGTACCGCACCGAATTGCGCGCCTTACGCCGGGACCCGGCCGCGTCCCCACGGACCAGGCGGGGCGCGATGGCCGCGCTCGTCGCGGGCGGCGGCGTCAACGGGCTCGATGCCCGCGACCGTGCTGCGGTGGAACGTCTGATCCGGGTGAAGATCGCGGGCGAGACCCCGAGCGCACTGTCGCACCAGCTCTCCGGCTGGTGGCTGGCCGTGCCGGGCACCTCGTACGAAGGGCTCTTCGAGGCCCTGGATCTGCACCACCGGCGACCCATCACGTGCGCTGCGGGCGTCGAGGCGGTGGAGGGTCGGGACATCCAGGTGCCCGTTCCCGACGGCGACGGCGCCGTCCAGACCGTGGGCCGGGTGTTCGTCACCCCGGAACTGGACGGTTGGCGCCTCGTCTTCGGCCCGTACGCCCTCCTCGTCGGGGACGACTGGGAGGACATGGTCGAGACCGTCGAGCGCGTCAGCCGGCACTGTGCCCGGGCGCAGCTCTTCTTCCTCGACGACCACGGCGGCTCCGACGTGTGGTTCGTTGCCGAGGAGGGCCGCGTGATCCGACGGTACGCCGCCGAGAGCGACCCCGAGTGGGAGGGTGACCCGCTTCCCTGGGAGACCCTCGCGGTCGACGACCCCGACTTCGAAGCGGAGTACGACGATGCCCCGCCCAACGCGGGAACCGCCGGCGCGCGCGCGGCGTGCGGCCACCTCTCCGTCGATCCGGACTTGGTCGGAGCAGGGACCGAAACCCGTGGCCACGGCTGGCTCGCCCTCACCTCCCCGCACGCCGATCACGGCGCCTTCCCCGGCATCCTCCCCGTGTGAGCGCCCGTCTCCTTCCTCGGTGCCGGCTCCAGGGGATTCCGGGCCCACTCGGTTCGGGCGCTGCTGGCCGGCCCCTGGCGGCCGTAGGATTGTGATCAAGAGCCGCCCGATCAAGTGGAGTTGACCAGCTGTGATGCCCCCGTACTGCGCGGTTCCGAGCTGCACCGCGTCCCATGATGACCAGGACTACGAGAGTTTCACCCTCGTACGTTTCCGTGCGATGGCGCCACCCACCGACCGTGAGGGGCACCCGGAGAACATGCTCTGGTTCTGTCGGGACCACGTTCGGTACACCGTGGGCAAGACCGACATGAGCGCCGTCGTCGCCATGGTGCACATACGCGCGGCGATCCGTCGCAGCGCTCCGAATCCCTGGCCGCTCACCAGCATGCCCTGAGCCAACGCCTACGCCCCGAGCCGCGGGGCTCGGGGCGCGGGCCGACCGGGCGCGGATGTCGAACGTTGCCGGGACCGAGGTCGTGTCAGCTGCAACTGCTGAGGTCGAACACGCCCCACGCGGTGGACGGCCCGGTCTGGACGTAGATCCTGCTTCCCCGGCTGACGATCCGCCGGGGGCCGGGAGCACAGCCGCCGGGCAGGGTGAGCAGACCAACCTCCTCCGGCTCGACCGATGTCTCGGTGAGCCTTCCGTGGACGAGTCGGTCCCCCTCCTCGCCGTAGCCGCCGTAGAAGGCGACTCGATCGCCGTGGACAGCCACTGCGTGGGCGCCCCGTACGCGGTTCGCCCACACGGTGACGGGCCGTTCGGAGCGCTCGGGGCGTATCTCGACCAGCGGGAAGTCCGTGTACGTGCACGCCCGGGCGGTGGTGCCCGACACGTTCAGGGCGTAGCAGTCGAAGAGACCGGGGATGCGGGCTCCGTCCGACGTCCAGGTGAGCCGGCCCGTGGCGCTCCAGCGGCGGATCCCGGCCGGGTTCTCGTCGAAGTGCCCGACCCAGATGTGGCCGGCCTCGTCCACGAGCAGGTGCTCGATCGCGTCCCCGACGGAGAAGGACGAGGTCTCGCGGCCGAGCACGTCGAAGACCTGGACCTGGTTCGCGTCCTCGGGCCGGCGGGTGCGAGGCGCGGCGACGACGAATCCGCCGTCGGGCAGGCGGTCCAGGCGCGGCCGGCGGGCCCGCACGGCGCTCAGCTCGGTGAGCTCGACCTTGCCGTCCGGATCGACGGAGGCGACGAGGGCGTCGATGGGCAGTCCCTCACCGCGGGGCTGCGGAGCGCGTTCGGCGAGCAGCCAGTGGGCGGTGCCGAAGGCGTCGACGGTACTGGTCAGGATGTGGCGGTCGTGGTGCGCTCGCGGAAGGCGGGCGTAGGGGACGAGGGCGGTCTTCTGCACGGGCGGGCTCTCCGGGGTGGGCGGTCACTGCCATCGGACGCTGCGGTGAACGGGGCTCGGCGGCCCGCGAGCGGTGCCGGGGGCGGCGCCCGCCCGAGCGAGGAGAGCGGGGGAGAGGGGAACCGGGCGCCTAGACGGCATGGCCCTTTCTGGTCGTCATGAGGTGATCATCGACGACGTCCGACCTTCGTGACAATGCATTTCGGCGCGACCACGACACCCCCCGGACGCGATCGGCCGCCGGGGCAGGCCGGCCGGGTCCGACACTCGGCGGCCGATCGCGACACCGAGCCGTGCCCGCCCACAGCCCCACATCCGTAGGAGGCCTCGCGTGTGGCCCCATAATTCGAACACATGTTTCACTGGATGGATGGACCCGCTCCGCTTCCCCGACGATCTGCTGTCCCTCCAGGCGGCCTGGCTGACGACCTACAGCGCTCTCGCCCGCACGCCCCCCGGCTCCGGTACGGCCGTCCTACGGCGGCGGCTGATCAGCCTGTCCTGCCGCATCCACGCCCATCCGTACTGGTCGACCCCTGGGCGTTCCAGGGCCGGCGGGGCGGACCTGCGCCGCCGGGCACGGGCCCATCGCTGGGGGACCGCGGCGTGAGTACCGGTCGCGACGGTCCGAGACGGTCGATCGCCGGTTTCCCGGACGACCTGGTCGCGCTCCAGCAGCATTGGACACGGCTCTTCAACCGGCTGGCCACCTCCCCTCCGGCCGACGGCCGGCAGATGCGCGCGGAACTCCTGGAGGCCGGCCTGCGGATCGACTCCCACCCGCACTGGGCTGCCGCTGTCGGCGGGTGGAGTCGGGCGGCACGGCGCGAACTTCAGCTCCACGCCGCCCGGGCGCCCTGCGGAGAAGCGCTGTTGGTGACTCGGTGCGTGAACGGCCTCATCGTCTCCGCGCCACCGGAAGCACCCTGACCGACGGGCGATGGGCCTCTGGGCGTGCTGCCGACAGAGCCCGCCCTCCCTGGCCCGGCAGCACCTGTGTGAGCGCGGAGGGGTGCAGGGGAGGATCCATGGCGGCTTGGGTCCCTTGAGTCCTTCCGTTGAGTCCTTCCGTCCCTGGAGTCCTTCGGTCCCTTACGCCCTTCCGTCCCTGGAGGGACTGAAGGAATTCGCCGTCCTGCGGTGCCCGTCGGAGCCGAGGGTCTGATGTCGGTTCAGTCCCTGCGCTCGGTCCATCTTTCAGTCCCTGGGCAAAACTGCAGGTCAAAGCCTTATCGATGCTGACCCAGGGACCGAAGGGACTGAGTTTTACCTCTTCCAGCCTTCGTGTGCGCGTATGTATGTGCGAGCGCGTATGAAGCATGTGCTCTGGTTGCGTCATAACTAGGAAATTCGGTCCCTTCGGTCCCTGGTGCCAGCCGAGAACGAGCCTGACCAGCAGGTTTTGCAGTGACTGAAGGGTCCAGGGACCGAAAGGGTCTGAGACAGGGTCCAGCCCCTGGTTCGGGGTGCGGGGGAGGGGGGCCTAGGGACAGCGGGGTTCCCCGGAGCCCCTGAGGGTCCGAGGGACTGAAGGCGAGGGACTCGAAGCCGGGGTTCTGAGCCTCGGGCTTCAGGGACTGTGACCGATGGGCCGTGAAGGGACTCTGAGAGGTCAGGGACTGAAGGTGCGGGCGTGGCGCCACGCCCGGGCGTCACCAAGAGGACAAAACGTCAGTTTCTCCACAGAATGCCTACTTGGCCATGGCCTGAAGGGACTCAAGGGACTGAAAAGTGACTACGGTCCAGTGAGCTGCGGAGTTAGTGTCATGGGCTGCGCTAGGCTCCGCAATACTGGAACTTCGGTCCCTTCAGTCCCTGTGCCCAAGGGGAGGGACCGTACGCCAGGACCGAGATACATCCAGGCAACCTGTCGAGGAAGCAGAACGTGCCAGCCCACTCCGACAACCAGATTCACGCCGCCCCCGCTGTGACCCATCAGCATCAGGGAGTGGCGCGTTGGTTCGCGGCACAGGGCTACCCCGTACATCCGCTGACGCCCGGGATGAAGACGCCTCCGGCGAACTGCCCCTCCTGCCGTCCTCCCGCGCCGCCGCACGAGCCACAGGCCTGCCCCTGCTTCGCACGAGGCCTCTGGTGCCACGGCTTCCACGCGGCCACCACCGACCAGGAGGTGATCGCTCAGTGGTGGAGTCAGGAACCGGCGTTCGGAGTCGCGGTCTCCTGCGGACCGGCAGGGCTTCTCGTCATCGACATCGACGCCCACTCACCCGTCCTGCCGGACCGGCAACGGCTGCTTCCCGGCATCCGGATGGACGATCGGGTCGACCTGTCGGGCCTCGCCTCCGGGTTCGACACCCTGGCACTCCTCGCGGCCTGCCGCGCGCAGCCGAATCCGGCGGACGACTCCGAGACCCTGCGCGTACGGACGCCGTCGGGCGGACTGCACGTCTGGTACCGGGTGCCGTGCGGTGCTCCCCGCTACCGCTCCTCCAGCGGCTCCAGCCCCCGTGTCGCGCTCGCCTGGCAGGTCGACGTCCGGGCCACCGGCGGATACGTCGTCGCGCCGGGAACCCGAACCGCCTCGGGGACCTACCGGGCGTTGCCCGGGGCCCGAACCCCCGCCGTCCTGCCGCTGTGGCTGAGCGCCGAACTCATCCGCACGGGACATACCGGCACCACCGCGACAGTCCACACTCCGGCCCCGTCGCCTGCCCGCCGTACGCGGTCGGACGGTGCGGACGCCCACCGGATCCTCCGGCCCCTCCTCGACGAGGTACGTGATTGCGCGACCACACCCTCCGGGACGGCATTCGCCGAAAAGCTCAACCGCGCGGCCTTCACCGCAGGAGGTCTGGTCGCGGCCGGATACATCACACAGGCCGAATGCGCCGGCCTGCTGACCGAAGCCGCGGATGCGGCGCGCCCCCGCCAGAGCCGCCGGAACCGGCTCGTCATCGACTCCGCACTCCGCGCAGGCGGCAACCGCCCGATCCACCCCAGGGGACGTTCATGAGCAGCGCAGGCAGCACCGGGTTCGACGCGCACGCCGCAGCCGAGCAGCTCGCCGCCTTCAACGCCGAAGCCGCCTCTCCGGCGACCCCACAGCTGCCCGCCCAACAGGGTGCGGCCGTCGACGGATTCCGTCCGGGGGACTTCGTCCAGGCCGGGCTGCTGGGCAACCTCACCGATCGTGGCAACGCCAAGCTCTTCGCCCACCTGCACAACCACCGCTTCCGCCATGTCGAGGGACTCGGCTGGTACGTCTGGGACGAATACCGGTGGAAGCGCACCGGCGGCGAGAAGGCCGCCATCTGGGCCGCCGGGGACATGGCCGAGGACATGCCGGTGCACGACCCGCGCGGCGTCTTCACCGACCGGGAGCTCAACCAGCACCGCAAGCGGGCGATGTCCACGTCGGGCGTCAAGGCCATGCTCGCCCAGGCGAAGGCCTCGCCCGGGCTCGCCCTGGACCCCGACACCCTCGACGGCGACAAGTACGCCCTGTGCACCCCCGCAGGCGTCGTGGACCTGCGCACCGGCGACCTCCGCAAGCCCGACCCCCGGCGGGACCTGCACTCCCGTGCCACCTACGTGGCCCCGGAAGCCATGCCCACGCCCCGCTTCGAACGCTTCCTGACCGAGACGTTCGGCGACGACGACAAGGGCAGGGAGATGATCAACTTCCTGCACCTGCTCCTCGGCTACTCCATCACCGGTGACGTCGGCGGCCAGGTCCTGCCCTTCCTCTACGGCATCGGCGCCAACGGCAAGTCCGCCCTCATGGACGTGGTCATCAAGATCCTCGGGGACTACGCCGACGTCGCCCCGCCCGGCTTCCTCATGGAACGCGGCAAGTTCAACGAGCACAGCACCGAACTCACCGAACTGCACGGCCGCCGGCTGTTCGTGTGCAGCGAGCTCAAACCGCACGACAAGTTCGACGAGGCCCGCGTCAAGCTCCTCACCGGCGGCGACCGACTCAAGGCGCGCCGGATGCGGCAGGACTTCTTCAGCTTCGAACCCACCCACAAGCTGTGGCTGCTCGGCAACCACCGGCCCGAGGTCGGCACCGGCGGCCACGCCTTCTGGCGCCGCATCCGCCTCATCCCCTTCGACCGGGTCGTCCCCGATCACCGCAAGATCGACAACCTCGCCGAGGAACTCGTCGCCGACGAGGGCCCCGGCATCCTCCAATGGATGGTCCACGGCGCCATGGCCTACCTGGCGACCAAGCCCTCCCTGGGCGGGCCCACCGTCGTGCGCACCGCCACCCAGGCGTACGCCACCACCGAGGACCACATCGGCCGTTTCCTCGCCGAATGCTGCACCACGACCGCCGACCTCGACGAGCCCCGCGACCTCCGCGTCGAGCAGGGCGCCCTGTACCGCGCGTACAGCATCTGGTGCCAGGAGGGTGAGGGGCTGCGCCCCGCCACGACCCGCGCGTTCGCCACCCGAATCCGCGCCGAGGCGGGCATCTCCTCACCGAGCGAAATGCTGCGATCCAACGGTCAGAAGTTCTATCCCGGGCTCGCTCTCCTCACCGAGGAGAGCCCACCGGGCGAGGCGACCGGAGCAGTCCGCGCGTGAACCGACCCCGGCGTACTGTCCGCAGCAATCCCAGCCCCCTACGATGGACGGAAGAAACCATGACCCAAGCCCGGCACCCCATAGCCGGAACACGGCTACCTGCCGCGCACAGGGCCGCCTGCCCCACCGGACAGGGACGCAAGACCGAGGAGGGACGAAAGCCATGAGCTCGCTACTCGAACCGAGCGATCTCGCCCACGAGACCAAAGTGGTGTGGCTGGAGGACCCCGACGGGCTCGACTACGTGCGCCAGGCCCTCGACAAGACGCCCCGCCGACGGGGCAAGCCCCGCTACTACCGGGACGGCCGCATGATCGGCTTCACCGAACTCGGTGACACGGCGGAGGCCGACCCTGACAGCGGCCTGCAAAAGCGCCGGGTCTTCTACCTCCTCCCGCACGACCGGGACGCCGAGCCCAACGGCCTCTACAAGGAGGGCGCTCCCGGCGAGGCCGTCGACCCGCGCACCATCGAGCCCCGCAAGGTCGGCCTCAAGACGCCACGCTCCCAGCGAGGACTCGCAGCCGGCGAAACCGTTGCCTGATTCAGTCCCTTCAGTCCCTGCCGTCTTGTCGCGTGTGCTCTGAGCTGCGCGTTCGTCCAGGGACCGAAGGGCAGGAACCGGAGCGGGTGCTACCGGACAGTCCCTCGACGCCCTCGCCCGCCGAGCCCGACCGCTGCGGCGAGGGTCGACGCGGGGCGCCGTGAAGGGGCGGACCAGCGCCTGCATCCGACGCAGGCAGCGCCCCGACGAGTGCACGACCGATCGGCCCGCACGCACCGCATGGGGCGCCCCCGTGATGCCGCGGGGATCGCATCCGCCCTGCCGACGGAGCTGGGGACGGCGTTCCACCACCCCGGCCGGCTTCCCGAGGCTTTTTCACCGGTCGGAGGATCAACCCCGTTGTCGTGCGTGGCAGGTGGGATCACGGATCATGGATTTGCTGCCACGGTTGTGGCAGGCTCTTCGGCGTACGTCCCAGCGCTCCCTGTCTTCGGGCAGCGCCGCGGGCGCTCGTCCGCCCACTCCTGGGAGATCGATCCGTGACGGAAACCGCCTCCGTGCCGGCGGCAGCCGTCGCCCAGGTGGTCGCGACGTCCGATCAGGTGGTGGCCCTGGGCGCGAAATTGGGCCGCGCCCGCGAGGAGGTCCTCGATCCGCCGAGGTTGAACCTGGCCTCGGGCGTGCCCGTGGACGTGGTCCGAGCCCTGCTCAGCGGCCGGCGGGCCGGCGAACCCGATCTTCAGGAGCGCTTCAAGCAGAGGCTTCGTCTGCTACACGAGACGCACCTCCACGAGACGGGACGGAAGTACTCCCACGGGGAGATCGCCGCGAGGAGCGGTTTCTCCCGGCAGCAGATCCAGGCCCTGTTCGCGGGAGACCGACGCCCGACGATGGAGCACTGCGCCATGCTCGAAAAATTCTTCAGGAGGCCCGCAGGATTCCTCCAGTCCGAGGACGCCGACGCGCTCACCACCGTGCTGGTCGCCATCGAGAAATCGCTCCTCCAGGAGTACCGGGAGCTCCAGGAGTCCCGGGCGTCCCGGGAACACAGCGAGCGGGGGACGCCTGCGAATCCTCCCGCCGCGCCCGGTGTGCCGAGCATCCATGCCCGTCACGGTGTGGACAAGATCGCCATGCGTGCGGCCATGATGACCGACAAGGGCCGTCGGAGGCTGCTGGAATGGATGGACGACCACCTGGCCGAGAACCCCGTGGAGGGGGAAGCGGGTGCGGCGGGGGGCCCGCGGTGAGGTGGTGTCGCGGGTCGGGTTCCATCCGGTCGACGCGTCCAGGACATCGGTGGTCCGGTGGGACCGTTCGATGACGCACTACGCGGATCAGCCCTCAGGGCAACAGGGGGAGGGGAAAAGGGTGTTCGAACAGCGGGACGTGCGGCATCCGATCGACGCCCCGGTGGGCGCGATCGACCATGTGGAGGCTCGCTTACCGAGCGCGGAGCCCTGCCCGGCGCCGGGGGAGGCGCCGCGTCAGGCGTCGGGGAAGCGTCGGGGCACGACACCCGGTCGCACAGAGGCCGCCGCTGCCGGATCACGAAGCTTACGGGGCTGACGTTGTCCGATCCGAACTTTCGCGTACCCGCCGCCCTGGGCTGCCCGGCGAGCCTCCTCAGGCCTCCCGGCCCCCTCAGGCCTCCGGGTCTCCTCAGGAATCCACGCGATCCCAGGCCCCGGGTCCTCATGGCCCGTACGGGCTCCGGCACCGCCCTGATCACCGGCCGGCGCGGGGTCGCACCCACCGCCGCGACGGTCAGGATGTCGCGGCTCTCGTCGGCGGCTGCGGTCGAGGCGCTGCGCGCCGACCCCGAGCGCCACGTGATCACCACGGCCGGAGCCCTTCGGCAGGGCCCGGGCGCGCACGGTGACCTCGTCCGCACATCACCGTCACTGTCACCGACACCGTCACCGCCGACACCGTCACCGCCGACGCCGACGATCCCGGCTGCCGCCCGGCCCAGCGCGAGGCGTGAACCGGAGTGAGGATCCTGCTCGTTCCGCGCCCTACCATCCACAACGTCGCAGTCGATCGAACCGCTTCAACACGCTGCACCATTCCTGCGGAACCGCGCGCCGGCATCGACCTCCCCAGCGATCCGGCTCCGCCGTGCAGCGTAGGAGCCGAGGGGGACACGTCATGACCAACCTGCACTACTACGTCCTTGCCGCAGTCCTGGCCTTCGCCTTCGCGCTGAGGATGCCCGGACTGCTCGAAAACTGGCGGGACCCGTTCGTTCGCGCCGTGTCCTTGCTCCTTCCGCTGGCCTCGGCCGTCTTCTTCTTCGCCGCGCCACCGACGATCTCCTGGGTGAACGAGCTCACCGGCACGGCCAACTTCTCGGCCCCGGTCGTCTACAGCATCGTCACCGCCCTGAGCGCGGCCCTCGTCAACCTGATGATCACGTGGCGCGGGGGACCCGAGGAACAACGGCGCGCGGCCACTCGCTGGTGCTTCGGCGTCTACGCGGCCGTCATCGCCGCGCTGTTCGCGCTGTTCGCGCTCGGGGAGTCCCCCGAGGAGCGCCTCCTCGACTTCGACACCCACTACGCCAACACCCCGTACATCCGGGAAATGATCGTCCTCTACATCGCCGGGCACGCGCTGTCGACACTGACGCTGGCGGTCCTGTGTTGGCGCTGGTCACGCGAGGTCCCGGGCCTGCTGCGCGTCGGGTTGATCGTCATCGTGGTCGGCTCGTTCCTGAGCCTGATCTGGGACGCCTGCAAACTCCTCGCCGTCACCGCCCGGTGGACCGGCCACGATTGGGACGGCATCAGCACGACCGTCGCCCCGACGGTGGCGTCCCTCGCCACGCTCACCCAGGCCGTCGGGCTCGTCCTTCCGTCCGTCGGCCACAGTCTGACCGGTCGCTGGCGGAGCTGGTCCCAGTACCGACGGCTCCGGCCCCTGTGGCTGACCATGCGGGCCATGACACCGTACGGAGCGGTGGGCATTCCCTGGTGGTCCTCGCTCAGCATCAGGCACCTGCGCAGGACCATCCTCATCCGTGACGGCCTCAGGCTGCTCCGCGCCTCCCTCGACCGGGACACGGGAACCCGCGCGCAGGAGCCCACCTCGATGCCGGACCCGCTCAAACCGGAGTCGGCTCGGCACGTTTCCACGGTGCTCACCGCGTTGGCCACCCTGCCCCGCTCCACCCACGGCCACGCCGGGAGCAGCGTCGAGAGCGTGCTGGAGGGCGATGACGACGGGCTCGTCAGGCTCTCCGACGCCATCCGCGTGTTGATGGTCGAGGACGAGCGGACCCTGCGGAGGTTCCACCGCCGGCCCGGGCGGCCCGGGTGGCCCGGGCGGGTCGAGCCGGTCGAGCGGTCCGAGCGGTCCGAGCGGGCCGAACTGCCGGAAGCGCCCACCGGCGTTCCGGGCGGACTTCACCCGGAACGCCGGTCGCCACGGACCGTGGGCGTCGATGGCGATTGATCCGCGCACTCCGCCCGGGACCGCGTTTCCCTTCGCCGGGTCCGCTCCGCCGGGCCCGCTCCGCGCGGGCGCGGCCCGAGCGCCCCCGGCCCGAGCGAGTCCGGCCCCATGACGCTGACGCAGCCCGCCCCCGAGGCGGCCCACCAGAGAGTTTTCACATGACCAACCCCGGCAACACCCGCACCACATCGATACGGCGGCGGGCCATCGTCGTCGGCGCAGGCATCACGGGGATGCTGGCGGCGGCCGCGCTGCGCGAAGTGACCGATGAAGTGCTGATCGTCGAGAGCGACGAGTTGCCCGACGGTCCGCTCCCCAGGAAGGGGCTCCCGCAGGCCCGACACGCCCATACCTTCTGGAGCGGCGGGGTGCACGCCGCCGAAACCCTCCTTCCCGGGGTGACCGACCGTTGGCTGGCAGCCGGCGCACAGCGGATCCCGATACCCACCGGCATGGTCGGATTCAGCAGCGACGGGTGGTTCCGGCGTTGGGACTCCGAGACCCACTTCATCCTCGCCTGCAGCCGGGACCTCCTGGACTCCGTCGTGCGCGACATGGTGCGGGAAGCCGGGGGAGTGGACATTCGTCAGCGCACCCGCGTCGAAGGCCTGACCGGCAGCGCCGGCAGGGTCACCGGGGTACGTGTGCGAGGGGAGGACGGGCGGGAGGAGGACCTGGAGGCCGACTTCGTCGTGGACGCCGGCGGGCGGGGCTCACGTGCCCCCCGGTACCTGGAGGAGCTGGGGGTGGGATCCGCCCCCGAGCGGTCCCTGGACCTCGGGCTGGTGTACGCGACACGCGTATTCCGAGCGCCCGAGGGAGCCGGCGGCTTCCCCATCGTCAGCGTCCACTCGGATCCGCGGCTTGCGCGACCCGGGCAGGGAGCCAGCATTCTGCCGATCGAAGGCGACACATGGATGGTCACGGCGCTGGGTACCCGAGGAGGCGAGCCCACGGGGCTGGTCGAGGACTTCGAGCCGTTCACCCGCGGCCTCCGGCATCCGCTCATCGGCGAGATCATCTCCCATCTCGATCCCCTGACCGACGTCGCGCTCAACCGGAGCACCCGCAATACGCGCCGGTACTTCGAGCAGGTCAAGAACTGGCCGGAGCGGTTCGTCGTGATGGGCGATGCCCTCGCCGCCTTCAACCCCACCTACGGGCACGGCATGTCCGTGGGCGCGCAGTCGGCACTCGCCCTTCGGAACGTGATGTCGGCCCGCGACGTGGACACGCCCGGCCTCGCCCGGCGCGTACAGAGGGCGGTGGCCAAGCCCGTCGCCGCGGCCTGGGACCTGGCGCTCGGCCAGGACGTCTTCTACCCGCAGGTCCGGGGCGGCGCCCCGAGCCGGAAGGACAGGATCCTGGCGGCATACGTACACCGCCTGCTGAAGACGAGCTGCGGCAACTTCACGATGGTGCGCGACTTCACCGACGTCACCTCGCTCCAAGCCCCGTTGACGACGCTGGCGAAACCCCGTGTTCTGCTCGGTGCCGCGCGCGGTCCTCTCCACCCGCCGTTGAGCGGACCGCCACTGACGGAACGGGAGCTCGGCCTGGTCACCGCCCGCGGTTGTCGACCCGCGGCCGCTGACGTCCCGGGCCGCGAAGCGCTCGACCCGCCGACGCCGCTTCGACGCGATGGGTGACGCGCGTAGCGCGTGACGCAGCACCTTCCGGGGCTGAGGGTGGAAGCAGCGCTCAGGGGGGCGGGCCCGTGAAGCAGGCGATCACACGATGCCCGAAAAGCAATCGAGTCGTCCGAACTCCGAAGGGATCCACCGGCCGTTCGATGGTGCGCGACGGAGGGCCGGCCCGGTTCGGGCGGTTCCCCCGAGTGTGGGGTGCGCTGCCACACCCGAACGCCCACCTCGTAGCCTTCGCACATGACTGATGATCCGTTCCGGTGCTGCTGTGTGCTCTGCCATGACTACGGTGACCGGGACGAAGCGGACGGCGCGGATCTGACGATCATCGAGAACGTGCAGCGGCACGGATGGCACGTCGTCATGGTTCCCGAGGACGATATCGGCCCCGGGTTCGCCTATACGATCGGCCTCGCGCACACCCATGGCGTACCCGAGCTCGCCATGTTCGCACTCGATGTCCACGCCATGCACCGCATGCTCAACAGGCTCGGAGCGAAGGCCGCGGCGGGCACCGTACTGACGGACAGGCAGCGGCATTCAGACGTTGCCGACGGTCGTCACGTCGGGCTCAGGCAGGTGGATCCCCGCTGGTACCGGACCTTCTTCGGGCGGGCCATCGGGTTCTACCGGCGGCCGCCCTTTCCCGTGTTGCAGGTTGCGTGGCCCGACGCGGATGACCGCTTCCACTGGGAGGAAGGGGCCGGGGCGGGTCATCAGGAGTCGCAGCCGCAGTTGTGGCTGCCGCCGAGTGAGCACCCTGCCGGGATGTGGACGACCGAACTCTGACCTCGAACGTGCCGGCCGGCGCCGGAGTCTTCCGCTCGGGCCCGCACGCACCGGGATCCGAGGCGGCCCTCGGCCCCGTTGAGGCCGGTGCAGTGGTGGCTGCCGAGGTCGGCCGTTCGGAAGTTCTTGCGGGGATCGTCAGGCGGATCACGCAGCGCCGCTCGCCCCGGGCTGCTGGAGTCCCTGGAGGAGAAGGGCGATCAGGCGTCGGGGGTCGTAGCGGGGGTCGTTGTCGCGTCCGACGCATAGGTTGCCGATGCCGCGCATCAGCTCGTAGGGCTGTGTGCCGGGCCTGATGTCCCCGGCCTCGACTGCGGCGTCGAGCAGTTGGGCGCAGACGGGCAGCAGACGGTCGAGGAAGTAGGCGTGCAGCGCGGCGAAGCGGTCGCTGTCGGATTGCAGGGCGTCGGCGAGGCCGTGCTTGGTGACCAGGAAGTCGACGAAGACGTCGATCCATTGGCGCAGGGCGTCGAGCGGGGAATCGGCTGCGGCCAGCAGGTTCGGGCCGGCTTCGGCGCACGCCTCGATCTGGTGCTCGTACACGGCGGTGATGAGGTCCGCCCGGGTCGGGAAGTGGCGGTAGATGGTGGCCATCCCGACGCCCGCCTGTGCCGCGATCCGGCGGATCGGTGCGTCGACGCCGGAGGCGACGAACACCTCGGCCGCTGCGGTGAGCACCGTCTCCCGGTTGCGCTGGGCGTCGGCCCGCTTGCTTCGGGCAGGCGAATCCGCTGAAGGATCCTCGGCGGCCATCACGTTCTCCTTCGACACCGGTTGACAAAGCGGAGCGCTGCTCCGGATACTAAATGGAGCGGCGTTCCGTTTAAGTCTAGCCGAGACGGGACACCCCTGTTTTCCTTCTTCGCCCGCCGACGGCAGAACACCGGCGGGCGGCCGGCGCCACCGAAAGGAAACCCACACCGTGAGCACGTCCACGTCCAAAGCCAGGTCCGTTTCCACGCCCATATCCATATCCACGTCCACGTCCACGTCGCCGTCCGGGACCACCGACGGCACCCTTGGCGCGCCCAGCCCGGTCCTGTCCCTCAGTCCCGTGGTGCTGTCCGTGCCCGGACGCCCCGTGGATCTCCAGGTGCGGGTATCCGCACCCCTGACCGGCACCGACCTCCCCGTCATCCTCCTCTCGCACGGCCACGGCCCCTCGAACAACCTCTCGTCGCTCAACGGCTACGCGCCGCTCGCCAACTTCTGGGCGGCACACGGATTCGTCGTCGTCCAGCCCACCCACCTCACCTCCAGGACGCTGGCCGCCCGGGTCGCGGACGCCCCCGGAGCGCCCGACTTCTGGCGCTCCCGCGCCCAGGACATGACCGACGTCCTCGACCGGCTGGAGGCGATCGAGAACGCCGTGCCGCAGCTCGCCGGGCGGATCGACCGCACCAAGGTCGCGATCGCCGGACACTCGTACGGCGGCTTCACCGCGGCCCTCCTCCTGGGCGCCGGACTCACCGACCCCGACACCGGGCACTTGGTGCACCTCCGGGAGCCGCGCATCAAAGCGGGCGTACTGCTCGCCCCGCCCGGCAGGGGCGGCGACGCCTTCAACGGACCGATGGCCGAGCAATGGCCGGTCATCGGGGCCGTCGACTTCTCCACCATGACCGCACCCGCGCTGGTCGTCACCGGCGACAAGGACGACCCCCGGAACTTCACGGACATGGGTCCGGACTGGCACGCGGACCCCTACACCCTCGCCCCCGGCCCCAAGACCCTGCTCACCCTGTTCGACGCGGAGCACGGCCTCGGCGGGATCGCCGGGTACGACGCCGCCGAGACCACCGACGAAAACCCCCAGCGGGTCGCGGCGCTCGCCCAACTCACCGCGGCCTATGTCCGCACCCGGCTCCACACCGGCGACAACGCCTGGCAGATCGCCCACGAGGCACTGACGATCGCACCCGATCCGGTGGGACGCGTCGAATCCAAGTAGGCCCGCCACGGCGTGCAGTCCCTGAAGAATCGCCGCCCCGGATACCCCCGGACAAGGGTTGGTCCGCAGTGGGCTTCCGCCACTTGAAGTAGCAGGTCAAAGGGCTGGTGTGACCGGTCCCCGGGGCACTTGTGCTGGTCGTGGGCGGGAGTCCACGAGGGAGATCGTCCGTCAGGGCAGTCAGCTCGAAGGGAAACATGGTGCAGCCGTGTCGGCTGGTGTGCGAGCCTTCTTCTTCCAGATGCCGACCGAGAAGACTCCGATGACCCAGGACGACGCCCTCAAGCAACTCAGCCATATCGCGCGGGCGAGGGCATTCGACAGGCACGTCGGGTCGGACCGGCTCATCCAGGCAGGGCTGGACGCACTGATTGCTGGGGTTGAGAGCCCCTCTCTCGCCACACTGGCCGGCCTCCTCCGCAGCGAAGAGCCTGACGCGCCAGCACTCTTCGACCAGGTGCTGGAGGAGTTGGGGTTGTTGTTCCATCCTCCCGCCGATCCTCGGGCGGCAAAGTGGGCGATGGCCGACTGGGTCGCCGGTCAGATCGCCGACAGAACCCTGGATCCCGCCTCGGGCACCTGGCTCATCCGGGCCAACATCGCTGAGGACCTCGGCTACCCCGAAGAGCTCGAACCGCTTGTCCACTGCGCGCACAACCTGGACGGCTGGGAGGAGAGCTGGGGAGTCTCCCTTGAGGAACTCAACCGGGAAGCAGTCGAGGCGGCCAAGCATTTCCTGAACAAGCGGTCGGGAGCTCCGCACCGACCCCGCCCGCGCCAACCGCCTCCTGCGGCTCTGGTCGTCCAGACGAACCTCGAAATCAACCGCTGACGAACGATCCACTGCTCAGACAGGCGCCCGTGACCAGCACGAATACCCCGAGAACCGGTCACACCAGCCCTTTGACCTGCGACTTCAAGTTGGCGGCAACTCAGTGATCGGCACCCCTATCCTGAGGGGCAGCGGGAGTGCGCGCGTTCCCGCAGGTTGCGGTGCCGTGGCAGAGCGGCCCATTGCGATCGCCGTGGGCGAGGTCCCTCCCACGGCGACTGACGGAGACGGAGCGGACCTGCTCCCATCCGTCCGCGGGTTCGAATCCCGTCGGCACTGCCACCGACCGACGCGGAGCCGTGGACGTGTCACGTGTGGGAAAACGGCCGTGTGGTGGGCGGAGTCGGTGATGCGGCCAGTGGGCGCCGGTCGGAGGTCATGAGCCGGAGGCCAGGCTTCCGTCGATTCGGCCGCTGTCGTCGGAGGTGACGTTCAACTCCACGATGACCGTGCTGCCCGTGTCATTCCGCCAGAGGGTGACCGTGCCCGACGACGGCGCCACGTCCTGGACGGTGCCGAGCACCGCGCCCGTACGGCGGTTGACCGCCTGGAAGTCGCCCCGCGTCACCGTTCCGGAATCCGCGACCCGCACGGTCACGGTCTCTCCATCACTCGCGAACACCCTGTCGCAGCGCTGGAACGGGCCGGGCCCGACCGGGCACGTGTACGGGGCGTGGTCCGCTGCGGGCGCGGCAACGCTCGGCGTTCCCACGGTTGCGGCAGGCAGCGCGAGGCATGCGGCTCCGGCCAGTCGTCCGCGCCGGAACCGGCCCGACTTCGGGGCTCGAATCATGGACGGTTTCATGCCCTGCTCACCTCGCGGACACGACTCGACGTCGCGTGGTGTGAACAGCAGGTGACCTGCCCGTATCGGTTGGTCGGGACGGATTCCGGGAATGCGTCACCGGCTCCGGCGGGGGCGCATCGCGCGCTCCCTTCGGATTCTCGTCCGCCGCCACGGCACCCGCAACCGGGCCCCGCGCGTACCCGCGATCGGCCCCGGCCGTACGGGACGGCGTTACGACATCACGGCGACGGGTGCTTCTTCTTCGCCCGGGCCCCTCGGCCGGTTGTTGGGGACATGGTGAATACCGTTAGGGTGCCCTGATCACCGCCCCAGGTGACCGAACCGACTTCTTCGAGGGGACCATCGTGGCCACTCCACCACCGCAGCAGGGCTCGGTCCCGCAGCACCAGCACAATCCGTACGCCCAACAGCCCGGCCAGGGAAACCCGTACGCGCAGCAGCACCAGCAGCCGCCGGGGCACGGCAACCCTTACGCGCAGCAGCAGCCCGGCGGGGTCCCGCAGCAGCCCGCCGGCCACGGCAACCCGTTCGCCGCGGGCTCCGCGCCCCACCCCGGTCACCACGCACCGCAGCACGGCGGCTTCGGCTGCCGGCTGTGCGGGGCGCAGCCGGCGGCGCAGGCGACCGTGCGGGGGCATCAGGGCATGGTCCTGATGATGCGCTCGCTCAGCGTGCAGGGGCCGTTCTGCCGTGACTGCGGGACGGCGACCGTCCGGAACATGTCCGCGAAGACGCTCTGGCAGGGCTGGTGGGCACCGATGTCCATGCTGCTCACCCCGATCACGGTGCTGCGCAACCTCGGCCCGAGGTCGACGTTCGCCGGGCTCGCGGCCCCTCAGGGCGGCTTCCGTCCGCCGCTGGACCCGGGCAAGCAACTGCGGCGGCGTCCGGAGGCCCTCGTCGTCTCGGTGCCGATGGCGCTGTCGCTGCTCTTCTACGCGACGTTCATCGTCATCGCCGTGGCCACCGGCTGACGCGCCTCCCATCGGAACGTCCGTGCCCCCGCAGACCCATGGGTCTGCGGGGGCACGGACGTTCCGTACGGGGACCGCGCACGTCGGCACGTCCCACCCGTCGCCGGGGCAACGTTGTCGGTCGTCCCGCCTCCAAGGCCCCGGCCGACTTCTTCGTTGTTCGGGTTCACCCGGCCATCGACGGCACGGGGCGGGCGCTCATCGCGTTCAAGCGATGCAGCAAGTGTTATGGGTTTCCTATGAGTTCCTGGGGATCCGCGTCGGTGATCGCGTCGTACATCGCGCCGGATCCGATTTCCGATCCGATTCCCGATCCGGTTTTTGACTCGAATCCCGACTCGATTCCGGATGTGGGATCGGGTGCGGGCACGCGGGCATGGATGACCGCGCTTCCGTACGCCGTGAGGCTCGCGCGCAGTTGGCTCCAGCCCTCCTCCGAGTCGGCGACGAGGCCGGCCATCAGCCGGCGCTGCTGTTCCACCACGAACGGCCAGGAGGCGATCCCGATCAGGGTCATCAGCAGGTGGCCGACCTCCTGGGGCGAGGTGAGGGACAGGGCCTCGCGAAGGGCCTCGATCTTGCTCAGGTAGTACGCCTGGCGTTCTTCCTCGCCGGGAATCTCCGCGTCCCCGTAGTGCAGGCCCTCCCATGCGAGGAGGCGTACGAGGCTCGGGTCGTGCCGGTGGTAGTCGAAGACCTGGCCGACGTACTGCTCAAGGCCCTCCCGCGTCGTCGGTACCGGAACCTGCTCGCTCAGATCCTGGTAGGCGCAGGCCAGGACCCTGGAGAAGAGCTGTTCCTTGCTGCCGAAGTACGAGTACAGACGCTGCTTGTTCGCCGCCGCCTGTTCGGCGATGCGGTCCACCCGGGCGCCCGCGATGCCGTACGTGGCGAACTCCCTGCGGGCGGCGTCCAGCAGACGCGTCGGCGTGTCGCGAGTTGGATCGGTGGTCATGCAAGGAGCCTAGCACGGAAACCAACTAGATGGTTGGGTGCCAACCAACTGGATGGTTGGACCCAACCAACTAGATGGTTGCGCCCTTTCAAGCCTTCCCCTAGTGTCGATGACGTCAGCCCGGCCGGCGCCTCCACCAAGGCCCCCGGGAGCACCCGGGACCGGGTGACGCCAGGCGTCGCGACGAGCGAAGCGCCCCGTGAACGGCCTTGTCCCTCGCCCGCTCATCGCCCTGGACATCCATCGTGGCGATCAATGCCACGCGGTTCCACTAACGAGGAGTTCGTCATCAATCAGCCGATCCAGAGCATCGTCCTGGTCGGGGACCGATTCATCGGTTTCGCCGCACAGGAGAACGTGTTCACCGTCTCCCAGTTCATCGACGACTTACGCCGCGGCGCATATGCGCCGGAAGGAGAGCCGGTCCTCGCGGAAAGCGCGCAGGGCGTGTCCGAGTCCGACGTGCTGCTCATCGTCGAGGAACTGCGCCACCGCGGTCTTGACCGCGTGCAGATCAGGCTCCAGCCCGCCACCCTCAGCGGCGCCGGCGAGGTGCACAAGCACCAGGTGGCCAACGCGCTGATCGCCGACCTGCACCAGGTCAGCGACTCACTGTTCGGAGCGGGACTGCGGCTGCACAACGACAACGAGCTGTTGCTCGACCACCAGACCGGCCAACACGTGCAGGGCATGATCGCCGTCGAGGCGTCGCGCCAGATGTTCCTGGCCGTCACAGAACGCTTCTTCGCGGCTCAGTGGCCGCAGCGCAAGTACTACTTCGTCATCGAACACATGAACACTGCCTTCGAGAACTTCCTCTTCCCGCTGTGTTCCACCATCGAGTACCGGATCATCGAGTCCCGTACGCAGGACCCGGCCCGGCTCTCCTTCCACGCCGAGGTCGGCATCCACCAAGCCGGCCGCCGCTCGTCCCTCACCCGGCTGGCCTTCACCGCCTTCGACGCCGATGTGATCGAGGCCAAGGAAGACCGCCGCGCCCGCCAGGCCGTCGAGCACACGCTCCGGACCCCGGCCGCAGCCCTCTCCGGCGTCTGACCGACCCGGCTCACCAGGCCCACCCGGCCGTACCCGGCCCAACCGTGGGCTGCCGGCGCATCGCGGGCACTGTCCGGGGTTTTTGTACCGAACCCCACGCCACTTCATCCCATTCCACTCCACTCCACTGAGGAGCAGTCATGTCCGCATCACTCATCACCGCCGTGGAACTGTCCGTCAAGCCCGATCAGGTCGATGCCGCCGCCGCCGCGTGGAAGGCCCACCACGCCGCATCCGCCTTCGAGGGTCGGGCCCTGTTCCGGAGCCTGGAAGGAGCCGGCCTCCTGGAGCTGGCACCGGTCGCCGGCTGGGAGCAGTTCGCCGATTTGCGATCCGACTGGGCGCAACTGTGGGACACGATGGCCCCGATGGCCGAGGGCGACTTCCGGCGCCAGGTGCTGGGCTTCGTCGACGCGCCGAAGCCGACCGACACTCCGTTGCCGCAGACCCCCTACATACAGATGCGGCACATCGAGGTGCCGCCGCGGGTCCACACGCCGTACCGCGCCTGGCGCGAGGAGACGATCTACGACGTGGTGCGCACGTCCGACGAGGTCGAGGTGTTCGAGGCGTACCACTCCGTGCTGAGCACCGAGCCCGGTGTCATGTTCGTCTCCGGATTCAGCTGCGACCCGGCCGAGTACACGGCGGTGTTCACCTCCCCGCGCTACCAGGAGATCGTCCGGCAGGCCGGTGACCGCTTCATCGCGGGAGGCGAGCGCGGTCTCTACACCACGCTCTACGCCCGCGTGTCGTAGCCCGCCCCCTCCCAACGGCCCGCCCATCACCAGCGTGGCCCGAGACCCGAACCCCCCGACCCCCGACCCACGACTCACGACCCATGACTCATGACGCACGACGCACGACACATCAAGTCGATCATTCGAAGGAGAGGAGAAGCGGATGGGACCGTCGCGCACCTACCAGCTGAGTCTCACGACTCAGGGGCCGACCTACCCGCCCAGTGAAGTGATGGACGCGAACGGCGACTTCGTCGTGATCGGCCGGATCAACCGTGACAACGGCACGGGCGGCGTGTCGAACGGCTGGGGATGCGCCATCGTGTCCGCCGAGAGCCCGCTGCCGCCGTTCGGCGGCAACGAGCCGTACCGCATCGTCCGTGAGCTGCCGGATCACCCCGGCCAGTTCAGTCCGGCCGACAACGAGATCGTGCTGCACACCCTGCCGCTGCCCCTGCCCTGCAGCAACTACCCGATGGTCTTCGCCCCGGAGCAGTTCCCGAAGGCGTCCGAGGTGGTGCGCCCGAGCTACCCCTTTCACCAGGTCGACGTCCCGGACATGCGGGCTCAGGACGGGCCGAAGGTGACGGAACCGGTGACGCTCGGCACCTGGGGACGGGCGCGCGGCGAGTTGGAGGTGCGGCTGGCCGACGACGCGAGGTCCGCGGAGTTCCGCTTCGAGTTCGCCGGGATGCTCCCGAACAGTCTGTACACGGTGATGTCGCTCCGGGCACGCGACCTGGACCCGGCGGGGCCGACCAGGCCCGGACCGCTGGGCGTACCGAATGCCTTCGTCACCGACCAGGACGGCAAGGGCCGCTACCGGGCCTCCCTGCCCGACCCCTTCCCGGCGCCCGGCACCGGCGGCAACCGCATCGTGAACGTCATCGTGCTCTGGATGAGCTACCAGCAGAACTACGGCGGGGCGATAGGCCAGTTCGGTCTGGGCGGGGACATCCACGCCCAGCTGAAGCTGCAAGGACCCAGCTTCGAGGAATTCACCACCACCGGCTGACGAGAGGAACCACCATGCCGATCATCTCCGTGACGACCTGGCCCAGCGAGAACGACGAGCAGTGCCGGGAGCTGATGGAAGAGCTCACGGAAACCGTCCACCGGGTCACGGGAGCACCCCGCGACCGGATCACGGTCCACATCCGGGAAGTGCCGCGCAACCGCTGGTCCGAGGGCGGCGCGGTCGGGTCGGACCCCGACTTCGCCCGGCTCAGCCGGCTCAGCCGGACCGCCGCCGTCTGACGTCGCCCCGCCGGTTCCCGGGGCCGGGCGCGCTGCCCGGCCCCACCCGTCCCGTACCAGGAAGGACTTCCGCCATGAGCGCACACTCCTCCGCCGACCAGCACGACCGGGTGGAGCGCGGGTTACGGACCTTGCGCCGGATCGAAGCCACCGACCGCCCCGGCATCCTCGACGGCTTCCAGGACATCGTCCCCGGGTTCGGTGAGCTGATCGTCGGGTTCGCCTTCGGTGACGTCTGTTCCCGGCCGGGCTTGGAACTGCCGACCCGCCAGCTCGTCACGGTCGCCGCGCTGACCGCACTGGGCAATGCCGCTCCGCAACTGGCGTTCCACGTCCGTGGCGCGCGCAACGTCGGCTGCGGTCGCCGCGACATCGTCGAGACGGTCCTGCACGTGAGTGACCATGCCGGATTCCCCGCGACGCTGGAGGCGTTGGGGGTCGTCAGGTCCGTCCTGATGGCCGAGGCCGTGAGCACCCGGTCAACCGGCCGCGCCGAGGACGGGCCGGGGGCGAAGGCCCATGACGTCCATGACGCCGGAGACACCCGTAACGCCCAAGGCACCCATGACGCCCGAGATGCCCAAGACGCCCGAGACACCCACGGCGGCATCGGCGCGCAGGTCCTGGCCGCCGTCGCCGCCGTCGACCCGGCCCTCGCCGACTTCTTCGTCGAGAACGTCTTCGGCGACCCGGACCCTGCCGCCCGGCGCGGCGGACCCGCCCCGCTCACCCGCGCGATCGTGTCCGTTGCCGCCTGCACGGCCGTCGGCACGCGGCGACCGCAGCTCATGGCGCACGTGCACGAGGTCCTCGACACCGGCGGCACGCGGCAGGACGTCGTCGAGACCATTCTGCAGATGGCCGTATACGCCGGAGTCCCGGCGGCGGTGAACGGTCTCAACGCGGCGCGCGACGTCTTCCGGACGCGATAGGCCGACGGCGCCCCGACCGGGCCGCACCGCCGGACACCTCCGGGCCGCGCCGGACACCGCCGGGCCACGACCAGGACGCGGCGCCCGCCCTGCCCCGGCCCGCCCCCGGCGCGGGTATCCGGACCTCAGACCTCTGGGTGCAACCGGGCCCCGGCCCCGTCCGCACCACCACCATCACCACCCACGCACCCGAACCCGAACCCGAACCCTGACCCTGACCCGAAGGAGGGACCCCACCATGACCGCTCGTCCCTACCTCGTCTTCGCCGACGTGGACGAGACACTCATCCACTGCAAGAGCATGTTCGACTTCCTGCACTACCACCTGACCGGCCGGCGCGGGGCCGCCGGCGCCGCCGAACACGACCGTCTCCTCGCCGGCTTCCAACAGGCCGCAGCGGCCGGCACACCGCGCGAGCTGATCAACCGCGCCTACTACGCCGCGTACGCCGGCGAGTCCGAGGCCACCATCGCCGCCTGGGGCGAGCGCTGGTTCGCCGACCGGGCCGCAGGCGGCCTGTTCATCGACGAAACCCGGGACGCACTGCGCGCCCATCGCGAGGCGGGTGCCGAAATCATCCTCGTCTCGGGGTCGTTCCCCGCCTGCCTGAACCCCGTGGCCCGGGCCGTCGGCGCCGGGCACCTGCTGTGCAGCCGTCCGCTCGTCGGGACCGACGCGGCCGGCCCGGGGACCGCCGGTACCTACACGGGCCTCATCGAGACCCCGATGATCGGCCCGCACAAGGCGACCGCCGTGCGCCGCTTCCTCGCCGACCGTCCGCACATCGACCCGCGCGACTGCTACGCGTACGGCGACCACCCGTCCGACCTGGAGATGCTCGACTGCGTCGGTCACCCGGTGATGGTCGGCGACGACCCCGTCCTGCGCGCCCTGCTCGATGCCCGGCCTTCCCCCACTCCTCTGGAGCACCAGCGATGACCGTGTACTCACCCGCCACGACCGCCATCGGCATCATCGGATCCGGTTCGTACCTCCCGAGCGAGATCGTGCCCAACTCCGCGGTCGCGGAACTGGCCGGAGTGACCGCCGAGTGGATCGAGCGCAAGACCGGCATACGGGAACGGCATCGCGCCGCGCCCCACGAGGCGACCTCCGACCTGGCCGCAGCCGCCGCGCGGGCCGCGATGCACGACGCCGGGATCGACGCGCGCGACATCGCCTGGGTGATCGTCGCGACGTCCACCCCCGACCACCCGCAGCCGGCGACCGCCTGCCTGGTGCAGAACCGGATCGGCGCGACCCGGGCCGCCGCCTTCGACATCAACGCCGTCTGCGCCGGCTTCGTCTTCGCCCTGCACACCGGTGCGCAACTCCTGGCGGGCATCGGCGAACACACCGACGCGAAGTACGCGCTGGTCGTCGGCGCGGACGTCTACTCGCGGATCCTGGACCACAGCGACCGCAAGACCGCGGTCCTGTTCGGGGACGGCGCGGGAGCCGTCGTGCTCGGCCCGACCCGCCCCGGGTTCGGCATCGTCGGCACCGGCACCAGCACCGACGGCAGCCTCCACGACCTGATCGGGGTCCAGGCCGGCGGCAGCCGCCACCCCGCCTCCGCCGGCACCCTGGCCGACGGGCAGCACTTCTTCAGGATGCGGGGGAGAGAGGTCCGCGACTTCGTCAACGAGCGCCTGCCCGCAGCCGTCCAGGGCGTGCTGGACGCCCACGGCGTCGATCCGGCCGAGGTCAAGCACTTCGTACCCCATCAGGCCAACGGCGTGATGGTCGGCGAGGTCATCCCCCGACTCGGGCTGCCCAACGCCCACGCCCACCTACCGGTCGACCTGCACGGCAACACCGGTGCTGCCTCCATACCGCTCGCGCTCGACCACGCCAACCGCTCCGGCGCGCTACGGGACGGCGATCTGCTGCTGCTGGCGGGCTTCGGCGGCGGAATGGGAGTCGGCACGGCCCTGGTCCGCTGGGACGCCGCACCGCCCCGACACCCGGCCGGGTCGTCGCACGCCGCACAACTCGTCGGGAGCGTGGCCCGATGAACCGACTCGACACCGCCCCGGCCTCCGCATTCCGCTCCGTCCCCGTCCCCGTACCCGTCCCCGTATCCGTCTCCGACGTGCTGTGCGCGGTACCCGGATGCGCCATCGCCCACTGGTCGATGGGACGCGACGCCCTCGACGCCGGCCCCTGCACCCACGGCTGGAGCCCCGGAGCCCCGACCGACACCCCCACCCCCACGGGCGGCCCGTCCGTCCCCACCCCCGACCACGGAGACCGGTAGCCATGACACAAAGCTCCTCCACCCTCACCCAGGACAGGCAACGCCCCGCGACCGGGACCGCGCCCGGCCCCGGCACTTCACCGGTGCGTGCCTGGCTGGCCGTGATCGCCCTCTCCCTCGGCACGTTCTCCTTCGTCACCACCGAGACGCTGCCCATCGGACTGCTGCCGTCGATCGGCGCGGGCGTGGACGTCTCCGTCGGAACGGCAGGGTTCCTCGTCACCGGCTTCGCCGCCGTCGCCGCGATCACCGCGGCACCGCTGACCACCCTGTGCGGGCGCATCGACCGCAAGTGGCTGCTGGCCGGGCTGCTCGTGATGTACGTCGCCGGCAACCTGCTGGCCACCGTCGCCTCCTCGTACGGCGCCCTGCTCTCCGCCCGCGTCCTGGTGGCCCTCGCACACGGCGTCTTCTGGTCGATCGCCGCGGCCATCGCCGTACGCCTGGTCCCGGAGCGGCATGCCGTACGGGCCACCGCCCTCGTCCTCGGCGGGATCTCGCTGGCCTCGGTCCTCGGCGTCCCCCTGGGCACCATGATCGGTCAGCGGTCCGGCTGGCACACCGCGTTCGCCGCCGTCGCCGCGATCGGTTTCGTCGTCCTCGTCGCGGTGCTGCTCCTGCTGCCGAACCTCCCCGCGCAAGGCACCGGAAGCCTCGCCGCCCTCCCGCGCGTCCTGCGCAACGGCCGGCTGCGCGTCGCCGTCGCCGTCACCGCGCTGGTGATGATCGGCCACTTCCTCGCCTTCACATACATCGCCCCCTACCTGGAGCAGATCACGGGAATCAGCGAAGGCATGGTCGGCGTACTGCTCCTGGTCTTCGGAGCCGCCGGCTTCGCGGGGAACTTCGTCGCGGGCGCCGTCGTCGGCCGCTCGGTGCACGGCACCCTGACGGGCGCCCTCGTCCTGATGGCCGTCTCGCTCGGCCTGCTGTGGGCCTTCGGTGACTCCCAGCCCGCCGCGATCACCCTGCTCATCGTGTGGGGCCTCGCCTTCGCGGCGCTGCCCGTCGGCCTGCAGACCTGGGTGCTGCAACTGGCGAAGGAGGAGTCCGACGCCGCCTCCTCCCTCTACGTGGCCGCCTTCAACGGCGCCATCGCCGTGGGCTCCCTCGTGGGCGGACTGCTCGTCGACTCCGCCGCCGGACCGCGCGCAGTGACCGCCGTCGCCGCCGCGCTGACCGTCTGCGCCCTGCTGACGCTGCTGCTCTCCGCCCGCGGCACGCGCACCCGCGACCTTGCTCCGTCCCCCACCGCGACGAAGCCCTGACCGCGCAGCAGGCGCACCCATCCGCACCGCACCACAGGAGGAGCACCACATGGACCAGCGCACCCTCGGCACCCCGGGACTCCGGGTCTCGGCGATCGGCCTCGGCTGCATGGGCATGTCCGCCTACTACGGGACCGGCGACGAAACGGAATCCATCGCCACCATCCGGCGGGCCCTGGACATCGGGGTGACGTTCTTCGACACCGCCGACGCCTACGCCGCCGGCCGCAACGAAGAACTCCTCGGCCGCGCCCTCAAGGGGCGCCGCGACGAGGCGGTCGTGGCCACCAAGTTCGGCATCCGCAGCGTCGGGCCCGGCGGCACCGCCGGCGGCGCCGTGATCGACTCGACCCCCGCCCACGCCCGGCAGGCGTGCGACGCGTCCCTGGCCCGGCTGGGCGTGGAGAGCATCGACCTCTACTACCTGCACCGCCGTGATCCCGACACGCCGATCGAGGAGACCGTCGGTGCCATGGCGGAACTCGTCACGGCCGGAAAGGTCCGGCACCTGGGCCTGTCGGAGGTCAACTCCGACACCCTGCGCCGTGCCCACGCCACCCATCCCATCACGGCCCTGCAAACCGAATACTCCCTGTGGGAACGGGACGTGGAGAACGACATCGCCCCCACCGCCGCCGAACTCGGCATCGGACTCGTGCCCTACTCGCCGGTCGGCCGGGGCTTCCTCACCGGGGCCCTCACCTCCCTCGGCCAACTGGAGCCGGACGACTACCGCCGCAACGATCCCCGCTTCCAGGGAGAGAACCTCACCCGCAACCTCGCCCTCGTGGAACGCGTCCGAGCCCTGGCCGCGGACATCGGCTGCACCCCGGTCCAGCTGGCCCTCGCCTGGCTGCTCTCCCGAGGACCGCAGGTCGTCCCGATCCCCGGCACCCGGCGCATCGGCTACCTGGAGGAGAACGCGGGCGCGGCGGACCTGCACCTCACCGCGGCCCAACTGCACGACCTGGAGCAGGCCCTCCCGGCGAGCGAGGTGTCCGGAGAACGCTACGCACCCGCAGCCCTGAGCCTCCTCAACACCTGATTCCGCGACCGTTCGTCCCCCCACAGCCCCGTCCTCCGCCCGTCAGGCGGGGGCGGGGCTGTGGGGGACGACGACGGAACGCGCGTCATCGCGCCGCCGCCGACGACCGCGGGCGGTGGGGGAGACCGGCCAGGGTGACCGCTCGGAGCAGCCATTCGACGGGCCCGTACCGGTACCGGGCCATCAACCGCGCGCTGAGGGCGAGCTGGGCCGCGTACAGCACGAGAGCGACGAGCACGACGGCGGCCGAGCCGAGGCGGTCGTACAGGGCGAGACCGTAGGCGGTGAAGACGAGGGCCATCACCAGGGACTGGCTCAGGTAGTTCGTCAGGGCCATGCGGCCGGCAGGGGCGAGGAGGCCCGCGACGCGCGCACCGCGGGCGGTCCTCATGAAGAGGAGCATCCCGCAGACGTACGCGGCGGTGAGAGCCGGAGCCGTGACCGTTCCCACCACCTCGCCGAGGGCGGACCATCGGGGGCCGAGCACACCGCCGACGGCCACGGCCGAGAACAGGCCGCCGGGCAGACCGACGACGACACCGAGCACACAGATGCGGCGCATCCGGTCCGTCCGGTCGCCCATGTCGGCGAGCAGGCGCCGCTTCCCGCAGTGCACGCCGACCAGGAAGGCCGCCAGTACGAACCCGCCCATCACGATCATGCCGAGGAACGCGTCGGGCAACTGCCCGATGTTGGCCCGGACGACGGACACGGCGTCGTCCCGGTAGGCGGCCACCAAACCGGCCTGGTCCGCCGCGAGTTCGGCGTCCACCTGGGCACTGTCGGTAGCCGACATGAGGACGGACGCCAACCCCAGGAGCAGCAGGGCGACGCCCACACAGCCGTACACCACACGGGCGGCGCGCAGCACCCCCTGCGCCGAGCAGTTGCGTGCGGCGATCAGGATCAGGCCGAGCAGCGCGTAGGTCATCAGGATGTCGCCGCTGTACAGCAGTACGGCGTGCAGGAAGCCCAGGACGAGCAGGCCGAGCGAGCGGCGCAGCAGCCGAGGAACGGGGCTCGCGCCGTCGCGGTCCGCGGAGGCCAGCTGGAGGGTGAAGCTGTAGCCGAAGAGGAACGAGAACATCAGATAGAACTTGCCGACCACGAAGGCCTGGACGAATCCCTCGACCGTCCGGTCGAGCGTGGACGCGGCCGGTACGCCGGCCGAACCCGGACCGTACGGACCGGCCATCACCAGCGCGTTGACCAGCAGGATGCCCAGGAGGGCGAAGCCGCGCAGGGCATCGACCTCCGGTATGCGAGGCGGCCGGTCTCCTCGTGCGTGCGCAGCCGCTACGGGCATCGCTTCCCCCAAGTGGTGGTGGTGGGCCGGTGTCGGCCTCGGGTGTGGTCGGAGCCGGAGGCCCCGCGAGAGCCAGTCTGAGCCGTCCCGGCCGATATGTACGCATCGCGCCGACTCGATGAGGCACGGGGCGTGACGACGGGTCACCGCACCGCCGACCGTGTCAGGCTGTAGCGGCAGTGGCAACCTCATGGGGAGCGGCCCCGGTCCTGGAATCGACCGCGGTCACGCATGACGAAGGGACACCTCCTCGATGCGCATCATCCTGATCGGGCCGCCCGGAGCGGGCAAGGGCACGCAAGCGGTACGCCTCGCGGCGCATCTGTCGATCCCGCACATCTCGACCGGTGACCTCTTCCGCGAGCACATGGACCAGGGCGATCAGCTCGGGCACACCGCTCAGGTGGCCATGAGCGCCGGACTTCTGGTTCCGGACGAGGTCACCATCGGGGTGATCGAGGAGCGCCTTGCCCGCCCGGACACCGGGGGCGGATTCCTGCTGGACGGTTTCCCCCGCAACCTCGCTCAGGCGCGGGCGCTGGACGCCCTGCCGGCCGTGGCGACGTCGAGGCTGGACTCGGTGCTCGACCTTGAGATCCCCGACAGTCACGTGGTCAGGAGGATCGCCGGACGACGGCTGTGCCGACAGGACCGGGCACACATCTTCCACCTCGACCACAACCCGCCCCGAGCGGCGGGGATCTGCGACGTGTGCGGCGGTGAGCTGTACCAGCGCGATGACGACAGCGAGGCGACGGTGCGCAGGCGACTGGAGGTCCACCGCCTCGACACGGCTCCCGTCGTCGATCACTACCGTGGCCAAGGGCTGGTGACGAGCATCTCGGCCCTCGGCTCGGTCGAGGAGGTCCTCGACCGAGCACTCGCCGCGATCGCCCGGGGCCAGAGCCAAGGCCAGGGCCGCGGTCTGCCGTCGAAGTGATCCTGCGTGGTGCCTCGCACGGCTCCGACGGCTGACGGCCGGCGGCCGGCCTCAGCAGGTGACGGACTTCCGCTCGCTCTCGGAGAGCGGAGCGGAGTCCAGGTGGGCGAGTTTCCGGCCCGTGAACATGTGACGCAGCATGTCGGGCCTGAACAGTCGGGAGGGCGGTTGCTCCATGCTCATCACGTCCAGCAGAGCCCTCAGGGCATGCGGGTTGCGTGCGCCGGCATCGACGGCACGGTCGATGAAGGACGCGAGGAACTTCTCCAGGTTCGTCGGCGGCTTCCCGGCGGCTCCCGGGTAGAAGATGTCCTGACCCACGGCCAGGGACCAGGCGATGCCGACCGGACGTGCGACGGCTCGCTGGACGCGGCGGGCCGTGCCGGGGCTACCGAGACCGTGCCTGCGGAGTACGTCCCTGAGCGCGACGGCGCACTGGGCGGAGACGGTCAGACCGTGCCCGTAGACGGGGTTGTACCCGGCAACGGCATCGCCGAGGACGGCGAATCCGGACGGCCAGTGCGCGGCCTTCTCGTAGAAGCGCCGCTTGTTGGCGGTACTCCGGGTGGTGACCACATCGGCGGCCGGTTCCGCGTGTGCGAGCAGCTCGCCGATGACGGGGTCGCTCAACGACTTCGCGAAATCCAGGAACTCGGCGTTCCGGTTCGAGGGTTGTCCGCCTCGGGTGCCGGAGAGGGTCACCATCCAACGTCGGTCCTCGATGGGGATGATGATGCCGCCTCGGCCGGGCGCGTCGCCGGGGTTCGCCTGCACGTTGACGAGCGGGAAACCGTCGGCCGTGCTGCCGGGGGCATGATAGATCCGGCTCGCGTAGCCGACGCCGGCATCGACGACGCGCTCCTGCACCGCGGGCACGCCCAGGTTCGTCAGCCATGCGGGCGCCTGGCTGCCCCGTCCGCTCGCGTCGATCACGAGGTCGGCGTACAGCGACTCCTCAGTGGCGGCGGCGGACCGGATGCGGACCCCGGTCACTCTGCGCGCGTCACCCTCCAGCGCCAGGAGTTCGGTCTCCTGCCGCAACGTGATGCGCGGACGTCGTAGGACTTCGGTACGAATGGTCGCGTCGAGCAGATCACGACTGCAGACGAGGTTGGTGTGGTGGCAGGCGTTGAAGCGACGGAACCACTGGCCGGACGGGGCCTTCGAGACGAGGCCCGCCATGATGGGGATGCGTCGGGCGCCCCGACTTTCGAGCCGGCCGACGATGCCGGGCAGGAGCTCCTCGAACGCCTTGACCCCGCCGGACCACAGCAGGTGGGCATGGCGTGCTTGAGGCAGTCCTTTGCGAGGCCGGGGGCCTTCGGGCAGCGCGTCGCGTTCGATGATGGTGACGTCGGCGAAGTCGGCCAGGACCGCCGCGGTGAGCATGCCCGTCATCCCTCCACCGATCACTATCGCTGTACGACCCGGCGGGGTAGAACCTTCATCCATCGGTGTGGCTGCTCTTTCTGTTTTCTGCGAGCCGGCGAATGGCCTCGACTCGCGACGGCGATCGGAGAGCGTGCGAAATCGGTTCCACGCTGATCAGTTCACTGCTGATGGGGGCGGACTCCTCACCGTCCTCGGGCCGCTTCGCGCTGCGGAAGAGTTCGACCGCCACGAGGATGTCGATCGCGCCGGCCACTCCGCGCGCGTGGTGCTCCTCGTACCCGGCCTCCAGCGCGGTGTGGAACGCGGCACGGCGACGCCGGTCATCGAGGTGGGGCGCCAGGAGCAACAGGCCGTCACGAATGTTCGTCTGGCGCCGCATCAGACGCAGGGGGAGGGAGGAGAGGTGGCGGACGCGGATGGGCACCGGTGACGGATCGATGGAATGGAGCAGTTGCCACAGCGGCCTCAGACGGCGGTACGTCGCATGGTCGGCCCAACGGTCCCGCAGGAAGGGGCCGGCCTGCGGCACGATGAAACCGAGGGCGACCAGAATTCCATTGAGCAATGCGAAATTGGGGGCGATGCGCAGGCTCAGGAAATCCCAGTCGGAGGTGCCGAACCAGCGGGAAATGATCGCACACAGTTTCGTCACATCGAAGACGAGACCGCACGCATATCCGGCCTGGAGCAGACGCAGGCCAATTCGTAGCCAAGCCGATTCGAGTTCCTCGACCCAAGGCAGGATCAGCCGGACGGCAGCCATGGCCGAAGCCATGTGGGCCAACAGGTAGAGCAGGATGTGCTCCCGCATCCACGGCGTGGTGGCGTAGTAGGTGTCGAGGTCCGTCATGCGCTCACTGGGGACATCCGCCAGGAGGAAAGTAATCCAGAGAGCGGCGATTATTCCGACGTGGATGATCCACGCGCGGCGTGTGCGTCGAAGGCGCTGCGGACCCGGTCCGTCCTGCCACGCGATGAGCATGCTGAGGCAGCAGCCGCCGAATGCGGTGAGCAAGGAATAGGTCCATGGTGCGGCAATGTTCGGGACGCCGAGGAGCGTATTGATCCGGTGGACGGAGGTGGGTGCGATGGAGAGGAATATCAGTGTCGCCAGGAACAACATCACGCCGGTCGCGCGGACATTCGGATCGCGGAACGCGCGCCTGAGCGTGGGCAGCTTGATGAGCAGGGCCACCACGAAGAAGATGGCGGGCACGATGTACGGAATGCGCAGGTCGGTCAACTCCATCAGCCCATGGGTCCGCTCCTGGCGGTGAGCGATGACGCTATTCGGCCCGCCCGGGTTCGCTCCGTAATCGTGTCGCGGGCACGTTGACCGGGTAGCCACGACCGGAATCTACTGCCGACGAGCAGTCCGAACTCCTCGGCCTGTATCTCGGCCCTCACATGGTGATCGGGCTGGGAGTCCGAGCGCGCCGCGATCCTGATCAATTCACTCCAGGGGATGTCGTCATCCGCACCGAAGCGCCGGGCGGCAGCGGCGACCGGTATTCCGTGATGGCCGCAATCCCCGCTCTTGATGTGCCAGAGTTCATGCCCCAGGATGATGAGTTGATGCTCCGGATGCGTGCGCTGCTCCACGATGACCAGAATGAATCGGTCGCCCTCCAGGGTGAGCCCGGAAGCCCCGGTGCTGTCGGGGAACGCGCGGATCCTTAACCTGATGGGCTTCTTCGTCCTGTCAGGCATGTGCTCGGACATCGCGTTGCACAGCGTCTGCATCAGCTCTTCCGGCTCGGCGGGAAACTCCAGGATCTTGGCGGTCTCCTTGGCGAGATCCGAGAGGAGGCTCTTCATCGCCCTGGTGCTCATTCGTCACCGTCCTCGTCCATCCACTCACGGATCTTCATGGCGAGGGTGTTCCTCCTCGCATGCGAGAGGGATTTGGCGCGAGCGGCTGCCCCCGACAATCCGAGTTCCTGCATGATCTCGTGCATGGGGTCGCTCGGATGGGATTCGACCGGAGTCCGATGGGGTTGGCGTTCGAGTTCCGCGAGTTTCGACCGGAGCGCTCTGTTGACCAGCTGTGAGTTCGTCGCCCACAGGAAGCCTTCATCGATGCCCAAGGATTTCTCGAAGTATTCCTGCAGGGGAACCCCGTGCTCGATGGCCGGCACCTTGATGCCGAGGCACAGCTGTCGCACCCACTCGGGGGACAGACCGAGCTGAGAGGCGATCTCCCTGCGGACGTCGGTGGCCCGCCTTCCCGTCTCGGCCACCAGCTTGTCGAAGAGGATCTTGACGCGCGCGCTGACGCGGTCGTTGATGCTCGCCTCCGGGAGTTCCTCACCCGCCAGCAGCCGCCTGACCTCCGCCTCCGTCAACAGGGTGCGGCTCGACAGCATGGAGATGTCGACGACCTCGGCGCGGACGAGGCCTCTCCCGGTGATCAGCGCGTCAAGGCGTGCCAAGGTCTCGCCGAGGGGAGGGCGGGGCGTACTCACCGATGTGCTCCCGGAGTTGAGGGACAATCAGGTTGCCGAGATGTGCTGCGACCCTACGCGGCCGATTCGGCCCTCGACCAGGCTCCGCCAACGATCGTGGCCGGATCACCAACGATCGTGGCCGGAACGCCGACGATCCTTGGCGGTTGGGTGGCGAAGGTCGTCTGACGCGAGGTCCCGGCACGCAGCCGGTGGGCTCGGTGTCGACCGGGAGCACGCCGGAGTCCGCCGACCCACGATGACGCGACAAGGGTTCGGCTCCGAAGCCTCGGCGGTCCCACACACCGGACGCGGACTCCGAGCAGCGGGGGCGGTGTCGGGGAGGAAGGGCACGGGTGTCGATGGTCTGTTCGGCTGCCGATCGGGTGGGGCGCGGCGCGGTCCGTGGCCCGGTGGGGCCGGAGGGGGGAGCGTGGAGGGCATGACGAACCTTCCAGGTCTTCGCGCCCTCGCCGTGGGCATCGCCGTTTCCTCCTGCCTGCTCGTGGGTTCCTGCGGTGCCGCCAAGCAGCCCGTGACCGCGGCTCCCGCCGCGCCCTCCTCCCCGCAGGCCAGTGCGTCGGTCGGGGGCGGACTCACCGAGGACCAGCGTGAGCGGATGGCTCTGATCCCTCCTGCGAAGGTGGCGTGGGACAAGGCCATGGAGACGGCCGTCGCCGGGGTTCCGAAGGGCAGGCTCGTCGAGATCGAACTGGAGGCCTCGCGGGGGACTCCCGCCGGTACGGCCTCGGGCAGTCCGAGCCCGGCCGGCTCCGCCCCGCCGGCGGGCATGCCCGTGTGGGACGTCACGGTCGCCGCCGAGGACGGAACGATTCACGACGTCCAGGTGGACGCCATCACCGGCAAGGTGACCCGCTCCCGGGTCGAGCCCGGCCAGGACGCGGACGACAGGCGCGAGGTCGCCGATCAGCTCGCCGCGGCCACCACCACCGTCCAACAGGCCGTGAAGAGCGCCACGGACCGCAAGCCCGGCACCGTGACGGCCGTGGAACTCGACGACGACCTCTGGTCCGTCGACATCGTCACCCCGGACTGGAACAAGACCACCTACGACATCGACGCCGCCAAGGGCACCGTCGTACGCGAGCACGTCGACCGCGACTGACACCTCCCGCCGATCCCCCCGAGGGTTCCGGGGCGCGCACCGACCGGTGCGCGCACGTGCCGGAGAACATCTCGCGCGGGATTCGCGGGAGGGGCGGGCCGTGCTCGTCGTGTCCCGTCGTGTCGGTGGCACCGGTTATCGTTCGGCCGACACGAGCGGGCCGGGCCGGGTACGGGCTCCTCGGGGAGGGGGTGGGACGTGGCGACGGTCGCCGTCACCGGGCACATGCGCATCGATCCGGGGAGGTCCGCCGCCATCGCGGCTGCCATCCGCGCCGTCCTCGCACGCTCGTCCGCCGACGGGCTGACCGGCCTCTCCTGCCTGGCCGAGGGAGCCGACGCCCTGTTCGCCGACCTCGTCCTGGAGGCCGGGGGCCGGCTGGAGGTCGTCCTCCCGTCGCACGACTACCGCGAGCGCATGGTCGCCCCGCACCACGCCGCCGACTTCGACCGCCTGCGCGGCGCCGCGGCCCGAGTGACGGTCATGCCGTTCCGTCAGGCCTCCGTACGGGCCTACAGCGCCGCCAACCGCGTACTCCTGGGCCGCGCCGACCTGTTGGTGGCGGTGTGGAACGGCCTGCCGGGCGGCCCCGGCGGGACGGGCGACATGGTGGCCGCGGCACGCACCTCCGGGCTGCCCGTCGAGGTCGTACCGGCGTGACAGACACGTCGAGCGGACAGCGCCCGTGGCCCCGGACCGTGGCCTCGGACCGCGCACGATGCCGGAGTCAGCCCGTGGGTGCTCCGTGACGGAACGCCGTTGGCGAGGGGGGCACCCCCTGAAGGTGCTCCCGTTCGCGGGCCGCGAGCAGTTCCGCCTGCCGGGCGCGGCGGGGACCGCGGATGCGGTGCAGCAGCCGCGCCCAGGGAAGGGCGGGCCGGACGAACGACCTGAGGGGCGAGGGCAGGAACGACGGGCGGGCCCGTGTACGGTGCCCGCCGTCGGAGAGCCGTCCGGTGCGGGGTCCGATCGAACGACGCGGAGCAGGACCGGGCCGGTGTGTGCTGGTGGTACCGCCTGTCCCGCTTCCCGGAGGAATAGCCATGAGCGACACGTCCACCCGCAGGTCCAGCATCGAGATCCACGCCGCCGCCATCGGCATGATGCCCAAGGTGCTGCCGGTCCTGCCCGTCGACAAGCGTGGATGCTCCTGCACCTACTGCGTCGTGGCCAAGGAGACCTTCATCGCGCCGCCGGCGCCCCCCTTCGACGCCGCCTGATCCGGCCGGCGACCCGAACACGGCACCCCGCAGCCGCACAGGCCCCCGCACCACACCGGAACCAACCCCTGAACCTGGCTCCCGCCCCCGGGCGGGAGCCACGCCGTGCCCGGCCCGCCGCCCCGCCCGGCGGCGGGCCGGGGCCGTGACCACCCGCCGTCGAGCACTCGGCGCAGTCTGGGGCCGCCGCACGGCACCGCCCGAGAGCGGGAGCCCCGGGGCGTCGCTCCGCTCAGTTGGCGCAGGCGCAGGCGCGGTCCCGACGAGGTGCCGTCGCTGCGCCGCCACCGGTACCGCAGCGTGCCCGCGGCCCCGTTCGCGGGCACCGTCGCATCGATGCACGCCTGGCCCGCCACAGCAGTGCAGGACCGCGACGGACGGAGTCACCGTCACGCCCTCGACCGAAAGGTGGCGCTCCCAGGGTGTATGTCCGGCCGGGTGCAACGCGCTCGCCGTCGCCACCGCACAGGAACATCGCTTGGGACGGCCGCAGCAGCCGCGGTGGCCCTGTGCCCGGGCCCCGGCGTCACCACGTGCCCGGGCCCGCTTCGGGGACTCCCCGGTGAGACCTCACCTGCATCCCGACCGGCCGACCGCCCCGCCCGCAGGGATGCGGTGCGGGGCGGCAGGCATGGCCGGATCCGGAGGTCGGCTTCGCCGGGGAGCCGGCCCGCCGCATGAGTACCGGCTACTCGGACAGGCCTCGGACCTGCGAGGAAAGCCCCGGCGGTCGGTCGGGCCGGCCGTCGGGGGAGTGGCGGTTGCTCTGCCTGCGGTGGCGTTTTCGTTCCTACGTCGCCTCCGCATCCGCCGCCCAGGAGCCCCGGGCGGGGCGGCCGGTCAGGACCGGCCGGGGCGGGTTCGTCAGGACCGGCCGTCACCCTTCGCGTCCGTCGCGCCCGGGGCGCGACGGACGAAGGACACCCGCGAACAGGGCTGGCACAGCTGCACGGGCCGCTGCGTGGCGGTCATGGGGACGGGACGGAAGGCGAGGTGGGAGAGTTCGATGGTGCGGGTGTTCCGGGTCATGGCTCCTCATTCCGGTTGACGGCGATACGGGGCACGGTGCCGGGGTTCCGGCACGGCCGTCCGCTCTCGTCACCAGGCTAGGAACGGTCGCACCGCCCGCAGGTCGTCCAATCGGCGGACACGGGGGGCGAACGCCCCGCCGGACCCGATCCGCGGGGTTCCGGATACGCCCCGCATCCGGCGGCGACCCTGCGTGCCTGATGCGCGCCGACCGGTCCGCCATAAAATGGTGAAGGCACCTCCGGCACCACCCCCAGTCCCGTCCCAGACCCCCGGAAGCAACCGGACCGTCGTATGGACCCGTCGATCGCGCGGGGCTCCGTTCCGACCGGACCCCCGGCCACCTGGCTGACCTCGGCCCGGCTGGCGGACGGCTCGACGGCGGACGTGCTCTTGGCCGACGGAATCGTCCGCCAAGTGCTTCCCGCCGGACGTGGCGGCCCCACGGCAGGGCCCGACCCGACCGGCCCCCGCCGACCGGCCGCGCCCCCCGAACCAGCCGCCGACGTCCGCCGCATCGACCTCACCGGCCACCTCCTCCTCGCCGCCCCCGTCGAGCCCCACGCGCACCTCGACAAGACCGGCACGTGGGACGACGTCGGCGTCGGCAGCGGGGAACTCCTCGACGCGGTCCTGGCGTGGGAGCGGTGGTCCGAGCACCGCGAACGCGAGGACATCGTCCTGCGCGCGGAGAGGACGCTCGCGCTGCTCGTCGCCCACGGAACCTCGGCCGTCCGCACCCACGTGGCCGTCCACCCCGAGCAGGAACATCCCTCGGCGGTCTCCGCACTCGTGGGACTGCGCGACCGCTGGCGCCACCGCGTCCGCGTGCAGGTCGTCGCCATGCTGTCCCCCGGGACGTCCGACGCGGCCGCGAAGCGGGCCATCGAGGCCGGTGCCGATCTGCTCGGCGGTTCGCCCCACCGCGCCGAAGATCCCGGAGCCGAGGTGCGTCGGTTGCTGGACCTCGCCGAGGCCCTCGGGGTCGGCCTGGACGTGCACACGGACGAGAGCCTCACCCCGTCCGTCCACACGTTGCCGCTGCTGGCGGACCTCGTGCTCGCCCGGGGCTTCCCCTTCCCGGTGACCGCGAGCCACTGCGTGAGCCTGGGACAGCTGCCCGCCCCGACCGTCGACCGCACGGCCGGGAGGATCGCGCGGGCCGGCATCGGGGTCGTCACCCTGCCGATCACCAACCTCTACCTGCAAGGTCGCGGTCTGCACCCCGTCCCGCGGGGCCTCACCGCGGTCAGGAGCCTGCTCGCCCACGGGGTCGCCGTCGCCGGCGGTGGGGACAACGTCGCCGACCCGTTCAACCCCATGGGCCGGGCGGATCCCCTGGAGACCGCCTCCCTCCTGGTGACGGCGGCGCACCTCGACGTCACCGAGGCCTACGCCGCGGTGAGCGACGGGGCACGACGGGTGCTGGGACTTCCACCGGCCGGCCCCGTCCCGGGACTGGTCGCGGACCTGCTCGCCGTGCGGGCGTCCGGTCTCGCCGAAGCCATCGGACAGGCGACCGAGGACCGCCTGCTCTTCACGGCGGGACGGCAGGTCAGCAAGGTCACCGTACGGCGCGAGCTGTACTGAACTTCGCCAGAATGCGACGGAACCCATGGCCGACGGACTCTCCACCACCATCTGGGTCGAATCCCTCCTCACCGGATTCCACAACTGGCCCGACGCACCACCGGAAAGGGACTACCTGGCCTCTCGCCACCGGCACACCTTCAAGGTCCGCCTCGACGTCCTCGTCCGCCACGACGAGCGCGACGTGGAGTTCCACGACCTGACCGAGCGGCTCGGGCGCTGGTGGGGAGCCGGGGACCGGGAGTGGGGTGCGGCGTCGTGCGAGGCGATCGCGCGCCGCCTGGTCACGGACCTGACGGACGAGGGGGTCCGCGCGGTGGCCGCGTCCGTGAGCATCGACGGCGAGGGCGGCGCCCTCGTGCGCCGGGAGGAGTCGCGATGAGCCACGCCGTCGCGGTCCGCCACAACTTCGAGACGGCCCACCGGCTGCCGGAGATCGGCGGGAAATGCGTCAACCTGCACGGACACTCGTGGTGGTGCCGCATCGAGGTCTCGGCGGCCCGCATACCCGACGGTACGGTCGTCGAGTTCGGGGCGTTCAAGAAGCGGATTCGGACCTGGATCGACGAGCACCTCGACCACGGGGCGATGCTCGGCTCGCAGGACCCCCTCGTCACCGCCCTGCGCGAGCAGCACTGCAAGGTCTTCCGGTTCGGGGCGGGTTCCGACGCGACGGAGGCCGAGTCGCTCGCCCGGGACCTGGGATGGCCGACCGTGGAGAACGTGGCGATCCTGCTCGGCAGGGTGGCCGCGGGAGCCGTGCGGGACCTACCGGCCGCCGCGGGCGCCACCGTCGTACGCGTCGACGTGTCCGAGACACACGTCAACAGCGCCCTGTGGAGACCGGACGGGGACGAGCGGGAAGCCCCGGCCCACCTCCCCACCACGGCGTGGACACCCTCCGTGGACGATTCCCGATGAGCGGCCGACGCCCCCCGCTGCGCCGCCACCTCGGGCACCCGGCGCCGGCCGACGGTCTGACACGCCTGGCCGACCGGGTCCCCGGCGTGGGCGCCGCGCTCTGGCGGGCCGCCCACGCGTACGTCGGCGGACGGAACCTCGCCGAGGCGCAGACGTGCGCCGACCGCCTGCTCGCCCAGGGCTGTCGGGTGAGCCTCGACCTGTTCGGTACGGGCACCACCGACGAGGCGGCCATCGGCGCGGTGACGGAGTCGTACCTGGAGCTCGCCGGGGCGACGGCCGGCCGCGGCCCGGCCGTGTGGCTGTCCATCGACCCCTCCCACGTGGGACTGCACGCGTTCCCCGACGCCGGCCGCGCCGCGCTGGAACGCATCGCGGGCGCCCTGACCCCGGGCCGGCGCCTGCAGATCGGCGCCGAGGCGGCGGACACCGCCGAGAGCACGCTGCTGGCCGTGCTCCACCTCGCCCGGGCCGGGCTGCCCGTGACCGCGACCGTGCAGGCGAACCTGCTCCGCGGCCACGACGACGCGCGGCGGCTCGCGGAGGCGGGTGTTCCCGTCCGCTTGGTGAAGGGCGCCTTCCGTGAGGATCCGCGGCTGTCCTGGTGGACGCCCGAGCAGGTCGACGCCTCCTACGTACGGATCGCCGAGTCGCTGCACGAGCGGGCGGCCGCGTTCTCCCTGGCCACCCACGACCGCACCCTCAGGGACCTGCTCCTGCGCGGCATGGGGCCGCTGCCCTGCGAGGTCGGACTGGGCGTACGCACCCCGGACGTCGAGGAGCTGGCCCGGAGCGGAGCCGCCCCGAGGGTCTACGTGCCCTACGGAGCGGACTGGCTCCGCTTCTACCTCCGCAGGCTGGCCGAGGCACCGCCACGGCGGTTCCGGCGACCGCACCGGTCCGGCTGACCGGGCCGGGCGGGCCGGAACGTCAGGGGGCTGCCGCCACCGTCACCGGACCGACGGTGAAGCCGCTGCCGCACACCCGCAGCGGCACGGGCACGTACTGGGCGCGGTGGAGCCCGGGCGGGTACACCCGCAGGCCGGCCGCCGCGGGCCGGCAGCGCCCGCCCCCGGTCGTACCGTCGGCCGTCGTCACGGTCGCCACCCCCGTCAGGCCCGGGGCGAGGACCACGTCGACCGGCTGCTGCCCGTTCCGCTCGGCGGGCGCCCCGATCTGCCGCCCGTGCGCGTCGACCGCGCTCACACCGGGATAGCCGTACAGCTCGCACGCCGCACCGGTGGCACGGAAACGGAGGGGGACGGTGAGCTGACCCGCCCCCGGGTCGGGTCGGCCGGCGCTCACCGTCACCTGGCCGTCGCGGCAGGGGGACGGGGGCCGTGCCCCGGCCCAGGCGGAGGTGGTGGCGGCGTATCCGAGCGACAACAGGACGGCGGCCGGCAGGCAGAGGGCGTGCATCGCGAGGCGGCGGTACCGGTTCATCGGAACTCCTGGGGAACGAACGACCGGGTGGACGCGGCAGGGCGGACGGTCCCGGGACACGGCGGGAGCCGCGGCCCGCGGGTCGGGCGGGTGCTCGCCGCACCAGCCCACCACGCACGGCCGCCCCGCGTGTCCTGCGGTCGTAGGACACGCGGGGCGGACGCCGCTCGTCCGTGTCGTCCCCGGCATCGTCCGTTGGGAGTACGGAGCCGGCGCCGGCGTGCTGGTGGGATGGCCGGACGAATCGTTCCACCACTGCTCAGGAGGTCCCCATGTCCGTCACCACCACGTCCGCACCGGTCCGTGCCGAAGCCTGGTCGGAGTCGCTGCGGCTGTTGCCCGCCGCGGTGACCTCCCGCGGCACGGCGCAGCCCGCCTCGTGTTTCTGCAAGCTGTGCTACTCCGGCAAGGTCACCTCACGCGTGGTTCCCGCCCGCACGCGGTGATCCGATCCCCGCGAGGCGCCCGTGGCCGTGGGGCCCGGGCGTCCTCGCGGGCTGTCCCGCCGTGGCCGCCCGGTCGACGCTGCCAAGCTGGTCGCCGATGCCGGGCTGGTCGAAGGTCTTCGGGATGGGCAGGGTCGCCCAGCGGGAGATCGGCCAGGCGACGACGAAGGCACGGCCGACGACGTCCCCGACCGGGACGAAGCCGCGGGTCTTCGGATCGTTCATGTGGTACCTGGAGTCGGCCGAATCCTGGCGATGGTCACCCATGACCCAGAGCTTTCCCTCCGGCACCGTGACGGGACCGAACGGAGCGTCGTCGCACGGCGTGTCCCCCGGGTGGATGTAGGGCTCGTCCAACGCCTTGCCGTTGACCCTGACGGGCCCTCCCTTGCGGCACTCGACCGTATCGCCGCCGATGCCGATGACGCGTTTGATCAGGTCCCGGTCGTCGGCCGAGGGCATGAGGCCGATCGCGCTCAGGACGTTCTGGAGGGCATTGGGACGGGCGGCGGGATCCGCCGCCAGCCAATCGCCCGGGTCGTGGAACACCACGACCTCCCCGCGTTCGGGCTCGGAGCCGAACCAGGGGGTGAGCTTGTCGACGAGGACCCGGTCGCCCGGCTGGAGGGTGTTCCGCATCGAGTCGGACGGGATGGAGAACGCCTGGAACAGGAACGTCTTGATCAGTAGCGCCAGGGCCAGGGCGACGAGGACGAGCAGGGGCAGCTCCTTCCACAAGGAGCGCTGCCGGTGCCGCCGCTTGCCGTGCGCGTCCCGCGCCCGGCGCCCGCCCGGCTCTTCGGAGCCGTCCTCCTGATCGCCGGTCAGGTCTGCCACGTGCGTCTCCGTCGCCGTTCCGTCCCCGTTCGGATCCGGGCCCACGGCCGAGTATGGGGTCCGGACCGTCCCGCAGGCGGGAGCGACAAGCGGGTGGACCCGCAGGCGCCGTCGGACGGGTGGCCCCGGGGAACCCGTGGGATCAGACGGGTGGCAGCAGATCGCTCTCGCTGACGGTGTAGGCCAGCGGCGGATAGACGAAGTCCGTTTCGTCGTTCTCGCGGCGCCGCAACCGGTAGAACTCGCGCTGCTGCTCGTCGTCCGCCAGGACGAGGCGCCCACCCTGCGGGAGGTGGGCGTGTCCGTCGAGGTACCGCACGAGGGTTTTCGACGTACGGAACGTCACCCCCAGCCATTGATCGTCCGCGGACCGGACGGAGGCGTCCAGGACGATCCTGTGCTTGAGCCGCCGGTTCGCATCGACGGAGAACGCGACGACGCCGTTGTGGAGGAGCGGAACCTCGACCGTGCCGCCCGCCGGGGATCCCTTGGCGGACAGGACGAGCTTCCTCGGCGGTCCCGTACCGGCCCGCCGGTAGCAGGAGAAGACGGCTATGAAGGAACCTTCGGCCAGGTCCAGAGCCTGATCGCAATGGCTGCCCATGGTCCTGTACGCGTCCGTGTAGGTCTCGACCAGGGCGTTGTCGAACCCGACGGGAAGCCCCGCGCCCTCCCGAATCCGGTGCGCCAGCCGTTCGTGGACCGCCCGGAAACGCTGCGCCGGGTTGCCGTAACGCGTGGTGGTGCGCACCAGGGGCACACCGCCGACCCCGTCGACCGCTGCGAGGACGGCGCCCCGTCGGCCCTTTCCCAGGTCCTCGAAGCGGCTCGACGCCGACAGCTCCTCGAAGAGGTCCTCCTCGGCCGGCAGCGCCCAGGAGAGGATCCGCTCGCCGAGGACGCTAGTCACGTGGGGCAACGTAGTCCCCCGTGTTCATGCTGAAGCGGAACCTGTCGCCGTAGTCGATGCGGGACGCGGTGCTGTTCTCCTCGGCGTACAGCCCGCGCAGCTCGTCCAGGCCTTCCGGGGTGGGCGGTTCCAGCTCCACCAGGCCGCCGGCCGAGGTGAGGAACGTACGGCCGTCCTTGTGGACGGCCTCGGTGTCCGAGCAGCGCACCACGTAACCCAGCCTGGTCGGGAGCAGTTCGGCCTCCAGCGCCGAGGGCCGGATCTCGTGCGTGTACAGCCGGTTCGTGGACAGCGGCATGAAGAAGACGGAGCCGGGGTGCAGGGTCAGGGTGAAATGCGGGGGCAGTGCGACGCCCCCGCCGCCGTCCTCGGCGGGTTCCTTCAGGCGGAAGCGGAGCCGGGTCAGCCCGCTGGCGCCCTTCACCCCGTGGTCGAAGGGGTCCTCGGGCAGGGGCCGCAGCCGGTCGAGCCCGTCGTAGAAGGTGCAGAAGGCCATGATGCCGTCCGCGGGCATGTCCTTGGTCTTGTCGGCGTGGGCCGAGATCCTGGCCTTGGACTGCTTGCGTTCGGCCGTGGCACGGGTGTTGCGGTAGATCTGGGCGAGCACGTGGTTCAACGGGGCATGGTTCCGGAACACGGCGCCGGCCTCGCGGTTCAGGGCCTCGACGATCCGCGTGTCCGTCGGGCGGAAGTTCTCGGTCGGCCCCGAGAGGTTCGTGGAGCACCGGAGCAGGCGGAAACGCAGTTCGTCCCCGCTGCGTGTGACGGGCGTCAGATAGATACCGCTGCGGTGCGCCGTTCCGGGCTTGGTGGACTCCGTCAGGGACTGGAACGCGTGCTCGGCGCGGATCCGCCCGAAGTGGTCGTCACCGGGTGGGAAGAAACGGGGGTAGTACACGCCGACGCCGTGCACGCGCCGCGGAACCCGGCCGAGGTCGACGGCGGTCCATGCCGGGTCGACGACCTCCTCGTAGCCGCGCGACAGCTCACGGACCACGAACACCCGTGCAGCCGAGCGGAGTTGACCGACCGTGATCCCGGATATGTCGCCACACAGGTAGACGGTGCTGTGCGCGGGGACGGCCGAGCCCTGGGCGAGGTCCGCCGGCGTGACCACGGCCCCGAAGAATTCCCTGGCCACGTCGCTGTCGTGCAGCGCGGGAGGCGCGACCAGGATGTTGCCCGCATCCTCGATGCGGGCTTCCGACGGTCCTGTCGTGTACATCGAACGCCACCCGTCATTCGCGGCTTGGTGAAGTGCTCGGAACCCCGAACACGGCAGCGGTCCGCACCCTTTCGCCGGCGCAGCGAAACGCGGACGGGGGACACGATCCATGGGATCCCGATGCTCTCACGCGACCCCACCCCGGGCAACGGACTTCCGGCGCACGGCCGGGGGCCGGGACGGGCACACTCCCGCGAGGCCTCCCGTCAGCGCAGTTGCTCGGCCAGTCCGACGATGACGCCCTCCGGACCACGGACGTAGCAGAGCAGGTGGCTGTCCCCGTACCGGGCGACCTCGCCGACGAGTGCCGCCCCGTGGGGGCGCAGGCGGGCAACGGTGTCGTTGAGGTCGTCGACGGCGAACATGACGCGGTGCGTCCCCAGGACGTTGTGCGGCCGGTCGCGGGGCCCGTCGACGATCACCGCGGGGCTGCGGTACTTGGCCAGCTCGACCCGGCCGTGCCCGTCCGGGGTCCGGAGCATCGCGATGTCACAGCGGACGCCGTCGAGCCCGGTGCACTGGTCGGCGACGAGCCCCTCGACCTCGGCGGTGCCCTCCAGCTCCATGCCGAGTTCGACGAAGAACGCGATGGCGGCGTCCATGTCCTCGACGACGATGCCGACGTTGTCCATCCGCTGAATCGCCATGCCGGTTCCTCCCACTTCCTCGTGCGGCCGGTGGTGGCCGCCGCTACGCCCGGGACGGAGCCGGCGGCCCATCCTCGACATCGCACGGCCCCCGAACTCCGAAGAGTCTGGCCCGTGTCCCGGCACCGCCCCGGCAGACGCGCGGGGACGCGCGGCTTCGGTCCGGACCGGGTGGAGTCGGCGGTCGTTACGAGGGTGGGGATTGGCCGACCCTCCCGATGGTGAGGTCGGCCAATCCCCGCCGGGTGGGTCCCGGCGGTCAGCCGTCGGTCTTCGGGACCGGCTCGGTCTCCCAGACTTGGAACCCGCTATCGCCCATTCGAACGAACCAGTGCCCGAACCTGCCCTGACTGGTGATCACACAGAAGTCGCCGTACGGAGCGGACGCGGAACCCTTCCGCGTCCAGGCGGAGGGCGGCAGCGTCAGGCAGTCGCCCAGGGAGGGCTCGTAGGACACGAAGGCGAATCGCGCACCGTTCAGGGCCTCGATCGCCACAAGCCCGGATTCCACGTCGGCGTCCTTGTCCGTGGCCTTCCCCGTGTCGAAGTCGAAGCCCTTGTAAATCGTCGGAAGGTACTCACCCTCGATGCGCACCGGATCCGCCGGCCGGTCCACGATGGCGACCGTCGTGTCGAGGGTCTCGGCCTTGATGGTGAGGGTCCGCTTCGCGGGGGAGAGGGTCTGGAAGGTGGTGCCCTTGGTCCGGACGCTGATCTCGCCTTCCGCCGCGACCCCGTAGACCTCGGACCGGGCGGCCGTGCCCTCGCCCCGGGTGACGATCAGCCGCCAGTCCTTCGGAGCTCCCTCGCCCAGGAGGAAGGAGACGAGGGCGTCGGCGGCCAGGTCCCCGGCGAGCTGGGCCACCTTCATGCCGCCGGACGACCGGATGACGGTCCGTCCCGCCTTGTCGGTCATGACGCGGGCCACACCCACGGCCGCCTGGCCGAGGACCACCTTGGCGGCGGCGCCCGCGCAGGCGGTGAGGGCGCCCACCATCAGCACGAGGACGAGAGCGATCGTGAGCGGGGCGGGGAACCGGGGGCGGGAACGAGTACGGGCGGGGAGGTTCGGATGGGAACGGCGGCGGGGTTCGCGTATCGCCGTCGGAGCGTGGTTCACGGGCATCGCCTTTCGACCGGAAGGGGCGTCGGACGTGGTCGGGCGTGGCGGGCGATCGGACGACGGAGGGGTGGGGGCACCCGTGACGGCCTCCTGGCTTCCGGCTCCCCCCGGCATCCGCGCGTCGCTCCCGGATCCGGATTCCGCTCGGACCGGGCGAGGCCGTCGCGTGAATGGGTTCCCCTCCGAGGGCCGGTCATGCGGGGCGTGGGCCCGCGCTGCGGCCGGTCTCCGGTATGGGTCGAGTGCGGCCGGACCATTTCTCCGGCGTCGATCCGTCGCCGGAGCACCCGGCAACGCACCCCTGCGAGGTCGGGTAGCGGAAAGTACTCTTTGCGTCACGGAGTGATGTGGTGTTCGGGGAACGTTCCAGGCCGGTGCTGCGCTCGGACAGGGGCGTTCGCCCCGGCGGGGCGGACTCGGTCGACGGCCCGCGTGGCGTTCCTCCGCGGGATGGTCCGATCGGTCGTCCCCGTCGCGTGCGCCGGATGCGCAGACTGAAATCGCATCACTCGATTCGCCCCATTCACTTGGTATTCGGATGTGTTTGCAATGACCTTTCCTCCCTCTGTTCTCACCGATCAGGGCCTTCACGGCGCCCGGGACGGCGTTGGGGGAGGTGGTGAGTCAGTCGGTCAGGGAACCGGCGAGGGCCACTGGGACCTGCCGCACCACGCCGGCGCCGCCGGCAGGGCCCGCGCCCTGGCCCTGGCGATCCTCCAGGTGTGGGGGGTGGGCGAGTGCTGTGTGGACAGTGCCCTGCTGGTCGTCTCCGAGCTGGTCACCAACGCTGTGGAACACGCGCTGCCGCCGGTCACGCTGCACCTGGTGCATCCCGATCACGACCGGGGAAGGCTGCGCGTGGCCGTCGCCGACGGTGGTCCCTCGGATCGGCCCGGTGACTGGGTGGCGAGCTGCGCGTCCGACGAACACGGTCGCGGCAGTTTCATCGTCACGGCCCTGTCCACCGACCACGGCGCCACCACGGGATCGGGATGCAGCACCCACTGGGCCGACCTGCCGCTGACCGCATGAGGTCCTTCGCCACAGGGAGGAAGCGGAGGCGCGCATTTCGGCCACGGGTGGTGTCCGTCGACACGTTGTTCGCGGTGATCCGGGGGTAGCGTCCTGGACATGGACCTTCGCACCACAGTTGAGCGCGCTCAACGCCTCAAGCAACTGCACGCCGCCAAGCCGCTCGTGCTGCCGACCGTCTGGGACGTCTGGTCCGCGCGGACCGCAGCCGCCGCCGGGTTTCCCGCGCTGACGATCGGCAGTCATCCGCTCGCCGATTCCCGCGGGGCCGACGACCACGAGGGGCAGACCTTCGACGAGGTGCTCGCCGCTGTCAGGCCGATCATCGCGGCGGTCGACGTCCCCGTGTCCGTGGACCTGGAGGCCGGGTACGGACAGGATCCCGCGGACCTCGTCGCCGGACTCATCGAGGTCGGCGGTGTCGGTCTCAACATCGAGGACACCGTCCACTCCGACGGCGGACGCGTGCGCAGCACGCAGGAGCACGCGGGCTACGTCGCGGGCCTGCGCGCGGCGGCCGACGACGCGGGAGTCCCGGTCTGGGTCAACGGACGCACCGACCTCTTCATGCACGCCGAGGACGCCGCGAGCGTTCTCGGCGAGGCGATCGAGCGACTGCTGGCCATGGAACAGGCCGGCGCCGACAGCGTCTACCCGGTGGCCATCCAGGACGACGACCAGCTGCTCGCCGCGGTGATCGAAGCCGTCGCCATCCCCGTGAATTCCACGGCCCACCCCGTCAAGCACGACCTCGGGCGGTTCCGGCGCCTCGGGGTCGGCCGGATCACCTACGGCCCGCTGCTTCAGTTCGCGATGACCGATGCGATGAAGGGCATGCTCGAACCCTGGACGCCGTACAACTCCTGACGGGGTGGGGCGGTCGCGGTGGGCGGGCCCGCGCGTGGCCGGAGCGCGGGGCCGCCCGAGCCTCCCATGTCTCCCGAGCCTCCCGTACCGGGGCGAGGGCGTCGTGGGAGGGGGCGGTGCCGGAGCCCGGCTCGCGAAATCGGATCGCACACCGATGAGTTTTCGGCGTCGTGCCGGTCCGTACGTGTGAGACCGACTTACGGAAGGCTGGCACCATGCGCAAACTGATCTACGGCATGAACCTGAGTCTGGACGGCTACATCGCCGCACCCGGCGACGACATCGGCTGGAGCGTGCCGAGCGACGAGCTGTTCCAGTTCTGGTCCGACCAGTTGCAGGCGACCGACCTGTCGCTGTACGGGCGCAAGCTGTGGCAGATGATGACGCCCTACTGGCCCACCGTGGCCCAGCAGCTCGACGCCACTCCGGCGGAGATCGAGTTCGCGCGCCGCTGGCGGGACATGCCGAAGGTGGTCTTCTCCTCGACGATCGACGAGGTCGACTGGAACGCCCGCCTGGTCACCGGCGACCCGGTCGCCGAGATCACCCGTCTCAAGGCCGAGGACGGCGGCCCGATGGACATCGGCGGCGCGACGCTCGCCGCGGCGGCCATGCGGGCCGGGCTGATCGACGAGTACCTCCTGGCCACCGCGCCGGTCCTGGTGGGCGGCGGCACGCCGTTCTTCACCGCGCTGGACAACTGGGTGAACCTGAACCTGGTGGAGACGCGAACGCTTCCCTGCGGCGTGATCCTGACCCGCTACGAGACGAGGCGCTGAGGGACCGCCAGCCGCCCCGACGGTCCCGCCGGGTCCGACGCGACCGTCAACGCCACCCCGAGGCGCCGCCCACAGAACACCAGCCGCGCCGGTCAACACGACGCGATCGGGGACGCGATGGGCCGCTCAAGCGACGACGACGGCGCCGCCTACGGCTACACGGGCGGCGACCTGAACGACCTCGCCGCGTTCGCCTCCCTCCAACTGCGCTCGGGCAAGGCCGCCGACGGCGCGACGATCCTGACGGACGAGTCCGTCGACCTCATGCGGCAGCCGGGCCGGCTCGACCCGTCCGACGAATCCACCGGATACGGGCTCGGCTGGCGCGTCGGCGGCCTGAAACCCCCGCTCGACACCGCCGTCTGGCACACGGGCGCCACCCCCGGCCACTCCGCCATGATCTTCCTCCTGCCCGACCGGAACCTCGCCCTCGTCCTCCAGCAGAACCTGTACGGCCTCCTCCACGACGGCAACCTCATGCAGGTGGGCTTCGGCGCGGCCGGCATCCTCGCCGGGGGTACCGTCGCCGACGCCCCCTCCGCCGTGACGTACCACGCCACGATCTGGGGCCTCACCGCTGTGGCAATCGTCCTCCTCGCCCAGGCCCTCCACTCGGCCCGCCCGCTCCACCCGGCTCGCCGACGGACCGCACGCCGTCGCCACGTCCCCACCGCCCTGTGGTGCCTCGCCGGTGCCGTTCCCCCGGCCGCCCTGGCCGTCGCCCTCACCTTCGTGGGCCCCGCGGCGTTGTGGACCTGGACACCCGACGCGTTCGCCGCACTGTGCGGGGCCGCCGTCGCGGGCACCGCCGTCATCGTGCTGCGCCTCGCGGTCGTTCTGCCGGGCAGGAACGCCGAACGGCGCGGTGTCCCCTCCGTACGTGGCCACAGCGCCTGAGGCAGGGGACGTCCCCCACCGGCGCCGCGCTGAGGGAGGTGACGTGGCCCCCTTGCGTGGGACTCGGGCGGAGCCGCGGTGGTGGCTCGGCCGGGCCGGATTTGCGTCCACCGGAGGGAAGTTCGCCATCTGTCCCGAGTGCTCGCGTCCGTCGTCCGCGCGGGTGACGGCCATCGCTGTGGACGGTGGCGGCTGCGGAACGAAGGAGTTGCGCCGGCTGTCCACTTCCGGCGCTCCTCCCGTCCGGCCTCGGCGCACACCGCTGCCGGTTCCCGGCCAACCCGTGCGATCTTCCCGGTGATGGCACGGGTTGGCCGAAAGGGGAATTCGGTGGGCAAGGTGGTGTTCCACAGCCGAAATCTGGCGGAGGCGGAAGAGTTCATTTCGTCCCAGTACTGCAAGGTCGCCCTGTCCAGCAAGGCCGACAACCCCACGACCGTCATCGTGCGCCGGTCCTTCCCCGGAATCAGTGTGGACCGCTGGGGATTCCGGTACGGCTTCGAATTCGACGGCGAAGGGATGGAGGGGTTTTGCCTGTTGAACGTCGACCAGGGCTCCTTCTCGGTGCGACGCGGCCACGGCGTCGATGTCTGCGGAGCGGGCGGCGTCATGCTCCTGAGCCATCCCGGTCACCCCTTCCGGGGCAGCGGAGCGGAATGCGGTCAGACCGTCGTCCTGCTGGATCCGGTTGCCCTCCACCGTGTTGCGGGTGGTGACGAGCGGACCGGTCTCCCGGTGACCGGTTTCCGACCGGTCTCGCGGGCGGCGGAGTCGCGTCTCTCGGCGGGGATCACCCACCTCGCGGCGCTCGCGGAATCGGACGTACTGGGTGGGCCCCTCGTGAGCAGGGGTGCGGCCGATCTGCTGGCCGCCCTCGTCCTGGAGTGCTTTCCCCGCGCACGGGGTGAGCGGAGGGACGAGGCAGAGGCGAAGGGCGCGGGGGCGAGGACGTGGCGGAAGGCGGTGGCCTTCATCGAGGACAACGCCGATCGGGAGATCGGAATCGCGGAAATCGCGCGGGCGGCCCGTGTTTCCCCGCGTGCCGTGCAGTACGCCTTCCTGAGGCATGCCGGAATCACCCCGATGAGGCATCTGCGGAATACCAGGCTCGCTCGCGCGCACGCCGAACTGCTGCGAGGAGACCCCCACCTGGTCACGGTGGGGCAGATCGCCCTCACGTGGGGCTTTGCCCACACCGGCCGTTTTTCCGCCCTGTACCGGGAGGCGTACGGCAGCTCACCGTCCGAGACCCTGCGCCGCGGCTGAAAGCGGCGCGGGACCGGGGCGGCACACCCTCGGCCGCCCCTGCCGCCATCGGCGGATCACCAGAACCGCAGGGTGCTGGAGGGGCTGACACCGTAGACGGCACGGTAAGCGGTTGCGAACCGGCCGGGGTTCGAGAACCCCCAACAGGCGGCGATCTTCGCCACCGACTGGTTCGGGCCGGGTTCCGCTGCTTTCAGCTCCGTGTGGGCGCGTTCCAGACGTACGCGTTTCAGGTGGGCGAGGGGGGTGCAGTCGCCGTGGCGGGCGAAGGCGTACTGGAGGGAACGGGGGGTGACGCGTGCGCCGCGGGCGATGTCGGCCAGGCGCAGGTCGCGGTGGGCGTTCTCCTCGATGAACCGGACGGCGCGTTTCCACGTGGCCGGTCCCGCGTCCCGGGTGTCGGTCAGGGTGGGTTCGGATCCGACCACGTTGTTGGGGAACGCGGTCAGCAGTGCCTGGGCGAGGCTCTGGCCGGCCGAGGACAGCATCAGGGGGGAGCGCAGGGCGAAGGGGTTGGCGAGCACGCCGTCGCGGATGATGAGCAGTGCGGCCTTCGCCAGTTGCGCGGCGGCGGGGGAGTGCGGCCGGAACGAGGTGAAGCGCACTGTCCGCTCGGTCCGAGCGGACCCCGCCGGAACGGTTCCCCGCAGGAGATCGGGGTCGAGGATCACACCGATGTTCTGCATTCTTCGCACGGTGGCCCGGAAAGGGCCCGGTGTGACGAGCGCGATGTCGCCGCCGCAGGAAGTCTGCTCGATGCCGCCGCTCTCGTATGCGATGGAACCTGAATGCAGCAGGGAGACCAGGACGCTTTCCAGCGGATCCAGATCCACCGAGAACGTGAACCCGTACCTGGCGTCGTCAAGGGTCAGGTGCGCGGTGCTGATGCGTGTGATGCGCGTTCGCTCCGCCGGATCCGAAGAATTGATTCGTGAATTCTGGAATCCGGCGAGGGACAGGAACCCCGACAGGTTCCCGTCGGTCAGATCGAGGAACTGTTGCATGCCGACCGACCCGGATCCTTCGCTGGTGCGCCCGGCGCGGGAGGTCGCGCCCGGTCGTCGAAGAGGATGATCGAAGCGGACCGCGCTACCGGTGGGTTCACGCCGTCCTTCACACGATCGTGGCAGTCATCCCGTGCGAAGGCCGGGCCCGGCCCCGCCCCCGGTGGGCAGTTGAGGGGGCCTGAGTGCGGGGTCGCGTCGATCCGTGCGGTGCGCTCGAAGCGGGGTGGCCCGTGCGCGGGGGGCGGCGCCGACGGCCACGTTCCCCGGGGCGGGGCGTCGGGATCCCCGCCGAGTCCGCCGACCGGATTACCGCCCGTGGAGCCGCCGGTCCGAAACCCGACCGAGAAACGAACCACCGGCGAGTTTCGTTCGTTCGTCGGCCAATACCCTCCACAGGGTCACGGCGAATCGCTTTGCGAGGCATGGCGAGCGACGCCACCACGAAGAATCCGCGTTTTCCTCGTGGTGTTTTCGGTTCGGTGGTGATAATTCGGGTGGCCGAGCGCCGACTTGTTCGAGCGCGTCGATGGACAGGCGTATTCGATTCTCTGTATAGATCATTCGGTCTGCCCGGCCGCACTCCTGGGAAGCGGGGCGGTCGGGCAGGACGGCTGGATCCACCCAGTAGGAACCGGAGTGGCACATGGCTCAGGGCCGAGGACGGATACGCGGAGGGCGCTGAGCGCCGCCGTCGCGGGTACGCCGGACGGCCCGACACTCGCCCGATTCCCACCTCCCCACCCCGGCCGCCGCGGGCAATCCGTGGGAACACGCGAACGCGGCAGCACGCACAAGAAGAGGAGACATGTCCCGAAGGCACATGTACGCAGTGATGGTCGTCGCGCTCGTCACCGGAACGATGGCCACACCGGTGGCTCCCGCGTTCGCGGATGCGGCGACCATGCGATTCGACCAGCCCTACGTACCTCTCATCCAGCCGGGCCAATCGGGTCAGGCCACCGTCATCGGAACCAACGGAGCGGGAGCCGCTCCCATTTCTGCCTTCCGTGTGACGGCACCGGACCAGACGACGTTCACCGGGAACCAGTACTTCGTCAACGGCGTGGCCGGCCCCCTGCCGTGCTCGCTGTCCAACGCCAACCGGCTGCTGACGTGCACCGCCGTGCCCGGCAACGAGCCCGTCTTCCCGGCGAACACGCGCACCCGGCTGTCGGTGGCGTTGACGGTCGACGCCGGAGCCCCGGACGGCGTGACACTGGAGAACGGCGAATGGGCCATCGACTCCGGATACCCGGACTCGCCTGTCTCGTTCGCGGTCGCCACCCCGGTTCCCGGTCCTCCCGGCGCGGACGGTTCGCCCGGCGTCCCGGGTGAACAGGGCACGCAGGGGCCTCCCGGCGTGGACGGAGCCCCGGGTTCGCCCGGGACACCGGGCAAGGACGGCCTGCCCGGTGCTCCCGGGCAGACGGGCCCCCGCGGTCCGATCGGCCCGCAGGGCAACGACGGCGCCCCCGGACCGCAAGGGCCCGCCGGCAAGGACGGCCTCCCCGGCCAGCCCGGTGTTCCCGGCCAGGACGGCGCACCCGGGCCCCAGGGATCGGACGGCAGCGACGGCCTCCCGGGCCAGCCCGGCCAGGACGGCGCACCCGGGCCCCGCGGACCGGCCGGTCAGGACGGACAGCCGGGCCTGCCCGGCGTCCCCGGCCCGTCCGGCAGCGACGGCGCACCGGGTCCCGCAGGTCAGGACGGCGCACCGGGAACGCCCGGCAAGGACGGCCTCCCCGGTCAACCGGGCAGCCCCGGCGCGACCGGCGCACCCGGGCCGGCGGGGCCTGCCGGCCCCAAGGGCGACCCGGGCACTTGCAACTGCTCACACGACCAACACGGCGGCAAGGGCAAGGTCATCTCGAAGGACCGGCTGGCCATCCGCTCCGGACCGTCCACCTCGCACAAGGTGCTCGGCAAGCTCCAGCCGGGCACCATGGTCAACCTCCAGTGCAAGGTGAAGGGCGAGAAGGTCGGCGACAACAGCCTCTGGTACCGGCTCGCCGGCAACGAGGGCTGGGTCCCGGCCCGGTACGTCGTGGACAAGTCGCCCGTCCCGTACTGCGCCTGACCCCGGGAGGGGCGGGCAGCCCCCGTCCCTCCCGGGCGGCTCCGCCACCTCCCCGCCGGTCGGCGCCGCGGGCCGGCCACGGCCCCGGTGCCCCGACGGGGAGACAGGGGGAGGCGCCCCTCAGCGGCCCTCCCCACAGCCCCGTGGCCGCGCCTCCCAAGGCCTCGACCACACCTCCCCACGCGTGCGGGCTCATCCCTCCATGACGTCCTCACGCCCCTCACCGCCACGCCACCCGAGACAGGACCCACATGCCGACGCGCTCAGCAGCCACCGTGCCCGAGACCGCCCCGCAGCCCCGCCGAGGGTCCGCCGTGCACAGGGACGCCGTCTGGAGGCTGCCCAACACCGTCTGCCGCATCGGTGGCCTGCTCGGCGCCCAGGCCTCCGGCCGCCTCCTCGACCGCGCCATCGACACCGCCGCCGGCACCCTCAACGCCTCCACCATCCGGGACGGGGAGGTGGTGCCCTCCTTCCGCCGGTCCCGTTCGGACGGCACCTTCACCGCCCCCGAACTGCTGGCCGCCATCAACGAGGTCCTGCCCGGGGTGGAACAGGCCCTCGGTGTCTCCTGCCCGAACAGCGAGATCTCCTACGGGCTCAACGTCCACAACGACGGCGACTTCTACCGCGCCCACCAGGACGTCGGCAGCCAGGACTTCGCCTCCCGCCGGCGCCTCACCTTCGTGTACTACCTGCACCGCACGCCCCGCCCCTTCGAAGGCGGCGCACTGCGCGTGTACGACGGAGCGACCTCCCTGCACCCCGGCGGACGCCCCCTGACATGGGAGGACCGGACCTGGCAGGACTGGGAGCCGGACCACGACAGCATCGTGTTCTTCCTGCCCGACAAGTGGCACGAGGTACGCACCGTCACCTGCCCCGGCCAGGAGACCGGAGACAGTCGCTTCGCCGTCAACGGCTGGCTCTGCACCCCGGCCGACGCCGCCGACCGGAGCGCCGCCTGATCCCACCCCTGCCCGCAGGAGTCCCGGGTTGGGCCCTCTCCGCTCCCCGACCCGTGCCCGCCTCCGGAGAGCCCGGAGCCCGACCGCGCACCCGTGGGGGCATCAGCGCGCCCCCCCCCGGACGCGGCCCCTCGTACGCGGGCGGGCTGTCCCGCGACGCGGCGCACGTCACCGGCCGGATGCCCCCGGGTGCCCCGGGACCGCGTGAAAACCGTGGCGGAGGCAAACGTTCCGGGACGGGGTGGTTCCCCGGAACGCCCGCGGGGGCTGTACTGATGGCTGCAACCCGCCCGGACGGAAGCGGTTCCCACCACGGGCACCCGCCGGGCGGTTCCCGGAAGTGGAGACGGACGATGAACGCTCCCAGCAACTGCCCCCAGTGCGGGGCCGGTGCGCAGCAGGGTTCCGATGGACGCTGGTTCTGTACGAACTACTGTGGATGGAGCGCGGCGGTGCCGGGCTGCGGGGCGTTAGCGTGGGGCCATGACGCGATGGGAACCACCGAGTCCGGCCAGTGGCGAGGAACCGCCCTTGTCCGCGCTGGAGATCACTGAGACCGAGTGTCGACAGTGCGGAACGTTGATCGCCGGCCTGAACGGGAGATACGCCTGCCCGTTGTGCGGATGGGTGAACGATCACTCGGAGGGGCATTCCGCCCTGCCCACCGCGGCGGAGGACCCCGACCACCCGGGCAAGCGCCCTCGCAGGGCAGGTGCGCGCACCTCTCGCCGTACGTAGTGCTCGGACGCCCGGGTCCGCCCCGCCCGTCGAGTCGCCGGGCGGGCCGAGGGGCACCGGACCGGCTCGCGCGACGGGACGGGTGACTCAGCGGTCGGTCAGGGCGCCGTCCAGGAGGGGGAGCAGGCGTTCCCAATGGCGCCTGAGCCCGGAGGCGCTGAAAGCGTCGGTGTCGGCCATGGTGAAGCCGTGGACGGTGTCGGGATAGATCTCGGAGGTGTGGCGGACCCCCGCGTCGCCCAGGTCCCGATTGAGCTTGCCGAGGGCCTCGGGCGTCAGGTCGCCTTCGGCATGGCCGAGGTGGACCCGGGCGGTGACCCTCGTGAACAGCTCGGGCCCGTCGGCGCCCACCGGTCCGTGGAACGCGGCGACGGCGGCCACCCGGTCGGGATGGGCGGCAGCGGTACGCATCGCCAGCAGTCCGCCGATGCAGTAGCCGGTCACCGCGACCGGGCCGGCGCCGACCTCGGGCCGGGTGGTGAGGAAGTCGAGGTAGGCGTCGGCGTCACCGACGACGCGTTCGGCCGTGTGCGCCCCGATCAAGGGCATCACCTGGGCCATGACCCGAGGACGGTCCTGCTCGCCGATGTGCTCGGGAAGGTCGATGACCGGTGCCGGGCCGTTCCGGTAGAACAGGTTGGGGACGAGCACGTAGTACCCGTGACGGGCCAATTCCTGGGCCAACTCCCTGATCACGGGCCGGATTCCGAAGCCGTCCGTGTACATCAGCACCCCCGGCACGCGCGTGCCGGGGTCGGGGAAGGCGGCGAACGCGTCGGCGTGGCCGTCCGTGGTGGGTATCCGCAGCGTCTGGGTGGGCATGGTTGCTCCTGTCGTGGTCGATGAGGCGAACCTGTGATCAATCACGACGGAGGCGGAGCTCGCGCGACTGCGCAGGATCCTCGATCGGCCCGCGGGACCGGATCGTCCCGCACGGTGCTCAGCGGAGCACCGGGTCACCCATCCGTGTGTGGCGCGATGCCGTCCCGGTAGTCATGCGGCCAACGTAGACCATCGACCAAGGCCGAAGCCAGTAACGCCAGTTGCGACTGCCGGCGCCCCGGTTTCCGCGGTTCACCCGTCCGTCGACCTCGTGGACCCGCACTTGGGGGCAAATGCCGCATAGGTGAGTATGCGTACCGTATGGGTGTAAAAACTGTGGCATGGCTTCAACCCCCAAGGCGGCCCAGCCGCCCATCGCGCAGCAGCAGGCGGAGCTCAAGGGCCGGCTCTCGTTCGCGGACGGACAGGACTTCGAGGACGCCCGCCGCGGGCTGATCGCCCGGCGCACACCGAACGCCGTCCTCGGGGACGACGGCACCACGGTCTGGGACAACGACACCTACGCGTTCCTCGACGGCGACGCCCCCGACACCGTCAATCCGAGCCTGTGGCGGCAGTCCCGCCTCGCCGCGGAACAGGGCCTGTTCCAGGTGGTCGAGGGCATCTACCAGGTACGCGGCCTCGACCTGTCGAACGTCACCTTCGTCGAGGGCACCACCGGCGTCATCGTCATCGACCCGCTGCTCTCGCAGGAGACGGCAACCGCGGCACTCGACCTGTACCGGGAACACCGCGGGCCACGGCCGGTCACAGGAGTCGTCTACACCCACTGCCACGCCGACCACTTCGGCGGGGTCAAGGGCGTCACCACGCAGGAGGACGTGGACGCCGGACGGGTGCCGGTACTGGCGCCCGAAGGCTTCACCGAGCACGCCGTCTCCGAGAACGTCTACGCCGGCACCGCGATGAACCGTCGCGCCGCCTACATGTACGGCGCCGCGCTCGCCCGCGGCCCTCGGGCACAGGTCGGCGCCGGACTCGGCCAGACCATCTCCATCGGCACCATCACCCTCATCCGACCGACCGTGGACATCACCACCACCGGGCAGGAGGAGACGGTCGACGGCGTCCGCATGGTGTTCCAGATGGCGCCGCACACCGAGGCCCCCGCCGAAATGCTCATCCACTTCCCCGACCGGCGCGCCCTGTGCACGGCCGAGGACGCCACCCACACCCTGCACAACCTGCTCACGCTGCGCGGCGCCGTGGTCCGCGACCCGCACGGCTGGTCGCGCTACCTCGACGAGACCATCGACCTGTTCGGCGAGACGACCGATGTCGCGTTCGCCTCGCACCACTGGCCCACCTGGGGGCGCGAGCGGGTCGTCGAATTCCTGGGCCTCCAGCGCGACCTGTACGGCTACCTCCACGACCAGACCCTGCGCCTGCTCAACAAGGGCTGGACCGGAAGCGAGATCGCCGAGAACCTCCAGTTGCCGCCCGCCCTGCACCGGGCATGGCACACCCACGGCTACTACGGCTCGGTCAGCCACAACATCAAGGCCGTCTACCAGCGCTACATGGGCTGGTTCGACGGCAACCCCGCCCACCTGTGGCAGCACACGCCCGTCGAAACCGGCAAGCGCTTCGTGGAACTCGTGGGCGGAGCCGACACGGCCGTCGACAAGGCCCGCGGATTCTTCGAGGCGGGCGACTACCGCTGGACCGCCGAGGTCCTCAACCACGTCGTCTTCGCGCAACCGGACCACACGGCAGCCCGCGAACTCCTCGCCGACACCTACGAGCAGCTCGGCTACGGGGCCGAGAACGGCACGTGGCGCAACTTCTACCTGTCCGGTGCCACCGAGCTGCGCGACGGCCGGTTCGGAACACCGACCGTCACCACGTCGGCGGACGTCCTCGCCCAGCTCACCCCGCGCATGCTGTTCGACGCGTTGGCCATCCAGATCAACGGCCCCGAGGCATGGGACGAGAACCTGAGCCTCGACGTCGTGCTCACGGACACCGGTGAGCGCTACCGGCTGCGGCTGGTCCACGGCGTGCTCTCGCACACCGCCGCGCCGCAGAGTGAGGCAGCCGACCTCGTCCTGACGACCGCCGCCGCCGCGCTGCCCGCGCTGGCTGCCGGCGGCCTGAGCGTCGACCGTCTCGCCGGGGCGGGCGTGCGGGCCGAGGGCGACACCTCCGTCCTCACCCGCCTCGCCGCGGTCCTCGACCCCGGAGACCAGAACTTCCCGATCGTCACGCCCTGACGGCCACCCCCGGGCCGAGGTCGGCCGAGCACCCGTCGGGCTTGGCCGAGCGCGCGTCGGGCGTGGGCCCGGCACGGAGGCGAAACGACGCGCGGGCCGGGCCGCCGACGCCGTCCCGACGTGCCGGGCACCGGCTCCGTCAGGCGTCCATCGGGCGTCCGTCGGGCCTCCGTCAGACGTCCGTCGGGCGTCCGTCAGGCCCGCGCGTACGGTCCCTCGGCCGCCATGGTGTTCTGCATCGCGGTGAGCCGGCGGACGAAGAGGAGGGCGAGCACACCGGAGATCATGGTGACCAGGTCCGCGGCGATCCCGAGCAGTCCCGCCGCGAGCAACTCGTCGACGGTCTCGGCCGCCATGTAGATCCGGCTGAAGACGCGACCCATGATGGCCGCGAGCACCCAGAGCACCCACCAGGACGTCAACAGCGCCGCGGACGTCGGGCGTTCCGAGCCGTCGGGACCGCGCTGGGTGCTGGCCCGCCACGTCTGCCAGGCGATCCGGCAGGGCAGGAAGAGGTTGGCCACGGGGACGAACCAGGCGCCGATGGCCCAACCGCGGCTCAGGGTGAAGGCGTCGGGACGGAAGATCTCGCCGTTGCTCCGCACACGGTGGAACCAGACGATGAAGACGACGATCGTCGGCAGGATGGTGAGGCCCTGGAGCAGTCCGGCGATGATGGTGAGCGCGGGGGACAGGCCGAGTTCGAGATCGTCGAAATGGGTGGATGCCGGGAACCCCTGCAGCCACGACTGCTCGTACGCGCCGGCGCCGGCGGAGAAGAGGTGCGCGGCGGCAGCCGCGCCGAGCAGCCAGGTCAGGGCGGTCGCGAGGCCCTTCGGGGAGCGCAGCACGGCCTGGGGCACCGGCGGGGCCGGGTGGAAGGGCCCGCCGGGGTACGGGTGGCCCTGCTGGGGGACGTGGTACGAGGGCGGGCCGGGCTGCGGATACGGGGCCTGGTACGGGCCCGGGCCGGGCTGTGGGAACGGCTGCGAAGGCGGCGGCGAACCGGGCGCGCTGAAGGACATGACGGTGGACCCCCCACGGGAACGGATGACAAGCGGTCGGCCCCGTCGAGCGGGCGGGGACCCGGAGAAGATACGTGGACCCCGTGCCCCGAGTCCACACGGTTTCCGCTGGTCGGAGCGTACGGACCGGGCCGGGCAGGGCGGATCGCGACCCCATGCCGCCCACCCCGCCCGGGTGCCCCGGACGGGACGGATAAGGTGGCGGCGATCGTGGCGCCGGTACCGGGATGCCCGCCATCCTTCCCGAGACGGAGACACCGCCCGTGCACGAGGTGACCTATGCCGAGTCCTGGCACCCGGCGTCCCGCTCCGCCGGCCCGGCGCTGTCCGCCGAGCAGGCGCGCGTACGGGATGCCGCCGGGCTCCCCTACGCGGTGGTGTACCACCTACCGGGCCGCGAAGTCCCCCTCGGCGTACGCCTGGTGGCGTGGCAGGCGGGCTGCGTCGACACCTGGGCCTACGACGCGCACGGCCGCCCGACCGCCGAGGTGGAGCTGCGCCTGCGGGACGACGAGGAACGCCTGCTGACCCGGCGTCTGCTCGTGCGACGGTACCCGGACGCCGCGACGGGGGAGTTCGCCGTGCACTGCCCCCGGACGGCGGTGGACCTCTCCGCCGACGGCACGGCACGCGTATCGCACCAGCCCGGCGGCATGCGCGGTGACGTCCTGGAGGGCGAGGTACAGGTTGCCGACGCGAACCTCTGGACGGACCGGCCGGACTTCGACGCATGGCCCGAACGCCTCGTGACGGACCAACTCCCCGACTGGCTCGGCACGATGCCGTCCTCGGAGGCGCCGGGCTGGCGGCGGCACCCCTCCCGGCTGCTGGGTTCCACCGACTACGACCGGGTGTTCCGGGCGGGGGCCGAGATCCCGGGGCTGAAGGTCCTCGCCCCGGTCCCCTGCGGCAACCTGCGCGTACCGAGCGGGCTGCTGGCCGTGGCCTGCCCGGACACGGGGCAGGGGCTGGGCGGGATCACGGTGGCCGTGCCGCCCGGCACGCATCCGGTGGAGGCGGCCCTGGTGGAGGTGGAGGAACAGTACTGGGGGTCGTACCGCGACGTGGCGGCCGTCCGGCTGCGGATCGGTGACGCCCCCGTGGCGGTCTGGGAGATGGCGCTCGGCCCGCGCGACGACACGCTCGACCTCCGCGAGGGCGAGGCCTTCGGCTTCGGCACGGACGGCGCCACGGGCGCGTTCGGCGACGCCGAAGCCTGGCCTGACCTGCGGGACCTGCTGCACCGGGCCCGGTGGGCAGGATCAGCGGACCACCACCTGCTCGACGACACCATCGCGGGAATGCACCTGGACGGCGGGCGCCTCGGCGCCGACCTGGCCGTCTTCGGCACCGGTGGTGACGGCGTGTATCCCGTGTGGGTGGGGAGGTCCGCCGCCGGGGAGGTCGTCCGCGTGGCCGTGCAGACGGCTGTCGACATCGACCTCGACCCCCAAGGCTGACGCATCCCCCCTGACCGGATCAGCGACAACCACCCGGCGGACAAGCGTTGTTGCAGCCTCCCGGCGGACAACCGCCCTTACGACCCGGCATGCTGCCGCGCCGGCTCTCCCCACCGCCACCTCCCCCGCCGGAAACCCCGCTCCGGACGTCGGCCGGGGGCTTGCGGTCCGATCCGCCGTCGCGGTACTCGGACCCCGACCCCTCGTATCCGACGTCGTCGCGATCTTCTACGACCGGGTCCTCGGTAGGGGTGGGGAGCGGAGCCGGGAGCGTCGGGGTCGCGTACGCGCTGCGGGCCGGAACCACCGATGTGACGGTTCGGTCGGGCGAGGGAACGGAATCGGTCGGGCTCGCGGTGGCGACCGGCTCGGATTCGACTGCCGGTGCCCGCTGCTTCTCGTCACCGATTCCCGAGACGAGAGCGACGATCAGGACCAGGAGAGCCGCGGCGCATCCCATCCGAAGGCCCTTGCTCGGACGCCAGGGAACGCCGCTGACAGGTATCGCGGGCTCGGCAGGTTCGGGAACGACTACGGGTCGATCGGAGAGCCACCGGCCCGGGTCGACGGGGCGGGGGAACGAAACGGGTGGGGCCATCGGCAGGCCGTGCTGATGGCAGCCGTTCCGGCCGCTCGCACTGCGCCTTCGGCAGGGCCGCCCCTCCTTGGTGGGCCGGCCACAGCGGGACACGTCGTCAGACACAGGCGGTCCTCGATGCTGATGTGGTGAGGTCGGGAAGCGGCCCGGCCGGAGCCTGAGCCCCGCTGCGATCCGCGGAGCAGGAAGGAGGACCGAGCCTACCGCGAGAACCTTCATCGGCGCCGCCCGACGGCGGGAACAGGAACTGCTGCTGTCCGCGTCGCCGACCGGCTCGCCGGGCGGAAGGAGCGGTGGGCTCCCGAGGTGCCACCCGGTTCGGGCCGCTCAAGGCCCGCGGTACGACCACGGCCGCGAGGATCTCGCCCGGCTTGAGGTCACGGTGGATCGGACCGCAGGCAGAGGGTTCGTACGACCGCTTTCCGCAGTCACGAGGCCGGCCCCGCCGCCCCGTTCTCCCGCCGGACCAGGAACGGGTCCAGCAGCCCCGGCACCGATGCGTCGGCGAACCTCAGCGCCTCCGGCATGAGTACGTCCTTCACGTCGTACGCGCCCCGCCCGCCCGCCGTGGTCGCGGTCAGCCTCGACAGGCCCGAACGGCGTTGCCACGCCCACTGGGTGATGTTCCAGCCGATCACCCCGTCCCGGCGCAGCGCGATCGTACGGCGTTTCATCGAACCGTGCCGGGTCACCAGATACCGCCCGGTCACGCCGTGCCCCAGATTCCGCGCCGCGTCGAACGCGAGCAGTACCCCCGCCACGTGGAGCACCAGCGCCGAGATCCAGCCGATGGTGATCAGTACGTCCGTCAGCCACACCCCGAGCAGGACGAGCAGGCCCCCCACCCCGGTGCCCGTGAAGAACGCCCACCACAGCCGGCGCAGCAGTGCGTGGCGGGTGTGCGGGACGAGCCGCACGCCGGCGGTCGGATCCTCCTCCTCGCGCAGTACCGCCGCGGCCACCCGATGGGCCTCCGCGAGCGGCGCGGGCGGCAGCAGCGCACTCGTGTTGTAGACGCTGACCTCCTCGTCGACCGTACCCGCCCCACTCGCCACGGCGTACGTGTACGCCCCACCGCCCCACCGCAGCAGCAAGGGCTCGGCGATCTCCACGCCGCGCAGCCGGTCCTCCTCCAGCGTGACCGACCGGGCGACGAACAGCCCCCGGGACGCCCGCAGTGCTCCGTTCGGCTCCCGCAGCAGCCGGAAGTCCCACCACATCTCCACGTACAGGCCCACCGCCCCGCCCACCCCGACGATCAGCAGGCCCAGCGCCGCCAGGGCGAGGACCGGCAGCAGATCGGCCTGACCCAGCCGGTCGAAGAGCTGGGGCACCACCGTCGTGTCGGGGTCGGCCCCGACCGTGTCCAGCGTCTCGTACGTCGCCCCGACCGCACCGAGTCCCAGTACGACGACCCAAACCGACAAGGGGGCGTACCGCAGCCACTTCCACCGCAGCCGCGCGATGGTGTCCGGCTGCTCCTGCACGGCCGTCCGGCGCACCAGGCCCTCGCGCAGCGCCTCGGAGTCCTGTCGGGACAGCGCGTCCAGCGTCAGTACGGCGTTGCCCGCGGAGCCGACGTGGTGCCCCGTACCGACCTTCACGGTGGTGACGCGGAAGATCCGGTGCACCGGGTTCGCGGACACGTCCACGCTGCGCACCCGGTGTCGGGGGATGGTGCGGTGGCTGCGGAGCAGGACGCCCGTGCGCAGCTCAAGGCGTTCCGGGGTGAGCCGGTAGGAGGTCTTGATCCAGCGGAACACCTCGTACCCGACGACGTACAGCATCGGCAGCGGAACGGAGGCGTGCAGCCACCAGGGGGCGCCCCGCCACGACATGACCACGACCGCTGCGGTGATCAGCAGCGCGCACACGGTGCCGGTCACGCCGATGACGCGGGGGTCGAGCCGCCGCCACGGGAATTCCCCGCCGACCGGTTCGGTGCCGGCCGCCCCGGTGCCGTTCGCCCGGGGCTCCTCGGCCGGTACGTGACCGACCCGGCCCGAGGTGGCGCTCACGTCGCGTCCCCGGGGATGCTCTGCGTGATCCTGGTCAAGTCCTCCGCGAGGCCGCGAGCAGCTTCGTGCGACAAGCCGTGGATCGTGACCGCTCCCGCGACCGAAGCGGTGGTGACCACGAGCGTGGACAGGCCGAACATCCGCTGGAGCGGCCCCCGCACGGTGTCGACGGTCTGGATGCGCGACAGCGGCGCGATCCGCCACTGCTGCCGCACCCACCCGGCCCGGGTGAACACGGCTTCCTCGGTGGTCTCCCAACGATGCACCCGGTACCGCCACCACGGCATCACCGCCGTGTACAGCAGGCCCGGTATCCCCACCACGGCCGCCGACGTCAGCAGCCACTCCGCGGCCGGGGTGATCAGCGTTCCCAGCAGGACGAGGACCAGCACCAGCGGCACGAAGGCGACCAACGCCCGAACCGTCCACCAGGGGATCGACCGGCGGTCCATCGGATGGCTGGGCGGGCGCAGCTCCAGGTCCGCTCCAGAGGGAGGGGCGGGTGGGCCATGGGATTCGATCGTCTCGGAATCAGCCATGGTCATATCCCGGCACGGGTCGGGGGGCTCATGCGCAGGCCGCCCTGCGCTCCGGGTGACGTGCGCGGGCGGCTCCGTTCACGACCAACGCGGCTCCGTTCTCAGCGGTGGAGGCACCTCGCAGTCACACTACTTGCTCGCCCGTTGCGACTTGCCTGACTTCGCTTCCCCGAACTCCCCAACTTCCCTGTCGCATCAGCCGCGTTCGGACCCGTTCTGCCCGAGCGACCCGGTTCGCACGCCGGGTCGGCCGACGACGCCGGCAGGTCAGGAACCCCGCCGAGGCGGGACCAGCCGGGGGAGCCCGGGCGGCCGGCGCCCCACGGGCATCCGGGTCAGGGTGCTGCAGGGTCCGGGCAGGCGGTGAGGAGTACCCGGGCGCGGCGTCGGAGGGCCTCGTCCTGGCGGATGACACGATCCTCGACTCCTGAACGGACCACCCGGGCGTCGCCATCGGCGAGAGCGGCAAGTCGCCGCACCTGGTCGCCGGTCAACGCGTCGGGGCCGAGTGCTTCCAGGGCGTCGCAGGCACCCTCGGGGTCGGCGTCCCGTTCGGCGGAGCGCAGGGCGGCATCGGCGAGCGCGGTGCGGTCCAGTGAGGTGGGGTCGCCCACGGCCGTGAGGGCCAGTACCGCGGCGGGTGCCCGTGTCGGATCGTCGAGTGCGGCTTCCAGGCGGGCGACGAGCGGGCGCCCCGCGGGGCCGAGCAGGGCCGCCACCCGGGCGGCCCGTACGACGGACCACCTGGACCAGGGGTTCTGTTCGGCGCGCGCGAACACCGAGTCCAGAACGGCCACCACCGCCCCCGCGTCCCCCGTGACGTGCCACAGCGCCTCGGCGAGGGCCGTGTCCGCATCCAGCTCGGGCGAGGAGCCGCCGTCCGTGCCGCTGAGCGCCTCACGCAGCACGGGCGCCGGCACCGCTGCCCGAGGACCGAGCCCGCCGGCCGTCCCGGCCGCCTCCGTGAGCCGGCCGGCGCCAGCCGGAGGTCCTGTTCGAGGCAGTGCAGCAGGGGCGCGATCTCGCCGGTGAGGTCGTGGAGGGCCTTCGCCGGCGCGAGGAGTTCCCGCTCGGTCGCCACCGTACGCAACGACGTGACGGCTCGGGCGCGGTCCCTCGGGGCGCAGTCGGCGGCGACCGGGGCGATGGCACGGGCCGCCCGGTCGGGGAAGTGCGGGAGCGCCGCGCACAGTTCGGGCAACGCCGGCGCGGCCTCGGCGCCCCACCCCGCCAGCAGGTTCGTCAACTGCCAGGGTTCGTTGCCGCTCAGGGCCTCGGGCCGGGCCAGGCGGGCCCGGACCGCGTCGAGCAGTTCGCCGCTGTGGGGGAAGGCGGAGTCATGCGGGCGGCGGAACCCGGCTGCGGCAGCGAGGGCCCGCGGGCGCCGCGTGAGCCCGGCGGCCAGCAGCGGGGCCGACCGCGCGGGGGCAACGAGCACGAGAGCGGCCAGGGCCCGGTCCGCAGGGTCGTCGTCGCGCTCCGGATTCCGTCCGGCGAGAGGGGCGAGGACGTCCGCGACCGGTGCGGCGGCGCCGGCCAGCCGGCCCAGAAGGCATGACATCGCGACCACCGACTCCTCGTCGACGGCCGCCGCCCGCAGAGACCGGGCCAATCGCCGCGGGGCACTGCGGGAGAGCATGCAGGCACGGTCGGCCGCCCAGAGGCCCTCGGCCCGCACCTCGGCCCGCCCGTCGTGCAGGGCCGCGTCGACCAGCGCGAACGCCGCATCGCGTGCCACGCGCCGGCCGCGGCCCAGGAGCGCCTCGACGACGGCGGCCAACGGTTCGCCGCGTTCGAGGTCGAGGTCGGAGCGCAGGGCGTCGGCGGGCAGCAGGGACAGCATCGTCGTGTGCAGGCGCTCGCTCCACGGAGCCCCCGCGTCGAGGGAGGCGAGGACGGCGGCCATGCGGACCTCGGCCGCCTGGGACGGGTCCAGGGCGCCGGCGGCCGCCGCCGACCCGCCCTGCGGGTCGAGCCGTGCGATCCCGGACAGGACCTCCGCCCGCACGGAGGGCTCGGCTTATCGTGCCGGCCCGCTACGACACGCCCCGCCACCGGCCGTGTTCATCCCACCCGATCCGTGGAGGTGTGGCCGTGCGGCTTGGTCGCGGAGGCGGAACTGCTCCTGAACCGGCCGCAATCCAGGACGTGAGAGGATCCGGCCATGGGGAGTGAGGCCGTGTGGAGCGCTGGACCCGTCGGCGGCGCCGAGGGGCGTGAAGCCCTCCTGCGATGCGTGACGGAGGCGGTTCGAAGCGATCGGGCCGAGGTCATGGTGCTCGTGTGCGCCATGTGCGGCTCGGAGGAGTTCGAGCTCAACGGAGAGTGCTGGTGCTTCGGCTGCTGCCTGCCGATGGGCCTACCGGACGGCTGGGAGGCCGGGTTCCCCGGGCAGTACGCGTGGAGGCTTGAGCCTTCGGACACCCCACTGCCCCCCGCACCCTCCGGTCCGGGAATCCAACCCGTCATCCGGTGTCCTGAAGGACACGGCGTGTTCGAGACCGCCATAGCCGTTGCCCTCACTGCCGGTCGCACGATCTGTGGGCTCACCGTGGGCCTGAGGTGCCCGGACGACGGTTTGCTGCACCTGTACATCAACAACGCGCGCGTGGTGGCGACCGGGGGCGATACGGCCACGTTCCCGCCCGCGACCAGGGCATGACCGGGAACTGTCCGACCGCGCCGGCAGGCGGCCACCGAACCGGTGACGGCCCGCAAGGGGGGAGAGCCCCTACAGGTCCCGGGGGTGCGCCGGATCGCAGCCCGTCGCGGGGTGAAACCAGCGTCCCATCATGACTTCGAAGCTGCGAAAGCGCCTCGCCATGGCACTCGGTATCGCCACGCTGCTCGCCGCCGAGATGGCCCCCGCTTTCGCCCAGCCCGCCGGTCCTTCCCTTCTGAAGCAGTTGCGCCAGGCTGGCCATGATGAAACGGACCGTCCCCGTGAGCGCTCAGCTCCAACAGCTCCGGCCCGACGGCCGATACGGGCTCGGCCTGGTCGAACGTCCCCTGAGCTGCGGAGGAACCTACTGGAGCCACGAGGGTGGGGACGGCGGTTACATCACGCTCAACGGCGTCACCGACGACGGCAGGCGAAGCGCCGTGGTCTCCATGTCCGAGGCACGCGGCGACACGGAGCAGCACATCCTGGAGCAGGAGAACGCGGCCGGCACCCTGATCGACCGCGCACTGTGCGCCGCCGGCCCCCGCACCCGGTGAGCGGAGGCGAACCCGGGTCTTGGGGGAGGAAGTGCGGGGCACCGGGGCGGCACCCCGCACGGATGGGGGGCGTGGGCCTCGTCAGCGGGTGGTGTAGCCGCCGTTGAGGAAGAGAGTCTGGCCGTTGGCCCACCAGCCGTCGGTGAGCATGTGGCGGACCCAGGGGACGATGTCCTCGATCTTGGTGAGGTCGCCGTTCATGGCGGAGGACTTGTGGTAGGCGACGGAGTCGTCGTCCTCGGCCGGGTAGAAGAACGAGGTGTCCATCGGTCCGGGGGCGATGCTGTTGACGGAGATGTTCCGCCCGAACAGCTCCTTGGACAGGGCGCGGGTGAAGTGTTCGACGGGGGCCTTGCTGCCGGCGTAGGAGGCGTACAGGCCGGTGTAGGCGGCGAGGAGGGAGGTGACGATGGTGATGATCTTGCCGCCGTCCTCCATGCGGCGGGCGGCCTCGCGCATCACGAAGAACGCCGCCTTGGAGTTGACCGCGAACATCCGGTCGTACTCCTCCTCGGTGATCTGGGTGAGGGGCTTCTTGAGGACCATGCCGGCGGTGTTGACGCTGTAGTCGAGCTTCCCGAAGCGGCTGACGACCTCGTCGAATACCTTCTCGACCTCGGCGACCTTGGTGAGGTCGGCCTGGACCGCGAAGGCCTCGCCCGGGCCGGCGTTGATCTGCGCGACAACGTCTTCCGCCTTGGCGCGGGCGGAGTCGCTGTTGTAGTGGACGGCCACCTTGGCGCCCTCGGCGCCGATCGTGGTGCTGATCAGCCCGCCGAGGTTGCGGGACGCGCCGCCCACGAAGGCGACCTTCCCTTCGAGCGTCTTGTCAGGGGTCTTCACCATGGCTGTTCTCCTTCGAGAGCACAGGGGTGGGGTGAACGGGATGCACCCTTCGGCCGCTGAGGTCCGGTGCAACCGTCTTTCGGCAGGATGCACGCCGACCGCAGGGACGTTCTTGGACGATCCGCGGGCCTGTTGGACAATCCGCGCATCATCGGGGTGCACGGCCCCCGCCCGCGTCGCACCCGCTGATGACGGGGTGCGACGCGGGCGCGGGACGGGATGATCTAACCCGAGTTGCGAATGGGGTGGCCTTTCGACGCGCCCAAAAGAGCCGGCGAGCAGCCCTCAACAACACCACCGTCGGCTCACGGAGCGCCCCGGGGGGTATTCGCGTTGTACGGCTGTGCAATATGCCGATCACACCCGATCACGCCGCCCATCGTGATTCGCCGGTCGACCCGAGTCCATTTCTGTGGAAACCATGGGACAGCGGGCGAATGGGGGGGCGTTGGAATTTCGTTCCGGAAACAAGTGCGTCCACGGGCGGCTCGGCGGTGCCTCCTGAGGGGCCGCCGCCAGGTCCTCAAGTTCGCGAATTCATTCGCCGGGTCCGGTGGATCGGACGCGAAATCGCTGAAATCGCGTGTATCCAGGCACAACGGTTGATCCTCGACGAGGCCACACGCGGCTTCACGTTCTCGCTTGATCCGGCACCCGGGAAAGCCGCCCGGCTTTGCTGCTTTGTTGAGATTCCCGGAATGGGGCATGGCGGAATGAAGGAGACCCAGGTGGCGGTGTCATCTCGTTCGCGACGCCGGGCGAAATGCCGCTCGATGAAAGCCATCCGGCAATGTCCGGTGGACACCGACATCGACATCGAGACCGCGATGCCCGCCCGCCCCCCCCGGCTGATCAGCCGCTCACTGCCCCTCGTGTCCCGTCCATGCGCAGGCCCCCCGGCGTCAGACCCGTCGCGCGGCGCAGAGCCCGGGTGAGGTGGCTCTGGTCGGCGAACCCATGGGCGACGGCGATGTCGGCAATGCTGTCGTCGCTGTGGATCAGGGCGTTCTGCGCCCGTTCGACCCGCTGCCGCAGCACGTACTGGTGCGGCGTCTCACCGAGCGAGGCCCGGAAGAGCCGGTTGAGATGGGCCGCACTGACACCCGCGACCGTGGAAAGCTCTTCCAAGGTGATGCGGCGGTCGAGGTTCAGATGGATGTAGTCGCGCAACTCCGCCAGCCGCCGGGTCGGCAGCCCGCCCCGCCGTGGCTCCGGTCCGCCCCCGGCCGAGCAACGTCGCAGCACGATCGCGGCCGCCGCCTGCACCAGCGACTGTGCGTACAGGGCATCGACCGGCTCCCCCGACTCGTACTCGGCGACCAGCCGCTGGACGAGCAGGGTCAGGAGGGGGTCCGTGAAGTGGAAATCGGGCGCGAGCTCCATGGCACCGCGCAGACGTACCCCGCTCTCCTGCGCGTACGTCTCCAGCCACTGCGGATCCATCGACAGGAGCATTAGTTCCACGTCCTCCTGCCAGCGCGGACGGGAGGCGTACCCCGCCGGATTGACCAGCGCCTCACCGGTGTGGAACCGGGCCCGGCGGGCCGTACCGTCCGCGTTCCAGGACAGGTTCGCGGAAGGCCCGGTGTGGACCACCAGCACATGGGTGCCCGGAACCCCCGGCCGGTCCGCGGCACGCTCCGCCATACGCTCCACCACGGCGTGATCCAGATCCTGAGCACTACTGCTGAGTGAATTCAGACCGGGTTTGATGTGTGAACCGACCATGTGTGCGATTCTTCCCGCCCGGGGGTCCCTCCGCGACCCGGATCACGGAAAGAAGTCGCACGGCAACGGCAGGTGCCCGTCCGGCACCGGACGGGTCGTCCGGCACCGGACGCGTCGTCCGGAAGAGACCCGGCGGCCTCAGCCGCGGTCCCCCCCCGGTCGCTCGTTGTGCCTGCACGGGGCTCCCGAGGCTCATCGGAGGAATCCGGGCCCGGCGTACGCGTACGTGAGGTGTACGAAGGACTGCCGACTCCTGCCGATGACACGGGACTTGGAACCCCTTGATGCGGCCCATCGCGGCCCGGGGCCCGCGCCCGTGGCCCCGTCCCCCGACCGAAGTGGTTCAGTCGGTCCGGTGGTCCGCGTGCTCGGGCAGGCAGAACATCAGGGCCCACATCAGGGCGAGGAGGCCGCCGACCCACCACAGCACGGTGAGGAAGGCATCGCGGTTGAGTCCGCCGTCGGATGAGCCGTCGGTGGTGGCGAAGAACACCAGGGCGGTCAGCGCGGTACCGAGGGCGATGCCCAGGTGCATGACGGTGTTGAACAGGCCCGACGCCGATCCGGCTTCCTCGTGCGAGACCCCGGCCAGGGACATGTCGGCGAGAGGGCCACTGACCATGCCGAGGCCCAAGCCGATCAACACCACCGGAGCGGTCATCGCCGCCAGGGTCAGGCCGCCCTGACCCGCATGGACCTGGAGTCCGTAGCCGGCCATCGCGGCGAGTGTGATGAGCACTCCGGCCTGCGGCAGGCGGCGGGCGAAGCGCCCGGCGCTCTTCGTCGTGACCGTCGCGCCGGCCAGTTCTCCGACGGAGAGCAGCACGAAGGCCAGGGCTGCGTGGAAGGGGCTCATGCCCAGTCCGTGCTGGAGGTAGAGGGTCCAGGTCATGAAGAACAGCCCGCACAGCATGCCGTGTGTCAGCTGCGTGGCCATGCCGCCGGCGAACTGCCCGTCCCGGAACAGTGACAGGGCCACGAGCGGGGCGTCGCCCTGCTTGCGCTGCTGCTGGCGCAGGAAGACGGCCAGCATCAGGAGGCCCGCGGCGGGCAGGACGAAGCACCACAGCGGCCAGTCGCGGAGGTGGCCCTCGGTGAGCGGGAAGACGATCAGGACGATGGCCGGCGCGGACAGCAGGATGCCGATCAGGTCGATCCGGTCGGCCTTCTTCACGGTCGACTCGGGGATGAACCTGCGCCCGAGGACGAGCACGGCGAGGCCTACGGGCACGTTGACCAGGAAGATCGGCCGCCAGTACAGCCCGAAGAGGTCCGCCTCGGTCAGCAGGCCGCCCATCACGGGGCCCAGGACGTTGGCGAGCGACATGACGGCTCCGTACAGGCCGAAGACCTTGCTGCGGTTCTGTCCCTCGAAGGTGACGTGGAGGGTGGCCAGGATCTGCGGGATCATGACGGCCACGCCCACGCCCTGGAGGGCGCGCGCGCCGATCAGTACGCCGGGCCCGGGGGCGAGGCCGCACAGCAGTGAGGCCGAGGTGAACACGACGGTGCCGATCATGAGGATCCTGCGCCGGCCGTAGAGGTCGCCGAGGCGACCACCGGTGATCAGCCCGACGGCGATGGGCAGCGAGTAGCCGGTGGTCAGCCACTGCACGGCGTCCGGCCCGGCGCCGGTCGACTCCTGGATCGCGGGAAGGGCGGTCAGGACGACCGACTGGTCGATCAGGTCCATCAGTTCGGCGCCCAGCAGTACCAGGAGGGCGATCCAGGCGGCCGGGCCCATCTTCGACAGGCCGGGTGCGGGGTGGTGTGGGGACGGGGTGGTGTGCTGCGGCTCGTTGTCGAGCGCGGAGGAGGACACGACGGGAGGACTCCTGATCCAGAAGAATCGGGGGAGCCCTGCGGACGTCCGCACGGGGCCGGGAAACAGCGAAGCCCGGGGCAGACGGCAGAGCTGCACCCGGGAGGAGACAGAGGACTGCGAGGGAGGGTGACGCAACTCAGGCATGCGCGACGTCCGCCCCCGCACACGTGCGACACAACAGCACGCGGGAACACGGACGACTACACGGCCTGGTTGATAGGAAGTCACCTCAAGATCAGGATGGAGAAGGAACAGGAAATCCGGTCACTGCCGCCGAAACCGGCACAGCAACCGGCTCACCCTACGACACCCGCAATCCCCGTCGCACGCATTTACGGCCGGGGGGCACAGTGGTGCGGCGGCGGCGTCCGGTGCCGCGCCGGTGGTCGTGGTCTGCCCCCGGCCAGGCAATCGGTGGTCCGCGCTGACGCCGTCGAGGTCCGCAATGCGGTTCCGCTGGTGGGAAGAACCCAGCCACATGCCTTATCGGCATGCGCTTGCCTGGATCTGCGTCGGTGCGCCGTCCACACCGACCGGGCGGATTCGCCCGGCGGCCCCGTCGTGTGTCATCGGCCTGGCGCGAGCTCGTCGTCCAACGCTCGGTGTCGATGGCGTGTCAGTGCGGGAAGCGCACGGAGCGCCGCGATACGTGCTCCGGCCCCAGCGCCGGTGGCCTCGGAACCGGCCCCATCCCGCCGTATTCCGGAGGCAGCGGCTGACGGGCGGGCGCTCTCGCGCCTGGCGTGGGACGTGGCTGGGCCCCGACCAGGGGGAGTTGGTCGGGGCCCAGCGGGTGCCGTCAGCCGTGGGCTGCCGGCGGGTGAGTCGGTTCAGTGGCGGCGGAAGGTGTCCTTGATGTCTTCCTTGGCCTGGCGGGCGTTGCCCTTGGCCTGGTCGCCCTGGCCGTCGGCGGTCATTCGCTCGTTGCTGGCCATGCGGCCCATGGCTTCCTTGACCTTGCCCTTGGCCTGCTCGGCGTGGGCCTTGGTCTTCTCGGTGCCCGACATGGGGACCTCCTCGTGTAGTACCGGGTTGGTCGTGATGTCTCGCCTGCTCACGATCTGCGGGCCCAAACCCCAGGACCCCTGGCCCCACGGCCGGTCGAAGCCGGAGTCCCTTGCTGCCGGCGGAGGGCGGCCGATCCGGCGGGTGGGGCATCGCGATGGGGCTGGACGGGGGCGCCCGCGTATGCCCGCCTGCGTGGATAAGAAACAAATAAGGATCATGTGCATGGGTGGGGGAGTGCGGGGCAGTCGCTGCCTCGGAGGTTGATAACAATGGTTCCCCTGCTTCTTGTTCTTCTGCTCGCTCTGATCCTGTTCGGTGCCGGTTTCGCTGTGAAGGTCCTTTGGTGGGTCGCGATCGCGGTGCTGGTTCTGTGGCTGGTCGGGTTCGTCGCCCGCCCGAAGGGCGGGAGTGGCCGCTGGTACCGCTGGTAGCCGGCCGACAGCTCGTCACATGCAGGTGGCCCGCCCCTCCCGGGGGCGGGCCACCTGCATGTCCGGCGCCAGGGGGCCTGCTCACCTCCAGGTCGGCGGCCGTGACCTGACGACCTGGCCCTCGTACGCGGGCCGGCCGGCTGCGCGCGTTCAGCAGCTCATGGGCCGGGATGGGACTTGTGCCCTGACAACGATGCGCACATTGTCCGTTGGGCTGCCGGCGGAACTTCAGCGGGTCGCCCTTCTGGCTGAGTTGGATCCGCGTGCCGTGACCATCATCCACGGGTTCCCCGCCGGGCACGGGGGCGACGTGGGCTCGTCCGGCATGCCCGGCACACCCAGCGGCACCGTGGACAGTGCCGGCGGGGTCGGTGCGCCGCGGGGCCGGGTGTGGCGAGTTCAGGCGGCGGGCCCTTGTTGTCGGGGGAAGGCGTTGCTCGCGGCGATGGCCTGGACGAGCGCGCCCGGGCCGCCGGTGTCGGGTGTCTTGACGTTCTTGGCAGCCTTGACGGCCTTGACGGCCTTGACGGGGGCGGTGGGGCCGGGAGCGGTGCCGCCGTATCCGTGGTGTGTGTCAGCCGTCTCTGCGGGACCGGTGGGGTTGGGGGCGCCCATGAGGTCGGCGGTCGTGGTGATGGCCTGGTGGAGGGCGGTGAGGCTGGTGGTGAGGGCGTGGCGGTGGTCGGGGGTCATGGTGTCGAGGGCTTGGGCGAGGGTGTGTTCGCGGCGGGCGCGTATGCGCGCGAGGTGGCCTGTTCCGGCGGTGGTGAGGTGGAGGGTGAGTTCGCGGCCGTCGCCGGGGTAGGGCCGGCGTTGGAGGAACCCGAGGGCGGCGAGGCGGTCGCACAGGCGGGTGAGGGAGGGTGCGGTGGTGTCGAGGGCCTGGGCGAGTGCGCGCATCCGGATGCCGGGCCGGCGGTCGACGAGGTACATCAGACGCAGCTGGGAGGTGGAGACGGGGGCCGAAGTGGTGGCCTGGCGGGCGTTCTCCCACATGACGTCGAGGAGTTCGACGATGGCACCGACATGGCGGGCCGCCTCGCGGCCTGCGGGCGGCGCCGCGACGTCGCCCGCCGTCGGCGCCGGCTCGTGGTCCGCGGCGTGTGCTGTCCGGTGGTCCTCGGTGTGTGCAGGGGGGTGGCCGAGGGGGTGCGCGGGCCGGTGTTCGCTGTCGGGGTCCGGAAGAGGCATGGGGTCTCCTGCGCGAGCGGTGTGCCCGGCGAGCGCCCGGTTCCGGTGGGTGTCAATGGGTGGGGTCCGGAAGGGTGGGGCGGGCCGGTATGGACTCCTCCGTTGCGGCGGACGATCGGTCGGCCGGGCGGGACCCGGAGTGGCCCCCTGCCTCCGGTGCGGTGAGGTGGGCAAGGGTACCGGTGACGTGGAGCATTCGTTCCAGCCGAAGCGGACGGCGTTCGAGGCGCAGGGTCATGTGTGCGGCGTCGGTCATGCGGCGGATCATGAGCAGGGTCGACAGTCCGGTGGAGTCGACGGCGACCAGACCCGCGCAGTTCAGGGCGAGTTCTTCCCCCGCGTCGGGTTCGGCCAGGAGCTTGGTGATGCCGGTCAGGAGGACATCGGCATGGTGGTGGTCGAGGTCGCCGTGGAGTTCGACCAGCACGCCGTCGTCCGTGGCCAGGTACTTCAGTTCGAGGGGGTTGAAGGGTGGCGGCATGGTCACTCGGCGGTCCCGGCGTGGATGAGGGGGCTGCTGGTCAGGGACGCGGCACCGGATCGCAGGATACGGGTGGCGCGCGGGAAGTCCTTGAGTTCGCCCCCCAGGATGCCGAGCACGGGGAAGAGGCTCGCCGCGGGAACCTTCCGGGCGGTCAGGACGGTGGCGGTCCAATCGAGGAAGCGGACGAACAGCTTTTCGTCGCCGGTGTAGAGGGCGATGGACAGGAACTCCACGATGTGGGCGAGGTCTTCAGCGGTGCGTTCGCGTTGGGTGTCGTCGTAGGCGCGCATCGGGGGGTACGCGTCGTCCAGGCCGTCGAGGACCGCCCGCACGAGGTGGGCGCGGGTGCGGGCGATGAGCGTGTACTCCTGGTCTTCGAGGTGGGGTAGGTCGTCGATCTGCTGATGATCGGGTCCGGGCCGCTTCGGGATCCGCCGGGCGAGGTCGTCTGCGGCGGTGCGGGCGTCGGGAGCCCACGCGTCGGCGCCCAGGAGGCGGGCGTACTCGCCGTCGACGCCGAACGCGGCGCCACCGACGATGACGGGAACCCCCGCGGCCTGGCAGGCGGTGATCGTCGCGTGCACGGTCGGCAGGCGGGTGGCGAGCGAGGCGGACAGCGCGACGACGTCCGGGCCGGTCCGGTGGATGTGTGTGACCAGGTGTTGGGTGGGGACCTGGGCGCCGAGGTGGTCGACGTGCCAGCCGCGCAGCCGTAGCACGTCGGCCAGGATCCTGGCCGGCATGGCGTGCCATTCCCCGTCGGCGCAGGCAACGGTGACCCGACCCCGGTGCGGTTCGATCCGGGAGGCGGGGTGCGCGGCGACGGCCGCTACCGCCCGCTCGTTGATCGCGGTCGCTGCGTGTTCCTGGGCGACACTGATCGAGTTCGCAACCCACTCCTCGCCCACGCGCCCCTGGACCGGGGCGATGACCTTGAGCAGGACCTGCTCCGGCGTCCAGCCGCGGTCCAGCGCTCGCAGCACCGTCGAGATCGCGGCCTGCTCGTCGAGGGCCAGCACCGCCCCCCACAACCCCTCCGCCCACTGCGCCGCGTCGGTCGGGTCGCCGATCCGTGGACTCACGCGGTGAACCTGCCCCTGGTGTGCCCGTCCACCGCGCTCAGGTGGTTGGTGTGCGGGGCGCAGACGACGACCACGGCCATGTCATCGTGCGGTCCGGATCCGACCCATTCGGAAGCGAGCATCTGCACGCGTTCGACGATGGCCTCGGCGGGCAGTCCCGCGCACTCCGCAAGGATGCGCCGCAGCCGCGTCTCCCCGAACATCGAGTCGCCCAGCGGCCCGCCACGCGCCTCCGTGATCCCGTCCGTGTACAACACGCATGCCTCACCCGGCGCGAGCGTCGTTCGTACCGTCTCGGCCGTGACCTCCGAGATGGCTCCGACCAGGGTGCCCCGGGTGGGTGCCTCCTCGACGAGTCCATCGGCGCGCACGATCATCGGCGCGGGATGTCCGGCGCTCGTCAACCTCAACTCCACCGAGTTCCCCACCCGTACGGCGGAGGCGAGGACCATGGTGGCGAAGCGGGTGTCGCGCGTGTTGAGGAGCGCGACGTTGAGCAGGTTCAGCATCCGCTGATGGTCCTCGGCCAGTGGCAGGAGCGCGTGGAGGGTGTTGCGGATCTTCCCGGTCATCACGGCGGCCTCCAGACCCTTGCCGCAGACGTCGCCGAGCACGACCAAGGAGGCCTCGCCCTCGACGGCGGCGGGGTGGACGTCGTAGAAGTCGCCGCCGAGCCGCTCGTGGTCCTTCGAAGGCCGGTAGCCGCCCGCGTACTCCACCCCGGAGATCTGCCGGAGGGTGGGCGGCAGCAGGTCCCGCATCAACGTTTCGGTGATCGAGGACTGCTCCGCGTGCAGGCGCGCCGCGGACAGGGCGGCGCCGGCGCGCGCGGCGAAGAGGCGGGCGAAGACCTCCTCGGCCTCGCTGAAGGCCTCGTTGCCGGTACGGCGGAGCAGGATCAGAGCGCCTGCGGGGACGCCGTGGCCGGGCAGCGGGGTGATGACGATCGAGCCGACCGGTCCGAAGCCCGCTGGAACGAGCCAGTTCGGAGCGGTGGCGGGATCCATCCAACGGGAGGGGACCGGCGGGAAACCCTGGAGTGCTTCGGCGAGGCCGGGCACGTCCTCGGCTGCGGCGGACACCCGGCTCTTGATGGGCATGCCTCCGCGCAGGCAGGACACCACGGGAAGTTCACGGCCGCGCGAGGGTGCGATCACCAGGGCGGCGTCGGCGAGGTGCTCGGCGGCCATCTGTGCCGTGACGTCCATGCACCGCTCCAGGTTGAGCGAGGAGAGCAGCAGGTTCGATGCTTCGGTCAGGAAGGCCGTCCGCTCGCGTTCCATGCGCAGCGCCTCACGGGCCAGACGGTGGTCGGTGTCGTCGACCAACCACCAGGCGACAGTGCCGTCCGCGCGGACCGTGGGATGGGCCTCGTAGGTTCGCTCGCCCACCGGGCCCTGTGCGCATGCGGCCGTCGGCGTTTTCGAGTCGGCGGTCCGGGGTGCGGGGACCAGGTGGCGAAGATGGGCGGTCGACAACCAGGGCGCCACCGCGGTCGCCAGGGCGGCGCCCGGCCGGGCGCCGGGGAAGACGAGGAGGGCGGCGTCGTTGGCGAACACGACGATCGACTCGGCGTCCGCCAGCAGCACGGGATAGGGGGTCTCGCCCCACTGGACCACCGTCGTCATCGTGGGGGTGGAATCGGATCGGGTGAAATTCGCCAAATGTCGAAGGCCCGCTGTGCGAACCCCTCACCTCGAATTGACTAGGTACAGGATGGTTGCCTCAGTGCAACCATCCTGTATTCACCGCTCTCTTGGCAACCGGATCCTGATTTTGCCTCGTATGTGCATCGAAGTCGCAGCTCAGAGGGGTGATGTTCCGATAGTGGTTTCTTATGAAGAATTGAGCGTTGTGAAGGATGGGACGGTGGCCGGGTGAATCCACCTATTCCTGGGGCGCGGTTCCATCCGAGAGCCGCTTTCCTATGCCGTCGGTCAGGCTCCGCCGGGCGGGGTGGATGGTTCCGGAGCGTTGGACCGCCGGCCTGCGACGGTCGCGCCGGGACGTCCTGGCACCGGCCGCCCCGGCGCGATGCAGGCAGGTGGCCGGACGGGTCCGGTCACTCACCCATCCGGCCGCAGGACGTCGGGATGCCGCCCGGTGACGGTGTTCGCGGTGGCCGGCCGGCCTTATGGTTTCCGTTGTCCGGCAGACGCCCGATGTGGATGACGGGCGGGAGGTGTGTGGTGGCGTTGCCTCAGGTGGTGGTGCGGTCCGAGCCGGACGGCACCGTGCTGGTGGTGTGCTCGGGTGAGTTCGACGCGGACACGGTCGGTGTCCTCACGCGGGCCTGTGGGGGAGAGGTGGCGGACGCGGAGACCCTGGTGGTGGACCTGGCCCGGGTGACGTTCGGGGATTCCTCGTTCCTCAATGAACTCCTGCGTCTTCGCCGGACGCGCACGCTGGTTCTGGCGGGTCCGATTCCCCCGCAGTTCCTGAAGGTGCTGGAGCTGACCGGCGCGCTCGACCTCTTCGACGTCCGGCGGGACCCTCGCCGGCCATGACCCGTACGGCCGGCCGGGCGCGGGTCCGAGCCCGGCGGTCTCCCCCTGCAGCGTCGGCGCCGGATCGGAAGCCCGTTGCCGGGAGGAAGGCCTGACCGCTTCGGCTGCGCCCGCCCGGCCGGTCAGGCCAACTTCAGACTGACGCTGATGGTCTTGCCGTGGGCGTGTGTGGTGACGGTGACCTGTTCACAGAGTTGTTGGACCAGCGGCCAGCCGTAGCCGCCGGGCCGCTGGGGGTTGCCGGTGCGTGCGGTGGGCGGGCGGGGGTCGGCGTCGCTGATGGACAGGCGCAGCCTGCTGTCGCTGATGCGGGTGGTGAGTGAAGTCACGCCCCCGGCATGGCGGTTGGCGTTGGTGATGAGCTCGGAGGTCACGAGCAGGGCGTCCGTGGTCGTCACGCCGTCGGGGTCGAGGCCGTGCCCGTGCAGCAGGGCGCCGACCTGCTTGCGGGCGGCCGCGGATGACAGCGGCACGCCCGGAATGGGCAGGGTGGTGTCGGCCGCCGCGCTGCCGGTGGTGGGCGGGGGGCCGTCCGTCTCGTCTGTCGCCGTGGAAGGACTCATGCGCTCCTCACCTGCCCGAACCGCTCCGGCCCAAGCCGGGGCACGGATGTTCTGATGTCGAAGGCGGTCAACATGTCATCGCCGCGGTCAGGTTCTCGGCCACCCGGAAGGTGGGAGCGAGCCCGGTGACGTCCAGGAGCCGGCGCACGGAGGTGTGCAGCGGCCCGGCGAGAACCAGTTCGACCCCGGCCTCGACATGCGCTCTCCGTCCTTGGAGGAGGACGTGGAGTATGGCCGAGTCGGCGAAGGCCGTGAGGGAGAGGTCGACCACCGTACGGCCCGCTTCGGCTGCCGAAGCCTGGTCGAGGGCCTTCGCCAGGGCCGGGGCGCCGTCCCCATCGAGGTCGCCCCGTACATGGACCACGATGACGCCTTCGCGGAAGGTGGTGCTCACCACCGGTTCGTTCACCATCACCGGCCCATTCTCCTACACCGGTGATCGCGGTCCCCGAACCGTGGTCGGGCGACAGGCATGGTCGCGGGCCGCGCCCGGTGCGACGGACACCGCAGCGTTGAACAGCAACAGAACTCAGGAAACTCATTTCACGTATCGCTTGACGGGTGTGCGTGTCGGGCGCAATGATCTGGGGGACGGCGCACAGACGGCGCCGGACCCGGGGGATCCGGGTGGGATTCGAGTACTTGGGGAGATGGGATGGAAACCCTCACCACGCGCGAACGGGTCACGACGACCGAGGCGTTGACGGAGGCCACCCAGCTGCCTGAGCGGCTGCCGCGGATCATCGAGCCCCGTGAGGTCGCGCCGGAGGACGCCAGGGCGCTCTCCAAGACGTTCTTCGAGCGACTGCGAACGCTGGACGAGGGCACCCAGGAGCGTCAGTACGTCCGCAACACGCTCATCGAGATGAACCTGTCCCTGGTCCAGTTCGCGGCGCGGCGGTTCCGCAACCGGACCGACGGCACGGACATCGAGGACATCATCCAGGTCGGCACCATCGGCCTGATCAAGGCCATCGACCGCTTCGACCCTTCGCTGGGCAATGAGTTCACCACCCTCGCGCTCCCCTACATCACCGGGGAGATCAAGCGGCACTTCCGCGACACCACCTGGGCCGTCCGCGTCCCGCGACGCCTCCAGGAACTGCGCATCGAGCTGGCGCGCGGCAAGGAGGAACTCCACGCGGTCCTCGACCGGGCGCCGACCGTCCGTGAACTGGCCGAGCACATGGAGCTGACCGACGAGGAAGTCATCGAGGGCCTGGTGGCCGCGAACGGACACTCCAGCCAGCCCCTGGAACAGGAGTCGGACGAGTCCTCCGAGAGGGCCGTGCGGCCGCTGGCCGAAGTCCTGGGCAATGAGGACCCGGCGATGGAACTCTTCGAGGACTTCCGTACCCTCGCCCCCCTGCTGGAGGGCCTCGAAGGCCGGGACCGGCTCATCCTGCAGATGCGTTTCGGTGAAGAGATGACCCAGGCGCAGATCGGCGAACGCCTCGGCATCTCCCAGATGCAGATCTCCCGCATCCTCACCCGCACCCTGAGCCGCCTGCGGGAGGGCATGCTCGCCGACTAGCTCGCCGACCGGCGCGCCGACCGGTGTCGCGGGCAACGTTCGCGCCGTGGTTCGTGGAGCGCCGGTCCGGCTGCCCGGCCGCCGCCATCGAGGACGCCCTGACCCTGTCCTCGATGGCGGCATCCCGCCCCGACCGTGCCTATCGACCGCTGTCGGCCCGACGGATAGGCCTCACCTCAGGTGTCGGATGAGGAACCGGCCCGCTTCGTCGCCCGCGGACTGCGGGACGCCGGTGTGCCCGCCCATGTTGGCGTGCAGGGTCTTCTCCTTCGAGCCGAAGGCGTCGAACAGGTCGAGGGACGCCTGCTGGTCGTTCCCTTCGTCGTCCCATTGCAGCAGGACGTGCAGCGGAATGGTGACCCGGCGGGCCTCCTCGAACATGGCCCGGGGGATGAAGCTCCCGGCGAACAGAACGGCGGCGGAGATGCGCGGCTCGACCACCGCAAGCCGGGTTCCGATGGAGATCACTCCCCCCGAGTACCCGACCGGGCCGCCGATCTCCGGCAGCGACAGGAGGACGTCCAGGGCGCTCTGCCATTCCGGGACCGACTCGTCGACCAAGGGGAGGATGAGGGCGTCGATGATCTCGTCGCCGACCGGCTCGCCGGCCCCCATCGCCCGGCGCAGATCGGCGAGGGCCTGTTCGGCGGCGGGCCGGCGGGGCCGGTCACCGCTCCCGGGGAGCTCGATGGTGGCGGAAGCGAAGCCGTCCGCCGCGGCGTGCCGGGCCCGCGCAGCCAACCGGGGGTACACCTTGCGCAGCCCGAGAGGAGGGGGGCTCAGCAGGACCAGCGGCACCGGTGCGGACGCGGACGCGGATGCGGGCGTCCACAGGATGCCGGGGATCCCACCGAGGGTGAATTCGCGCTCAAGGACAGCGTCGTCGAGACGTCGTTCAGAAGTGAAGTGCACGGTCGTGCCTTTCGGAAGTGCCAAGGAACGGCGCTCCCGGACGACCTATCGCCCGACCGTGACCCCGGAGGGGAGCACCCATGTCGATACGTTCACGGGTACCACCTCCTCGGTCTCTTGCACGGCCTCCGGAAACCTAGCAGTGGCTGCCGTGCTCCCGCCAACGGTTTTCCGCGGCGTGTTCGGGCACGCGTCGGCCGGCCCCGAAGGCATCGAGCACGCGCCGAACTCCCTCCGGATCGGCCGTGGGCCCTGTTCCGTCGTCCGTACGGCTTCACGGCGGCCGGGCTCCGGGCGGACGCGGCGCGCACCCGGCAAGCGGGGCCCCACACGAGGGTGGCCCAACTCCGGTTGGGACGCGCACGGGCTCGGTGACGAGTGGTGCATCCTTGTCATCGGCTTCGTACAGGCTGAGGTGACGCGTGGAGGCGGCGGGTGTTATCGGTGGACGGCGGGCCGGCCGGGCCGGTACGGGTGCCCGGCCTGCGGGCTGAACTCGACCACGGGAGCGCCGTTCGGATGAGGGAAGCGGCGGACCTCCACCGGCGTCTCGCCGCGTACGGGGGAGTGCCGGGGCCCCCGGAGGATCCCACCCCGGTCGCCCGGGTCTTCTCCCCGACCGGGCCGCACCAGGCCATGGCCGGGTGCGACACGCCGGCCGATGCCCTCGCCACCGGCGGCGGCGCGCAGAACCCCACGCCCGGGAGCAAGTCCTCGGCGCATGCCACGAATGAGGTAACACCCGCATGACGCGCATTCCGGGGCCGACACCGCTGAGCGCCACCGGACCCGCGGATCCGGACCCGATCGCTCCCGACGCCGAGGAGGACCTGCGCGCCCTCTTCGGCCGATCGACAGCCCTCTTCGCCTCCCTCGCGGGCCCCGCCCACATGATCGAGGCCGCCAACGAGGCCTTCTTCACCACCATCGGAGGCGAACGGGCCCGTACCGGGGCACCCCTGGGGCAGCTGATGCCCGAACTCGCCGAGCAGGGCTACCTGTCCCTGCTCGACCGCGTGTACCGGACCGGCAAGCCCCACACCGGTCAGGACGCCCGCCTGCTGTTGGGTACCGGGCCAGGAGCACGCGAGGCGTTCTTCGACTTCACCTATGAACCGCGCCTGGACGCCGGCGGCAACTGCGTCGGAGTACGGGTCATCGGGGTGGAGAGCACCCAGGTCAAGCAGGCCCAGCGGTTGACGGCCGAGCACCGGGCGTTGCTGGAGCAGATCGCCCGTCAAGCCCCACTGGCCCAGGTGCTGGAGGGCATGGCCCGCGCCATCGAGGACCTCGCCCCGGAGGAGGTCCTCGTCTCGGTCCTGCTCGCCGACCCCGACGGCCGTCACCTGCGTCACGGAGCCGCCCCGAGCCTGCCCGACTTCTACAACAAGGCCATCGACGGCATCGCCACCGGCGAAGGCGTCGGATCCTGCGGCACCGCCGCCCACCGACGCCGGCCGGTCATCGTCTCCGACATCGCCACCGACCCCTTCTGGGACGCCTTCCGCGACCTCGCCACCACCGCGGGGCTCGCTGCCTGCTGGTCCACCCCGATCCTGGGCCGCGACGGCCAACTCCTGGGAACCTTCGCGATGTACCACCGGGTTCCCCGCGAACCCCAGGACGTCGACCTCGCCCTGTCCCGCGTCTTCGCCGACACCGCCGCCCTGGCCATCGAACGCCACCACACCGACCTGGCCCGCGCCGTGGCCGAGGCCAAGGAGAAAGCGGCCCGCAACGACCTCGCCTTCCTGCTGGAGGCGAGCACGAGGCTGACCGCCGACCTCGGCCACCTGCAGACCCTCCAGGCCCTGGCCGAATCCGCCGCACCCACCCTGGCCCCGCTGTGCGCGATCGACATCACCGAGGAGGGCCGGCTGCGCCGCGTGGCCATCGCCGCGCCCACCGCCGAACAGGAGCGACTCCTCGCCTCCCACATCCCGGTCTACGACGCCGTCGACGACGCGGTCGCCCGTGTCCTCGCCTCCGGGGTGAGCGAGGTCGCCCGCCGCACCCCCACCGGCCCGGGCCCCTGGCAGGAGCTCGGCGTCACCGGCTACCTCTGCGTCCCCCTGACCGACCGAGGCCGTCCCTTCGGCACCATGACACTGCTGTCGACCGGAGACCACCTGTTCGACGGCCACACCGTCGCCCTCGCCGAGGAACTCGCCCGCCGCGCGGCCTCCGCGGCCCGCAACGCCCGCCAATACACCCAACGCGTCGCCCTGGCCCGCGACCTGCAGGCCGGTCTCCTGCTGCCCAGGGTCCCCGAGATTCCCGGCGCCGAGATCGCCACCCACTACCACCCGGCCGGTGAGGGCCTCGACATCGGCGGCGACTTCTACGACGTCTTCCCCCTCACCGACGGCCGCTGGGCGTTCATGCTCGGAGACGTCTGCGGACGCGGCGCGACCGCCGCCACCACCACCGCCCTCGTCCGTCACACCGCCCGCGCCGTCGCCCGCCTCCTGCCCGACCCCTCCGCCGTCGTCCACGCCGTCAACCAAGCCCTCCTGGAGCGCCCCAGCGATCACGGCAACGGCTTCGTCACCCTCGTCCACGGCCACCTCACCCCCACCCCCGGCGGTGGTCTCGACGCCACTCTCGTCCGGGCCGGCCACACCCGCCCCCTGCACATCGACCACCACCGGCAGGTCCACCCGGTACGGGCCCCGGGCACGCTGATCGGCATCACCACCGACCCCGACCTGCCCGTCCACCACCTCCACCTCAACCCCGGAGAAAGCCTCGTCCTCTACACCGACGGCATCACCGAAGCCCGGAACCCCCACGGCGAACAGTTCGACGAGGAAGGCCTGGTCGCCGCCCTCACCCGCATTCCTTCGTCACACAGCGCCCGGAGCGTGCTCGACGCCGTCACCGATGCCGTCGACGCCTTCACCGCCGGGCAGGGCACCGACGACGACCAGGCCGTGCTCGTCCTGACCGCCACCCGGCCCGAGTAGACGTACGCGAGGCCCCGTGCTCCGCCTACGGATGGGCGGGTTGCGGCCCGCCGCCGACCGGCCCGTCGGCGCGTTCGGTTGGGTTGCCGAAGGTGACGGTGATGGTCTTGCCGCCGTCGTGGGTACGGATGTCGACGGTGTCGGCGAGGTCATGGACCAGCCGCCATCCGAAGCCGCCGGGCTGGTGGGGTGCGAAGGGCCGCAGTTGGGGCGTACGGCTGGTGCCGTCGGACACCTCGATGCTGACCGTGCCGGCACGGGCGGTGATCCGGAAGCCGGTGGCCCCGCCGGCGTGCCGCTGGGCGTTGCCGACCAGCTCACTCACCACCGTCAAGACGTCCTCGACGGCCTCCGGGTCGACCTCGGAACCCGTCAGGACCTCGCGGGCCGCGTCCCGGGCCCGAGCACAGGTGATCCCACACTCCTGCGGCACGACACGGGAACCCCGATCGTCCTCCACCACCGGACCCACTTTCCCCGCTCTCCCCGCACGCCATCGACCTCTGAGCCCCCGGAGGGCCGGCCGGACGAACCGGCACGTGCCGGCCTCCCCGTCCAAGCCGCCAGGCTACGCCGTGGCGACGACAGCGGGTAAGGAGGAGCGGATTCGTGTGACGGGCCCCGCGGACCGGCGGCGGGCGAACGGGCCGGCGGCGGTCGGACGCGGGCGCCGGACACACGGCTGGGCCCCGCCCCGGGGGGAGGGGGCGGGGCCCAGCACGCTTCACAGCCGACGGCTGTGGGGCGGTGTGTGGTCAGTGGCGGCGGAAGGAGTCCTTGACGGCCTCCTTGGCCTCGCGGGCATGGCCCTTGGCCTGGTCGCCACGGCCGTCCGCCGTCATCCGCTGGTTGCCGCTCATGCGGCCCATGGCTTCCTTGACCTTGCCCTTGGCCTGTTCGACCTGCGCCTTGGCCTTCTCGGTGCCCGACATGGGGACCTCCTCGTGATGTACCGGATTGGTCGTGACACTCACGTGCTCCCGATCGGCGGTCTCAAACCCCTCGTCCACACATCACCGACACCCGAGCCGATCCCGCCGCCGTCGACCGGACGGGGACCCTCCGCCACCGCTCGCCCGCTCGCCCCGGCCACCCTCCTGTTCCTGATCCCGATGCTGCCCTTGGTCCTCGTGGACGTCGCGACGTCGTACGGCTTGACGCCGACCGCTCGGCGCAGTGCCATGAATGCGGAGGGGGGTGCGGGATGAGCGAAGAGGACGGCGACACCGGGAGCCCGGAAGGCGAGCATCAACGGGAGCCGTATCGTTCAGGCTTCGAGGACAATTTCTGGTTCGTGCTGCTCGCGCTGATCGTGGTGGCGCTCTTCATCTTCGGTCTCACGCGCGGAGACACCGGGGGAGGGCACGAGGACGGCTATACCGGGTGGCGCTGAGTGGGCACCGGCGCGGGCGTTGGTCCTCGGCCGGGGGCGCGCCAACCCTCCGTCGACGCGCGGGCCACCCGCGGCGGACCGTGCCCTGACGCTGACGGCAACGACACCCTCACCGGCGGGGCGGGCACCGACCGCGTCGAGGGCCAGAACGGTAACGACGCCATCAGTGGCGGCGGCGACGACACCCAGTTCGGCGGCGACGGCAACGACGTCCAGGACGGCGGGCCCGGCACCAACACCAACGACGGCGGCGCCGGCTTCAACGTCTGCTCCCGGCCCCGCACCGGCCCCGGCTGCACCATCTGACCGTGTGACGCGCAACTCCTGAGGCGGCGCGGACCCGAACCCGGCCACGGGGATGTCCGCCCCTCGGCGGGCGGTATCAGCGGTGCCACAACCGGTCAGGGACGCCACACAGAGGTGGCACACACAGGACGGCCGGGTTCAGTCGGCCGGTGGACAGCGGGCGGGCGCGGTCAGATCCACGGGTCCGGGCTGAGGCTGCCGGACCATAGCGGCGCGAATGGTTCCGTTTCGCGTCGCTGGAGGATCCGCAAAGCATCGTCGATGCGACCGACGTCGACGAGGCGCTCCGCCAACAAGGTGGGGTGGAAAGCGCCGTGGGGTTCCAGGACGGCGGCGGCCTCCTCGGTCCGACCGGCCTCGGCGAGCAGGTCGGAGATGGCCCAGGCCGCGTACGGGCTGTCCCCCTCACGGTGCTGCCGGGCCTGCTCGATCACATCGTCGAGCGGGCTTCCGAGCGCCAGGATCCGCAGCCTCGTCCGGAAGAGTTCCCAAGGTTCCTCGCCGCCGTTGCTCGCCCGAAGGGCGTCGAGGTGGGCCAGGCCGTCGAGGGCGCGGCCGTGATCCGCGTAGAGCCGGCAGAGGGTGTCCACGAGGTGGTCGTCGTCGGCTCTCGAATCCACGAGCGCCCGCAGCACTTCGATCGCCTCATCGACCCGGTCGTGCCGGGACAGGAGCCCGGACAGTTCCAGCGCCGCGACGATCGGGCAGGTCAACGAGTCGTCCGCCCGTCGGTGGACGGCGATGGCTCCCTCCACGTCACCGCGTTCCTCCAGCAGCGCGGAGAGCCGCCGTGCGGCGATCCCGTTGGACTCGGACGCCGCGTACGCACGCAGTTCCTCGATCCTGTCGTGGCGCGCCAACAGGTCCGCGAGTTGGTCCCCGTCGTTGACCGAGGTGATCCGACGGGTGTGCAGAAGGCCGATCGCCTCGTCGAGGCGACCCTGGCGCTCACGGATCGTGGCGAGCAGTTCGATGGCCGTATCGGGATCGAGGCCCTTGCAGCACCAGGGATCGTCGCAGCGGTGTCCGGCCGGTATGCGGGCGGTCAGCAACTCTGCGATCTCCTCGTCCCGGCCCGCTCCTGCGGCGAGTTCGACCAGATCGGTGGCGAGACCCGGGCAGTCGATTCCGGGGAGCAACCGTGTGACCGCCTCGTCCCGGTGTCCGTGCCGAGCCAGCAGCCGCGCGAGCAACTCCAGTTTGAACCCGCCGCCCCTGGCGTGCGTCCGGGCCTCCTCGATCGCCTCCTGCACCCGTCCCCAACTCTCCAGCACCTCCACCCGGGCGCGCACGGCGGTCCACCAGCCGGTGGCGACGTACGGGGCGAGTACCGTCAACGCTTCTTCCTGCCGTCCCCTCTCCCCGAGCACCCGCGCCCATGCCAGCGCGCAGAACCACTCCCCGCGGCCGGCCTGGAGCGCGACCTCGTCCTCGTGGCCGAGGTGGAGGAGCCTGGAGACCACGGTCGGGGGAATGCATTCCGACAGGGTGCGGGCCCGGCGGTCAAGATCGGTGGCGTCCATCGCACGCACTATAGGACCCCGCTTCCGGATACTGCCCGGCCCTCTCCCCAGCCCTTGGGGCTGGAGGCTGCTGTCACGGTTGCGAAGCACACCACCGGACCCAACGGAGGCCCTGCTACGGGTCGCCACCGACATTCAGGTCCGCAGGCCCCGGCCGGCCGCGGCGCCACCAACCCGCCTGGAACCGCGGCGGGCAAAGGATCTTTCCGGGGCCGGCCTCGCCGGTTAGCCTCTGGGCATGGTCTTCAGACGCCTGTGGGGCGACAAGGGTGAGATACCGCTCGAAGTGGACACCGTCATCCTCTCCGAGCCCGCCGAACCGGGAGGGATGCTCACCGGGGAGGTGGTGCTGCGCGCACCCGATCGTGACGTGGAGGTGCGGTCGATCCATCTGAAGGCGTTCGTCGATCTGCCGGGCGTCCACAAGGGCGATGGTGCCGAAGGCCAGGGGTACTCGTTCAGTTCCACCGCCGCCAGCGGCTGGTTCACCCTGAAGAAGGGTGAGGAGAGGCGCTCGCCCTTTCGGGAGCGGCTCAGATGGGGAACACCGTTCTCCGAGGTGAACGGGCAGCGTTTCCAAGGGGTTTCCCTGACCCTGCACACCGAGGTCGAGGCCGAGGGCATCAGCACCCGAACGGACGCCGATCCCGTGCGCATCGCCGCGCTGCCCCTGCACAAAGCCGTCCTGGACGCCTTCGCCACCGTGGGCCACGATTGCACGACCTCCCACATCGTGGACTCGACCATCCCGGACACCGAGTACTACCTCTATCTGCGCCAGAGCTTCCTGCTCGCCCGACGAAGTGGCTACACGGCACCGCGGGAACTGGAGCTGACCTTTCACACCAATGCCGTCGGCTGCGAGATCTACCTCCGTCGGGCCGCCCTGGGCAAGAAGCACTGGCACGAGAAGCCACCCGCCCTGCGCTACGTCGCCGCGCACCACGATGTCGGCCGAGTGGACTTCGCGGAGGAGGTGCGGCGCTGGATCGACGAGGTTGCCGCTCCGGACCAGGACCGCGCCGACGCCGAGGGCTGACACCGGGACCGTACCGGGCGCCCTCGAACACGGATCCGTGGGGAAAGGGAGCGGCGCGCTCTCGTCGAGTGCTCACCGGAGCGGGCACGGAGTGTCGGACGAGGCCCTGATCCGAGTCGGCGAACCTCGGGCGGGTCTACCACCCGATCCCCCGTGCATCGCCCATGCTTCCCTCATGTGTACGCGAATCCTGTGGTCGTCGCAGGGGCACTCCCGCATGACGCAAGGTGCTCCTCCCCAGGGCGACGTGCTGGTCGCCCGGAGCATGGACTGGTTCCAGGACACGGACACGATCCTGGCGGTGCGCCCGCGTGGCGTGCAGCGCCGGAGCATGCCCACCACACCCGCGTCCCCGGGCGACTTCACCTGGACGTCGCGGTTCGGCAGCGTCGTCGCGCTCATGTACCGCGAGGCCGCCGTCGACGGCGTCAACGAGGCGGGCTTCCAGGCCAGCGGGCTCTACCTCTCCGAATCGGAGTACGGCGACCGGGACCCCTCGCGTCCCGGACTGGAGCTGTTCTGGGCGATCCAGTGCCTGCTCGACTGCTTCGACAACGTGGACGACGCGGTGAAGAAGATCGAGGGTGAGAACGTACAGCTCATCGCGAAGGACCTCGGAGGCAAGGCGGGGACCGGCCACCTCGCGCTCGCGGACAAGGACGGCAACTCGGCCATCATCGAGTTCCGCGCGGGCAAGGCCGTCGTACACCAGGGCAAGCAGTACACGGTGATGGCGAACTCCCCTTGGTACGAGGAGCAGTTGGAACTAAAGAAGCGGTACGAAGGGCTCGGTGGCGATCAGCCGTTGCCGGGCGGCGTCGACTCCCCGGACCGCTTCGCCCGCGCCGCCTACTACTCCGCGCAGCTTCCCGCCACCTCCGACGCCCGCGAGGCCGCGGCGTACATGTTCAGCGTGATCCGCAACGCCTCCGCTCCGTTCGGAACCGCGGACGAGGTGCGGCCGAACATCTCCACCACACGCTGGCGTACCGTCACCGACTGCACCGAAGGCCGGTACTTCTACGAGTCCACCACGAGCCCCAACGTGGTGTGGGTCGAGCTGACGCAGCTGGACTTCTCCGAGGGCGCTCCGGAACTGCGCCTCGATGTGGCGAAGGAGCCCGACCACGTCGGCAACGTGACGGCCAAGTTCGTCCCCATCGATCAGTAGGACGTTCAGCTCCTCAAGGCCTGGGCGTAGGGGTGTCGAGGGGGGATGCCGGGAGTGCCGCCTGACGACCAGGGGTGAGAAGTCCGGCGCGCACCGAGGTGCGCGCCGGTGGGAGCTCTTCGTCGGTGGGCTCCGCCGCCCCGGGATCGGGCCGCTGGTTCCCCGTCGGGGCGGTGGGCCGGTCAGGCTCCGATGAGGTGCTCGGGGCGGATCGGAGTCCTGTTCAGTTCCAGACCGGTCGCCGCCCGGATCGCGGCGAGCACGGCCGGTGTGGAGGAGAGGGTCGGGGCCTCGCCGATGCCTCGTACCCCGTACGGCGCGTTCGGGTCCGCCATTTCGAGGTAGTCGACCGGGATCGTCGGGGTGTCGAGGATGGTCGGGATCAGGTAGTCGGTGAAGGAGGGGTTGCGCACCTTCGCGGTGCTCGGGTCGACGATGATCTCCTCCATGACCGCGACGCCCAGACCCTGGAGGGTGCCGCCCTGGATCTGCCCGACCACGGACAGCGGGTTGAGGGCCTTGCCCACGTCCTGGGCGACGGCCAGCTCGACGACCTTGACCAGCCCCAGTTCCGTATCGACCTCCACGACCGCGCGGTGCGCGGCGAACGAGTACTGGACGTGACCGTCGCCCTGGCCGGTGACGAGGTCGAACGGCTGGGTGGGGCGGTGGCGCCACTCCTCCTCGATCTCCACGACCTCGTCCTCCAGGACGTCGGCGAGGGAGGCGAGGACCTCTCCGGCGTCCGTGACGACCTTGCCGCCCTCCAGGAGCAGTTCGGAGCTCCCCCACCCCGGGTGGCCCGCGCCGAACTTGCGCCGGCCCATGTCCAGGACCCGCTCGCGGACGATGCGGCACGCGTTCTTCACGGATCCGCCGGTCATGTACGTCTGGCGGCCGGCCGAGGTCGAGCCGGCCGACCCCACCTGGGTGTCGGCGGGGTGGATCGTCACCTGTTGCACGCCGAGTTCGGTGCGGGCGATCTGTGCGTGGATGGTGACGCCGCCCTGGCCCACCTCCGCCATCGCGGTGTGAACCATGGCCACGGGCTCGCCGTTGATGACCTCGATGCGGACCTTCGCGGTCGAGTAGTCGTCGAATCCCTCGGAGAACCCGACGTTCTTGATGCCGACCGCATAGCCGACACCGCGCACGACTCCCTCCCCGTGGGTGGTGTTGGACAGACCACCCGGCAGTGCGCGGACGTCCGCCACCCCGTCCGCGTCCTCCCACTGGCGCACCGGCGGCAGGGGACGTTCCTTGACCAGGCGCAGCAGCTCGGCGACCGGGGCCGGGGAGTCCACGATCTGGCCGGTGGGCATGGTGGTGCCCTGCTCCATGGCGTTGAGCTGCCTCAGCTCGACCGGGTCCATGCCCAACTTCGCGGCGAGCTTGTCCATCTGGGCCTCGTAGGCGAAGCAGGCCTGGACGGCGCCGAAGCCGCGCATCGCGCCGCAGGGCGGGTTGTTCGAGTAGAGGCCCACTGCCTCGATCTCTACGTCCTCGATGACGTACGGGCCGACCGAGAGGGACGCGGCGTTGCCGACGACGGAGGCCGTGGACGAGGCGTAGGCACCGCCGTCGAGCACGATCTTGCACTTCATGTGCGTGAGCTTGCCGTCCTTGGTGGCGCCGTGCTCGTACGTGAGCTTCGCCGGGTGGCGGTGCACGTGGCCGAAGAACGACTCGAAGCGGTTGTAGACGATCTTGACCGGTTTGCCCGTGCGCAGGGCGAGGACGCAGGCGTGGATCTGCATCGAGATGTCCTCGCGGCCACCGAACGCGCCTCCGATCCCGGCCATCGTCATGCGGACCTTCTCCGGTGGCAGGCCCAGGACCGGAGCGATCTGCTGGAGGTCCGAGTGCAGCCATTGGGTGGCGCAGTACAGGTCCACGCCGCCGTCCTCGGCCGGCACGGCCAGACCGGACTCCGGACCGAGGAAAGCCTGGTCCTGCATGCCGAAGGTGTACTCGCCCGTGACGATGACGTCGGCGCGCTCGGCGGCCTCCCGCACGTCGCCGCGGATGATCGGCTGACGGTGCACGATGTTCGGGTGCGGGACGTGACCGGAGTGGTGGTCGTCGCGGTTCTCGTGCACGAGTACGGCGTCCGGAGCGGTCGCTGAGGCCTCATCGGTGATGACGGGCAGTTCCCGGTACTCGACCTTGATCTTCGCGGCGGCGCGCCGCGCGGTCTCCGGGTGGTCGGCCGCCACCAGGGCGACCGGCTCACCGTGGTGGCGTACCTTGCCGTGTGCGAGGACCGGCGTGTCCTGGAACTCCATGCCGTAGTGCTTCATCGGCGCCGGCAGGTCGTCGTACGTCATCACCGCGCGGACCCCCGGCAGGGCGGCGGCCTCGGAGGTGTCGATGGAGACGATCTCGGCGTGGGCGACGGTGGACCGCAGGAGTTGCCCCCACAGCATGTCCTCGTGCCACATGTCCGAGGAGTACGCGAACTCGCCGGTGACCTTGAGGGTGCCGTCGGGGCGCAGCGTGGACTCGCCGATGCCGCCCCGGGTCCCCGAGCCCTGCGTGACGTCGGTGGGGACTCCGGTGGGATTCCTTCTGGTGGTACCGGCCATGAGTGGACCGCCTCTCCCTGATGTTCACGAATGTTCCGGACTCTCCGGATGCTCCGGACTCTCCGGACGCTGCGGATGTTCTTCGACGGCTCGGGGGCCGGTGCCACGACCCCCGTACGTGGCACACCGCACCGCGCTCCCCGCCCGTGTCCGTCCGGCCGTCCGGCCGTTTCGGCCGTTCCAGGGCTTGAACTCGCCGCTCCTTCCCGGCCGAACGCTCAGAAGTAGACAGCGCGGACCGGGGACGTGTCAGTCACCGATCACTCAGAAATGCCTGCCCCACCGCCTGTGGACGTCAGTGCCTTCCCACCGCGCCAACTCCCTGAGCTGTGGTGATACGTGCTCCACGCCGGGCACGGCGTGAGAGGGTGACGATCATGCGGCTCCGTGAACTGTTGAACATCGACGAGTTGGGACTGCGTCCACTCGCGGGCGCGGAGATCGACGACGACCTGCTCGATCGAGCCATATCCGCCGTCCCGATCATCGACAGGTCGGATCCCGGCCGGTTCCTCACCGGCGGCGAACTCGTCCTGACCGGGCTCGCCTGGTGGCACCAGGACGGGGACGCCGAGGCCTTCGTAGGTGTCCTCGCCCAGGCGGGTGTCACCGCCCTGGCCGCGGGCGAGGTCGAACACGGACTCGTCCCGGACGACGTCGTGCGTGCCTGCCGCCGCCACGGCCTGCCCCTCGTCGCCGTACGACCGGAAACCTCGTTCTCCTCGATCACCGAACACGTACTGCGGCGACTGCACCGGCAGGACGACGTCGGCAACCTCGCGGCCGTGGTCGAACGCCATCGGATGCTCCTCGCCGACCGGAGTTCCGCGGACCTGGTGCTGGCGCTCCTACGGGAGAGCCTCGGCGTCGACGTACGGGTCCTCTCCGTGACCGGACGTCAGATATCCGGAATCCGACCCCCGCTGCGCGCCGGGACGGCGACGGCACTGGCCTCGCGGTACCTGGCCGCGCGCCGCGCGGGCGGGGCGGCCCCCCACCTGGTGACGGTCGGGAGCCGGCCCTATTCCCTCGTACCGGTGGGTGACGCGCGTGACGCCGCCGGGGCCGAACCGCGGGCCGGCGAACTGGGTGACTGGCTCGTCGTCATCGAGGCCGATACCTCGCACTGGCCCGCGCCCGACGCGGTACTTCTCGATCGGCTCGTCGAACTGGTCGCCGACGAGCGAGCCGCGCACGAGCGGTCGAAGGCAGCACTGCGCGACCTGGCCGGCCGGGCCCTGGAACTGTTCCGGAGCACCGTGCCGGCCGAGGAGATACCCATACGGCTGCGCAGCACCGCGCAGTCCATCGTCAGTGGACAACTGACCTGGCCCCGCGAACAGTTCGTGGTCACCTCGGGCATATGGAGGAAGGGCCGCCCCATCCCCGCCGCGGACCTGCGCCTGCTCCTGGAGGAGGCCCTGCTCCAACCCGACGGCCCGGTACGGGTGACGCCACAGGACATCGCCTCGACCATCGACGGCGATCAGGCCGTCCTCCTCACCCTCGTCCCCGAGCCCACGGCCGACGATCCCGATCCGTCGCTCGACTGCTCGGCCGTCCAGCGCCGGCTCTCGGGGGTACTGGCGCGATGGCTCGGTCCGACGGACCGGGTCTGCGTCGGCATCGGTGTTCCCGTGGACGAACCCGGAAACGCCCGCCGCGCACTCGATGCCGCCCGCAACGCCCTACGGATCGCCGTGGCCGGCCCCGAACGGGTCGCCGTACGCGGCTCGGACGACCTCACCACGCACATCCTGTCCCTGCTTCCCCTGATCCCCGCCGACACCCTGCGGAGCTTCGCCGACCGACTCCTCGGCCCCTTGCGTGATCACGACAGACGGCACCGGACGGACCTCCTGAACACGCTCCGCACCTTCCTCGACTGCGACGCGTCCTGGACCGTCTGCGCCGCTCGGCTCCACCTGCACGCCAACTCCCTGCGCCACCGCGTCACCCGCATCGAACAACTCACCGGCCGCGACCTTTCCCGCCTCGAAACCAGGTTGGACTTCCTGGCGGCCTTGCGATCGGGCTGATCGGCGATCCCGGGGTGCCGCTGCTCCTCCTCGGGCTCCTGCTGTCGTGGATGGCCCGCACCGGCCAGGAGGTCCCGCACTGCGTGGGATGGGTCGTGGCGGGCTGGGTGGTGGCCGGATGGACCTGGGGCCGTCAGGCTTCCCGGGCCTGGTGCCGGCCGCGCTGCTGATCGCCCCGTCCCGGGCGAGACACTCGTGATCGCCGCTCCCGAGCCGGGGTGTTGGCTTCCTGACCGTGGCCGAGAACCAGGACATGACCCAGGGCGGCCTGTGACGGGGGCGTGGAGCTGGACGCCTCGGTGTGCACCGCCCGGTTGGAGCCGGCCGTTCTCGCGGAACGTCGGGTTCACGCGGGTGGGAGGTGTCGAGTGTTGGGGGTGGCGACGACGTTGATGTTGAACATGTGGGACCGCAGACCGGCCGCGATGCCCATGAAGAGGAGGGCGAAGTGTTCCTGTCCGCGTGCGGTCGTGATGCCGCCGATGTCCAGCTGCGACGACGCCGGCCAGCCGAGGTCCGTGAGCAGCCGGCCGGCAGTCCGTTTGGCCGCGGCGTCGTCGCCGGAGAGGAAGACGGTGCTCGGGCCGTCGAGAGTGCCCGGGTCGGTCATCACGGTGGAGTCCATGGTGCACAGCGTCTTGACGACGGGAGTGAGTGGGAAGGCCGCCTGGATCTGTTCGCCCAGGCTGTTGTTGGGGTGCGACAGCTCGACGAAGTCGTCGGAGAGGCCGACCCCGACATCGATCAGCAGGGTGCCCGCCAGGGCCGGTGCCCCGATGGATTGCAGTAGTTCCACGGATGCATCCCCCGGTGTGGCGTTGACGAGCACCTGGGCGTGGGCGGCCGTTTCGCTCAGGCCGGCCACGGGTAGCCCGAGGTCCGTCCGTTCCTCCGGGCGGCGCGAACCGAGGAGGATGTCATGTCCTGCGGCGCCCCAGCCGTGGGCGAGTGCTCGGGCGACGTTGCCGGTACCAAGTAGTCCTATGCGCATGCTGCGACGCTAGCTGCGGCCTCGCTCGGAGGAATCGGGCTGCGGGCCCGTACGGATCGGTACCAAAGACTTAGGTCCACCGGTCCACCGGCCCACCGGGGCCGCTGCGCAGGCCTCACGTCCGGAGCTGTTCGATCAGGCTGCTACCGCTTCCTCCGGCCCCGGTGGTGGGCGGATGCTGATACACGGCTGAAGCACACCTGTGAGGCTCTCGAAGCGGCGCCCTCACGGGGCCGAAGTGCGGCTCGCGCAGTCTTCGCAGGTGACCACTTCGAAGGTTTCCGACCCGACCGGCACGGCGGGCCCTGCCCCTGCCCCCCTAACCGAATCCGTCCCCGCCCCCGACGACACCGCCACCGTCCCCGACGACGACGCCACCGTCCCCGACGACGACGCCACCGGCGCGCCGCGCCGCGTCCGTACCCGCCCCCGCGGCTGGATCGTCGCCGTCGCCGCGGTGGGCTGCGCCCTGCTGATGGCCCTCCACGCCCACGTTCCGCGCGGCCCCGGCAACCTCGGCAGCCTGTTCCAGACGTTCCTTCCGTGGACGGGTCTGAGCGTGCCCCTGCTCCTCGGCGTCGGGCTGGTCCGCCGCTCCCGCATCGCGGTGGTGGCCGCCCTGGTGCCCGCCGTCGTCTGGGGCTGCCTGTTCGGTGGCACCCTCGCCGACAAGAGCGCCTCCGGCGGGGAACTCACCGTGGTCAGCCACAACGTCGACGAAGGCAACCAGGACCACGCCCGGACAGCCCGGGCGCTGGCCGCGTCGGGGGCGCACGTCCTGGCACTGGAAGAGCTTTCCGCCGCGTCCACACCCGTGTACGAGCGTGAGCTGGCGGCCGGCTACCCGTACCACTCGGTGCACCTGGGCGTCGGGATCTGGAGCACGTACCCGCTGAGGGGAGCGCAACCGGTGGAGATCATGCCGTGGACACGTGCGGTGCGGGCCACCGTCGACACCCCTCGCGGTCCGATCGCCGTGTACGCCGTGCACCTCGCCTCGGTACGCGTCACCACGGACGGGTTCGGCACCTGGCACCGCGACGATGCGGCCCGGAAGCTGGCCGCGGCCCTGCGTACGGAGTCGTCGCCCCGCGTCCTGGTGGTCGGCGATTTCAACGGGACGTACGACGACACGGCGCTGCGGCCGGTGACCTCCGGGCTGGTATCGGCGCAGCGCGCGTCCGGTGCGGGCTTCGGCCTCACATGGCCCGCCGCCTTCCCGATGGTCCGCATCGACCAGATCCTGCTGAAGGGCATGACCCCGGTCTCCGCGTGGACCCTGCCCGCCACCGGGAGCGACCACCTGCCCGTCGCGGCGTCCCTCCGCTTCTGAGGCGGAAGATTCCGGACACCCATTGGGTACCGTAGGGGCCGTAAACAAGGTGAACCAGCCCGATAACACAAGAAGGCGGCATGTCGGCAATACCGGTCCCGGACCCCGTCAGTGTCCTGCTCGTCGAGGACGACGACACCATCCGCCGCGCGGTACAACTGTCGCTGGAGCGCTACGGCTACCGCGTCACGCCGGCCGCGGACGGACTGACGGGACTGGAGGCCTTCCGGGCCGGCGCGCACGACCTGCTGATCCTGGACGTGATGCTGCCCGAACTCGACGGGATCGGCCTGTGCCGCCGGATCCGCGAGGAGAGCCCGGTACCGGTGCTGATGATGTCCGCGCGCGGCGACGCCCTCGACGTCGTCGCCGGACTGGAGGCGGGCGCCGACGACTACGTCGTCAAACCCGTCGACACCGCCGTCCTCGTCGCCAGGATCCGCACCCTGCTGCGCCGCGCGACCTTCGCGCCGTCCGCCGCACCCGCCGCCCCGGCTCCCGACCGGGAGCCGGACGGAGTCCTCGTCTTCGGCGACCTGGCGGTGAACACCCTCGGCCTGGACGTGCACCGCGCCGGCCGCCCCGTCCCACTGACCCCCACCGAACTGCGGCTGCTGCTGGAGTTCGCGGCGGCCCCCGGCGTCGTGCTGGACCGCCGCCGTCTGCTGCGCGACGTCTGGGACTACGGCTGGGAGGGCGACACCCGGGTCGTGGACCTGTGCGTCCTGCGGCTCCGCAAGAAGATCGGCGCCGACCGGATCGAAACCGTCCGCGGCTTCGGCTACAAACTCGTCCGCGGCTAGGACGCCCGACCGGAGCCCGGCACCGAACCCCGACCGGAGCCCGGCATCGAACCCCGACCGGAGCATGGCATCGCACATGGCCTTCCCCAACCCCCGCGCCCTGCGCTGGAAGATCGCCGCACTCACCGCCGCCGCGTGCTGCGCCGTCGCCGCGGTGGTCGGCGTACTCGTCCACCGGTCGATGGCCGACCGCAGCGAACGCACGGGCGCCGAACGCGTCGGCGCCCGGCTGGACGCCGCGGAGCGCGAGTACGCCCGTTCGGGCACCACACCGATCGACGTCCAACTCCAGCGCCCCGACCAGCTCGACCGGCCGCTCGCGAAGGCGCTGGAACGCAAGGAGCCGGGCGCCCTCCACGTGACCTGGTTCGACCGTCGACCCCCGAACGCGTACTGGCTCTGGGCGGCCATGCCCGTCGACGGCGACCGGGTGCTCGTCGCCCGCACCGACATGAGCTTCGAGGTCCGCGCCCTGCAACTCCTCGACCGCAGCATCGTCAAGGCCGTGCTCGCCGCCCTCGTGGTCGTCGTGCCCCTCGCCGCCCTGGCCACCGAGCCCATGAACCGCCGCCTGCGCCGGGGCGCCCGAACTGCCCGGGCCATCGCCGGCGGAGACCTCGGCGCCCGGATCGGCCCGGGAGGACGGGCCCGGGACGAGATCTCCGAGATGTCGGCGGCCATGGACGAGATGGCGGGCGCCCTGCAACGGAAACTGGAGGGCGAGCGACGCTTCACCGCGGACGTCGCGCACGAGCTGCGCACCCCGCTGATGGGCCTGACCACCGCCGCTGGACTGCTCCCCGAGGACGACGAAGCGGCCGGGCTCGTACGCGACCGGGCGAGGGCACTGAGCGCACTGGTGGAGGATCTGCTGGAGATCTCCCGCCTCGACGCCGGGGCCGAACGGGCCCGCACCGACCTGGTGCCGCTGGCCGACCTGGTCGCCGACGTCGTCCGGCGGACCGGTGCGGACGCCCGCGTCCGGACGGCGGGCGCCGCCGAGGAGGTCGAGACGGACCCGCGCCGCGTGGAGCGGATCGTCGCCAACCTCGTCACCAACGCGCACCGGCACGGCGCGACCCCGGTGGAGGTCACCGTGACCGGCCCGCGGATCGTCGTACGGGACCACGGGCCGGGATATCCCGCCGAGATCCTCACCGAAGGCCCCCAGCGCTTCCGCACCGGCTCCGCCGAACGCGGCCGGGGACACGGCCTGGGGCTGACCATCGCACTCGGCCAGGCGGAGGTGCTCGGAGCACGACTGACCTTCACGAACGCCCCGGACGGAGGCGCGGTCGCCACCCTGCACCTGAGTCCGGACGCGGGCTGAGACCGAACCGCGCACCACGGCTCCGGCAGCGGACACCCGGCCGAACCCGGTACGGAAGGGGCCGCTCGTCCTTCGAACGGCCCGCCGGCCCCCGGGCTGCGAAGTGGGAAATGACCTGCCGGCTCGCTCGTCGGATCGCCGACGGATCCCTGGATCCATCCGCCGGCGCCCACGTCATCCGGGCGGACTCGCCCAGACCCCTCAGCTCCCCCGAAGGGCGGGAGCCTCTCGTCCACCGCGCGCAGAACCTGGACCGTTGGGAGGAGAGCCGGGTGGTTCCTCGCGGTTCCAGGATCGAAGAGATCACTTGGGACAATTGAGTCGCTGTTGTTCAAGGTGCGTACCAGACTGGCCCGCTGGATATGCGTCGCCCCTGCCCTTGCTGCGGTCATCTCGTCTTCGATTCCGCAGACGGGTGGCCGGGTTCCCATGGCATCTGCCCTGTCTGCTGCTGGGAGGACGACCCGGTCACCTTCAAGTCGGGGCAGGTCGCCTTCGGCCGGACCACCACCTACGTGGAATGGCACGGCACGATGATCAGCCGGAAGGGCACGGTCATCCCGTTCGGGATCGTCGAAGGGTTCGGGCCCCGGGGCGAGTGGGAGCTCTCCTTCGACACGCTGCCGCTGGTGGCCGAGGAGGCCGGTATTTCGATCGGAACCTTCTACCAGCGGCTGGCCCAGCCCTGAACGCCGGCGTGAGGGCCGCCGTAGCCGAGCACACCGCCGAGTGGAGATGAGTGTTTGTGTGATCCTGGGCCGGTCCCAGAGGGCCAGGATCTCGTTCGCGATGGCCGCAACGGGCAGGTGGTCCTGGTCCCGCACCTTGCCTGCCGCCTTCAGCGTGCGCGGGACGGCTCCGGCGTCCAGGAGGAAGCGCCATTCCCGGGCACCGATTTCCAGGAACTCCAGACCGGTGAGCTCGGCGACCTCCAAGGGGTCGGCCAGTGTGCCGGGCATGGCGGTCAGAGAGCGCAGGCGGGGCAGTCCGGCGACAGGCGCGAGGCTGAAAGGCCTGCCGTGCCAGGCTCTGATGGACAGAACTTCCAGACGACGTCCTGCTGCTGTTGCGCCGACGCCGACGCCGACGGTATCGAAGTCGTCACGGAAGGCACCAAGGCCAAGGCCCACCGGGGTTGACCAGGGCCCGATGCGGTGAGCCGTCCCGGTGTCCCTTGATCCACGCAGTTGCCCCCGGGGTAGCCTGTGGGGCCGTGAGCACAGAGATGGCCGAAGAGCGCGGCGAAACGTTCCTTTCCCTGTTCCGGTACGCCGGACACCGCGCAGCGGCGCAGGTGGCCGCGGCGCTCGGGCCGCAGGAACGCGCGGACATACTGCGGGATCGTTGGTATGCGCCGCCCGAGGGCTTCGGCGACTGGATCGCCGAACACGGCGACACCCACGAGGTGGGCCTTCTCCTCGAACGCTGGGGCCTGACGTCCCGTCAGGCAGTTCTCGTTGCGGCCCGCGAGGACCTCGCCCCCGAAACGGCCGCCGCCGTCGGCGACGGGCAGGCCGAGGTGGCAGCCGGTCATGTCGAAAGGCAGTGGCTGGCAGCACCTGCTGAGTTCCTCGGGATCCACCGGTGCGGTGAGCCGCTACCGGAGGTGGCCCGGCGGGTCCGTGAGCGGCTCGGCACAGACGAACAGGCCTGGGAGAGCGCGTTCGAGCTGCTCGCGGAGGGCTACGCCGGCGATCTGCCGACGCTGCTCGACACCGCGGTGCGGCACACCACGACGGGTCTGTCGGCGGACGAACCCGTCAAGCCGAAGAGCGCCATCGCATGGCTGGTCGACCTCGCTCCGCGCGATCTGGGACCACGCCTGCTCGCCCGCCTCGCCCGCCAGCCCCTGCGCGTGCTGTGCAGTGCAGGCACGGGATCTGCCCTCGTACAGCAGCTCATCGACACCGGCGACCGGGACGTGTGGTGCTCCTTGTTCGGCGGGGAGTACCGGCGGGTGTATCGCAGTGGCGGAACCGAAGCGGACATCGAACGGGCCTTCCTGCTCCGGGACGATCCGCAGATCAACGAGTGGCTGCTCACCTGCCTCGACCCGAATCGGGGCTACCGGCTGGCCCCCTCGATCCGGCTGGCCCTGCTGGAGGGCCGCCCCTTCGGCCCCGACGCCGTGGGCCCGCTGCCCCGAACCCCTGCCGTCCACGCCCTCATAGCGGCCCGGCCGGCCGTGCCGTGGGAGGCCGATCTGCTCCGGCTCTGCTACGACTCCAACGAACCCGGACTCGTCGCCCAGGCGCTCCGGGCCTCGCTCGGGAACGGGGAACGGCTGCTCACCGCGTACCAGCAACTGATGGCCGGCATACGGCTGTGGGAAGCGGACCGGGCCGACGAACTGCGCAACCTGTCGATCCAGCAGGGCGATGGATTCCGCGACCAGGACGTTCGGGAGGCCTTCGCCGCCGCATCGGCCGAAGGGTCCGCGCAGCCGCTGCACAGCGCCGCGGCGGAGCGTCGAGCACGGGGCGAGGAGCACTTGGACGAGGCGCTGCGGGTGTGGGCCCTGCGTCTGCCGTGCGACCCGACATCCCGTGAGGCGTCGCTGTACACGCAGTCCGAGTTCGCCGCCGCAGCCGGTGACATCACCCGCGATCCCTCCTACCGGGTCGACTGGGACCTCGTCCGCAGCCGTCTCGCCGACCCGGCGATGCGTCATCACCGGAAGCGGGCACGCGAACGGTACGGAGTCCTCCTGGCCCGCGCCGACTGTCCCCCCGACATCGTCACCGCCCTGACCGGCTCCGTTCCCACCGGCCTGGATCTACTGCGCCTCTACGCCGACAGGGCCATCGGCCTGCGGGCGTTGGCCGAGGACATCTTCCTGCCGCCCCTGTTCTCCTCCTCCGCGGCAGGTCTGGTCCTCCGCGCGGCCCGCCCCGAAACCGGATGGGCACCCGCGGTGACTCCCGAGGACGTGCTCCGGCACGCACGCCCCGTCCAACGCTTGCTTCCCCACGCTCCTCGCGAAACGCTCGGTCGACTCGTCGAGGAGTTCCTACGGGACACGGGCCCGGGAACCCCGGAGGCGGAGGCACGGTTCTGGCTCGCGCTGCGGTGCCTGCCCACCTACTTCACGGGCCCTCTGCCGCGGCTCCTGCGCACTGCGGCGCTCCTCGGCGACGGCGGTGCGCCGCTCGACGTGGTGCCCGCCGCCGACCTCCTGCTCGGACCCGGCCCCGACGAGATGGCCAAGCTGGTACGGGACCGGCTGGGCGATTCCCCCGAGCGTTGGGCGCACGCCGTGCGCCTGCTCGTCGCCGGCTTCGACGGTACGCTGCCCGAGCTGCTCGACGCCGCGACCGGGCAACCGCAGAGCGGTCCGGGTGGGGCGGTGGTACTGCACGGGGCACCGGCCGTCCTCCTCGGGTTCGCCCCGGAGGCTTTGGTGGACGCAGTCGTGGGCCGGCTCGACGACCCCACGCGCGTCGTGCTCGCGCCGACCACCCGGAGCGCGGACACCTTGCGGGCCCTGGTGAGGAACGGGAACCGCCTCGTGTGGGACGCGATATTCGACGCCGACCACTTCAAAAATCCGGGAGGCCCGTTCGTTCCGGCTTTCGAGGACAAGTACGGCGACATCCTCGCCCCGGAAATGTTCGCCGTGGGCGATCCCTGGCTCGATGCCCGTTTGGTGCGACGCGAGTTCGCATGGCCATGGACCCTGGACGCCTCGTCCACCGAGGCCGTACTGGCCGGACGCCCGGTCGGGCCGCGCGAGCGGCCCACCCCGGTGCTTCCCGGGCTGCGCGCCGACTTCGAGGATTGGACCCCGGACTCCGGTGTCGAACTGCCGAAGTGGACCGACAACGCGCACTTCTACACCTCCCGCGAGCCGGTGCTTGCGATGCGGGCCCTGATGTTCGTGGCCAAGAGCAACTACCAGGACCCGCCGACCAGCACGCTCGATGTCCGCCAGAGCCTGCTTGCCGCATCGACGATCGCCGGCGCGGACCGTTTCGACCTGCTGGAGTACGTCGTCACGCGCTGGTCGGTGCGCTTCCCGTACGGACAGCACCCCCACATCCGGGACCTCTTCGACCGTGCCGTACGCCAGCGGTCGACCACGGAGATCGACACGGAACTGACAGCGGTCGACTGACCCGCGGACGAGGCCGACCGTGGTTGATCGAGTCCAGCCTCGGCCCTGGAAGGCCGCACCCGCGCGAAGCGTCGGACGACTCCGGTGAAGGCGTTCTACGCTGCGTCGCCTACGGAGACGAGGAGGGGAGCAAGCGGTCGGCAGCCGCGCCCGGCTGGCTCGACGGGTTCGACGGATTGGAGAGTGTGCGGGTGGGCGGGCGAGCGCGGGTGCCCGCAGACGGTCCCGCCGCCGACCTCAACTCCGTCGAAGCGAGCTGGTCCCTCGGCTACCGCCAGCCCTGCGTCACGTTGTCCGGAGCGGTGTTCCAGTTCTTCGGGATGAAGGTGACCATGTAGGCGCCGCGGTCGAAGTCGGCATATCCGGACGACCAGTTCTGGAACTTGCTCTCGTACACGGCCATCGGTCCCATGTCGCCGTTGGGGTTGTGGAAGTGGTTGGCGTGGGTCCAGATGGTCTTGTCGGCGGCGGGCTCCTTCTGGTCACCGAACCAGCCGTAGTCGAAGTTGATGAAACTCTCGCCGGGCTTGGTGGCGCCGCGCGAGGTGTTCCGGTCCTTCGACATGTCGACGAGGCCGGTGGCCTGGTTGGGCCGGAAGCCCTCGGGGTCGCCGAACTTCCTCTTGTCGGCGGAACCGCGCGGGTCCTGGGCGCTCCAGAAGTGCTTCGAGTAGATGACGGCCTTCATCCTGGAGGGATCGAAGTTGCCTCCGTTCCTGTCCCTGAACGACGGCGTGCTGCGCAGAGCGGCGAAGAAGTTCGAGCGGCCGTCCTCGTTGACCAGGGAGTCGTTCGCCTTGCCGAGCTCCGTCTTGAGCTTGGTGAGGTAGGCGTTCTCGTCGCGGGAACCTTCGAGGGCCTTGTTCATCACGGATGCGACATCGCGAGCCCGCTTGAAGCCCTTCTCCTCGTCGAAGCTCTGCTTGGCTGTGCGCCCCTCGAATTCGGCCTGCGTTTCACCCGGGCGGGGGCTGGTGTTCTTGAGGGTGTCCTTGTACTTGTTCTCGTCGAAGAACGCAAAACCCAGCTTGTTCGTCGGGTAGTTTCCGGAATTCACCCAGGTGACGCCGACGCAGCCGTAGGCGAGCTGTTCCCGCTGCGCTTCGGTCATCTGCTGCCGCTGACCGTCGCGCTGGCTGTACACCTGCTGCCACTTGCGTATGTAGTTGCCGACCGACGTCGAGGCCCTGCCTCCGTACACCCGGTACGGGTCGGGCATCCGGTCCAGCGGCTCGGCCGCCGGGGTCTCCATCCCGCCGTCCGCCGCGTCCTTGAAGGACGCGGAGGCGTTCGGCAGTACGGAGCCCGTGTCCTTTCCGGGCTGCCCAAGGCTCAGCGCCTTCTCGTTCAGGGTGTTGATGCGCTTGATATCGGCCTCGGTGAGTCCGTGGGTCTCGGCGTAGGAGCCCACCATCTCGCCGGCGGAAACCCCGGTGGGAACTTCGGCGGCGTGGACGACCGACGGGACGAAACCGGCGGTGCACATCACTACGGCCACGGCGGTGAAGGTGAGGGACTTCGAGCGTATGTACATGAGGGTCAGAAACTCCACAACGGTGAATGGGAATGAACGGAGGCGCGGGTGTGCGAGGAGCCAACTGCGTGGCAACGGATGGCCGGGCGGGAGCACGTACGGCACGCACACCCGTCGGGAAAGGCACTTCGTGTCGTCTGTCGGCGCCTCAAGGCGCCTGCGAGACGTATGCGGCGACCATTGCCGAACACATCTCTCGCTCCCGAACGGATGGTCGGGTCGTACGAGGAAGGATGATGTCCTCGGCTGCGCCCTCTGCCAACTCCCCCACGAAGCCCGGCTGCAGAATCGGCCAGGCCGTCGGACGTCCGCGATCCGGACACATGTCCGAGCCCGCCGGCGAAGTGCGCGGGCACGGTGCCGCAGCGCTCCTCACCCCGTACGAGGACTTGCGGAGCGGCCGGTTTCGATGCCCCCGGATACGGACAGGGCGGTGACCGAGCCGTCACTGACGGACAAGGGTGCAGCTCAGTGAAGGTGATGCGGGCGGAAAACCTTCGGTTCCACGGCGCCCTGGGGCGTCGGGCGGGGCAATCGATGCCCTCGCGGAACCGTCAGTTCTCTGCCACCAGTGAGGTGCCCCTCATCGGTCCGCTGTGCCTGGCACCCGCCCTTGCCCCACAGGAAACGGCCGGTAACGATCCGTCACGGGCCGCTCGTTCACGTCGCGGACGCCACTGAGCCTCCGCCGACCAGCCCACCGGCAGGCTCACCTTCTTCGAACCGGGCCTGCGGGGAGCAGTGGCAGCAAATCCAGCCGGTCCCGACCGGACCCCGTCAGGTGATTCCGGGCGTTGGGCGAGGGCGAGGTCGCGGCCACCTTCCGTGGTGCCGGCGGATGTGTTCGCGGGTGTGGCGATGACGTGGAGGGGTCGCCGAGCCGGTGCAGGGCTTGCCGTTGGGAGACGGAGCGGAATCAGGAGGCCCCACGCCTTCCCCGGCCGACTCGCGCCCACCGGTCACGGGCCGGTCCGCAGCCTCACCGGTTCGAGTGGTTCTCCGTGCCGGCCGATGGTTTACCGCACCCCCTCCCATCGGCACTTTTGCCCGCCGGACACCTCCGCGATGTCAATCCGCACGTTTGCTCATGCTGTTGCCGAATGCGAGAAAAGGGCGGCACAGGCGAGATTGCCTGAGGCAACGAAGGGAGCAGTACGTGCGTGGTAGCACCTTGGTGACGGACGAGCAGGCCGCCCCGCACCCGACTCCGGTCCGGTTCGACAAGCGGACCGACGTCACGCCGGAAGACCGTGACGTCGCGAGCGGACCGCCACCCTCCGTCGAAGGGGAAGCCGACGTCGCGGAGTTCAGTCCGCGCCGGGTCCGGCTGGTGTTCTTCGGACTGATGCTGGCGCTGCTGCTCGCCGCGCTGGAACAGATGATCGTTGCCACGGCGCTCCCGAAGATCGTCGGGGAGCTCCAGGGCCTGGACCGGATGTCGTGGGCCATCACGGCCTATCTCCTCACCTCCACCATCGGACTGCCGCTCTACGGCAAGCTCGGCGACCTCTTCGGCCGCAAAAGCGTCTTCCAGTTCGCCATCGTCGTCTTCATCATCGGTTCCGCGCTGGCCGGCTGGTCGCGCACGATGGACGAGCTGATCGCCTTCCGCGCGGTCCAGGGCATCGGCGCGGGCGGGCTCATGATCGGAGTGCAGGCGATCATCGCGGACATCGTTCCGCCCCGCCGGCGCGGTCGCTTCATGGGGTTGATCGGCGCGGCCTTCGGCCTCGCGTCCGTTGCCGGACCGCTGCTCGGCGGGTTCTTCACCGACCACGCGTCGTGGCGCTGGTGTTTCTACATCAACGTCCCGTTCGGACTGATCACGATGGCCGTGATCGCCGTCGTACTGAAACTCCCCAAGCCCGCGGTCCGGCCCCGGCTCGACGTGATCGGTGCAGTCCTCCTCGCCGCGGCGTCGACCTGCCTGGTACTGCTGACCAGCTGGGGTGGTACCGAGTACGCGTGGGACTCACGGATGATCCTGGGGCTGGCCGTCGGCGCTGCCGGAACGTCCCTGCTCTTCGTGGTCGCCGAGCACTTCGCGGCCGAACCGATCATTCCGCTGCGTCTGTTCCGCGACCCGGTCTTCACCGTCACCGCTCTGGTCGGGGCCGTCGTCGGCATCGCACTCTTCGGCGCCGCCAGTTACCTGCCGACCTACCTGCAAATGGTCGAGGGCGCCACCGCCACCGAATCCGGGCTGCTCATGCTGCCGATGATGGGCGGGGTCGTCGTCGCCTCCATCACCTCCGGCCAGCTGATCAGCAGGACCGGCCGCTACAAGGTCTACCCGGTCATGGGCGGGGCACTGTCCATCCTCGGCATGTGGCTGCTCTCCCGGCTGGAGACCGACACCACCCGGCTCGCGTACAGCCTGTGGATGGCCGTCCTCGGCATCGGCATCGGGCTCGTGCTCCCGGTGCTCGTCCTCGCCGTGCAGAACTCGGTGCGGCCCACCGACCTCGGTACCGCCACCAGCGCCAACAACTACTTCCGGCAGATGGGCGGCAGCATCGGCGCCGCCGTCTTCGGCACGGTCTTCGCCGGCCGGTTGACCGACGCGCTCGCCGTCCGACTGCCCGCCGAGGCAGGGCTCCCGGACCCTTCCGCCATCACCCCGCAACTGGTGCACTCCCTCCCGCCGACCCTCCGGGACGCGTACATCGCGGCCTACGCCGAGGCCATGCCGCGGATCTTCCTCTACCTCGTACCCGTGCTCGTCCTCGGCCTGCTCATCGCCTGCTTCCTCAAGGAGAAACCGCTGTTGTCCCACAACGCCCCCGCAGCCGATTCGCCGTTCCACGAGGAGATTTCGCAGCCGCTCCCCGGCGAGGTCCCAGCCGCGCGGACCTCGACCGACGCCTCCCGGTCGGGCGGGCTGCCGGTCGGCGGCACCGTCCAGCACCCCGACGGCAGCACGGTGCCCAGCGCCGCCCTGACCCTGATCGACGTGAGCGGCCGTCAAGTCGGTCGGGGCGCCAGCGGAGCCGACGGACGATACGCGCTCAACGTGAGCCGCCCCGGAGCGTACGTCCTGATCGCTGCGGCCGGCGGCCATCAACCGCAGGCGGTCAGCGTGACCGTGGGCGAGCGGCCGGTGGAGCTGGACGTGGTGCTCGGCGGCACCGGACGGCTGGCCGGCTCGGTCCTCACCGCCGACGGCACCCCGGTCCGCGACGCGACCGTCATCCTCACCGACATCCGCGGCGAGGTGGTCTCCTCCACCCCGACCGACCCGGAGGGCACGTACGTCATTCCGGATCTGGTGGCGGGGGAGTACACCCTGGCCGCGAGCGCCCCGGCGTTCCGGCCGGCCGCCCTGCCGGTGACCGTGCAGGTCGCCCGCGAGACCCGCCAGGACGTGGAACTGAGGGGCGGCGCGGTCCTTCGCGGCACCGTGCGCGCCGGCTCGGGCAAACCGGTCGAGGACGCCAGGGTCACCCTGCTCGACGCGGCCGGCACCGTCGTGGACACCCTGACCACCGGATCGGACGGGACCTTCCGGTTCGTCGACCTGCCATCGGGCGAGTACACGGTCATCGCGGCCGGCTATCCGCCGGTGGCGACGGTCCTGCAGATCGCGGGCGGCGGGCGCGCCGAACGGGACGTACGCCTCGGGCACGAGGACTGACGACCGGGCGAGCTGTCGGGTCACCATGACCGAGGTTCGGGCGGGAGGCACCGCGCGGCGACGACGTCGACGTCGGTGGTGTGGGACCGTGGACCGCCTCCTACGAGCGGCGGCCCGCGCGGCCGCCACCCGGTCCTCATCGACTCTCCAACGCCGATTTCGCGCTGGGGGCCGGCGAAGGCTCCTCACCGCCTCGCGCATCGGCTGACCCCTGACGGATCGTCGTTCAGTGGCAGGGGGCCGCTGCTCATCGGCTGTGCCGACGCTCTCAGAGGTCCGTGGTGTCGAGGGTCAGGTCGAATGGGGCTGGTAGGGCGATCGGTGTGCCGAAGGGGTGGGGGCCTTCCGCCCGGGTGTAGCCGAGGTGCCCCGGCTCGGAGAACAGGGTGATGCTGCGTTCGACCCTGTCGACGAGGAGGTAGAGCGGTGCCCCGTACTCCGCATATCGTTTCCGTTTGACGACGCGGTCGGTGTCACCGTTGGACTCCGAGGTCACCTCCACGATCAGCAGGGTCTGGTCGGGTAGGAGTGCCCCGGCACCCTTTGCCTGGTCGGCCGGTACGACGGCGATGTCGGGTACGTACCAATTGGATGATCCGGGCAGGTCGAGGTTGCCGGATCCCGTGACGCATCCCAGTTCGCGGACTCTGGGTTTGATCTGGTCCCTGATGGCCTCTGCCGCTGCCTCGTGGTCCCAGGTCGGTGTCACAGGTTCGATGACCCCCTCGATGATCTGGGCCCGGTCGCCCCGAATGTTCTGGATGGCATATTTCAACGCGTGCTCAGGGTTGATGTCGTGGGTGTAGTCCGGCGCGGTGCCCACAAGCCATGCTCCGCTCGTCGTGTGGAGTGTTGTGACAGGTCCCTTGGATAGGACCACATACCAGAATCGGTAGGTGGTCAAGCATCGACAATGGCAATGGCCACGGAATGCCGCTGTGTAGGCAGGGCGCAAATCGTCGGCACCGGCTCGCGCTCCCAATCGCTCACCCCCTGCGTCGGTGGGGAACACCCGTCCACCACGGTGACGTGCGGCGGACTCAGCGGTTCACCCCCGGATCGGCGAGCAACACGCCGAGACCTTCCTTCGGCGGAACCAGTCCGAGCCCTCCGCGTCAACGCGGGCATACGGGCGCGGATCCTTGCCGAGCTCGTGTGCGCCTCCCAGTCTTTCCGGCCGACGTGGGACGTGTTCCGACTTTCGCTGTCGTCGGCGCCGGCCAATTCCTGGGTCGTGCGATCTTCCAGCGGCGGTAGGGTCGGCCGGCACCTATGAAGTGTGGAGCGCACCGGGCTTCGTGAAGCGAGCCCTACGGCCTCGCAGGTGGAGGTGGCACGCAGAACCGTGGTTGGAGGCAGGGTTCGGGCCGGGTGACAGTCGGAAGATCCGGACAGCAGTTCTGGGCGGGGCATCAGCGGAGGACCCGTTGACGCCGGCGGCTGTGGGGCCCGGTCGACGTCACCCCCGAGGCCAGGGAGTTGAGAAGTTCGAGGTTCGCAGGTGGTGGGCTTCGAATCGGTGGGTTGGGGGCGATCCGCGCCGAGGGGAACGGCGGAGTTCCAGGTCTCCCCGGCAGCATCGGAATGCCCTACGGGTGAACCGGAGCACACTGGGCCCCGCTGGGGCCGGGTGCCGAACTCCGCACCGCGCACTTCGACCAGGTCGTCCTCCCGGCCCGCCCTTGAGATCGCACGCCAGCGAGCGGCCGGTCGATCAGCGGGGCAGGATGCGCACTACTGCCTCGCGGTCGCCGCTGAGCCGCAGGCCTTGCTGTAGTGCGGTGCTCAGATCGAGGTCGCCGAGCAGGGTCGCGGCCAGCAGGTGCGGCGGTCCGGTCAGTGACGCGGTGGGGTGGTCGACCCGGCCGGCGTGTGTGTGCACCGAGCCGTCCTTGACTTCGATGACCAGGTCCTCGTTGCCGTCGGCGTGCAGTTGCAGGGCGATTGCCGGCTGGTCGGGGCGGTGGTCGGTCAGTGCCCGGGCGGGCACGTCCAGCCAGTGGGTGCGGAAGGTGTCGTTTCCGCCCGGCTCACGCAACAGCGGCACGCCCCACCGGCTCAGCTCCTGCAGCACCGGCTCCAGCTCGCGGCCACGCTCGGTGAGGGAGAACAGGGTGGTGGCCACCGGCGGCGGGGCGGCCTCGCGCTGGATCAGGCCGGCTTCCTGGAGTTCGCGGAGCCGGTCGACCAGCAGGTTGCTGGCGATCCCGGGCAGCCCGTTGCGCAGGTCGGTGTGCCGGCAGGGACCCAGGGCGAGCAGTTCGCGGACGATCAGCAGGGTCCACCGGTCGCCGATGGTGTCCAGTGCCTTCGCGATGCCGCAGTACTGCCCGTAGGTGCGCATGCCGCCACCCTACATCGTGGTGTTGAGATTCGAAACTTGCTTGTTGACTTTCTCAACAAGGTCGGTCTAGCGTCGCTGCCCATGACCCCCACCCTTTCCGTACGTCGGCTGGCCTGGGCCGGCGTCGAGATCCGTCTCGGCGACACCCGCCTGCTGATCGACCCGCTTGAGAACGTCGCTCCGTTGGCCCCGGTGATGGGGCCGCCGCACCGGCCGGTCGACCCGGTCGATGCCCCGCCCGGTACCCACGCCCTCATCACCCACCTGCACCCCGACCACTACGACCACGACCTGATCGCCCGGATCGCGACCACCGGCACGATCGGCTGCCACACACCGAGCGCGGCGGCGTTGCACGAGGCCGGCATCACCCCCGTCGCCCAGGACCTGGGCCGGTCACGCCGCATCGGAGAGCTGACCGTCACTCCGGTGACCTCGCTGGACTGGCGCGGCAACGACTGCGACCAGGTCGCCTGGGTCGTCGAAGGCGCCGGCCGGCGGATCATCCACTGCGGCGACACCCAGTGGCACGGCAGCTGGTGGCAGATCGCCCGCGACCACGGCCCGTTCGACGTCGCGTTCGTCCCGGTCAACGGCGTCATCGCCCACTTCGAGGGCTACGCGGCCAACGTCCCGGCGACCATGACCCCCGAGCAAGGCGTCGAGGCCGCCGTCGCACTCGGCGCCGGCACCGTCTGCGCGATGCACTACGGCCTGTTCCACAACCCGCCGTTCTACACCGAACAACCCGACATAGAGCAGCGCTTCCAGCACGCCGCCGACGAGCGCGGCATCACCGCGGCCATCGTCGCCGACGGCCTGCTCGTCCTCTGACCATCAGAAACAAGGAGCAACACATGAAGATCGTCCTGTTCGGTGCCGGCGGCAACATCGGCCGGCCCACCACCGAGGAACTCCTGCGGCGCGGCCACACCGTCACCGCGGTCACCCGAACCGGCCACATCGACGGACCGGGGCACAAGGCCCTGACCGTGACCACCGGCGACGTCACCGACCCCGCGGCGGTCGCCGGCCTCGCCGCCTCCCACGACGCCGTACTGTCGGCCGTCGGCCCCCGGATCGGCCAGGAGGACGACCGCGCCACGATCGTCGGTGCCGCCCGTGCGCTGATCGACGGACTCCGCCGAGCCGGTGTCACCCGCCTGGTCACCATCGGCGGTGCCGGTAGCCTCCGCACGCCGACCGGCGCCCGGGTCATGGACGACCCGCACTTCCCCGCGCTGTGGAAGGCCAACGCCGAGGCCCAGTCCGAAGCGCTCGACCTCTACCGCGGCGTGCACGACCTCGATTGGACGTACGTGTCGCCCGCGGCAGTCATCGGAGCGGGCGAGCGGACCGGGGCCTACCGCAGTGGCGGGGACACCCTGCTCACCGACGACGACGGCAACAGCCGCATCTCGTACGCCGACTACGCGATCGCCTTGGCCGACACGATCGAGAGCGGCACCGCGATCCGCCGTCGCATCACCGTGGCGTACTGAGCCATGAGCGACGACGCCGCCGGCCGGCAAACCCGATTCATCGTCCTGCTCGCAGCGCTCGTGGCCCTGGGACCACTGTCGATCGACGGCTACCTACCCGGACTGCCGGAGCTCGCCGTCGACCTGCGCGCCGGAGCCGCGGCCACCCAGCTCACCATCACCGCCTGCCTGGCCGGGCTGGCCATCGGGCAGTTGATCGCCGGGCCGCTGAGCGACACCTACGGCCGGCGGCGTCCGTTGCTGGCGGGCCTCGCCCTCTACACGATCGCCGGCGCGCTCTGCGCGGTGGCGCCCGACGTCCGGACCCTCGTCGGCCTACGCCTGGTCCAGGGCATCGGCGGGGCGTTCGGCATCGTCATCGCCAACGCCATGGTCCGTGACCGCACCTCCGGAACCCGCACCGCACGTCTCTTCTCCACCCTGACCCTGATCACCGGCCTGGCGCCGGTGATCGCGCCGGTCCTCGGCGGCCAGCTACTGCGCGTCACGGCCTGGCCGGGGATCTTCGTGGGACTGGCCGTACTCGGCGCCGTGATGCTGGCGGCCTCCGCCGCAGTACTGCCGGAGACCCGGTCCGCCGCGTCACGCCGGCCGCTGCCTGCCGTCGTCCGGCAGCTGCTCGGCGACCGGGTCTTCACCGGGTACGTCCTGGCCAACGGCCTGGTTTTCGCGGCGATGTTCGCCTACATCTCCGGCTCGCCGTTCGTCCTGCAGGAAATCCACGGCCTGTCACCGCAGCAGTACAGCGCCGTGTTCGCCGTCAACGCGGCCGGACTCGTCGCGGCCGCCCGGATCAGCGGCCGGCTGGTGGCCCGGGTCGGCGCCCACGTGCTGCTGCTCGCCGGTCTGCTGGGCGCGACAGCCGGCGGCATCACGGTCCTGGGCGCGGTGCTGACACGGGCACCCCTACCCGCGCTCCTCATCGGCCTGTTCGTCCTGGTCTCCGGCGTGGGCCTCGTCATGCCGAACGCCACGGCTCAGGCCCTGGCCGACCACGGCGGACACGCCGGGTCGGCCGCCGCTCTGCTCGGCTTCAGCCAGTTCATGTTCGGCGCGGCACTTGCTCCGCTGGCCGGCGCGGGCGGCGCCACCGACGCCTTGCCGATGGGAATCATCGTCGCCGTGCTGCCGGCGCTCGCTCTGCTCACCCTCTGCGTCCTCACCCGGTCGAGGCCCGGCGAGCGCACTCCCGGACAGGCTCGCCAAGGACCTGCCGAGCACCGGCGACCGAGCACGGCCTCCCACGGCACCGCGAACGGGTCCTCACCCGTGAACCGGCCGATGTAGCGGACCGTACGGATCTGCAAGGCCATGCGCGGGCGATGTACGTCCGGGGCGGCCTCCGCCCGGATCGCCTCCCCCACCGCGGGAAGCACCCCATCCGCAGGGAGGACTTCAACAGGACCAGCAGTACGAGCTGCTGTTCATCGGAGTTCGTCCGGGCCACCGCCCACACGAGCCGGTTCGGTGGCGCTATGGCCGCCCGAGTGGCGCTGCGCCCCTCAGCGCGGTCCTCCACGGCGATGGCTGCTCCGCGTACGGTTCCGGCACGTCCCGGAGGACGGGGACATTCGACGCCCGCCCGGAGACCGGCCGTGGCGCGGTAACCGCGCCGGGCTTCGATGGCACATTGGGTGGATGGCGCGGACCGCGGTTGAGGGCATCGAGCTGTACTACGAGACGGCCGGGCGGGGGCCCGAGATCGTCCTCGTCCACAGTTGGGGGGCGAGCCTGCGGGTATGGGACGGTGTCGTCGCGGACCTGTCGGCCGATCACCGGCTGATTGCCTACGACTGGCGCGGCTGCGGCCGCAGTGATCGCACCGACCGGGGCAACACCATCGCCCAGAACGCGGCCGACCTCCTGGGGCTCGTCGATGGCCTCGGCCTTCGGCGTCCGCTTCTCGTCGGCAGTTCGGTGGGCAGCCTCTTCGCATGTGAAGCCGCGCGCCGGGCCCCGGAACGCTTCGCCGGCATCGTGATCATCGACGGACCGGGTCACTGGGCCCATGCCATGCCAGGCCCGCTCCGCGACCTCTGCGCGGCCCTGGCCACCGACCGGGCCGCGACGGTGGCCACCTTCGCCGCCGGCCTGTACTCCGACCGGGCTTCCCAGGCCCTGCGCGCGTGGACGGCACGCCAGGTCCTGGACGCCTCGCCCCACATCGACCAGCTCATGGAGGAGCAGATCGCCTGCGACCCGCGGCTGTGGCTCGCCGACCTCCCCGTCCCCCTCACCTACGTCCACGGGGCCCTCGACACCGCCGTCCCCCTGGCCGTCCCCCACGAACTCGCCGCGCTCACCGGCAGCGGAGTCACCGTCATCGAGGACGCCGGCCACCTGCCCCACCAGGAAAGCCCCGCGGAAGTCTCCGCCGCGATCCGGGCCTTCGCATCCGAACTCCGGTCGGCCGGGGCCTGATCCGACTTGCCGTCGCGGAGCTCCGGTCCCGATGGGAGGCTGAACGTCTTCCGCGTCTTCGGCGTTCCCGGCGCGACCGTGGCCGCCCCGTCGGGGGACGGTGCTGGGGCATGCCCCGGGTGCGAGGCGGGCGCGGGCGGTGCTTCGTGCGGGGGAGCGGTCAGGACAGGCGCTCGCTCCTGTTCCGGTTCTGGTAATCGGGCCGGTAGGACACCTCCGGTTCGTGACGCGCCCGCCGCGGCGCACACGACGGGGTTCGGCCTTCCGCATTCGGCCATCGGAGGGCTCCACGGAGCGTTAGGGTCTCAGCGCACAGTGGTGGTCCGGTGGCCATGGGCAGTGGCCGGGGGCAGGGGAGAGGGAGGCCGCCTTGAGTGGTGCGCAGCGCAAACTGACGGAACATCCGGTGCTGATCTTCATCGGTGTGATCGCCACCATCATCGGTGCGCTGGCGGCCGGAAAGGACCTGTTCGCCGCGGATGATCCGCCGTCCGCGGCCAAGGACTCGGCCCGAGCCCCTGTGGCCCCCGAGGCACCCCCCGCCGGCGTGGGTGGCTCCTCCACGACACCGGCACCCGGCCGGACACGGTCGGTCGATCCCACCCCCGAACCGAGCACGGAGATCTTCGAGCCGGAAACCCTTCCCACCCGGGCGGTACCCGTACGGCCCACACAGGCCGGACCGGCCACCGTGCCCACCCCCGCGTCCTCACCGCCCGCGCACTCGGGCCCCCTTCTCGTCCGCATCGACATGGGGTCGAGCGGACAGGTGGGACCGACCAGTTGGCGGGCCCGGGCCCGCCCCGGCGCCAACACCGTCGTGCACGACAAGGGGGGCCAACTGGACACCGGCTGCTACGTGCAGTGGACCGTGAAACGCGGCGGTGTGGAAGTGCAGTGGGCCCGCAGCGAACGGTGCAGGCCGCCGAGCATCACCCTCTTCAGCTTCGGCGACACCCTCGACGAGGTCGGTTCGTACACGCTGACCGCCGACATCACCACCAAGTGGGGCCAGACAGGGAGCGCGACCGTCGCGTTCGACGTGGTTCCGCGATAGTCCTGACCCGGCGGCGTCGGTCCGGCCGCTCTGCTTCCGCGCCCATGAGCGTCACCAGTCACGGATCCCCCCATCCCCACCCACCGAAGCCCCATCCCCACCCACCGAAGCGTTCACCCCGGCGCGCAGCATCGACCGGGCCGCGTGCGAGGAGCGGCGCGTGTCCGGCCGGGCCCGCCACCGGGAGGTCCCACCATCCGGTTCCGGTTCGCAGGTCGGCCGGTGGGTATTCGCTGTCGTGTTCGCGTAGTGCAGTCATATGATCACGCCATGACTGCCGATGCCTCGCGCACCCGTGAATCGTTCCGGCGCCTCCAGCCGATCAGCGAGCCCCGTCCGGTGGCTCAGCTGCCCGGCCGCATCTGGACCGACGAGGAGTGGGACCGCATCCTGCGCGGATACGCGGCCCAGAGCATGGACGAGAAGTGGAACGCCTTCGTCGAAGACGATGTCCTTTTCATGCACCGGAGTTGGACCGGCCGTGGCGTCTACGAGGCTTCCTTCGCCCCCGTGACCGGTGGCGGAAGGCGTATCGTCTCCGCGGTGGTGGAGGCGGATGCGGAGCGCTACCGGAGCAAGGGCGACGAGTACGACAGCCTGATGATGGAACTGATCGTCAGCGCGATCATCCTCGGCGAGCCCGCTGTTGACCTCCGGGCCGGTCTCGTGGAGTTGACCGCCCGGGCATCGGGGAACGGTGATGTCCCCGCCGGCTTGGTGCAGCACAGCGTTCTGGGACTGCGCTCGGAATCCTAGGCGACCCCTCACTTACCCCCCCGGTGCGGGACGATCGTGGCTACGTCCCCGCCCCCGCCCCCGTCCCCGTTCCCGGACGGGGGCGGGCGCCTGCGGCCCGGGTGTGGTCGAGAAGGGCCGCGGCCAGGGGCGCGTGGACGGCGCGGGGCAGGGCGTGACCCATGCCCGGTATCTCGACCAGTCGCGCCCCGGAGATCACCTGGGCGAGATGGTCGGGGTGCGGCGGGGGGAAGACGGGCTCGGCGGGGGCGGCGATGACCAGGGTCGGTACCTCGGTGCGCGCGAGTTCCTCGGTGCGGTCCATGCCGGAGTGGTCCGCGCGTCCGTGCGTCATGGGTGCCTCGTGGCGTCCGGCGTGCTCGATGATGCGGCGCTCGGAGTCCCGGAACTCCTCCGGGTCGAAGGGGATCCGATCGCCGTTGAGCAGCCGCCAGTGCTCCACCCGGTGGTCCAGCTCGCCCTCCAGCCCGCGGTCCTCGTGGGGGCGGGACCACATTTCCAGCAACTGTGCGTCGATGGGCGGGAGTTGTTCCACCGGGGTTCGGGAGCCGTCCGGGTGTGACAGCGGGGTGCTGCTGAGCGCGCCGGTGCCCATCACTGTCGCGCTGAGCAGCCGTTCGGGATGATCGGCGATCAGCAGCTGGGCGAGCATGCCGCCCATGGAGAAGCCGACGATGTGCGCGCGATCGACCTCGTGCGCGTCGAGGACCGCTACCGCGTCCGAGGCGAGGTCGACGATGCGGTACGGGTGCGTGTCGAAAGTCCGGCTGGAGCGGCCGGTGTCCCGGTGGTCGTAGCGGATGACGCGGTGGCGCACGGCCAACGCCTCGACCAGTTCCTCCGGCCAGCCCAGCCCCGATGCCCCGGCCCCCATGATCAGCAGCAGGGTGGAATTCCGTGGGTCACCGCGCACCTCGGACCACAGTCGGACCGTCGGGTCCACCTGGACGAACTGCTGGTTCATGGCACCGCTCCCCACACTCACGAACAAAAGACGAGACGGATCGTCTCGCAACTCGACGTCACCATCATCACGCACACCCGACCGTCACGCAATACGTTTCGTCTCGCGACCGGCCGGACGCTCGTAGGGCACCGGAACCGCCTCGACCGGCCCGACCCTCACTGCGCGCCGAGCGTCATCCACTTCTCCGGCATCGTGAGGGGTTCGAAGCCCACCTGGGCGTAGACCGCGTGTGCGTCCGCGGTGGCCAGCAGTATGCGGCGCAGTCCGTGGGGTGCGAGATGGTCGCGGACGGCGGCAGCCAAGGCGTGCCCCAAGCCTTTCCCCCGGCTGTCACGGGCGATGTAGACATCGCACAGCCAGGCGAACGTGGCATGGTCCGTGACGACACGAGCGTAACCGTGCTGCACGCCGGCGGCACTGTCGTAGAGCCCGAAGTTCAACGAGTTGTCCATGGCCGCGTCCTGCTTTTCCCGCGACCGCCCCCGAGCCCAGTACGAGTCCTCGGAAAGCCACTGATGGACGAGCGTACGGTCGAGACGGGCGGGGTCGGTGGATATCTCGTAGCCGGCCGGCAGATCGGTGGTCATGCTCGCATCCAAGCAGACCGGGACGGCCCGGAGCCATCACAGAACCCCTCGGCGCGTGGACGGGGAGGGACCGCTCCCGCTTCGGGCCGGTTGGACCGGACCGCCCGCTGCGGGCCGGACCGGGTTCCGAGCAGAAAGTACTCGTGACCGTCGTCGCATCCAAATCGCTTGGAAGGGAACCTGCCGGGGGTGAGCCCGGCGGTGGATGTCCGGGCAGGGCCCCATCGCCGGGGAGCCGTGCGGGAAGCCGCCGACCTCCGGGCCTTCTCGGAACCCGCTCCGCGTCAGCGCGGCCGGCTGCCGGCCGGCGGCTGGCTCACGGTCGGTCCGCCGGTGTGCGGCGACTGGACGTAGCCTTCGGCCGGCCTGGGCAACGCGTCGACGCAAGCAGTCGAACAGGCGTTGACCAGCAGCGGCAGGACGTCAGCGCCCGACGTCCGCAGCGAGATCCAGACCTGGCGGAGGTTCACGGCCCGGATGGGCTGGTCGCAGACGCTGCACGTACGAATGGCCGTCGGACCCCACACGCCGGGGTCGAGGTCTTCGAGGCCAACCCCTCCGGGGTCGGCCTCCGCCACGGCCGGCAGCGGCGGGAACGGAGGCCGCCGCTGGTGGTTGCCGTAGACGGCACGGGTGCTCACGGTGCTGCGCCGCAGGTCGAGGCACCGGGTGAGCTCGTATGGGAACCAGTGCAGACGGTACGAGGTGTACGGCGTGAACTCCTCAAGGTTCCTCATCGCGCCGATCTCGGGCGGGATGCGCACCAGGTTGCTGCCGTACAGCACGAGCTGCTTCACCGAGGTGAGTTCGGCGATGGTCCGCGGGAGCGTGATGACCTGCCGCCGCTGTTCCACCGTCAGCTCCACCAGCGGCTTGAAGACTTCCCGTCCGTCGGCTGCCGCCTCCTCGACCAGTTCGAGAAGGCGGATCCAACCCGGTGCGGTGGTGTCCTGACGTTCCGGATGGAAACCGGTCGGCAGTTGCGCCTTGGCGCCGTGTTCGATGCACCCGCAGAGATCGCGAGGTGAATCCCGGCCACCGCGCCCGGCGGCACCAGCCCAACGGTTCGGGAAAACCTGCGGGTTCGATTCCTCAGTCATCGGCTCACAGTAGAGGTCACGGCTGGGGTGACAATGTCCGTGGCGTGTGCCGGATGAGCGCGCGGTCACGTGTGTCGGAGGACGGAGTCGTCCACCCTGCGGGTCCGGCGCCACGTCACCCCGATTGTCGGCGCCTGCCGACCCGGCCCGGACGGTTCGAACGGGAGGACGGCAGCCCCGCGGCCCGGGAGGATGGCAGCCCGGCAGCCCGGCAGCCCGGCATCATGCGTCCGACGGGCGCGGCGAAAATCGCTGTCCGAACACCTGAGCGCGGTGATAGACATCCGGCGTGGAAAAGAATCTTGAGTTCCCCGACCTGCTGCGACTGATCGACGAGCGGTCGACCGCCTTCCGTGCGACCGTCGCCGCCGCGCCCACTCTCGACGCACAGGTGCCGAGTTGCCCCGGGTGGACGCTGTTCGATCTGGCGAAGCACCTGGGCGGGGGAGACCGGTTCTGGGCCGCCATAGTGGGCGCGGGGCCTGCCGACGGCCCCCCGGCCGAGGCCGTCGCCGCGCGAGCCGCTCTGGAGGTGCCGCAGGAGCGTGAGGCGCTGGCGGCCTGGCTGGCCGCATCGACTCAGCTTCTGCTGAGTGCCCTGCGCGAGGCGGGGCCGGAGGCCGGTTGCTGGGCGTGGTGGAGTGACCTGCAGACGCCGCGGACCGCCGGTGGAGTCGCCCGGCACCGGGCGCAGGAGAGCGCGGTGCACACGTACGACGCCCAGCTCGCCGCGGGCGCCCCGCAGCCGCTGCCGATCGAGGTCTCCCTCGACGGCGTCGAGGAGTTCCTGTTCACCTGCGTCGCGTCGCCCAGTGCCTGGCCGCACGAGCCCACGACCTTCGACTTCCACACCGTCGAAGGCCCTTCCTGGCGTCTCACGGTCGACGGCGACGGCGCACGTTCCGCCCGCATCCCCGCGCCCACTGCCGCGACCGGCGAGGACCTGGACGCTGCCGGCGCCGCGATCCACGGCACGGCCAGTGAATTGATCCTCTACCTGTACGACCGTATTCAGGCCGAATCCTTGCGCGTTGACGGAGACGCAGGCCTGTTCGACCTGCTCCGCGCCTGGGAACCGGAGCATTAGGACGTAAGGGGGACGGTCGGCCGCGTCCGTCGGTGCCGAGGCTCGTCCTGTGTCACTGCAGGTACGGGTTGCAGTCCTGGCAGGGCTTGGTGGCAGACGTTTCCGTCGGTATGTCGAGTCCGGGCACAGGCCGGTCGCCTCGTTCTCCACCGTGTGCGGCCGGCCGATGATCCGGTCGGCGTACGCCTGTGCGGCGGGCGCCGGCAGGAAGCCCGGGCAGGCGGCGGACAGGACGGTTGCGACGCCGAATCCGTATGTAGTGGGGGCCTTCCCACGTCCGGATCGATACTGGTGGTGCGTGGTCGGTCGAGCTGTTCCCGTAGGCGGTTCCTTGTCCATACCCGGAGCCAACCGTTCAACGGCGGCGGCGAGAAAGGCAATCCCACCGCCCGGAGTGCGTCCCACACCACCTCTGGCTCGGCTTCGAGGCATGGGGAGTTGCCTCGCCGCTCGTTCAGGTTCGTGTCGTGAGCCGTGCGACCGCCGCGTCGTACCGTGCCCGGAGTTCCGGAGCCTCCGACGCCCGCAGCAGGACGCCGAGCGCCCGTACCGCGCCGTCGTCGTAGCCGGACGACTCCGCCTCGCGGGCCGCCAGGTCGAGTTGCCGGATGCCCTCGGTCCTGTCCCCGAGCCCCAGCAGGGCCTCTCCCCTCACCATGAGCAGCAGCACGCGGGGCACGTCGGCCGTGTCCGAGCGGTCGTCGAAGGCCAATGCCTCGGTCGCCGTGGCCAGGGCCTGGCGCCATTTGCCGGCGTCGGCCCAATGCCGGGCGACGTGCTGCATGGCCAGTCTCTCGATGGTCCGGTCGCCGGCCTTGCGCGCCAGTTCCACCGCCCGTTCGCATCCCCGCGCGGCGTCGTCCAGGGCACCGAGTGCCGCTTGTGCGACGGCCAGGACGATCAGGGCGTTCGCCTCGGCCACCGCGTCCCCGGCTCGGGAGGCGAGCGCGGAGGCGGCTCCCAGATGGGTCAGCGCCTCCTCGATGCGTCCTTCCTCGATCAGCACCCAGCCGAGCACGTTCAGCACGCGTGCCTCGCCGTACGGATCGGCGTCGGCCCGCGCCGCCGCGAGCGCGGTCTCCAGGAGCGGGACCCAGCCGTCGCGCACGCGCCACACGATCAGCGGCCACAGCGTCAGGACGATCCGCCAGGCCCTGCCGTGCAGACCGGCGGTGTGCGCCGCGGCCACCGCCGACGTGAGGTCGTCCCTCTCGGCCGCGTACCAGGCCACGGCGGCGGCCCGATCGCCGAACTGCCGCACGGTAGTGGGCGGCAGATGGTCCGCCGGTAGCGGGAAGCATTCCTCGTTGCCGGGTTCGGCCACCGCCACGGCCGCCAGCGCCGTGGCGACGTAGTGGTCGAGCACGCGCTTGAGCGCATCGGGTCCGACGTCCAGGCTCCGTGCGTAGAGCCGCACGAGATCGTGCATCGTCCATCGGCCGGGCGCTGTCTCGATGACGAGGTGGGCGACGGCCAGCCGCTCCAGGGAGGTCTCGGCCGATACCGGGTCCGTGCCCGCCAGCGCCGCCGCCGCGTACCGGTCGACGTGCGTACCGGGGTGGCGGCCGAGGTGGGCGAACAGGCGTGAGGCGTGCGTGGGGAGCTGTTGCAGCGTCAGGTGCAGGGCCGCCCGTACGCCGGTGTCCTCCACGTCCAGCAGCCCGAGCCGACGCGTCTCGTCGGACAGCTCGGCGGCCATCGCGCCCAACGACATGGCGGGGCGTCCCGCCAGCCGGGCACCCGCCACCCGCAGCGCGAGCGGCAGGCCACCGCACAGCTCGGCCAGCCGTCGCGCGGCCACCGGCTCCGCGCGCACCCGTTCCTCGCCGAGCACACCGGCGAGGAGCATCGTGCCGTCCTCCGTCCCGAGCACGTCCACGGACACGGGCCGGGCGGTGTCGGTGACGATCAACCCCGGCAGCCGGTGCCTGCTGGTGATGACGGTGACACAGTGGCTGCCGCCCGGCAGGAGCGGCCTGACCTGCTCCGAGTCACGCGCGTTGTCGAGCACCACGAGGAGCCGACGGTCGGCGGCGAGCGACCGGTACAGGGCGGCCGCACCGTTCGCCGACTCGGGTATCCGGCCCTGCGGCACCCCGAGCGCCGGCAGGAACTCGCGCAGCACCTCCATGAGGGTGGGTTCGCCCGTGTCACCGAAGCCGCGCAGGTCGGCGTGGAGCAGCCCGTCGGGGAACGCGGCGCGAGCGCGGTGTGCCCAATGCAGTACCAGGGCCGTCTTCCCGACCCCGGCGGGTCCGATGACCGGACAGACCGGCGCTTGGCCCTCGGCGGCCCGTGACAGGGCGACGAGCTCGGCCGTCCGCCCGTGAAAGCCGCGCGGCGCACGCGGCAGCAAATCGGGCGTCCCGGTCGGCGCGACGGCATCCGGTACCGCGGCGGGCGACGGGGCATCCGCCCGGGGGGCCGGGCGGGGACGGCCGAGGCTCGCGGCGTGCTCCAGCGCCAGGGCGCCGGCCCCGTCCAGACCGAGGGCCGCGGCCAACGCCTGCACGGTGCGGCGCTGCGGCCCCCGGGTGTGTCCGCGCTCCATGTACGACAACGCGCGCACGCTCACCCCCGCGGCGTGCGCCAACTCCTCCTGGCTGAGCCCGGCGTCCGTCCGCAGACCGCGCAGCAACGCGTCGAACTCGCCGGTGGCCGGTGTACCGGTGTCCATGTACGGATGTCCCCTGGTCGGTGCGGCCCAGCCGGACGCCGTACCCCTCCTGCAAAAGTATGCACGACACTACTTTTGCCGGTGAAACGTGCTGTTCCGGCCCCGCCACCGGACCAGCAGAAGTGGCCTGAGGCCCTGGTTCTGCCGGTGCTCCTGCATGGGCATCGCCTGCCCGCGGTGATGGACTGAGCGCGCGGTGCGGGGGTGCCCGGACCGTGGAGCGGCAGCCCTCGATGCCGACGCACGCGTGGACGTACCCGCGCCGCGGATCGCCCGGCCGGACTCCGCCGATTCCACCCCTCATCTCTTCCTCCGCCGGGGCCGACCATTGCGGACGGTCCGGCCGTCACCACATCCCGGCTCCGATGGGGTACAGGAGTTCCATGTCCCACCCTCTCGTCGTCGGGTCCCCCGCCGGACCTCGGCGTCGGCTCCGTGCGCTCGCCCAACTGACCGCGGGCTGCATCGCCGCGGGCTCGTTGATCGTGGCCACGGCCCCCGCCGAAGCGGCCGGATCGGTCAACGCCGACGCCTACCACTCCCTCAGGTCGGCCCCGCTCCATCAGGACTGGATGAAGTCACTCGACGGTGGCACCTCGCTGGCCCGGGTGTCGCTGCCCGGCACCCACGACACGCTCTCCATCCACGGGGGCCACAGCACACAGACCCAGGAGGACTTCGGCGACAGTGCGGACACCCTGACCGCGCAACTGGACCGCGGAATCCGTGCCCTCGACCTGAGGGTCGGTACGCGAAGAAGTACGACGGCCTCTTCCACAAGCCGTCGATCACGAGGAACAGCCTGGCCCCGGCGCCTTCCCTCGCGCAGGCCCGCGGAAAGATCGTGCTCGGCACCTTCGGCGTCTCCGACGGCAACGCCGACATCGCCTACATCGGGATCGTCATGACGGACTTTCCCGGCTGGGCACTGGTCCAGAACATCATCGACCGGAACAAGGACGACGTCGTCAAGGGAAGCCACGCCGCGCTCTGGCTGGTCAACGACGGCAACAAGACCTACGTGAACACCAAGTACAACCGCTGCATGGTGCGCGGCCCCGAGTTCGACAGTTCCAAGGCCGGTGGCCTCGTCACCCAGCGCGAGTGCCAGTCGACCGCGCCCAGCAGCCACCAATGGTCGGCGGCGGAGCCTCCGTACGACCGCAAGGGACACTTCTGGGTCAAGGCGAGCAACGGCAAGTGCCTCACCGTCCCCTACAACAACGGCACCCCGCCCGGCGCCGGCACCCAGCTGTTCTGGTGGGACTGCGAAACCCGTTGGTTCTCGGGCAACCAGATGTGGAACATCGTCCCCACCAAGGTCGAGGTCTCGGGCACGTCCCGGACGGCGTACGCGTTCATCAACAACTGGACCGGCCAGTGCCTGGCCGTCGACCCGGCCACTGCCTCCGTCGCCGGCGGCAAGGTCACCCAGGACGCCTGCCCGAAGTGACCCCACGGTGAGGGACGGAACTCCTACCCGCCGGTGAACCGAAGCTGACCCCACCGCCTCTTCGGCGCCAGGCCCGGCGCCGAAGAGGCGGCCGGACGGACCGGGACCCGCGTCACGTCGCGCTCACGGCCTGCTCGGCTGGATCATCTTCCGGCCGGCGGTGCTTCCGCCGTCCACGTTGATCGACGCACCCGTCATGTACGGGAAGTCGTCGGACGCGAGCCCGAGCACGGCCCGCGCGATCTCCTCGACCTCGGCCATCCGTTCGAAGCCGTCGACGTTGAGCGGTCCCCACGCCTGCTTGTACTTCGCCCAATCCGCGTCCGGGATGCCCGGCGGGCGGACGAAGGAGGTGTCGGTGGTGCCGGGCAGCAGGGCGTTGACCCTGATCCCCTTGGGTCCGTAGGCGAGGGCCGCGGCCTTCACCAGGCCCTGCACCGCCCGCTTGCTCGCGGTGTACGCGGCGCTGTTCGGCCGGGCCTGTTCGGCCGCCGACGACGAGGTGCAGATGATGACGCCGCGCTGCGCCTTGAGCAGGTGCGGGACCTCGTACTTGATCGCGAGGAAGACTCCCCGGGCGTTGGTGGCCTGGACGTCGTCCCACTCCTCGACGCTCATCTCGTGGGGCAGTTTGCCGCCACCGATGCCGGCGTTGTTGAAGGCGACGTCGATGCCGCCGTAGCGGCCCGCGACCCGGTCCACGAAGCCGCGTACCTGGTCCTCCACGCGGACATCGGCCTCGACGTACGTGGCTTCGCCGCCCGTGTCCCGGATCTCGCGTTCCACCTGGCGCCCCAACTCGACCCGCCTGCCGCAGAATCCGACATGGGCGCCCTCCAGGGCGAACGCCTTCGCCGTCGCTCTGCCGATGCCGGACGTGCCACCCGTGATGAGCACGGACCTTCCCCGGAAGCGGCCGGCCCCACGGGATCCCGACGGGGCGCCGGCCGCGTGGGCGGTGGTGCCGAAGCCCGCGATCCCCAACCCCAGGGCGGCCGCCGCGCCACCCAGGACGGACCGCCGCCCCCTGTCAGGGGAGTCCGCGTTCGGGTCGGAGCTCGTGGAGGTGTGCGCATTGGTATTCATGCCGATCACTCTCGCCGCCCGACCGGGGTCCCCGACTCCCTCCACGGGCCCGACATCCCGGCCGGTGGGAGGAGGCGGCCTCCTCCCACGGCAGGACCCGGGCGCACGGGCGTCCGCCTATCGTGGAGGGTGTGAACAGACCTTGGATCGAGCCTGCGTTCGACAGAAGATTCGCCGGTCTGCGCATCCTGATGCTGGCCGGCGCCATGGTCGGCCACGTCCTCCTCCTGCAGCGCCCGACCGGGCCACGGGACTGGGCCCTGGCAGCGGCCGGGCTCGCGCTCTGCCTGGCCGCGGGGAAATGGGTGTTCGGCGCGCTCCTGGCGCAGTCGGTCCTGCTCGTCGCCGCACACGCGCTGGGCGCGACCACCGTCGCCCCGCTGAAGGTGCTGGCCGCCGTCACCCTCTTCGAGCTGGCGGTACAGCAGGCCGGACGCCGCCCCGCCGCCGCCGCGAGCGCACTGGCACTCGCCGTCGCCGCGAACCGCTTCGAGGACCTGCCCGGCGAACTCCTCCCGGTGCTCTACAAGATGGGTATCGTCGCCGGCCTGCCGCTGCTCCTCGGCGCGTACGTACGCGTGACCCGCGACGCAGCGGCGCATGCCCGTGAACACGCGCGGCAGCAGGAGTTCCGTGCCGAACAACAACTGCTGGCCGCCCGCGCGGCGGAGCGCACCACCATCGCGCGCGAACTGCACGACCTCGTGGCGCACCACGTCTCCTCCATGGTGCTGCGCGTCGGTGTCGCCCGGCACGTCACCGCGGCCGCCGGCACGCCCACCGACCCGCGGATCACCGACGTCCTCGACGACCTGCACGCCAGTGCCGGCGCGGCACTGACCGACCTGCGGCGCCTGGTCGCCGTACTGCGGGCCCCGGACGGGACCGGTCCCGGCACCGGCTCCCTGGTCGAGCCCGGCGCCCTGCCGGCCGCCTTGCGGTCGGTGGTGGAACACAGCCGCCGGACCGGCCTGACGGTGACGGCATCCGTGGACCCCCGCCTCGCACGGCTCGACGCGGTACGCGGCCTCGCGGTCCTGCGCCTGGCCCAGGAGGGCCTGGCCAACGCGGCCAAGCACGGCGGGCCCGGCGCACACGCCGACCTCGCCGTACGGGTGGCCGAGGACACCGTTCACGTGACGATCCACGACGACGGCGCCGGCCGGGCCCGGCCGGCGGCATCCGGTCCTTCCGGACACGGCTTGATCGGCATGCGTGAACGCGTGGACCTGCTCGGCGGCCGCATGGATGCGGGCCCCGCCGCCCAGGGCTGGCGGCTCACGGCCGAACTCCCCACCCCCGACTTCGACATGGAGCCCCACCTGTGATCCGCATCCTCGTCGTCGACGACCAGCAACTCGTTCGCATGGGGTTGCGCATGCTCTTCGAGCAGGCGCCGGACATCGAGATCCTGGGTGAGGCGGACAACGGCGCGGAGGCCGTACGACTGGCGGAACACCTGAATCCCGACGTCGTGCTCATGGACTTGCGGATGCCCGGAATGGACGGCATCACCGCCACCCGCCGCATCCTGACCGCACGCCCGGCCACCCGCATCGTCGCCCTCACCACCTTCGACGACGACGATCACCTGTATCCGGTGCTCGCGGCCGGAGCCTGCGGTTTCCTCGTCAAGGACACCCCGCCGGCCGAACTCCTGGAAGCCGTACGCCGGGCCGCCAAGGGAGAGGCGCCCTTCAGCCGGGACGTCCTCGACCGCCTCGTGGCCCAGGCCCTCCGCACCCGTTCCCCCTCGGACGCTCCCACGGACATCCCCGTGCCCGCCATCACCCCGCGCGAACGGGAGGTCCTCGGACTGCTCGGCGTGGGTCTGTCCAACAAGGAGATCGCCGACCGGCTGCACCTCGGGGTCACCACGGTGAAGACGCACGTGGCCGGCCTGATGGCGAAAACGGGCCGGGACAACCGCATTCGTCTCGCCGTCCTCGCCGTCCTCACCGGCATCACACCGAAGTGACCGCCGGTCCGGGTGACGGCCGCGTGGCAGGACGACGGTGCCCACCCCGGTCCACCGGTCCACCGGTCCACCGCCCCCGTTCAGCGGTGGACGCTGTCGGGGGCGCGCCACCTCGACACCGCCCGTGCGCCCGTCAGGGTGGAACGGCTACGGGAATCCGTACGAGTGGGGCCCGAACCGTACGAGTGGGGCCCGAACCGTACGAGTGGGGCCCGAACGGGCGGCGCGTCGAGCGTTCCCCGACCTCTCCCGATGCCCCATGTTTCCGTGTATGCCTCCCACCGCGCGCACGATCGCGCAGCGCTATCCGGAACGGGTCACCTACGACCGGGACGCGGTCTACGCGATCCTGGACGAGGCGCTGGCCGTTCACGTCGGTTTCACCACCGACGACGGACCGGTGGTCATCCCGACAGCGTCATCCCCGGAAGGCTGTCCGGGCCCCACGCCGCGCGTCGCCCGAGTGTCGCGGAGGCTCGGTACACGGCCTGCCTGAAGATGCCGATCGAGGAGTTCTCGATGAAGGTGAGGGCCGGCTTCGCCCGCGACGAGCCCAAGGACGACGCCGTCGAGGCATGGGCCGAGCTGGCCGCCGATCCCGGCCACGTCCGCCACGTCCTGCGGAACGGCAACGAGCGCGTCCGCGACGTCGCGGACGACACCCTCACCCGGGTGAGGGCCGCCATGGGAATGACCGGCTGATGCACCACCATGCCGGGGGGCGGGCCCGGGCCCCGGCCATCGCCGCCGGCAGCGTTCGACGGGGTAGGTCTCCGACATCGGACCGACCCCGACCCCGACGCCGAAGCCGAAGCCGAGGCCTGGGCGCGGTCGCGTATCAGCGGTCGGCGGAGGCCGGGCCGGGCCGCGGCGAGGTGTTCGCGAGGCAACCGAGTCGGGAGGCCGTCGTGGGGGAGCCGTCGGCGGCGTTGCGGTCGTAGGTGACCTTTCGGACGGAGACGGGTCGGGTGCCGACCGAGAGGTCGAGGTGGTTGTCGTGGCCGGGGACGACCTGCCGACGCGCGCCGGGCAGGGCAGCGGCCAGGGTTGCCGCGTGGTCCTCCGCTCCCGGGGCGTACCGGATCAGTGGCGGTCGGGACGGGCGTGCCTGGGGTGCCTGGGCGGAGGTGTCGACCGTGGTGAACCCGGCCGCGCGCAGGGCCGTCGCCACCTCGGCGTCGTCGACGCGGATCATGACCCGGGCGGGGTCCGCGGGCACGGGTGTGTCCGGAACGGGCTGGATGCGCAGGTCGCCGGTGAGCGGCCGGTCCGCGGCGAGGGCCTCCCACAGGGCCTTGGAGCGCTCTTCGTCCCAGACGAGGGTGGAGCCCACGTTCGGGACGCGGTGATCGAACAGGCGGATCGGAACGGTGGCGAACTCGGTCCGTTCCGCGCTGAGGGCTCCGAGCCGCGTGCCGATGCGGATCAGGTCGGCGAGACCGGTGCCGCTGTCGGTCCGTACCGACTTGAGCAGGGTCCGCGCGGTCGCGGCCGTGGCCACCGGGTCGGCCAGCGCGCCCTCGACGCTGAGGCGGGTCAGCAGGTCGGAGACGGCGCGCTGCTGGCGCCGGACGCGGCCCAGGTCACCGGGGTTCCCCCCAACGTGTCGGGCGCGGACGTACCGGAGCGCATTGTTCCCGTCGACATGGTGGACGCCTGACGTCAGCTCCAGCCCCGAGTTCGCGTCGTTGAGGGGCATGTTGGTGCACAGGGTTGCCCCGTCGAGGCCGTTGACGGCCTGCTCGAAGCCCTTGAAGTCGGTTTCGAGATAGTGGTGGACCCGCAGTCCGGTCGCCTTCTCCACCGTTTTGACGGTCAGGGCACCGCCTCCCCGGGCGTGCGCATTGTTGATCTTCCCCCGTGCGCGGCTGTCGTCGGCGAACTCGACGTAGGAGTCCCTGGGGATGGATACCACGCTCGCGCGGCGACCGTCCTCCGACAGGTGCACGAGCATCATCACATCGGTGCAGTCGCAGGCCTTCCCCCCGACGTGAAGCCGGTTCTTCTCCGCCCTGGAAAGCCCGGCCCGACTGTCGAGGCCGACGACCAGGATGTTCGTCCCGTGACCGGTGGACCTGTCGGCCGGCGGAGCTGTCCATGCGACCCCTGAGACCAGCGTCGTGAGGAGGGTCAGCGAAACGGCAAGACGGATCAACGCCTACTCCTGGATGGCTGAGGAAGTCGAGCGGCCCGGACCGGGAATCCGAGAGGGCGCGAGCGACGCTAGCCACGGAGCCCCGCACGGACCGTCGTCCCACGCCGAGGACACACTCCGCCGGCCGGGCAGCCGTACCCTGATGGACCGCTCGTCATACATCCATATATGTCGGCCGGTTCCTCGTGTCCGGCGAATCACCGTGGGAGCGAATCCGTTCGAGACGCCATGCCAGTCCGTGGATGGCGCACCCCTGACGACGAACCGAAGGATCCATGCCGCGTAGACGGCCAGGACGGATCCGGGCCGGCCCCGACCGCCGTGCCGGTCGGGGCTTTCGACGTCCTCCATCGAGGGGTGTGGTCAGACGCTGATCGCGAGCTTCCCTCGCGCTCCGCCGTCGACCAGCAGCGCCAGCGCGTCCGGAACCCGGTCCAGCGGGAACACCGATCCCACGCTCGGACCGACCCGGCCCGCCTCGACATGAGCGGCCAGCTCGTCAAGGTCGCTGCGCTTCTGACGACTTCCGAGCATCGTCAGCCGCTGCCGGGTGAACGGCGACCGTACGAGCGCCTGGAACTGCCGGCCCATGCCGATCCAGTCCCCGCAGTCCTCTCCGCCCGCGATCACCAGCGTGCCGCGAGGCGTCAGAACCCGGCGCAGCCGTGTCAGAGGAAGGCCGCCCGCGAGGTCCACCACCAGGTCGTGGCGCGGGCCACCGGCGGTGACGTCCTCGCGGGTGTAGTCCAGCACGTGGTCCGCGCCCAAGGAGCGCACCAGATCCGCCTTGGCCGGTCCGCACACCCCCGTGACCTCGGCCCCGAACGCCTTGGCCAATTGCACGGCGTAGGTGCCGACGCCCCCGGACGCACCGGTGATCAGAACCCGCTGCCCGGACCGGACCCGCCCCGCGTCGCGCAGCGCCTGGAGCGCGGTCAAGCCCGACACCGCCAGCACGGCCGCCTCCTCGAACCCCAGCCGTTCCGGTTTGGGCGTGATCCGGTCGGCGCGGGCCACCGCGTACTCGGCGAAGGAACCGCGCGCCGTCCCGAACACCGCGTCCCCGACGGAGAATCCCGTCACTCCCGGCCCGAGCGCCGCCACCGTCCCCGCCACGTCCAACCCGACCGCGGGATTGCGGGGACGCCGCAGGCCCAGGGCCGCCCGTACCGCATACGGGTAGCCCGCCATGAGGTGCCAGGTACCCCGGTCCACACCCGCGGCCCGGACCCGCAGCAACACCTGCCCGGAAGCGGGCACCGGTCTTTCCACCTCTTCGAGGCGGAGTACCTCGGGCCCTCCGTATCCCCTCTGGAGGATCGCCTTCATCATCGTCGCGCCGCCCATGGCCACTGCTCCGCTCTTCCTCACGTACCGCTACCGTACTAAGTACGACTTACTTAGTACGGTACGATCGGCGCTGTAGTCAAGCCGGTGAACCGGGTGGGCCCGGCCGCGGACGAGATGGAGGCGCAGGTGTCCCAGCAGGTTCCCCTCAATCGGGCCAAGGTCCTCCAGGAGGCGGTCGCGCTCGCCGACGAGGAGGGTGTCGCCGGGCTGACGATCCGGGCCCTGGCGCAGCGGCTCGGCGTGAAACCGATGTCGCTGTACCACCACGTGCCGAACAAGGAGGCGATCCTCGACGGCATCGTCGACACGGTCTTCGCCCAGATCGAGCTGCCCGCCGACGATCCCGACTGGCGCAGCGCCCTCGGGCGGCGTGCGCACAGCGCCCGCGAGGTTCTCGGCCGACACCCCTGGGCCACCGTGGTGATGGAATCGCGCGCCCACCCCGGCCCGGCCACCCTGCTCCACCACGACGCGGTCCTGGGCATCCTGCGGCGCGCGGGATTCCCGTACGCCCTCGCAGGGCACGCCTACTCACTCCTCGACAGCTACGTGTACGGCTTCGCCCTGACGGAAGCGGCCCTACCGTTCGCGCCGCAGGACGTGGAGATCGCCGTGGGTGACTACCTCGCGGCGTTTCCGACCGACGCGTACCCGAACCTGGTCGAGTTCGCCCAACACCACGTGCTCCAGCCCGGGTACACCTACGGCGCCGAATTCGGCTACGGCCTGGACCTCATCCTGGACGGCCTCGCCGCCCGCCTTGCCGCGTCCACCGCGACCTCGTAGAACGCGCGGGGTGCCGACCGACGGCGGGTGGACCCCAAGGGGTTCGGCCTCCGAGGGGCGGACCCCGCCCTCCCGCAGGATTCGCCGGGTGGCCCCCCGCGCGTCGCATCCCGGAGCGGGCCCGAGAGACCAACGGTGCGCGGAGTCCGGACTGGGGGCGGCGGCCGGCGACAACGCGTAGGCGGCGCCTCGTGGCCGCCCGTTGTGGGAAAAAGTGGGATCTTGCGCCTCCGGGGCGGACCCTGTTGGCTCTATTCGGATCATGACCGGCGACGGTGCCGGACAGACCGACCAGGGGGGAACCCGGATGACCACGCACCAAGTTCACGGACTCGCGGCCGCCGTCGCCGCGTCCGGCTTGGCTGTCGGCCTCGCGCTGACGGCCGGCATGGCCCAGGCACATGCCACGACGCCGACTCCCGTACCGAGCATCACCTGCACGCCCGCTCCGCCCTCGACGCCGTCGCCGACGCGCCCTCCGGTTCCGTCGCCGAGTGCTCCGCCGAGTTCGACGCCGGGTCCGACGGCTACGCCGGTGCCGACGTGGGCGGGGCTGGTGGGGTCCGTGTCCGCTGTGAAGCCGGCTTCGGCGCGTGTGGGCTCGGGTGGGGAGGTTCCGGGGCCGGGTCCCACGTGCATACCGGTGCCGCCTTGTGGGCCGTCGCCGTCGACGGTTCCGTCCCCGCCCTCGACGCCGTCGCCGACGCGTCCTCCGGTTCCGTCGCCGAGTGCTCCGCCGAGTTCGACGCCGGGTCCGACGGCTACGCCGGTGCCGACGTGGGCGGGGCTGGTGAGGTCGGCGCCCGGAGCGAAGGCGGCTCCGGCATCCGCGGCCACGGAGGCTCCGGCGCCGAGTTCCACGTGTTCGCCGGTCCCCACGACCGCGCCGTCCCCGAGCTCGGTCCCGACGACCGCGCCGTCCCCGACGCCTCAGCCCACAAGGCTTCCCTCGACTTCCGCTCGGTGAAGTAGCGGGCGGGTCCCCGCCCGGTACCGGCCTGGCTGAGCCCGGTACCGGCCTGGATGAGGGAGCGGGCGGGATCAGGGGCCGGGCGGGTGTCCTACGGGTAGGCCCGCCCGGCCCGGCGCGGAGCCGCGTCCTGTCGCGGGCCGGCCGGGCGGGAACCTCGTACGCGCGCCGACCACTGCCTCGTCAGCGCTCGCTCCGGCGGCGGACCATCTCGTTGATCCAGGTCGGTGCGTACGGGGACGTACAGCCCGGGGACGTCGGGTAGTCCTTGAGCACTCCGAGCCGCTCACCGATGCCGAGGGCGCGGGCCCGGTGCTCGGTGTGCTCGATCCCGATCTGGGCCAGGCAGTGGTTCATCGCCCACTGGAGTCGATCCGGGGCGTCCTTCATCCGCGCCTCGATGACGTCGAGCAACCCCTCCAGGTCGAGGCCTTCCGGCTTCTTCGCCACACGATCACAGGTCAGCGCCCAGCCGGCGCTCGCGACCACCGGATCCGGATCGGCCATCCACGCCTGCCGCAGTTCCTCGGCGTGGGCGTTCTTCTTGACGACGTAGTTCACGAGCCAGTCGTGCACCTTGGGCGCACGGGCCTGGCGCAGCATGGTGTCGAGCTCGTCGCGCTCGAACGACTTGGGGCGGCAGATCAGGAGGGCGAGGAGCCGGGCCGCCGTGTCGTCCGTGGCCCACAGCCGGCAGGCGAGTTCCTGTTGCGTCTTGAGCCGCTTCGCCAGGGCCCGCAGCTTGCCGAGGTTCACACCGTGATCGTCACCGTGCCTCTCGTTCACCGCCCGGGCCTTCGGGTCATCGAGCTCGGCCAGCTCGGCCATCACCTCGGCCACCGTCGTTTCGATCATTCCTCAGCCTCCTGTTCACCTGCGCCGCACCGACGCCACCGGTCCCCGACGGGCAAATACCGACACCGATGGGGGTCCCCCTGCAGTGTGCTCGCCTCGACGTGCCGACCGGTGGCAGGAATCGCCTTGGCCGAGGCGACGAGGCTCACCGAGTCGCCGTCCGAGGACTCGGGTTCCCGGACGGTGGCTCGACGCGGATCAGCCCCCACGACCCTTGCCGATGGTGGTCCGTGTCGTGAGTGGGCCGCCCGCACCCGCCCGAGTAGGAACACGGCCCGATCGCTTCCCGCGACCGATGCGCGAGGGAAGGGGGATGAGGTTCAGCGGCGGACCTGGCACCATGGGGCGGCGTCCGCCCCCTCCGAGCTTCCCGCCATCTCCCCGCCGTTTCTGGACGCATTGCTGGTCAGCCTGGCCGAAAATCCTGCCGCACCGCCGGAGGTCCTGACCCGCCTGACCGCGGCGAACATCGACCGGTCGGGTTTGGCCCGGCGGCGCGACCTGCCCACGGCCGCCGCAGCGGCGCTCGCCGCCGACCCTGATGCGACCGTGCGGACGGACCTCGCCTCGAACCCGAGCCTCCCGCCCGCGGTGCAGGTCGTACTCGCCGGCGACGCCGACCCGCGGGTGCGGGGCCGGTTGGCCCAAGGAGCGGATTACTTCACCACAGTGGGTGTGCACGGGTGCCGCATCCCGGACCCGCTGCCGCGAGCGGTCTACGAGCGACTGGCCCGCGATCCAGAGGTGAAGGTCCGCCGCGCGCCGGCTGCCAACCGCCATCTCCCGGACGATGTGCGGGCCACCATGATGGATGACGAGGACGTGCGCACGAGCGACATCGCCGTCGGCGAGTGGCCCGTGACGTCGACGGACCGGATCGGAGAGCTCCTGTCGCGCGTGAGCAGCACGTTCGGACGGCAGATGCTTCTGCTCCGCCTGGACGGTCCGCTCCCCACGGAGACCGCACGTGCCATGCTCGCCGAGATCGACTCCACGGCGGGCGACGCCGACGCTGGGGACCTGCGCCGGCAGATCGCCGAAGTCGTCGATCTCGACGCCGATTTGACGGGCCGCTTCCTGGCGGCTCCGGAACTGCGTCCCGCGGTGGCGGCCAACCCGACGTTGTCGGCCGAACACATCGCGGCCCTCGTGCGCGATGCGCACAACGACGTACGCGCGGCCGTTGTCGCCCGGCGCGGCCTCGACCCGGAGTTGCGGGAGTCGATACCGGTCGACTGCGAGGACGACAGCACCGACACGGTGGACTGGGTACTGACCGAGAGCCTGTCGGAACAGGACCAGCAGGCGCTTGCCCGAAGCCGCCACCAGGTCCTCCGCAAGTCGAGCGCCTGGCGATGCGGAGCACACCCCGGATTGCCGGCCGACACGATCGAGGCTCTCCTGTCCGCCGACGCCGACGCCGACGCCGACGCCGACGCCGACGCCGTGCGACGCCGTGCGACGTCGACCCGCGACGAACCCTGCCCTCCCGGTCGAGTGGCTGATCGGTCTCCTCGGTGCCACCGATTCCGCCGTCGCCGCAGGAGCTGCCGCGAACCCGACGCTTCCCGTGCACACGATGCACCGGATGCTCGAACAAGCAGAGCTGTGAGGACGCGGCACGATTCCATCGCAACGGTTCCGACGGCCCCTCAGGTCCTCACCGCGGACATCGGGCGGACGTGAACAGCAGGTCGCGAGGCGCACCGCCAACCGTCATGATCACGCAACCACGTGGTCACCGCCGGCCGGCCGAGCGGTACTGCGGGACGAAGTGGATCCCGACCAACGGCAACAAGGCCTGGACCGCGTTTTCATGCCGGGCCGTCGAATCCCCGCCACGCGGCCTACGCCGCGTAGATCACCAGGGTCTGTCCCGGCCGGCCGGCCACGTGGAACGCGGTGTAGGCGTACGTGGTCACGCCGCCGTCCGCGGCCCGGAGCCGCTTTCGTCCGCCTGCCCGTGCCTGGACCTCGAACCGCGGCCACCACTCCCGCACCTCGGAGCTGCCCTCGTGCAGTTCGTCGACGAGCCGCGTCTGGCGCGGATCCCCGGGTCGGGCTCCGGCCAGGGAGCGCACCCGCGCGAGCAGACCCCGTGCCTCCTCCTCCCAGTCGACGATGACCTCCCGCGCCCGATGGTCCAGGAACGTCCAGCGCGCCAGGTTCGGCGCCCTTCCGTCCGTGTCCGGCGTGACGAGCCCCGGGAACACCCGCTCGGTGGCCGGATTGTGGCTCAGGACGTCGTACGTCTCGTCGATCACATAGGCCGGATGGGGCTGCAACAGCAGCGGTACGGCGGCCACGTCCGGATCGAGGGGCTCGTGCCCCTCGGTGGACGGCGCGCGTCCGGCGAGCCGCAACAGGTGGTCGTGTTCGTGGGCGTCGAGGCGCAGGGCGCCCGCGAGTGCGTCGAGCACCTGGTCCGAGGCACGGATGTCCCGCCCCTGTTCGAGGTACGTGTACCAGGTCGCGCTCATCCCGGCGAGCAGTGCCAGTTCCTCACGCCGTAGCCCCGGGGTGCGACGACGGCCGGTCAGGGGCAGGCCCGCCTGTTGCGGGGTGATGCGCGCGCGACGGCTGCGCAGGAAGGCCGCCAGTTCGTCGCGTCGCTGCTGGGAGTCGGACCCCGCGCGCTCCGGCATGGCACTACCACCTTTTATTCCAGGATAAAGCGGCTCTGGATACCAGGGTAAAGCAGTCAGACACTGGTGCTTGCCGCAGATCACGAGCGGCATCGAACACGAGCGGGTCCGGCAGTCACCACGGGCCCGGCAGCCGTAACGGGCCCGGCAGTCACAACGGGCACACGAGTAAGCGAAGGAACCGTCATGTCAGGTATCGAGGGCAAGGTCGTCGCCGTCACCGGGGCGAGCAGCGGCATCGGGGAGGCGACCGCGCTCCTGTTGGCCGGTAGGGGCGCCCGGTTGGTGCTGGGCGCCCGACGCACGGAGCGGCTGGAAGCGCTGACGGAGCGGATCGAGAAGGCGGGCGGCGAGGCGGTTCCCCTGCGGACGGACGTGACCCGGATCGCCGACCTCCGTGCACTGGTCGCCCTGGCCGGCGAGCGTTTCGGACGGCTGGACGTCCTCGTCGGCAATGCCGGCGTCGGCACGATCTCGCCGCTGGACGATCTGCGGGTCGACGAGTGGGACCACATGGTCGACGTCAACATCAAGGGCGTCCTGAACGGCATCGGCGCGGCCCTCCCCGTGTTCCGCGCCCAGGGCTCCGGGCACTTCGTCACGACGGCTTCGACCGCCGCGTACCGCGTCGTACCCGCCATGGCCGTCTACGCCGGAACGAAGGTCGCCGTACGGGCCATCTGCGAAGGGCTGCGGCAGGAGGCCGGGCCGACCCTGCGGGTGACCACCATCTCGCCCGGTGTGATCTCCACCGACTTCGCCGGGGCGTCGAGCAACGCCCGGGTGCGCGGCGACATCACGCGCATGCGGGACGAGGTCGGTATCGCACCCGCCTCGGTGGCGCGGGCGGTCGCGTACGCGATCGAGCAGCCGGCGGACGTGGACGTCAACGAGATCGTGGTCCGGCCGACGGCGCAGAGCTGACCCGACCCGACCCGAACCGACTTGATCCGCCCTGCCCCCGCCCCACCCAACAGGACCGGCGGGAGGCCGGGGCGGGCCGTGGGGCGGTCCGGGTTCGTGTCCTATCGCGGTGCGGAGGTCACGTGGAGCCGTGCGTCGGCGCCGATGACCGCGATGGCCGCCGAGGAGCCGTCCGGGGCGGCGGAGGGTTCGCCGCTGAACGGCCCGCCGTCGCCGACCGCACCCCAACCCGGTATACCGGGCCCCGTGGTGCCGAGTGCTCCGGTGCCCATCCGGCCGGCCAGGACACCGCCCGCCACGGCCACGGGGCCGTAGCCCTGGGCCCCGTCGCGGGTGGAGACCGCCACGACTGCCGGTCCGGTCGGTCCGTTCGGTCCGGTCGGTCCGGACCGCACCACGGCCGTCAGGACCTGCCCGCTGTCGGGGACGGGGCGGCGGTACAGGAGGCGGGCGTCGGCGCCCGATACGGACGCGGTGAGCGGAAGCGTGGTCGCGGGAAGACCGGTCGGCGTCGCCGGACCGAGCTCCGCCCCTGGACCCTCACCGGCCCAGGCCAGCACCGACCGCCTGGTGCTGGCGAAGACGAACGTGCGCCCCCCGGCCTCCACCGCCACCGGCGTACCGCGTACCTCACGGCCCCCGCAGTGCGTCCAGGGTCCCCAGGAGCCGTCCGCCGAGCCGGTGCGCTCGCGCAGCGTGAAGTCGCCGTCCCGGACGAACGCGTGCAACCGCCCCGCGGTATCCACCGTCACGGCCGGCGCGCTGATGTCGAGGGTGGCCTGTGGGTTGGTGACCTGGGGGGAGGAAAGGGAGTGCCAGGGTCCGAAGTTCGTCGCCCGTGCGTCCCGGACCGCGTAGACGACCTCGCGGCGGTAGTCCGTCGCGCCGCCGCCCGTCGTGCGCGTGGCGAACAGGGCGGTGCCGCCGTCGGGAAGGCGTACGGCCGAGGCGATCTGGTCGATCCCGGTGCCCGGGAGCAGTGTCGGTGCCGACCAGGGGGCGTGGAGGCCGGGGCGTTCCCATGCCGCCGCCCGGCCGTCGAGGACCCCGAACGCCCCGGCGGATCCGTCCGCTCCGGTCGTCAGCCAGGACGTGGTGGTGCCGCGGGCGTAGCGGATCGTTCCCGCCCAGTCCCCGTAGCCCTGCGGATGCGCGTCGATCTTCAAGTCGCCGCAGCCCGCGCTGCTGCCGCAGTAGTCCTGATGGTCGCTCCAGCCGTAGGTGAGCAGTGACCGGAGCTTGAGGCGGGCCGCGTCCGCGGCGAGCGCCGGGCCGAACTCGCCGCTCTGATACCCCAGATACGCCTGCACGGTGAAGTGGGGCCGCAGCCGCGCGGGAACGGCCGCGGCATAGCGTGCGAGGGCCTCCTGAGCGAACCGCGCACCGTACACGTGGTCCTGGTGATCGGCGTTCGGGTCACCACCGGGCGTCGGGTCCTGGACGCGCACGAAGGTCGGACGGATGGAACCGAACACCCCGGCCAGGGAGTTCACGACCTGGGCGCGGGTGTAGGAGAACGGCCGCGTCACCGGACCGGCCGCCACGGCCTGGGCGGTGATCGCACCCGTGCGGCCGTTCCACAGCGCGCGCAGACTCACGGGCGCGTCCCCGTGGACGGATTCGGCCTCGCGCATCTCCAGCCACAGCAGGCGCACACCCGGACGGGCCCGCAGTACGTCCAGCTCCGCCGTACCGCCACCCGCGGTGGGGACGGCCGTACGCGTCCAGGCACTGGTCCGGTCACCGGTGGCCATCTGCGCGTAGGCCGCGCAGATCCCGTTCTGACGGGCCAGCGCGTAACCCGGTCGGTCGGCGAGCGGCAGCCCACCCCCGGTACCCGGCCGGGCCTCGGCGCGCTCGTCGATGTTGCGCCCGTCCGCCTCACCCGCGGTCAGGTAGACCGTCGTGAGCTGCTCGCCGGCGGTGATCGACTGGCGGATGTCAGGGTTCATGAAATACAGGTCGTCGTCGGGGTGGGCGACCACGTCGACGACCCGCGCCGCAGCGCCACCACGAGCCGGCACCGCGGCGCCGGGTACGGGGACGGCCGGTACGGAGATGGCGGGCGCGGCGGATACCGGGGCGACGTGCAGGGCCGGTCGGGAGCCGCCCGCGAAGGCGGCGCCCGCGCCCCCCGGCAGCGACGGCGCGCAAGCGGTCGCCGCCGTGACCAGGACCACGGCGGCTGCCGCGCCGGCGCGGCGCAGCGGGCGCGGGCGTGACGAGAAGCGGGAGGAGCGGTCCATGGAACGGCCTTCGGTCTGTGTCCGGGGCTTGGGGCCCCGGCGAACGGCCCACGACGCCCTGCGCCACCGCTCTCGACGCCCTGCGCCACCGCTTTCCGGGAACGTTCTCAGGCTATGGAGTACGGCCGTGCCGTCACATCGGCCGATCGGCCACAGTGGGTCCGGCGCTGCGGCGCTGCGGCGTGTCGGCGGTACCTGCGATGCGGTGGCGCCCCCGATTCGGTGATGCGCCCCATGACCGAATCCGGAGGTGGCCCCCCGCGGTCACCGTCCAGCGGCGGCCATCGGGTCGGGGAGGCGCACCGTCGGGTTGGTCCCGGTGACGTGCGGGAAACCGGCGGGTCGGACGGAGATGCGGCCGTGCCTGTTGGCGGCGGTGAAACACTCGGGCGGGGCTTCGGCTCCCGCACCCAGGTCGGATCGGCTCCACCGCACACCGCACACCGCACACCGTCATCGCGCCGCCCCCTCGCGCCCTCGTCCCCCCCCCCGGTCGACCGGCAGTCGGGTACCGTGCCGGGAACGGGGCGATCGACCCGTGCGGAACGCCTGCCCACGAGGGGAGGAGGCACGAGGGCCGGATAGCGGGAAGGGAACGTTCGCACATGCTCCATGACGACCAGGAGTGGTCGCAGAGCCTCCACGAGCTGTGGTCCCTGGCCGAGTCGGCCCAGGACGTCACCGCGCTCGCCTCCCGCATCTACGACATCCTGCTCGCCCAGTCCGGCGTCGTCGCCGTCACGGGAAGCCGCTGGAGCGATGGCCGGCTGACCTACCTGCGGTGGAGCACCCGCCGCGACCCCGGCCCCCACCAGCGCTTCCGCGACGGACAGGACCACGCGCCGGCACCGAGTCGCGTACCGGGCGACACGGCACACGTTCGCTCCACGACCCTGCCGAACGCCGACGACCCCACCTGGCCCGAAGCGACCCCGCTCGCCGAAGCGGGCGCGCGCTCCGCCCTGGTCTGCGACTTTCGGCTCGACCCCGAGGACTGGGCCGCCCTCACCCTCGGTCTGGCATCGACCCCCGCCGACGACGGCGTCCTGCGCACCAGGCTGCGTCAGGCGGCCGAGATCGTCATGTCCTGCCAACGCCGTCTGCTGGCCCAGCACGAGATCGAACGCCGGCAGGTCGCCGACGCCTTCCTCGCCGAAGCCTCCCTGCAGATGGACACCTCCCTCCATGCCGAGGAAACCCTGCGCAGGGTGGCCCGCCTCGCCGTACCCGCCATGGCCGAAGGCTGCATCCTGCACCTGCTGCGCAACAGACGCCTGGAACTGGTGGCCACCGCCCACGTCGCGGCTGCGGAGCAACGCCGGCTCGACCAGTACGCGACGGAGCCCTGGTTCGAGGAACTGCTGGCACGCGCCGTCGAAGGCGACCACGGACTCGTCCTCGGCACGAGCGGACTCGCCGCAGGACCCTTCGGCCCCGGCGGTAGCGCCGCCGGGCTGAACGTCCGCTCCCTCAGCGTCAGCCCCTTGCGCGCCCGCGGACGCGTCCTGGGCACCCTCACGTTCCTCTACCAACGCGAGCGGCCCGCCACCGCGGCCCCCTGGTTCCTGGCCGACCTGGCCCGCCGCGCGGCGCTCGCCATCGACACGAGCCTGCTCTACGAACAACGCCGCCAGGACATGGTCTCCCTCCAGCGTCACCTCCTCCCTCCCCAACTCCCGGGCGTGCCCGGTCTGGACCTCGGAGCCGCCTACGGGGTGGCGGACGCCAGCCTCGAAGTCGGCGGCGACTTCTACGACGCCGTACCCGACGGGAAGGGCGCCGTGTCCTTGTTCATCGGCGACGTCTGCGGTCGTGGCGCGGAAGCCGCCGCCCTGACCGGCCTCGCCCGCCACACCCTGCGCATCCTCCTGGAGGACGGCCACCCGCCCGAGCGGGCCCTGGCCCGGCTCAACCACGTCCTGCGCGCGCAACGGGCCTCACGCTTCCTGACCGCGGCTGTCGCGACCTGCGAACAGGTCGACGACGGCACCGGCGCCGTACGGGTCCGCCTCGCCTCCGCCGGACACCCGGTCCCACTGCTGCGCCGCGTCGACGGCACGGTCGAGGAGGTCGCCGTCCACGGCATGATGCTCGGTGTCATGGCGGAGACCGATCACCCCCCGACCACCTTCCGGATGGAGCCGGGGGAGACACTGGTCCTCTACACCGATGGACTGACCGAATCACGCGCCGATGACGACACCTTCTTCGAAAGCCTGCTGCCCGCGTGGATCGCCGACCACGCGGACGCCCGGGAAGGTGGCGCGGCCCGGTTGGCCGCCGGTCTGATCGACGCGGCTGCGTCCTTCCGCAGTACCGGCGTGGACGACATCGCGGTTCTGGTGGTCACCGTAGGAGGAGAACAGTGAGCGGCATCGGGGACATCCCGCACGTACCGTCCGAGTCCGGGGCGGGCGCCGGTGGTGGACCCTTCACCGAGAGCCCCCTCGACCACCGGTCGATCCTCGTCGTCGAGGACTCCGCCGAGGACGCGGAGGCCATCGAACGCGCCTTGAGTTGTTCCCACCCGCACCTGAGCCTGGAATTCACGGCTGACGGCGCGGGCCTGGTCGCCCGCTTGGAGAAGGCCGTCCGACTGCCCGGCATGATCCTGCTAGACCTGAACATGCCCGGAATGAGCGGGCACGAAGTCCTCGCCTCCCTGCGCTCCCGGCCCCGCTTCGACGAAGTCACCGTGGTGGTCTTCACCTCCTCCACCGCCTCCGCCGAAGTGGACGCCTGCTACGCGGCCGGAGCCGACAGCTACATCTACAAGCCCGTCAACTTCGACCTCTTCCGCACCGTGCTCAAGGGCGCCGTCGACTACTGGCAGTCCCAGACCCCGCAGCCCTCCGCCTGAACCACTCGCCCCACCTGCCCGATCCTCGCGCGAGCCCGGCCCCGGGTGGGCGGAGCCCCGATAGGCCTCAACGGTCGGCGGCGTCGGCGCCCTCGCCCAACGTGAAGTGGATGGATGTTCCTCGTCCCGGCTCGCTGGTCAGCCACAGCTGTCCGCCATGACGTTCGACGATCCGCTGCACCACCGCGAGTCCCACCCCCGTGCCCCCGCCGCGCTCGCCCACCTGGTGCAGCCGGCGGAACAGCTGGAACACCTCCGCGTGCCGCTCGACGGCGATCCCGATCCCGTTGTCCCGCACGATGACGCAGTCCACCGGCGCGGTCCCCGACGGTGCCACCACCCGCTCGACCGAGACCCTCACCCACCGATCATCATGATCACCGGCATACTTGGCCGCGTTGACCAGCAGGTTCACCAGGACCTCGTAGAGCCGGTGCGGATCCGCCCACACCTGCGGGAGGTCCTCGGGGCGCTCCACCCGCACCCGGGCTTCCGTCAGACGCTCACCCGCGACCTCCAGCGCCTGATCGAGCACCTCGTCCAGGCCCACCCAGGAACGCTCCAGCCCGGCCCGGCCCAGCCGCGCGTAGTGCAGCAGTGAGTTCAACAACTCGTCCATCCGGCCCGCCAGACGTCGCGTCGTCTCCAATCGCCGCACGGTCACCGCGTCCAGGCTTCCCGCCGCGTCCTCCAACACGAACGTCGCCGCGTTCGAGATGCCCCGCAACGGCTCCTTCAGATCGTGCGCCGCCGCATGCGCGAAGGAGTCCAGATCCAGGTTGAGGGCCCGCAATTCCTCGTTGACCGCCCTCAACTCGTCGGCGTGCCGCAGCAACAGTCCGCTGAGAGCGTGCCAGAACTCCCGGGCCGTCGCCTCGTCCGCTGCCGTCCACGGCATGCTCCGCCCCCGCATCGCCGCCCGGAACACCGCCGACGAACCGCGAGGGGTCAGGCGCTCACCGCGCGGCCCCAGCCGCACCGGCAGCGCCGGATCGGCCGCCCAGCTTCGGCTGGTGGGCCGCTCCCGCCTGATCCAGGCCAAGAAGTCCCCCGTGGCGTCGAGCGCGATCAGCACCACACCCGCCACCGCCGTGTCCCAGGCCTCCGTCCCCGCCCCCGCGCCGAGCGGATCCGCAGCCTCGCGCTCCGCGGACGTGGAGCCGTCGTCGGCCGCCGACCACACCGCGTACGCGTCGGATCCGGCTTCCTCACCGGGTGCCCCGGGGCCGCCCAAGTCCTCGGCCATGCGGTCGGTGCTCCACACGGCGCCCGCCGACATCCCGCCCGCCCGCCGTCGAAGTACGGCCACGGCGGACTCCGGCACCGGCGCACCGGAAACTGTCGTGCACCCGTCCCGTACGAGAAGGACGGCGTCGGCGTCCAACAACTCCCGCATCTGCCCGCCCCGCTCCCGCACCGACGTCACCAGGTCCGGGGTGAGATCGTGCAGCAGGAGCGACATCCGCCGGCGCGATTCCGCGAGGGCCGTGGCGTGCTCCCGCTCCTCGAACGCCATCAGTTGCAGAGAGAACGCGACACCGAAGAACTCGCACGCCGAGCGCAGCTCCGGGCTCAACCGGACGGGCCGGTCACCATGGCAGGCGATCAGCCCCCACAGCTCCTCGTCACGCAGCACGCTGACCGACATCGACGAGGCGACACCGATGTTGCGCAGGTACTCCAGGTGGAAACCGGAGACCGTCCGCAGTGCGGCCCCCGACAGGTCCAGCGGCCTTCCCGTGGCCTGCCGCACCGCCGGCACCAAGCCGGCCGAGGGGTCCTCCACATCCGCGATCACCCGGATCCAGTTCTCCTCGTACAGCCGACGCGCCTGCGGAGGAATGTCCGTCGCCGGAAACCACAGGCCCAGCCAGGGCTCCTTCCCGTCCAGCACGTCCTCGGCCACCACCTGCCCCGGCCCCTGCGGACCGTCGAACCGGTAGGCCACCACCCGGTCGTAGCCCGTCAGCGCCCGGATCTCCCGCACCGCCAGCTCACAGCACTCCGTGACGCTCGACGCGGACCGCAGCCGCACCAACGCGCGCCGGACCCGCTGGTAGAAGGGCGAGAACTCGAACGCTTGTTCTCCCGTCGAGGGCTCGAACTCCATCACCACGACGTCATCACGGCGGTGCGCCGATACGGTGAACCGTCGCGCCTGCGCCCCCACCCGCACCGGCAGCGCCACCTGACCCGTGCCGGCCTCGGCCGTGGCGTCGAGGATCTCGCTCCAGGTCCCCGGATCCAGCACCCTCTCCACGGACTCGCCCACGAGTTCCGCGGCGGGCAGGCCCAGGAGGTCCCCCGCGTTGCCGCCCACGGTGTCGATCACGCCGGAGATCGGCTCAACCGCGATGAGCGTCCCGTACGACTGGATTCCCCCCAGGAGGTGAATCGGTTCCCGCACGCACTCCGACAGGTCGAACCCGCCGCCGACGGCGGACTCCGCCGCCACCAGCCGCTCCGATAGCCACTTGTCCTCCACACCGCATCCCGCCTGCCGCCACCGTGCGGCCCCGGGACCGCGCACCCATCGTGTCACCTCCACCCGGGCCCCGACGTACGGTCCCCCCGAGGCACCGTGCGGAAGGAACGCCGACCTGCAGGGCGGGCCGGGCGGGCCGGGTCCACCGACATCACGACCGTCCAGCTCGCAGCCGCCGGGCGAACGCGGCCACCGCGGCGCGCAAGCCTGCAAGACGATGAGCGACACCGAACCGAGGGGCCGGTCCACTGACAGGAGGTGTCAGTGGACCGGCCCTAGCCTCTCGGTCATGAACAGCCCCCAGGTCACGAACGACATCGTCGAGCTCCGCCAATACACACTCCACTCGGGCGCCCGGGACACCCTGGTCGACCTCTTCGAACGGGAATTCGTCACGGGGCAGGAAGCGGCCGGCATCACCGTGGGCGCACGGTTCCTGGATCTCGACGACCCGGACCGTTTCGTATGGCTACGCGGCTTCCCGGACATGGCGACACGCGAGCGGGCGCTGCACGCCTTCTACCGCGGCCCCGTCTGGCAGGCGCATCGCGAGAGGGCCAACGCGACCATGATCGACTCGGATGATGTGCTCCTGCTGCGCGGACCGGGCCTCGCTGCCCCGAGCAGCACGGGACCCGTCGTCGCAACCATCTGCCACCCCGTGGACCCCGCGGCCTTCGCCGACCACTTCGAGCGACACCTGCGCCCCGCTCTGACCGCTGCCGGAACCCCCGCGCAGGCCGTGCACCGCTCCGAGCACGCGGAGAACACCTTCCCCGCACTTCCGATCCGGACCGATGCGGACGTTCTGCTCTGGTTCACGGCCGGACGCGCGCCACACCTCCCGGACCTCTCGACCCGGCTCAAGTCGCCCCCACAGCAACTTCGACTTGAGCCCGTCGGGGCGGCAGCCCTGAAGGGATGAATGATTCCAAGGGGCCGATGACGCACTGCCGGCGCCGGCGGATTCACTGCTCCTGCCGCGCTGAACGGCGCTGAGCCGAATCGTTCCCGCGGGATCGCCGTCACACCGGAGCAAGAGGTGCAGCTCATGTCACGGCCCGACGCGCCCGGTGTTCCGCGAGCGGCGTTCACGACTCAACCTCGCAGGAGAGGAGATCTGTTCGCTCGGTGGCCACGGCATTGGACGGCGTAGCCACAAGACGAGCGAATTCAGACGCGGTCCAGCCTCCCGGGGCGGGCGGCGAGCCTGTCGCAGCGTGTGGCGACGGATCGCTTGAGCCGGTCGAAGCAGCGCGCCGGGCCGACGCGCTCGACGCCGCTTGCCGGCCTGGTCGGACGGCGGCACTCGGGCTCGGCCTGTCATCACGCCGCAGTGATGGCGTACGTGGGCCCGAGCTCAGCCGGATCCCGTTCGGAGGAGCCTGCATCCGCAGCCCAATGCCGCAGGTCAATCCGCAAGGAGCTCGACGTCGGCGGCCGGGCCCCGGCGGCAGCCGTGAACTTCGGCGACGGGCGGCGGCCGAAGTAGGTCAAAACCTGTCCTACATAATCTCTAGTCTGCGGTTCATGCAGAAATACGAGGACGGCGTCGAGATTCTGGTCCCCACGAGTCCGGCCGAGTTGGAGGCATGGCTCGACGAGCATCACGGGGAGCGGACCGCGCTCTGGGTGAAGATCGCCAAGAAGCACACCGGCATCCCGTCGCTCACCTGGGAAGAGATGGTCGACACGGTGCTCTGCTTCGGCTGGATCGACGGTCTGCGGCGCGGCTTCGACGACACGTACTTCCTGCAGCGCACGACACCGCGCCGCCCTCGATCGCCCTGGTCGCAGGTGAACGTCGACAAGGCCGAGGCTCTGATCGCCGAGGGACGGATGCGGCCCCGCGGCCTCGCCGAGGTCGAGGCGGCGCGGGCGGACGGCCGCTGGGCGACGGCATACGCCTCGCAGAAGAACGCCACCGCACCGCCGGACCTGGTCGAGGCGCTCGACGCGAACCCGACGGCGCGGGCGTTCTACGAGACGCTCGGCAAGTCCGACCGGTTCGCCCTGTATCTCCGCCTGGTCACCGCCCGGACCGAGAAGACCCGGCTGGCCCGCCTGGAGCGGATGGTGGCGACGATGGCGAGGTCCGAACGGCCATCATGACCAACCGCCCTCGGAGCACAGCGGATCCGACACCCGCCGAGAAGGGCCCTCGACGGACAACGTACTGGCGCGAACGGCAGGATTCGCCGCAGAACCTCGCCCGGATCGTCCTGGTGAAAGCGGCGCGCGTGGTACCGGCTTCGGCCCGCGGAGCAACCCCGGTGCCGGCGAACGGATTTCCGTGATGGGCGTGGGGGCCGACAGCCTCACCATGGGAGTGCCGGTGCACACCCGCTGAAACCTCCGCCGGGGCGGTGCGCCTCGGCGTGGAGGGCTGGAGGGGAGCTGCCGTCCACGGGGCGGCGCGGTGTTCCTACCGCATGGGGTGGGGGAGCCGTGCGACGCACGCTGCGATGTGCGTGAGCAGTCCGATGACGGGTTCGTTGTCACGGACCGCGCCGCGTGCCCGGGTGTCGTCCTTCTGGTGCCCGGGCAGTTCGTCGAGGCGCTGGCGGTGAATCCGTGCGAGGTAGAGGCGCATGGTGTCGAGGGTGTCGGTCAGGGCTTGCGTGTGTGTGTCCTGCTCGTCGGGCTGTGATGCCGTCAGGGCTGCGCGGGCGTGTGTGCGGTAGTCGGCGAGGCCGGGGATGAGCGCGGCACGTGGTGTGGCCTGGGTGGTCAGAGCCCCGATGTGTTCGATGAGTGGAGCCAGTGCGGTGAGGGTGGCGGACGCGTGCGTCAGGCTGTCGGTGTTGCGGCCGGGTTCCCTTCCGGCGTGCTGAAGTGTGGCCCGGGCTTTGGCGAGGGCGTCTTCCGCCGCGCGGCGGACAGGGTCTGCGGAGGGTGCCTGGGGGTCGGTGAGCAGATGCAGGGCTGCGTCCAGGTGGTCGGCGGCGGCTTGTGTCGCCCGGGTGGTGTGCTGGGTGAGGCGGTCGTGGTCCCAGGAGGGCCACAGGAGGTAGCCGCCCAGGAGTGCCGCGGCGCTGCCGAGGACGGTCATGGCGATGCGTTCGAGGGCCGTTGTCCAGTCACCGGGCTGGGCGATGTCGCCGATCAGCAGGACCAGGGGGGTGCCGAAGAGGACCCAGAACGCGTAGTTGACGGGTCTGAGGGCGAACCCCGCGCTGATGACCGCGAAGATCAGGACCGCGAGAGTCGCGGGGTCTTCGACTCCCGCGATCAGGAGTGCGGCGCAGGTGCCGCCGATGAGGTTGCCGGCGATGCGCTGTCCGGCGCGTTCGAGGGTGGTGCCGTACTGCGGACGCAGGACCCGCAGGACGGCAAGGGTCGCCCACTCCCCGTGCGGAAGGCCCGTCAGCGTGACCAGGATGAGCACGATGGCGCAGACTGCCGTGACGCGCAGGGCATGGCGGTAGTCGGAGGAGCTGAGCGTCATCGCGGCGCGCAGGCGTGCCGCGTCGAAGCCGATCTTGCGCGGTGGCGCCGGGTGGAGCCGGGCGGAGGCGGCAGCCGCGAGAGCTCCGGCTTGGCGGTGCGCGGTGAGGGCGGCGCTGTGGATACGGTCCAGGAGCCGGCGTTGGCGCGCCGCCGTGGCGAGCATCGCGTACGGCTCCTGACCGAGGGCGGTCCGTGAGCGCATGGCGTCGCAGGCGAGGGCGAGGTCCTTCAACCTCCGGGTCGTATCGGGCGCAGGGGCTGGACGGCCGGGACGGGCGAGCCGGTGCGCGGTCTGGGAGAGGTGGCCGGCCAGTGCCCGGGTGGCTGCGGTGAACTGGCGCCGTACGGGCGGCGGCGCGGTGCCGGTCCGATCCAGTGCCGCAGTGAGGTCCGCCAACAGGGCCGCTTGGCGCAGCAACGGATCGACCCGGGCCGCCAAGCCCTCATCGCCACCCGGGCCGTGCAAGGTCAGGGCAGTCCGCTCCGCTCTGCGCAACGCGGGAACCATGCTCGCGCCGCTGCCGTCCCGGCCGGATCCGGCAGCGATCCAGGTGAGGTGTTGGCCGGTTTCCCGATAGGGCTCGGCCGCGGCGGCCAGGACGCTGCGCAGGCGGGGGGCCGGGGTGAGCACGCCCGTGGCGGCGGCGTACCAGAGGCCACCGGCCAGTACGAGAAGCGCGGCGCGCAACGTGCCGTCCGACGGCCCGGAGCTGCTCTGGCCGGCTCCGGCCAGCAGGGCGGTGGCCGGCATGGTGCCCAGTCGGGCCACGGTCCCGTGCACCGCTTCGCCCATGGCGGCGAGGAAGACCAGCACCATCAGGAGGGCAAGAGCAAGCAGGAACAACCCGGTAGCCAGTTCCCCGGCCCAGAACGCGAGCGCGTTGACGACACCGGCCACCACCAGTCCCGCCGTCCGCTGCCGTCGGGGACCGCCCTTGTTGGTGAACGCACCCACATAGGCACCCAGGCACGCCAGCGCCCCGGCCTCGGGATCGCCGGCCAACACACCCGCCAGCAGGGGCAGGCCGACGGCCACCCCGTTGATCAGCCCCGCTCCGGCCGCGGGCCTGCTGCCCTCGGCCGGAGCGAACAAACCGGACAGCCAGTCCCAGCGTCGGAGCACTCTCAACCCCGCTGGAACCGGCCCATCAGCACCGCCCGCTCCAGGACATGGCCATCCATGGCCGTTTCGAGCTCCGCACGCCCCGCGGAGGGCGGCAGGTCCAGGACGACATCCAGCGCATGGAGAGTGAAGAAATACCGGTGCGGGCCGTCGCCGGGCGGCGGGGCCGGACCGATCCAGGTGTTCGTACCCCTCGTCGTGACCCCTACCACGCCCGACTTCTCATCGGCTTCGGACAGGCGGCGCTGTCCGGCGGGAACGTTCCACACCACCCAGTGGTCGAAGTTCCCGTCCGGCCGCCTCTCCCGTGGCACATCCGGATCGTGCACCACCAACGCGAGGGTCACCGCCCCTGCCGGCACCTCGTCGAACTCCAGCGGCACCTGGGACTCGACACCGTCCACCGAGTGCTCGACAGGGATCCAGCCACCATCCTGGAACGACGGACTCGCAATCTTCATAACCACATACTGTGCCATTTCACCATTGACCGGCCTACTGCCACACCCTGACGACTCACCACACCTGCCGCGGAACCACCGGACGTACTGCGGCAGAGCCCCTACCGGGATTCTTGTCACCCATGGCGAGCTCTCCGGCGGCCACGAGCGAGATGCGGTGAGCCTCCGATTGACCTGACGCCAGTGCCCGAGCATCGGCGTGGGCACGGAACGACGCACGGCGGTCTGAACCATGGCCGACTCGATGCGGGCCGGCTGCGGACGGGCCGGCCCGCACCCCTGTGGCCGACCTGTGCGCGGAGGTCGACATGCCCGCCGACGACACGCCGTCGGATTCCGAGGGCATCGTCGGACGGCACATCGCGGATGCCACCTCGATCAAGGCCTGGCCCCTGGACGATGGGACCCTCCGGGTGGAAATGAGGACGTGGACCGTCTGACGCACCGCCATCGGCGGTGGCCCCGGGACGACGCGGCTCCGGTGTCGTCGGCCTGGCGTGCTCGTGCCGGTCGTGTGGCCGGGAGCCGATTCGGGTGCTGTCACGGAAGCGGTGTTCGGGGTGGTCGTCATGGCCGGGGAACAGCGGTGCCGCCAAGCGGTCCCCGGGTAGTCCCGCATGCCTTTCTCCAACTCCTTCTCCCACCGGCCGCGCGCGAGCGTCGGGACGGTCTCCGTTCCGGGCGGCGGTCCCGGGCTGCCTGCCCTTTGAGCGCGTACGGCCCGTGCGAGCGGGCTGGCCAACCTGCCCGCACGCGCGCAGCAACTCCTCCGGGCGGGCGCGCTGCTGCTCCACGAACGCCTCCGGGTGCGCGGCCCATCGCCGGTCCACTTCCTGCCCTGCCCGCACAGCGAGCACATCCGGGTGCCGGGCTGCTCCGCGAAATCCAGCGGCAACAGCGGCGCGCTCCACGGGGCCTCGCGCCGGTGCCCTCCAGGTGTCGATACCCAGCACCACAGGAGAGCCCAAGGCGACCTCTTTCGTACAGCACAGCATCAGCGGTTGCCACCCATCTGCAATGGGGAAGCCGTCGAAGCCGTCGCCACGACAGAGCCACCGGGGACACGGACCGGCGTTGTGAGGGCGTGCACTCGTCCGTCGCCCGGCGCGATGGGGCCGTATCCAGCCCGTGTCAGTCCCCGCCGGTGTGCAGCAGACCACGGGACGGCAGCACGGCGGGGGCGCCGTCCGGGGCGAGCGGGGCGTCCCCGTGGCAGCCGTCGGGTCCGGTGTCGGCGTTTGTGCCGTTGCCGTTGCCGCCGCGGTCCGCGGCCACGGCCCCGCCTCCGGCCCCGACGGCGGGTGCCGGTAGGGACCCGCCGTAGTGCCGGGCCACGTTGTCCTCGGCAGGCCGCGCTCGCCCCGCCGGGCCCACGGCGAAGGCCCGCAACACGTTCTCCGTCACGATCCGCGTGAACGCCCCCGCCCGCCCGTCGAGACCGTGGTTGCCCTTCCCGCCGGCCGGGCCCCGGGCCTCCAGCGACTCCACCCACCGCATCGTCCCGGTCGCGAAGAGGCCCGCGCCCGAGGGCAGGGAGGCGTACACCGTGTCCGCGGAACTCGCCCGGCCCTTGCACACCACGGCGGAGTGGGCCAGGATCTGCACCGGCCGCGGGGTCGGGTAGCGCAGGTCGATCCGGTCGTACTCGACGCCGACCAGGTGCGCGAAGGACTCCCCGGCCGCCGCGCCGGTGCCCGCCAGCAGCCAGTGCCCCGGCTCGGTGACCACGTACGGCGCGTCCACCGGGTAGCCGTCGTACAGCACCCCCAGCAGCGCGCTCTCCGGCTCCGGCAAGGGCGCGCGGCGGAACTCGTTCGTCGGCGGCAGTCCCCGCCGGAAGCCGGGGTCCTGCGCATAGTCCCCCCGGTGGCAGACCATCACCCGGTCCGGGCCGACGGCTGAGGGCTCGAAGCGGACCCGGCGGTAACAGCAGTTCGCCCCGAACACGGCCAGGTTCATGCCCCGGTCGCGAGCCGCGGTCACGTTGCGGCGCTGCTCGGGGCTCCAGTACTCGTCGTGCCCGGGGGAGAGCAGCGACCGCGCCCCGCACAGCAGTTCCGGTTCCGCCGCCAGGTCCGGGCCCGTCGCGTAGGCCAGCGGCAGCCCGATCCGCTCGGCCAGCCGCAGCAAGGGCTCCTCGTACCGGGGGAACTGCCCGGCGCCGTTCGCGCTGCGGTACGGCCGGTCGAAGCTGACGGCGAGGGAGCGGGTCGAGTCCCGGCCGTCGGCGCCGTGGTAGAGGTCCGCGTCGCCCCATCGGTTGTACGCGTGCCAGGTGCCGACGGCGTTGACGAACACGGACCGGCCGGCCGTCGAGGCCGAACGGACGGTCAGCGGCACGTACCGCTGGGCCGGCTTCGGCGAGCCCACCGCGTCGAGGCGCAGCAAGTAGCAGCCCTCCGGCCAGCCGTCGGTACGGAGTTCCGCGGTCCGCTCCCAGTCGGCGCGCGTTGCCCGGGTGACAGGGTCGGTACGCACCGGCCGCTGGAGCAGCCCGGGCAACTCCGCCGAACGCCACACCAGGCGGGCCCCGGCACCCCCGTACCAGCCGATGCGGAAGGCCGACACGGTGAAGCGGGGCGCGGTCGTTGACACGCGCAGCCCGACCGTCTCGCCGGGGAGCACCGAGCAACGCTCGGCGAAGCCTTCGATGGCGCGGGCCGTACCGGGGGTGATGATCCGCCAGTCGGCCGCGCCGGGCAGACGGTTCTCCGCTCGGACGTCGAGGCACCCCCCGAAGCCGAGCCCGCCCGCTGCGGCGGAAGCGGACGCCCCCGCGGCCCCGCCCACGCGGCGCCCGGATCCGTCGGGCCGCCCGGCAGCGGCCACCCGGCCGGGGTACCCGGCGCTCGCACCGACGGCCAGCGCAGCCGCCATCCCCAGCACCTTCCGCCGCCCGACCCCATCCCGCGCCACGGGCGGGGCGCCGGGGGCGGGGGCAGGCCCTGGCTCCAGTCCGACGCCCCGCCCGGGTGCTGCCACGGGACCCGACTCGGGCACGGGCCGTACATCCTCCGTCCCGGGATCCGGCACGAGCCCTGGACTTGACCCCGGTGCGGGCCCCCGCCCCGCGACGGCCTCCGCCGCCGACCCCGGCACGGGCTCCCCTCCCGGTGCGCGTTCATGCCCCGGCTCAGCCTCCCGTACCGGACCGGGCGGGTTCGCGTCCCCGGATCGCTCCACCGCGTGCTCCACGGCACCTCCTCGGCTCGGGCCCGCCACCGTAAGCCGCCCGTAGGAGCTTCCCGGGGAACCGCCGCCGCCCGGTGCGCCGAGCCCGGCCGGCGCGGCACCGTCTTGTCGTCGCCGGCGGCGGCCGGTATCCGTCCGTCGGGGGAGAACGCCACCGACCAAAACGATCTGAAGTGGCCGGTGAGGGGTCGGCTGACCGGCTGGGGGGCGGCGAAGTCCCACAGCCGCACCTCGTCCCTGGCACCGGCGGTGGCCAGGACCCGGCCGCCAGGTGCGAAGGCCACCGACCAGACCGATCCGGCGTGGCCGGTGAGGGGTTCGCCGACGGGTTGCCCGGTGGCAGGGTCCCACAGCCGCACGGTCTTGTCCCTGCTGCCGGTGGCGATCCGATACCCGTCTGGTGAGAATGCCACCGACAGGACGCCACTCGTGTGGCCGGTGAGGGGCAGACCGACCCGTTGCTGGGTGAGGGGTGCCACAGCCGTACCGTCCCGTCGTCGCCGGCCGTGGCCAGTAGCCGTCCGTCGCAGGAGAACCCCACAGATCCGACCAAGTGGGTGTGGCCGGTGAGGGGTTTGCCGATCGGCTGCAGGGTGCCCGTATTTCATATCCGGGCCGTTCCGTCGTCGTGGCCGGTAGCCATCAAGTAGCCGTTCGGTGAGAAGGCCAACGATGCGACCGCAGCGTCTTGAGGAAGGGAGAAGACCACCTGCTTCCCTTGGCGCACGGCGCTCAAGACCGACCGGACGGCGAGGGAGTTCACGAACGGCAGTGGACAATTCTCCTGAACGACCTGTTCCTCGGCCGTCTTCTCCTGATCCGTGGAGGCCGTCGTCGCGGTGACGACGGGGTGCCGGCGACGCGTTGCCTGCAGGGCGGTGATCGCCGTCCACCGTGCGCGCCACGGGTCCAAGTCGGGTGATCTGCGGGAGGGCGGGGGACAGTCCTCGCCGTACTCGTCCCAGGCCATCAGGGTGCGCACGAGCCACATCAGCTTGTCCACACCGATGTACTTGCCGCCGAACGCGGCGCTCTGTGTCGAGATCGGCAGCGACGCCTTCTCCTGGATGAACAGCTTCCGGGTGCGTTCCTCATTCATCGGACGGGACGCACACGGCGCCGGGGCGGGGGTCGATGTCAGACCGGCCTCTGGGAGCATCGCCTGTCCCTGACCCCTCCTCAGGAGCGCCGGCGACTCGCCCCGTCCGCACCGCTGGAGAGGCCTGCCTCGCGGCCGGGACCCGGCCCGCGACCTGCTCAGGGGCATACCCGACTCGGGCCGGTTCGTTTCCGTTCGTGTGCGGCGTCGCGGCATCGTCCTTGCGGACCTCGGTCATCGCGGGGCCCGACACCGGTGCTGCTGGAGCGTGTCTCTTCGGCATTCGCCGGCGGGATGGCGTCGATCAGGAGCCGATCAGGATGCGGGCACGTCTCATCCGCCCGCTGAGGTCCGCTCACTGCACGCCCTCCCTCACCGCTCGCTGCCGCCTGAGGAGCATGGTCAGAGCCCCGATAAGGATGGTGCTGGTCTCGCGCCCGTTCTAGGTCCACAGTTGACCTAATTGGGCCCTAGATTCGTGGCATCACGAAGGACCGCACGAGAGGACGAGACTGATGAGGCACACCGCGCCCGAGGGGTACACGAGCGTTGCACCGTGGGTGGTCACCGATGACACCGGTGCGCTGCTCGACTTCATCACTGCCGCGTTCGGTGGCGAGGAGATCGCACGGGTTCCGGTCGAGGACGGCACCATCGGCCACGGTGAGATCCGTGTCGGCGACACGGTGGTGCTGGCCTTCGATCGACGGTCCGACTGGCCGGTCATGCCCTCGCTGTTGCGGGTCTACGTTCCGGACGCGGACGCCGCCATGGCCGCCGCTGTTGCAGAGGGGGCTCAGTTGGTCACCGAGGCCGCTGACAGTGCGTGGGGGGATCGCGGTGGCCGGGTGCGGGATCCGTTCGGCAACATCTGGTGGGTGGTGAGCCGGGTTGAGGATGTCGCACCGGAACGGGCATGGGAGCGCATGTTCGAGCCGAGGTACGCGGAGGCGATGCGCATGGCCCAGGAGACGCTGGACGCCGCACTGAGCGGCCGGGCTTCAGGGGTGGCGAGCGCCCCACGGCGCCCGACCCACTGAGCCCTTCCGGGCTCGTGGCGTGGAGCGTCGCACCCCGCTTCGGCGCCGATCCCGCGATAGCCCGTGGAACCCTGCTGCGCGACGACGCGTACGAGATCGACGGGGTGCGCGTCATTTGCCTCATTTACCTCATTGACCGCTGCGGATCTCGTCGATGTGCTTCGCCAGAGCCTGTGTCTCCGCGACCAGCCGCCCGTGCGCCTTCTTCTGCTCCTCGGCACCCTGGGCCCTGAACGTCCCGCTGAAGTGGGGTTGGAGCTGGGTCCACCAGCCGTAGTCCAGCATTGCCCACGCCTGCGGGCAGAGGAGGGCGCGGGTCTTCGGGAGATACCCGCTGTCGACCAGGGACCGCTGGTACTTCTTCGGATCGCTGCCCTCCAGGTAGCACAGGAAGTTGAACGCCCTCTGCTGGGTGACGGGGTGGTCGCTCGACATGCCCTCCAGGGTCGGTGTGCCTTCCTTGCGTGCGATCTCGTCGAAGAGGATCGCGGCGGCCAGCGACGGGCCCGGCCCGACCTCGTTGACGGTGTAGAAGGACGCGAAGCCGTCCGCCGCGTCCTCTTCGAGACCGAGGTTGGCCAGGAGGAGCTGGCGCTGCAGGGCATGGCCCATCTCGTGGCCGAAGATGAACTCGGTCGACAAAATGGTCAGGCCGTCGGTGTTGTACTCGGACGCGGGGAACGGGGCAGGCCGCTCGACGGTCTTCACGACGTCGGCGAGGGCCTTGTCGATCTCGGTCAGGAACGGCGGCGGGACGAAGATCGTCCTCCCGTCGGGCTGGGTGACGGCGTCGGTCACGCCGGGCGGCACAGCGGCGGTGACCTTCACGACCATGTCGTGCGGGAGGGTGAGCGATTTGTTCACCCAGTCGGCCGTACGCTCCAGTACATGGGAGTTCCGGATGAGTGCCACGGCCTCCCGGTCCTCCGGTTTGACCGTTTGGGCCTCGTAGACGACCGTGACTCTGCCGGAGCGCGCCGCCTGGGGGTGGGGCCCCGCTCCAGGTTCCTGCCCGGTGTCCCGGGCCTCGCCGCTGCAACCGGTCGGGACGACCCCGGCGAGGAGCAGCACACCTGACAGGACGATGCGCGCCCTCTTCGAGTGACCGGCGGTGTTCGGCATCCTTGCTCGGCTCCCGTCGCGTGCCCCGCACTGATCCTCCTTCCGTCCGGAGGCGGGTGCCCGTCGAGGCCGCCCGTACGGGGGGCCGTTCGCTGTGAGGGCGACCTTCGGGAAGCCGTCTGGTTCGACCCGTGGGACAACAGCAGCGTCAGGGATCCCCGACGAGGACAACCGGATACGCGCCGTCGCAGTGAGCGACATCATGCTCCCGCTCGACCCGCATGGCTTCCTGTTTCTGCCCGGGCTCACGACCACGGAGGACGACCGTCGCGAACAGCTGGACCACCTGACACACACGGGAGGTGCCATCGGCGCTGTACTCGTGGAGGTGGCCTACGACGTCGCCGACCAGTTCGTGACCCACCACCCGGAAAACGACCCCTGCGAGTACCGGGAACCGGCAGGCCCCGGCTGGCCGAGGCCCCGGGAAGGACAAACGCACTCCGCCTGCAGTGCCTGTTCTTCCGCCCGATCGGAAAAATTGGACGCCGCTGGACCCTCGAAGACCCACGTCCACACCCACACCCGCCCCACGGTCAGCCCGGCATGGCCCAGTAGGAGATACCCATCCCGCAGCGGGGGCGGCGCAGCCCGTACTCGGGTTCATCGCCTGCTCCGGCTCCGCGCGTCAGGAGCGTACGCTTCGGCCGCGGTAGCGATAGCGGCCCTGGGCGGACCGGAATATCGATGCTCCTGACCATGTGAAGCGCCTCTGCGGGTACGTCGACAGCCGATGCCCGTGCCGGCCTTCTGCGCCGGCCGGCAGCACCCCTCACGCCTCGGGCGACGGGGAAGGAGTGTCGCCCGTCGGCGCTCCGCCACGCCCCCGGCAATTCCGCCGGCCCCGGCCGCGGCACTCACTCGCCCAGCGCCACCGGCTTGGCCAAGCCCACCGTGCGATATGGATCGGGCGCCGGCACGAGCGCCTTGTCCGGGGGGAAGGCGCCGGATGCGACGGTCGGATCCTCTCCCCGCACTGCCGACCGGATTACTGCCGACCGGACACGAGGCGTTCCATGACACCGTCACCAACGAACCCTTCCCACACCGCGGACGCTTCAGGTGCCGAGGGATGGGATCGATGGCACGAGTTCGAATCCGTGTCCGATCGGATGCTCGAGCTGATGAACGCAGCCGGTGCCGGTGCCGGTGCCGAGACGCGACGCCAACGGAGCGGACCGTCTCGTCCTCATCATGACCGGCGTCGCTGAGCCCCAGCCCGGACCGACGGTCGAAGGAGGGGCGACGAGCAATCCGCCCGCCCTCTCCGTGGAGGGCCCGGGATGCCTTGCGACGTCTGGAGACGACACGGGAGGTCACCACCGTGATCCTGCGTCTCACGCGATCGGGCGGGCTGGAAGGAGGGAAACCTCACGCACGATGAGCTGCTCCAGGCCCTGCCCCCGGATGACATGCGTCTGGTGGTCCACGAACTGGCCTTCGCGACCCGCGAAGGCGCACGGCGACATCAACGCATGGTGATCCTCTGGGCCCCGCCGGACGCTGCGGCGAAGGAGCAGTCCTACACCGACAGTTTCGAGGTGCTCAAGGGACGTCTCACCGGGTGTCCCCGTTCATCTCAGAGCCGGGCGGACGGACTAACTGAGGTACTCCGAGCCCGTCGCGCTCGCCGGCTGACCATTCCGGCGCGGCAACAGCGCGACGCCCTCGCCGGGCCCAGCCCGGAAGCACTTCCTCGCGCGCTGACCTGCGCCTGAGCCAACGTCCCACCAGCACACGGGATCGTCAAGGCCGCATGGGGAGAGCCTGCGGGGCACCCGCATGGTGTCGGCGAAATGGTCGATGCAGCGGCTGGGGTTGCCGTGCTGCCGAACACGGAGGTCATGATGTCGAGTACGGCACTGACCCTGGGCACATTGCCTGCTGGTCTGATCGCCCTGCCCACGGTCCACCGTCCGCGGGCCGACACCCGGCTTCTCGCCGAGGCGCTGGCCCGTCCTGCGCTCCCGGCGAGCCTGGCTGGAGCGCCAGGGCCTGGCAGACGAGGCTGAGGAACGGGAAGAACTCGCACTCATCCGTGCTCAGCGCTCCTGATGAACCGCCGGCCACCCCCAGCCGATCGTCCCCGCTGACGCAGGTCCCGAGGAAACTGGGCGTGCCGTGCTTGAGAGCGTCCCAGCGAGCCTCAGCCCCTGAGGGGCCGAGGTTCGCCTGCACGCGCAAGCCGGTATGGGTGCGGACGGGTTTCAGCAGTTGGCGCATCCCCTGCGGCCTGTCGAGACCCCCGGCGGTCTGGACGATGGCCCCTTCGTCAAGCGGACGGACCTCCCTGCGGGCCACCCATCGGAGGATGCGCCCATTCGCCTTTGCCGGTCGGCACCCGCTGGTGCCCTCCCCGTCGTCACCGCGTGGCCGGCGGCCGGAACCCCATCGTTCGGGCTGCCGCGGCGGAGCGCAGCTTCTCCAATGTGGTGCTCTGCTGCTCGGCTCGGTCCAGCAGCATGTCCAGGTCGTCGGCGGAGAACCGTTCGTCGGTTTCGGCCAGGGCTCGGAGGGTGCGCCAGCAGGCGGCTTTGCCCTGGACGCCCATGAGCATGGACTCCGCTTCCAGCACGTCGCTGAGCGCGGAGCGAGAGAGGAAGTGCCCGTTGGTCTTCAGGCGGCCGGCCTTTTCCGCGAGCCAGCCCATGGCCGACTTGGACTGACTGGTGGGCACCCCCAGGGCGGTCATGATCCGGGCCAAGGCGTCACGGTCGTCGTTGATCTCGTGGGCCAGGTCGGCGAGTGCGCGGCCTTCCTGTTCCTCCTTGCGGGCGTCCGCGGCCCGTCGGAACAGCTCCAGGCCCGCGGTGGCGGCGGCGTAGTGGTCATTGAGGTAGATCGCCAGGAGCTTGGCGTCCTCGGAGTCGCCGCCGGGGCTGCCGGCGTTGTCCGTCGCGCGGGTCTTGGCACGCATTTCGCGGGCGACCGATTCTCCGAGCTCGCTCCAGCTGTTTTCGAATTTGGTCAGGCCTTCGTGTTCCAGCGTGTCGGTGACGTCGGTGAAGTCGATGCCGACCCGTTCCAGCGCCGTGAAGTGGGCCTTGGCGGCCGTGAAGTCGTCCTCGGTGGGCGCGTGCGTGGGAAGGGTGCCGTGGTCGGAGAAGGCGGCCAGCGTGGCGCCGGGCATGGTGTTGACCGTGCCCGCGATCGCGAGTTCGCTGACGTACATGGTGTCGGGGTAGGAGGGGTCCTTCACCCCGGTGGAGGCCCACAGCGGGCGCTGCGTGCGGGCTCCCGCCGAGGCGAGCCGCTGCCACCGCGGGTCGAGGAGCATCTGTTCGTAGGCCTGGAACGCCAGCCGCGCGTTGTCGACCGCGGCCTTGCCCTTGAGCGCCAGGGCCTCAGGGGTGCCGATCGCGTCGAGACGCCGGCTGACCTCGGTGTCGACGCGGGAGACGAAGAACGAGGCCACCGAGTGGATGGTCACCAGGTCGCGGCCTGCGGTCTGAGCCTGCTCCAGGCCACGCATGTAGGCGTGCATCACGTCGCGATAGCGTTCCAGGGAGAAGATCAGCGTGACGTTGACGCTGATGCCCTCGGCGGTGACGGCGGTGATGGCCTCCAGCCCTTCGCGGGTGGCCGGAATCTTGACGAACAGGTTCGGCCGGCCGACCGTGTCCCAGAGCTTGCGGGCCATGGCAACGGTGGCATCGGCGTCCTGCGCCAACCGTGGGTCCACCTCGATGGAGACCCGCCCATCGATACCCGCGGTTCGCTCATGGACGGGGCCGAGGACGTCACAGGCGTTGCGCACGTCGTCGGTAGTGAGGGCGAAGACCGCGTCATCCACGCTGCCTCCCTTCTCACCCAGGCTGCGGAGCTGCTCGTTGTAGCGGTCACCCTTGGAGAGGGCGGAGGCGAAGATCGTGGGGTTCGTCGTCACTCCGACGACGTGCTTGTCCGCGATCAGGTTCCTCAGTTCTCCGCCGGCAAGGAGTTCACGGGACAGGTCATCGAGCCAGATCGATACGCCGGCCGCGGACAGGTCGGCGAGCGGGCCGGATTCAGCGGAGAGGGGCATGCGAAACCTCCAGAGCGGTGCGGCGCCGCGCACGCTGAGGGGGCTGTCGCCCGAGGGCGAACTGCTGGCGGCGGCGCTCGACACGGTGGTTCCCTCCGCGCCTGCCCGAATCGCCCTGCGGCAAGCGCATCACACGACATGGCAGATTCGGAACCGACGGTCTCCACCCCCTATTGGTCGTCTGGGCGACCGAGGACCGGTTGATGCCGCGTGAGCACGGGCCCCTGCTGGCCGAGCTGTACCCGCAGGGACGGCTGATCGACATCGCCGACTCGTCCACCCTCATCCCCGGGGACCAAACCGAACGACTGGCCGAAGCACTCACCGACTTCCTGATCCAAACGGGAGCGGAACCGGTCCGATACGACTCCTGAACACGGGGGCCGCAGGAGGATCCGACAGCCGCGCGCCTAGCGTCACGGGCTCCGGCGACCAGGGGATGCACGACCTCGGCCCCAAGGGCCGCTCCAAGCGCCCCAGCGAGACCAAGGACGCCTCCGCCATCACCGGTGTCGACCCGCAGGCCCCTCCTGGTACCCGTAGCGCGGGATGAGCGGGACAACCCGACCGGAGGCTGCCGCGTATCGCGACGCCGCAAGCGCGTGGCGCTGCTCGGACAGGACGGCGACCGCATGGGGGGACGCAGGCATGGAGACTTGGAGCGGGTCGCTCGCCGCCTGCCGGTCGAAGCCCACTACCACGAGGCGGACGTCACCGATGACAAAGCCATGCGCCGCGCGCCGACAGCCGTGACCGACGCCCGGCGCGCCCGCGGTCGTGATCGCCAACTCCGGATCGCCGAGGGAGACCCCTCTACCAGAACGCCTCGTTCCATGCCAGGTCGATCTTCATGACGGACGGGGGCGACAACCTGATCCTGCTGATGGCCCTCTACCTCGTCCTCACCGCGTGCGGTCGGCGCTGGTCCCTGGACGCACGCCGAGAGCGGCTCAGGACGGCTCGCGCGGACGACGCTCCGGAGCCGGTGCGGAGCCCCTACGTACGGCAGCTCCTCGACGCCCGAACCATCTTGACCACTGTGGTGCACAACTGCGGCATGCTCGTCATCGCGGCACAGGTCTGTTTCCTCTACGGATCAGCCGGTCTGTACAAGATCCAGGACCCACCTGGGGCGGCGGCACCGCTCTCCACTACGCGCTGAACCTCGAACTCTTCCAGCCCTGGCCCGCGCTCTCCCACCTCGTGGACGATTACCCGATGGTGATCGCGATCGCCGGCTACGTGACGGTGCTCCTGCAGGTCGCCTTCCCGTTCGTGCTCTTCGGGAAGCTCAAGTACCCCGTACTGGCCGTGCTGCTGGGCATGCACGTCGGCATCGCGGTGCTCCTGGGACTGCCCCTCTTCTCCGGCGCGATGATCATCGCGGACGCCGTCTTCCTTCCCGACCGGTTCTACGCCTTCCTGCCGCGCCTGTGGCGACGCGCCGCACGACGCACGGGGACATGGCGGCCCGCGCACGGCCGAGCGGCGGAATTCGGATCCGTACCACCGCAGGGCAGGCCGGGCGTCCCCGCTTCCGAGCAGCAGATCACCCCTGCACGGAGCGACACCACGCCGACCACGAGGCTCGCGCCCGACCGGAGCTGAGCGGCCGGCCCACCGGGTCCTACTCCGACTGTGATGCTTCATCGAGGTCCGCCCCGGCGTCAGCGCTTCGCGTGGCCAGGTGGGTGCCGTGCCAGTCCAAGCACATGACCGTCGCGTCGTCCTGAAGACGTCCGTCGTGAGCGCGCAAGACCTCGGCGACCAGGGCACGGGAGGCCTCGCGGGGGTGGAGGTCGGCCGTGCGCACGATCAGGGAGGACAGGTTCACCTCCACAGCGCGACGTTCGAGCATGCCGTCGGTCAGCATCACGAGCCGGTCACCCGGTTGCAGGTCCAGTCGCTGCACCCGGTAGGAGGTGAGCGGCTGGATACCGAAGGGGAGACCCACCTCGGGCACCAGTTCCTCGACGCTTCCCCTTCTCAGGCGCAGCGGCCGGGGATGCCCCGCGTTGACGAATTGGGTGCTCCCGTCGAGCAGGCTGACGCGCAGGAGCTGCCCGGTGACGAACCCCCGCCTACCGTTGTCGATGAGGGCCTGGTTGGCCTCGAAGGCCTGTTCTTCAAGGGGGGCGCCGGCACGTCGGGCCCTACGGAGGGCACCCACGGCCAGGGTGGCGAGGAGCGCGGCTTCCACGTCGTGACCCATGGCGTCCGTGACGGACAACTGCATGGTGTCGCGGTCCACGACGTAGTCGAAGGTGTCACCGCCGACATGGGTCGCCGGTTCCAAGGCTCCGGCGACCGTGAACTGGGCTGCTTCGCAGGCCAGCGAGGCAGGCAGGAGCCGGTGCTGGATTTCCGCGGCCAGGCTCAGGGGTCGGGTACGGCGGCCCCATTGATATACATCGGTGAAGGACCGGTTGGCGATGACAATGTATGCAAGGGCGTGCGCGGTCGCGCCGATCTGCCTCAACGCGTCGTCGTCGGGCGGAACTTGCAGGAACAGTTCGAGCAGTCCGATGGCGTCGCCGCGGTTGGTGACGGGCGCCACGACCCTGATCAGTCGGTCGCCCTCTCGCTGAAGGGCCTGCCGCTGGGTGCGCAGCACGTCCGCGTAAAGGGTGCCGGGCAGAGCGACGCGCGCAGGCGGCTCGCCGGACTCGACGGAGTCGGCCGCTCCCAGCCGCACCACGGACGATCCGGTGAAGTCCACGATCAGGAAGGAGACCGCAGCAGCGTCCAAGCGGTCCCTGAGCATCCGCGCGACGACGTCCAGTGACTCGACGGGGGAAGCGGATTCCGCTGCCGCGAGCGTGCCCGCAAGGTCCATCTCGGCCGGCTGCCCGCCGCCGCGCCGATGCCGGGCACCTGGATCTCCCTGCTCAGGTGAGGTCATGACCGTTCCTCTCCCTCCTCCGCCACAATGGGCCCGCCCGTCCTCAACCCTGCCCGAGGACCCGCGCGCCAGGCGTCCGCTACCCCCCTTGCAGGCCGTGCTGCCCGACTGGTTCACCCGAACAGCAGGCACGCGCCCATAGGCGGCGAGCACCGCCGAAATCCCGACGGGCTCGCCTGCCGGATCGTGGTCCTGGAGGACCAGCTCGAGGAAGCGCAGCGCGTCAACGCCGAAGATTACGGAGGGGGCGGCGAGGCCGAGGTGGCGAGGCACGCAGTGCAGGAGGTGCTCCATGGGCCGCTTGCTCTTCGTCGGAGGGCCAAAGAGGTCTGCCGCGCTGCGGCGCCTCCGATACCCGATGGCTCGCATCACGCCGCTCGACCTATTGTCCGGTCATGGCGCACGAGGAGATCCCGGAGACCCAACCCACAACCCTCGACTGGGAGCATGGGACCGGACTGATCGGCGTCCATGACCCGGCCATCGTCGACGCGGCCTTCGAACGCGGTGAACGCCACGTCGGCATCGCCGTCATCGGGCTCGCCCTGCACCACCCCGATCCCGGGACCATCCTGCCCCGCGTCGCCCAGGCGCTCCGCGCCACCGACCCCGCGCGGCGGCATCAAGGCACAGTGGCGCTTGCGCACGTCGCGCGACTGCACCGCACCGTCGATCGGGAATGCCTTGCCCTGCTGCGCACTCAGGCACGTGGCAACGAAGCCGACGACGATCTGTGGGCCTTCGTCCCACGCCGCGATCTGCCCTGGTGGCTCTGGCGCAGCCAACTGCCGGGACAGGCCAAGTGGTATCTCTTCGAACGCCGGCGCCATGCCCGGACAAATGGATACTCGGCGGTAAACGATCACCCACAGCTTGAGAATCGCAACGACAACTCCCGCTGCGCGGCTCCGATCCGGCGGGCGGCGAGGTCGGTATTCACGGTGTGGCCGCCGCCGTCGGGCTGTGGGGTGAGGAAGGTGATGTCGGGAGAGTCGTGCTGGTGGTCGGAGGCCGCGGTGTGGGCGTCGTCCAGGCGGTGAAGGGCCTCGGCGTAGCTGATGTCGACGCACTCGGCGAAGAGGCGAGCCCGATGGCGGCGCGCGGCGGAGTTGTTCTTGGAATGGGCCCGGGCCGGCCCGGCCCGAAGGTAGGAACAGCGTGGCGAAGCGCACCGCCCGCCACGCGAAGACCGTGGGCCGCCGGCGCAGGCCCGGCCCCCGTCGCCGCTCTCGCTGCTGACGCACCGGATGCGGTAGACGGTGGTGCCGTCCTCGAAGGTGTCTGGCGGCGGCCAGTTGGGAATCCCTGGTGGCGGCCACTGGGCGGGGAGGAATCCGGCCGCCGACGGTCGCTCCGCGTTGTCGGATGCTTCGTCGTTGTTGATCGGATACCGCGGCAGCCGGGGCCGGGCTCCGGTGGAACCCGGACGGTGCTGTTGCACCTGCCGTAGCGGCATGTGGTGTGGTCGAGGCACCACAGCACGAAAGGCTCCGTCTCATGTACCCCTCCATCACGCCTCCCCGTCAGGTCAAGATCGGTGATGCGGCCGCCTTCGCCGGGACCACCCCACGCGCCATCCGCCACTACCACCAGATCGGCCTGCTGCCGGAGCCGGCGCGAGGGGGAGACGGCCGCCGCCGCTACGGCTACGCCGACATGATCCGCCTGCTATGGATCCGCAAGATGGCAGCGGTCGGCATCAGCCTGGACGACATGCGGGCCGCCTTCGACGAAGCCCGCGATATCGAGGAGACCCTGAGCAGGCTGGAGGAAACCTTGGTGGCGCGGGAGGCCGAAATCGACGGACAACGCCAAGCTGGCGCAGGACCCTGACGAGACCCTGGCGCCCGCTGCCGTCTGGATGGGCGCAGGTGCCCTGGCGGCCGCCCTCATCGGCACGCTCGCCACCCGCCGCATCCTCCAGCAGCGCCGCCGACGGCCTGGCCGCCGCATCCCCATGCCCACCGGCAGCGCCGCCGCCACCGAACAGGGCCTGCGCTCCGCCCAGCACCCCACCGGATTCGACCTGCTCGACACCGCCCTGCGCACCCTCGCTCTCAACCTCGCCTCGGCCGAACGTGAACTGCCGGTGGTCACCGCCGTCGTCCTGCACGAGCAAAAGGTCGAACTGCACCTCGACCAGGACACCACACCGATGAGCCCCTTCTCGGGCACCGCCGGCCGGACCGACCTGTGGACATGCCCGGCCTCCAACCCCGACCTTGCCGACACCGACGCCCTCCAAGGCGCAGACGCGCCCTACCCGGCGCTGGTCTCACTGGGCTGGGACGGCGCCGGCCACCTGGTCCTCGTCGACCTGGAGCACGTCGGTGTGCTGCACTTGGGTGGCGACGCCGACCAAGCCCGCCACGTCCTGCAAGCCATCGCGGTCGAACTCGCGAGCACCCCGCTGCCCGGCCACCTGGAGATCACCGCCCTGGCCGACACGGCCGCCGGCCTCGACCAGGCATCCCCCGAACGCGTCGCCCGCACCGACACCCTCACCGAAGCGGTCGCCGAACTCACCAGCCATACCGCAGGCGAGAACGCGGACCTGGACCCGGCAGAGGGCTGGACCCTGCACTGCTCAGGACCTGACGAGACCATCGTCCTGCCCGGCTCCGCCCTGCCCATCAAGCTCCAAGGCCTGACCGACCCACACTTCGCCGACGCGATCGTACTGCTCATTCTGTCGAACGAGGAGTACGCCAACCGTTTCGGGGCGGCGGATGGCGGGAGCGTCCCGGTCTGCCGATCCGCGCACACGCGCCACGTCCGAACGTCGTGACCTGCAGCGGTTTCCAGCCTGGCACGACATCGATGGGGCCGTCATGGAAGGGCCCTCAGGGTTGAGGTGTTGGCCGGTCGGTGTCAGAGATCGTTCATGGTGGCGTCCCGCCCCCGCTTGTCCGGGGGCGGGACTTCTGCGTCGCGAACTGCCGCGAGCTGAAAGGCCGTTTGGTCGGCGGGATGGCGAGCCTCGACCGGTCGGGTCGGTGTGGTCCTGGCCTGCGCGGAGTGTCCCAGGGGCGGTGTACAGGCATGTCGGGGTTCCCCTCGGTGCCCGGGCGGCTCGTACGAGCGGCCCGGGCGTCGCCGGGCGCACGGCGTCATGGCGTCAAGGTCTCTGTCCGGCCGGGCGGTGGGTTCCAGGTCGGCGTGGTGCGCGATCAGGCGGGTGAACTCGTGCGGCCCCTCGGCGGGTGACGGAAGGGTATGCCGTCGCCCATCGACGGGGGCCACGATGATGCCGCCTGCCCCCGGCCGGGCCGTGAAACCGGGCCGGCTTCCGAAGGTGGGCCCGACGCGCACCCGCTTTCACGCAATGTGTTCCCTCGTTACGGAGAGTGCCTGAGGGGGTAAGGGTGAGGTTCCCGATACTGGAGGAAGATCATGTCCGAATCTGCACGGCAGACGGTGGGGCCCGAGGTCACCTTGTTCAGCGGTTCCGGCCACACGGGTGACAGCTGTGTTCTGCCGCTGGATGGTTCCACCTACTCCTTGAAGGCGACGGGCCTGGCGAAGATCGCTTCGGTCAGGGTCGATCGGCCCGCCCACGAGAGAGCGAAGACCATCGTTCGTCTCTACTGCGAGGTCCCCACCGGGCATGAGGACTTCGCGGCGGGTAACGGAGCCACCTTCCAGGACTTCACCGCCGACACCGTCGACACCGGCAAGTGGGCCCGCGCGAAGTGCGTCAAGGGCTACGCCGATGACGGGAGGGAACGGGCGAACGCCGGCTTCTCCAATCCCCTGGGTGATCGGACCATCCTCGACACCTTTGACACCCTTGACACCCTCGACACCGTCGCCGACCGCGAAGCCATGCCCGAGTTCAGTCAGCCGGCCACGGGCGCCGGCAGCTCCGGCTGACCGCCGACAGCGCAGCACACGCAGCACACGCAGCACACGCAGCACACCAATGGCTCTTCGCTTCGTCGCCCGGGCAGCCGGTGCGGAGATCGACCCCGACGGCTACTTCGTCGAGGCGGGCCTTGTGACCGCAGGTCAGGGAACCGCGTACGGCTATGTGCGGGAAGTGTCCCCGACCGGCAGCGTCCTGCGCGTCTCCATGGACCCCTCGTCGATGGCTGCCCTGGGCCTCCAGGACGCGGAGATCGAGGCGACGCTCGAAGCGCCGGCCGAGGACGTCGCCCGATCCTGTGAGGGGGCGGGCCCGAGGCCTGCGGTCGGTGCCGTCAGGGGTTGATCTTGCCGAAGAGGTGGTTGGCGGGGGCGTCGGGGTCGTTGCCGTAGAAGAATTCCGCGACGGCCCGCTGGAATTCGGTACGGTCCAGGGCGCCGGAGCCGTCCCGGTCGAGGGCGGTGAAGACCTCGGCGCAGTCGTCGCCGGGCACGCCGGAGATCGAATCGAACATGAGCTGGAACTCGTCCTGTTCGATCTTGCCGTTCCCGTTGAGGTCGACGAGGTCGAAGAAGCAGTCGGTGACGGGTCCGATCTGGTGGGGGAACTGGGCCGGGTCGGTCAGGGCCCGCTTGAACCCTGCGGTCATCTCGTGGAGGTCGACACGGCCGTCCCCGTCCTGGTCGAGGGGAGCGATGACGTTGGTCCAGAAATCGTCCATGCCCTGGGTGAGGCGGCGGGCGGTGGTGGAGTCGGGGGCGGTGTTGCGGGCGGAGATGTAGCGCTCGCTCATCATGCGGACGTCCTGCTGGGTGATGAACCCGTCGCCGTCGACGTCGGCTCCCTTGAACCACTGGCGATACTTGAGCCTTTGAAGTGCGGTCATGAACACGCAGCGTATTCATTGCCTTGCCCCGGCTTCGCGTGCGTGTGGGAGGGACGCCCGGCAGCGGCGGCGGCTGCCGGGCGCCTCACCGTCGCGGCATGGGCTTTCCCTCGGGTGGGCCGTACGCGGTCGTGTCAGTGTTCGAGGTGTGGCGGTGTGAACGCCAGGACGCCGGGCACGGCCTCCGCATAGGGTTCGACGTCGACGAGGGCGCTGTGGGCGCTCGGTCCCTGGGACAGGCGGGAGCACGGCCGGTCGGCCGTCAGGACGTTCGGGTTGCCGTGTCGGTCCAGGGTGCCGCTCAGACCGGCCGCCACCGGGTCCCACCACGCCCCGGTGGACAGCTGGATGACGCCCGGCATGACCGAGTCCGACAGGATCGCCCCGGCCAGACAACCGCCGCGGTCGTTGTGGACGCGCACGATCATGCCGTCCTCGATGCCGCGCGCGGCCGCGTCCGCGGGGTTGATCGTCACCGGCTCACGGCCAAAGATCTTCGAGTCCAGGCTGTGGCCGCCGTTGTCGTACTGGCTGTGCAGACGAGAGGCCGGCTGATTGGAGATCAGATGCAGTGGGAACCGCCGCGAGAGGCCGGCCCCCAGCCACTCCACCGGCTCGAACCAGCGAGGATGCCCGGCACAATCGTCGTAGCCGAACGAATCGATCTCCTCGCAGAAGATTTCGATCCGCCCCGACGGCGTGCTCAGGGGAAACCGTTGCGGATCCGTACGCAGCGCCTCGAAGCTCCCCGCGACCGGCCCGCTGATCGCGGGCAGCTCGACTCCCGAGCCCCGCCAGAACTCCTCGAACCCCGGCAGACGGGCACCTTCGTCGCCCAGCCCGGACCTCGTCTCCTCGTAGAGGTGGCGGAGCCATTCGAGCTCGGAGCGGCCTTGCGTGAACTCCTTGCCGTATCCGAGCCGGTCCGCGAGGGCGGCGAAGATGTCGTGATCCGTACGCCCCTCGCCCTCCGGCTCACGGACCTTCGGCATCGGCACGAGATGGGGGTCGCAGAACCCGGCGGCGAAGTCGTTGCGCTCCAGGCCCGTGGCGGCGGGAAGGACGATGTCCGCGAACTTGGCGGTCGTGTTCCACCACGCCTCGTGGACCACCACGGTGTCGGGGGCCTGCCAGGCCCGGGCCAGCCGGTGCAGGTCCTGGTGATGGTGGAAGGGATTCCCGCCGCACCAGTAGACCAGGCGCAGCTCGGGAAGGGTCAGGCGCCGGCCGTCGTAGTCGATGATCCGGCCCGGGTGCAGCAGCGTGTCCGCGATCCTGGCGACCGGAATGAAATCCGGCACCCGGTTGGCGACCGGAGGGATCGACGCCACCGGCGGGCGGCCCCTGGCCACTCCGGTCGCATCCATCGTCGCGTAGCCGGCGCCCCAGCCGCAGCCGGACCGGCCCATCGACCCCGACATGGCGGCCAGGACCACCGACATCCAGATCGGCTGCTCGCCGTGGTCCGCACGCTGTATCGCATAGTTGACCATGATCAGAGAACGCTGCGAGGTCAGGCGCCGGGCCAGGTCGGTGAGCGTCTCACGGCTGATGCCGGTGATCCCGGCCGCCCACGCGGCGTCCTTGACGACACCGTCGAGATCGCCGGTCAGGTAGGCGGCGAAGCGGTCGAACCCGACACAGCACCGGCGCAGGAAGTCCGCATCGTGCCAGCCGTTGACCAGCATCGTGTGCGCGATACCGAGCATCGCCGCGGTATCGGTGTTGGGGACCACGGGCAGCCACTCGGCGTCGAGGAACCCGGCGGTGTCGCTGCGGATCGGGCTCACGTTGACGAACCGCACCCCCGCCCGCCGGCACCGACGCTGCAACTCCTGCGTCTGATGCCGGGCCAGCCCGCCGGGATTGATCTGGCTGTTCTTCAACGCGAGACCGCCGAACGCCACCACCAACTCGCAGTGTTCGGCAATCTCCTCCCACATCGGCATCCGCGCCTGATAGCTCCACGGATGCCCGCCGATCACATGGGGGAGAATCACCTCCAGCGCCGCCGTGCTGTACGTGTTGCGGGAATCGCTGTATCCCCCGCCCAATGCCAGAAACCGGTGCAGCTGGTTCTGCGCGTTGTGGAACGCGCCCGCACTCGCCCACCCGTACGAACCGCCGAACACCGCACTGTCCCCGTGCCGCGCCCGCACCCGCTGCAGCTCATCGCCCACCAGGCCGATCGCCTCGTCCCAGCCGACCTCCACGAACACGTCCGAGCCCCTGGCCGTGGCCCCTGTGCGCGGCGCACCCTCCAGCCAGCCCTTGCGCACCGCCGGGCGCAGCACGCGGGCACTGTCGTCGGCCGCCCGCACCATTCCCGGCCCGATCGGTGACGGTGCGGGATCATCCTCCCGCGGCTCGATCCGTACCAGCCGCCCGGAATCGACCACTGCGTTGAAGCTGCCCCAGTGCGTCGCGATCGGCATCCGTCGTTCCACCACGTGCACCACTCCGTCTCCGATAAGTCCCCAGCGCCGGAAGGCCGTTGCTCACGTCACGAAGGGATGTTCCGTGCCCACCGGCGCACCGCAGGACGAACCTCCCCCCGCGCACTCGGGCCCAACCCGCCTCGGCCTTCTCCGCGCGCCGGACAGCGTCAGCCCACGGCGCGCACCCGCGTGGCTGGGGACCGCCGCAGCTCCGGAATGCCCGGCAGGGGCACAGGACAGCCATGGTCGGCGCGACCGGCCCTCTTGCTCTCCATCGCTCGAACCGGAACCCCGCGAGAGGCTTGGCGGGAGGTCGGGGTCCTGCTGCCGCTCCCGCCGTCAAGTGGGTTGGGGCCAGGTCGTAGGGTTCCCGCATCACCGGGAGAAGGGGCATGACATGGGGCGGTCCGAAGACGTCGACGTACGCAGACCGGGGCGAGGGCTGCGTCGTGCGGCCGTCTCGACGCTCGTCGTGGGCATGGTCGGTCTCTGTTTCGGGTTCGTGCATTCCTTCTTCGCGCACTCGTACACCTTCACCAACCGGATGGGTGACGATTCCATGGCCCCGGCCTACCCGCAGGGCGAGGTCTTCTACGCGGAAACCGTCAGGGGGGATGAGGTGCGGCACGGGGACGTCGTCGGTTTCGACGTGACGGTCGAGCAGCCCGGCGGGGGATGGGCGATCGGCAGGGTGGTCGCGCTGGCAGGGGACACGCTGGCCTACCGGGGCGGTGACGGCAATCTGACGCTGAACGGGAAGGCCCTCGTCGAACCGCACGTGGATCACTCGGTCGTGAGTGGGGGCTCGGCCGACTTCGAGGTGACGGTCCCCGAAGGGCGACTGATCGTTCTGGGGGACAGCCGCCGCACTCCGGTCAGTGACCAGTTCGAAGCCGAAGAGGGAACGCCATCGACCGCCGAGACCGGAACGTTCCCCCTCTCGGCGGTGCAGTACCGCGTCGTTGGCGCGGAGGGGGACCCCACAATGGTCAGGGCGGCGGGCGAGGCCGCCCTCATCGGTGGTCCGGCCCTGATCATCGTGAGCGGGGTCCTGGCCTGCGCCTCGCGCGTCGTTCGCAGACGGGCCGAGCGCGCGATCGTCCACCCCTGGAGCTGACCCGACGAAATTCCCCACGCCTTGGACGAGCTCGCCCTCAACCGATCAAGCGCTTTCGCGGAGGGTGGTCAGTAGGGCGGGCATGCCGCCGTCCCGCACAGCGGCGAGGAACTCGCCCTGTTGCGCGCCGGTCATCGACACGGTTTCGACCGCGATGTCGATGACCTTCCACGGCGGGCCGGGCACGACATCGAACACGACCTTGACCGGATGGCCGTCTGCTCCGGACACCCGCGTGACCACCCTCTCCTCCTGTGCGTACAGGGCGACGCTGTCGAGGATCTCGACCGGGCCGGCGAGATCCCTCGCCAACACCTGCAACTGCCGCGCCGTGTAGCAGGCGTAGGCTGCGACGTACTCCTCCAGGTCCGCCTTGTTCAGGCTGCGACTCGCCGCGCCCAGGGCGGCCCGGGCAGCCCTGGGCATGTCGTAGTGATCGGCAAGGATCTTGCCGCCGTTCTCCTCCCCGGCGGCGGCGATCCTGGACAGCAGTTCCTCGACATGGCCCTGAGCGGTCGTCATGAGCCGACCGTACCGACCCGGCGGAGCAGAGGCGGGCAACCCGGAGGCACCGACGCCGCGCGCCGCACCATCAGCCCACCCCGCAACACCCCTGACCGGGCGGCGCCGGCCCGCGACAGAAGCGGGGCGCCTTCCGGCAGCCCACGCACCCCGGCACCCCTGGGCCCCGGCTCACACACCGAACCGGTCACTCTGCCGTCGACACCGCCAAGCAGCGGCCGGCCACTGCCACGATCGATCCCCCGGCCGTCCTTGGAGAGGTGGGCGGGCAGCATCCGACCGTGACGCGATCCTGCCCGCAACACTCCCACCGTTTGACGTTTCCCCAGGTCAAGCGCGCCTTGCTGAAGTACTCAGGCGAAGGAGAACCAGTTGACGTTGACGAAGTCGGCGGGCTGGCCGCTGTCGAAGGTCAGGTAGACGTCGTGGGTTCCCGTGGTACGGCCGATGTCGGCGGGGACGGTCCGCCAGGCCTGCCATCCGCCGGTGTTGGCGACGGCGAAGCCGCCGATCGGGGTCGCCGTGGGGCTGTCGAGGCGTACCTGGACCAGGCCGCTGACTCCGCCGGCCGCCCCGGAAGCGACGCGGGCGTCGAAGCGGGTGGCGCCGGTGGAGCCGAAGGCGACGGCCGTGAACTTGAGCCAGTCGCCGTTGGCCAGATGGCCGACGGCGGATCCGCCCCCACCGTCGGAGCAGGCTTCGACCCGTGCTCCGGCTTGGGCGCTGAACGACTCGGCCTGGATGGTGGTGAAGGCGCTGCCCCCGCCGCCCGGGGCGGTAGCGGTCGACGTCGGGGTCGGAGTGCCGCCGCCGGCCACACCGCCGACCGTGATGGTCCAGCGGCCGGGGCTGCCGGACTGCACCTTGCCCTCGAAGTCGACGCCGGCCGGATGCACGTCGTCGTACGGAAAGGCGTACCCGAGGTGGTCGGGGGTCGTGGCGTGCAGGATGCGTGCGTAGTGGTTCGTGCGCGGCCGGGTGTAGAAGGCGGCGGGATTTTCGGCGGTCGGCTGGTGCGGGTTGTCGAGCAGAGTGGTGCGGTTGAAGGCGGCGGCGAGCCGCGCGCTGAGATTGCCCATCAGGTCGTTGCCCGTGGTGAACGGCGCGTCGCTGCAGGAGAAGATCGAAAGGGTGGACGGCTTGGCGAAGCTGCCGACTCCGGGGAAGGCGAGGACGTCGCCGTTCACCCGGCCGGTGACGGTTCCCCAGGTGAACTGGGTGTCGATGCGAAGGTCCGTGGAGCGGTACTTGTTCCACACTTCGTCGACGTAGCCGTCGAAGTAGCCGCGGAACAAGGTGTTGTTGCCGCGGATCGCCAGGTTGGGGCTGAGCACGCGCAGGTCGCGTCCACCCGAGGTGACGATCAGTCGGCTCCAGTCGCCGCCGTCGGCAACGGACTGGGCCCGCAGCGCGGCGGCGACACGGGACAGCCCGTCGGCGGGCAGCCCGCGCACGTTCTGGACGCCCTGACCGGTCTCCAGTCGGAAGGCGATCGGCAGCGACACCATGTCGACGAAGGTGATGTTGGCGTACAACTGGTCGCTGTTGAAGGTGAATTCGCAGAAGTCGTGGGGGACGTTCGCGTTGGGGTCGGTGGGGTTGCTCACCGACGGCAGAGCCAAACCACCGCCGCGGTTCACCAGGAAGGTGAGCTTCGTGCCGACGGAGAAGTAGATGCGGCCGCTGTCCAGACGCGGCAACGTAACCCTCCGTGCTCCGGCGCCGGACGCCTGGAGCGGGATGGCACAGTCGACCCCGAGCGGGGTCTGGTCGTTGGCCGGAGCCGGCGGGTGGTACAGGCTGGAGCCGTTGGCCTGGATGAAGGCCCAGGTGCCGCCCGCCGCGGGGTCACGGCCGAGGACATAGGCGTACACCGTGTCGTTGCCGGTGGTGTTCACCAGGTCCAGGGGGAGCGTCGGGGTGGTGGACGCGCTGGCGCTCATTTCGAGCCAGGCCGCCGCGGCGGGCACGGCCAGCGCCAGGCCCGCCGTCACGGCGAGGAGTTTTCTACGGGGCATGGTTCGTTGGTGGCGAGCCGTCACGGTGGAGTCCGTTCTTCGTGAGGTCGGGTGGAGGAGCAGAGCAGTCGGATGCTGGGGCGGGGGCCAGGGGAGGGCGGGGGCCGGTGGGTCAGCCGACCGTCCACTTCTGGTTGGCGGCGCCGGTGCAGGTCCAGGTCTGCAACCGGGTGCCGTCGGCGGAGGAGTTGCCCTTGGCATCCAGGCACTTGCCCGCACCGCTGTTGATGAGTTCACGGTTGGCGGTGTACGTCCACCTCTGGGCGTTGGTGCCGTTGCAGGTGTAGAGCTGGACGGCGGTGCCGTCGGCGGGGGAGCCGCCCGCGACGTCCAGGCACTTGCCGAGGGCGCGGACGGTGCCGTCACCGCCGATGGTCCACCGCTGCGCCGGGCCGCCGGTGCAGTCATGCAGCTGGATGGGGGTGCGATCGGTGTCGGAGCCGCCGGCGACATCGACGCACATGCCGCCGATGCCACGGATCTGGCGCGTGGCGGGGGCGCCTGCGGAGGAGACGCGGACGTAGTCGACGGTCATCGTCTGCGGGAAGGACGTGGAGGCGTCCGGGGTGCCGGGCCAGTCCCCACCGACCGCCAGGTTGAGGATGACGAAGAACGGGTGGTCGAAGACCCACTTGTTGCCGCCGGTGTCGGCCGGCGTGAGGGTCTTGTAGGTGGTGCCGTCCACCGACCAGACGAGTGCGTTCGGGCTCCAGTCGACGGCGAACACGTGAAAGTCGTCGGCGAAGGCGCGGCCGTCGGGCAGGTTGTACGCGGCGCCGAGGCCGCCTGCTCCGGAGTACCCGGGGCCGTGGACCGTACCGTGCACGGTGTTGGGCTCGCGGCCGATGTTCTCCATGATGTCGATCTCGCCGCTGTTGGGCCAGCCCACGCTTCCGAGGTCGTTGCCCAGCATCCAGAAGGCGGGCCACATGCCCTGGCCGCGCGGGACCTTGATGCGGGCCTCGAAGCGTCCGTAGGCCCGGGTGAAGGTTGTGGCGGTGTTCAGCCGGGCCGAGGTGTACTGGCACTGCCCGTACCAGCAGCCGAGGCCGGCGTCGGTGTTCTTCCGCGCGGTGATGACGAGGTTGCCCCGTCCGTCGAGCGCGGCGTTCGAGGCGCTGTTGGTGTAGTACTGCAGCTCGTGGTTGCCGAAGCCTGAACCACCCGTCTCCAGGGTCCACTTGGCGGTGTCAGGAGCGCGGCCGGCCGCGCCCTCGAATTCGTCCGACCAGGTCTGCGTGACCATTGCGGCACTGGCGTGCGGGGTGACCGAACGGGTGAGGGACATGAGTACCGTCGCGACCAGAACAGCGGTCACGAGGAGCACCACTCCGCCGAGCGAGTGGCGACGTGCGCGATGAGCGGCGGCCATGGGCGTGGCTCCTTGTCTGGGTTGGGGGAGGAGGGGGCCGGGCCGGGCGAACCGTGAAGAGTGACAAGAGGGGGGCGAGAGCGCTCTCAGGTGTGACGCAACGTCACCCGGTGCGGCGAGTATCACGGAGAGGTAACTGTCATGGCAACATCAGTGCTTACCGGCCGCATGCCTCTGAACTGCGGTTTTCTCTCGCGGCCTTCGGCTTAACGTCCCCTTAAGGCTGGCTTGATGTAGAGCGGCGCGCATCGGAGCCTCACGCGGCGTGGTCGCCGGGCTGGCTCCCGTCGCGGTGACTCGCGGGCGTCCGGACGGCGTGCTCCCCGCCATGAACCCGGCTCCGGCTCCGGCCCCGGCCCCGGCCGACGGTTCTTCGTCGATGCGGGGGAGTTCGGCGGCGCACAGGCCGTCGATCGGTGCGCCGGGGTTGGCCCGCGACACCGGACACCTCGATGAGCGGTGCGGCCGGCTCCGCGACGGAAGCCGGCCGGGCAGGTCCTTCCAGGTGCTCGCGCCCGGAAGGACCTGATGGGGTGCCGACCCCAGGCGCGTGCAGGGTCGGCCGGTTTCCGGTATTCGGTGTCAGGTGGTGTGAAGCGTCAGGCCGTAGCGGCCGAGGATCTCGTTGATCGGCTGGAACCACGTCTGGCCGCCGGACGAGCAGTTGCCCCAACCGCCGGAGGTGACGCCCTGTGCCTGGTCTCCGCTGAGGAACGAGCCGCCGGAGTCTCCTCCCTCCGCGCAGACGCTGGTCTTCGTCATCTGGTGGACGGCGCCCTGGCTGTAGTTGACGGTCTCGTTCTTGGCGAGGACGGTGCCGCAGTGCCAGCGCGTCGTGGATCCCGACCGGCAGATCGAGGCGCCCATGGGTGCCTCGGCGGAGCCGCGTACCAACTGGTCCGGGATCGTGCCCCAGCCGAGCACCACCGGTACGGTCCACCAGCCGCTGTGGATGCCGACGTACGCGTAGTCGTTGCCGGGGAACGAGGATCCCTGGAAGGTGCCCATCGCGGATCCGTCCCAGCCGCGCACGGCGGCACCCGTCTGCCCGCAGTGGCCGGCCGTCACGAAGCCGCCGTACACCGAGAAACCAATCGAACAGCGGACGTTGCCGGTGTAGTACGGGTCGCCGCCGACGGTACCCGCGGCGTAGGTACGGGGCGCCTGCGCCGTCTCGGCGACCGTGACGGGGCCGCCGGCCCGGGCCCGGTCGAGGAACGCCCGTACGTCGGGGGCCTCCCGCTCGGTACGTACGACCGTGACGACGACGCTGTTGGTGCGCGGGTCGACGTGCCAGCCGGCTACTCCGGTGGGGGCGCGGAGGGTGTCCAGTCGCGCTTTGGCGTCGTCCAGTGCGGTGGCGCTGTTCCGGACGAGGCGGGTGTCTGCGCCCAGTGCCCGCACCTCGGACTCCTTCGCCCGTTCGGTCACCGCGACGACGAGTCGGCCGGTGGACGGCTCGTACCACGAGCCGCCGTACGCGCCTCCCGCGGTCCGTCGTGCGGCCTTTTCCGTGGCAGCGGCGGCCCGTTCCTGGCTCAGTCGTTCCTCGGTCTGGAAGGCGGTGAGCCCGAGGTCCCGGCGCATCGCGTCGAGCAGGCCGGCCGAGGCGGACGTCGTGGCGGCGGTCGGTGCCTCGACGGACTCCGGCAGCGGGACCGCGCCCGCCACGCCGGCGTGCGCGGTGCTGAGGCTCACGGACAGGAGCAGGGCGGCGACGGCGGCGCGTAAGGGGATGGCGTGTTTCACGGGACCTCCTATGCGGGGATCGAACGCTTGAGAGCGCTCTCACAGAATGTCGGGAATCACGCTAGCCGAGCTGTCCTGTCAGGTCCATATCAAGTTCCGTTTCCGTCGCGGCCGGGACCCGCGAGACCGCGCGGCCACCGAGGACCACCCCCGGCGCCCTGGGCGACGCGGGAGCAGCCACGAGGGGAAGCGCCCGGTTTCGGCGGGGAATCGCCTGGCCGGAGCGCGGCGGAGAGATCATCATGGGGGAATGTCCGAGCCCCAACCCACTGTGGCGCCCACTGTGGTGCGACTTCCGCAATACACGAAGGCGGACCAGGAAGAGATCCTTGGCCGGAACGAGGATCCCTTCGGTGTCGCCTCGACCGGCCTGACCTGGCTGCCGAAAGAAGAACACTTCGGCATCCGACACGAGGGCCGGCTCGTTGCACACGCCGGCCTGCGGCGACTGCCTGTCGCGATCGGCGACGCCGAGATGGAAGTGGTGGGCGTCGGCGGCGTGGCCGTGGCACCCGGCATGCAAGGTCGGGGCCTGGCTCGGCTGGTCGTTGCCACCGCCCTGGAACACGCGCGCACGATGGGCCCGCAGCACGCACTCCTGTTCTGCCGCCCTCCCTTGGTGTCGCTCTACGAGCGCCTCGGATGGCACCCGCTCGGCGGCGATGTACTCGTCGAACAACCCGAAGGACGCCTGGTGACGATGCCGCTGCGGACCATGGTGACGCCCCTGCGCGACAACGCCCGTTGGCCCGCCGGGCCAGTACGGCTGCTCTCGCTCCCCATGTGAAGGAAGCGGCCACCGCAGCAGAACAGGACCTGCCATTTTGGTCTGGACCATTGCTTGCGGGGATCCCCGCCGGTACCGTTCCTGACGGCTGCGCAGCCGGTACGAGTCGTACGGCACCACCGTCACGCACTGCATCACATTGCATCGTTCATTCAGGAGGACATGCCATGTACCGTCGCGTCGCAGCCGCGCTTGCTTCCACGATCGCCGCTGGAGCACTCGCTTTGGGGGCCACGGGTACCGCTCAGGCCGCGGGGCCCGGCTTCTACGCCCGCAGCCACCATTCCTCGTACGCGGAATGCCAGGCCGCGGGTATCGCCGGCCGTCCGATCTGGGGCGCGTTGTACCTCTGCGAGCCCTTCAGCACCAGCCGCCCGGACGTCTATGTCCTCTGGGTCCGCTTCTGACCCGCCGGCCTCTCCGCCGGACCCGCGATGGCGGGGGGCCCGAAACCCCCGAGCGCCCGAAACCCCCAAGCCCCTGGTTCCCAGCGGGACACACGGGGTGGCCGGCATGACGGATGGGACGCCCCGACCGGCCGTTTGCCGGTCCATCGCCTGAGGTTGTCGGCGTGACCGGGCAGGGGCCGGGCAGCGGGGTAGCGGGATTCCGTGGACCGCCGATGGATTCCTCATGCCGTTCGTCAAGCCGCAGGGCACGCACGAGGTGGCAGGCCGGTGATTGTCAGAGGTGCCCGGTACGGTCCGTTCATCGGACTGGGGAGGTCTCATGGCGACCAAGTGGAGCTTGACGATCGACTGCGCGTACCCGGCCAAGCTGGCCGCGTTCTGGGCACTGGCATTGGGCTATGCGGAGAAGCCGGCGCCCGCAGGGTTCGGGAGCTGGGAGGAGTGGTTCTCGCACCATGGCGTTCCGGAGGACGAGTGGGATGACGGGGCGTATCTCTCGGATCCGGACGGCGTGGGCCCCACCTTGTCCTTCTTGAAGGTGCCGGAGCCGAAGTCGGTGAAGAACCGGTTGCACCTCGACGTGCAAGTCGGTGGCGGCCGCGAAACACCGTGGGAGATCCGCTGGCCGCGTGTGGTCGAGGCGGTCGAGCGGTTGACCACGGCGGGTGCGACTGTGGTCCGCGAGGAGGAGTTGCAGGGCAGGCCGGATCACGTGGTGATGGCAGACCCTGAAGGTAACGAGTTCTGCCTGGTCTGACCCAACGTGCCGGATCGACCGCACGGCGCGGAACGTGTCGCGTCGGTTCCTGCGCGGCAGCCCTTGCCGGCGGGGCCGGCTCGTGGCACCGGCCGTCACGCAGGAGGGCCCGTGGGACGTTGACCCGATGTCGAGCGGCGGAGGACCTTACGGTTCCTTTGTTGGTGAGGTCCAGGGCCCGTTCCAGGCCCGGGAAGATTCCGGAAACTTGGCCCGGCGTCGGTGGATGATGCGGGTCCGGTCGGCGACGAGATCCATGCGGCGACCGGTGAGGACCTTGAGATCGATGACGGTTTCGTCGCCGGCGCGTAAGGGGTTCGGGTCACGCCTGATACGGACCTGGTCGGCGATGACCGCGGCGTCCTTGGCGTCGGTCCTGCCCTCGCCCCGGTAGCTCTCGGAGGCGCGGTGGATGGCCCGGCCGGAGATGTGGTTCACCGGCTGGTCGTGGTTGAGGAGGATGCCGATGGCCGGGGCGGCTCCGCCGTCGGCCAGGTCGATTCGCCAGGTCACCTGATCGCCCAGGGCCAGGACGTCGTTGAGGCGTTCGAGGAGTTCGGGCTCGACGACCTCGCTGTCGATTCCCACGGAGCGATCATTCGCAATTCCTCATTGGCAGCCGAGTCGTCGTGGTGCGTCGGGCGGCCAATCGATCGAAGGCACAAGCGGCAGAACTCTGAAAGCTCACCCGACGCCCCTGGGTTGGCCAACCGTACGAAGGGCTCGCCCGGTCCCGCGAACAAACGTAGGGAACTTTGAGGACCGCGGAACGGGCCGGGCGTCAGCCGGCTCATCGTGTCGTCGTGCTCGGGTCAGTTCGTCCTGCGGACCGGGGGCGGGTGCCAGCGTCCGTCGAGTGCCTCGGGCCGGGGCGCGTACAGCCGCATGGTGATCCCGAGCGGTCCGGGTGGAGCAGGGAGCCAGTTCGCCTCCCGGTCCGGGCCCGGATTGTGCGGGGAGATGAAGATGTCGAGGGATCCGTCGGTGTTGTGGACCAGTGGGTCCCGGTCGCCGAGGGCGAAGCGGTCGAGTTCGTTGGCCGCCTGGAAGCCTTCGGCGTCGTACATGGTGATGGACCAGAACGCGTCGGCGGGTGGCAGCGCGTCGGCGGCGAAGTGGAGGAGGTAGCTGTTCTCCCCGGTCATGGGGTCGCCGTCGGCGTCGGTGATCAGGACGGGGTAGACGGCGTCCTCGGGCGGGTTCGCGCCGAGACCTCCTGCGGCGAGGGCGGCGCGTTTGAGGTAACTGTTGCCGTACACGCCCATGCTGTCGATGGAGGTGCGCCAGCCGTTCACGGCGGTGCCGAAGGAGGCCAGGGCGCCGCGGATCGCGTCGAAGGCGGCGCTCGTACCGGCTTGGAGTTCCGCGATGCCGGTGGCGTCGAAGCGTCCGGGTTCGAAGCCGCGGCCCGGGACGATGCCCAGCCTGGCGATGCGGGTCAGGACGGAGAAGTCCGTCGCATGGGGCGGGTTGACGGCCAAGGCCCGTGCGGCGTGGGTGAAGAACGCGACGGCATCGAGGCCGTTGACCAGGGTGAGCGCGTTGGTCCGGATGTCCACGTCGGGTGACGGCGCGTGCTCGGTGGGGGTCAGCGGGGTGAGCGCGTAGCCGTCCTGGATCTCGTGGACGGCCTCGTAGTCGGTCGTTCCGTTGGTCTGGGTCCGCCCGATGATCCACACGTACGGAGTCGGCGCGCGCAGCACCACTGCCCCGCCCCGGCCCTCGCCCTCGTAACCGGGGCCGACGATGAGGTAGTCCTGTTCACCGGCGCCGGTGGTGTGCTGACCGATGGTGGCGAACACGTCGGTCCACATGTCCAACAGCGGCAGCATGTAGTAGCGGTCCGCAGGGCCGGAGACGTGCAGCGCCACCGGTCCGGCGGTCAGATCGAGCCAGGCGGTGGAGTACAGGGTGTCGAAGTTGGGCCGTACCACCGCGCGGAAATCTGCCCTGGGGAACGCGCGCGCGTGATGGAACCGGTTCGGTGGTCCGTAGCCCGGTCTGACGTCCGCAGGCGGAGCGGTCGACTGCCGACGCGTGACGTCCATCATGACCAGCGGGTACAGGTACACGTACGCCTCGCGGGCCAGGGACTGCAGATCGGCAGGCAACTCGTTCACACCCGCACCTCACCATCACTCGCGGCTCACGATGAACATTCCCGTTCTTCCTACACCGCTCGTCACGCCTACCGCCGCCAACGCCGCCGGGGGGCTACGGGTGATGGGTGACTACACTCCGTACGGGTTAGCGCGGCGACCAGGATGTCCTGGCGACCGGTGATCCTCCACAGCGCATTGCTCGCGTCGACGACCTGATCCGGCCCGGCCGACGCGTCACGTCACGTGCCGTCGCGTCACGTCACGTGGCGTCGCGTCGCCCGGAGCGTGCTGCTGGGCCGGGGGTCCCGGTCGGGTCCCGGTCCGTCACGATCCGCTCCACCTCGTTCGACTCTCCCCATCACGTGCTGTCGGCAGCCACGCATTCGATGGCGGATCCCCTCAACAGCGTTGCCATGAAGTGGAGTTGGGCGCCTGCGGTCTTCACGGTCCGCTCCTTTCCGGGTACGCTCCGTGCGTCACAGGGGGCCGAGGGGCCCGGATCCGGGGGGATGCGTCGTGATCGAGCAGGCGTACGTTCAGGCCGGCGACAAGCCCGAGCCGTCGCTCAAGGACATCAGGGACCGGATCGCGACGAAGGTGGCCGCGACGGAGGGCAGCACCGGCCTCAAGCGCCTCGCGTGCTGGCTCCAGATGCCGGTCGATTCCACGTTCAAGAACATGATGGACTCCGACTGCAAGGTGCGAGCCAAGTCGGTCGGCACGCTGCTGAGCCCTGCGGAGGGCGGGCTCTTCACGCCCGCCGACCTCGGGTCGGTGATCAGCGCCCCGGCCGCGTGGGCCGGCATCGACAAGGCCCTCAAGGCGGGCCGTGCCGTGTATGTCAACGGTCCGGCCGATCACGTGGGCGGGGCGGAGAGTCATTTCACCACCGGATTTCACGTGATCGTCTTCCTGGCAGTCGGGAAGGAAGACGACGGGACCGTCTACTACTTGGGCCTGGACCCGGACGTCAGCGCCACGACGAAGTCCCGGGAGGCGTGGAAGGCGCTGGTCGCGGGTGAGCCCGAGACGAAGCCGGAGGAGTTCACGGCGGCGAAGAGCCTGGGGGTCATCAAGGCGATGATTCTCGGCGAGGGGGACACGGGCTTCGGCCCGCTGGTCCGCAAGTACTACGTCGACACCACCGCGAAGTTTCCCAGGATCAAACGCTTCCTCGGCTGAACGCAACCGGCGCCCGTCGGACACGACCTGACGGCAGCAGGCCAGGCCGATACCCGCGTGGGCATCGCGCTCCACGGCCTCGGCCTGCCACACCTGGATCAGGACCGTTCGCTCGACACCCTGTCCGGCGGAGAACGAGCCCGCTTGGCACTGGCCGCCACGCTCGCGTCCCAACCGGAACTTCTACTCCTGGACGAACCGACCAACGACCTGGACGACCAAGCGATCGCCGGTGACGCGCCGGTTTCTCAGCGGTCCAGGAGCTCGTGGATGGGCGTCCAATCCAGGTGGTCCTCCTCGGAGCCGGACGGGAGGAGGACGTAGGTGATCTGCAGCCATTCGGTCAACTGCTGCAGATCGAGGCTGAGAAGGGCGTGCTCCGGTGCGGGTCCCAGGCGCAGCCACAGTCGGCTGTCGACGGGGTCGGGCCAGCCGATGACATCGCTGTTGCCGGTGAGTGTGCGGGTGGCGCCGGCCAACAGGTCGCGTCCCAGGATCCAGGAGACGTCGTTGCCCTGGGGACAGTGGAAGACGGCGCGGACGCACAGGGGGTCGCTGCGCCGGTAGGTGAAGGTCACCGGGACAGTCCGCGCCTCAGCCTCGTGGGGGAGGTACTGGCGGGCGACGGTGGACCAGCAGGCATCGCGGCGGGCCGAGCCCGAGCGAGAAGGGGCGTCCACAGGATCCAATCTTGGAAAACGGCGGGGTGGGCGACGCTCCTCGTATGCCCCCGCAAAGCGCTTCGACGCTCTGCGGCTGTGCGCCGACCGGGTGAAACCCGGACGTGCGCAGCCGCGCTGGGTGGGCAACGCCCACCGTGACCGCGAGCGGTTCGGGCCGACCGCATCCGCGCCGACCAGGCTCGACGCCCCACCGGCCGGACCGCCCGGAAGCGGGCGACGGCCTCCGCCGGCGCTTCGAGAGTCGCCTCGGTTCCGGCTCGCGGGTCGACCCACACCGCCCGGCACACAGGGACCGACACCGCCACCGGAAGGCCCGTGTCCCACACCGCCCCTGAGCGAGGGCTATGGAGCCGGGTGGACGCACTCGCTGCTGGGGAGAGGTGCCAAAGCGCTGACGCGGGGGAAAAGGCGGCGCGTCCTGCGTTCGGTCGTGGTGTTGTGCCACGCGAACTGAGGATGGCGGAATCGCAGGTGGGAGAGGGCGCGACTGTGGAAATACGGCCTGTGTGAATGGTAGGGGTCGTCAAGGTCCACAGCAGTGATGACGCCTACACCGCAATCGACGCAGGCCCGGTAGTGAATCTGCCCCACGACCCTGCGGACCTGAACCAGCAGCAGGCAATCGACAACGCCCGAGCCACCCGCGGAGCCCGGGATCCGAGCCGACAAGATCTCGATGTCACGATGGGCGCGAATCCTGCGCCGCAGCCGTGTGCCGACACCCGCGCGCCGTCTGCGCCCGGCCGCTGGTGACGACACCACGACCGCGTGAGCGAGACGCACGAAGGGGATCCGGAGACGAGCGTGGACGACGGACATGACGCTCACGTGCCCACCCGAACGTCCCGAACACCGACCGTGACCACTTCGATACCAAACCTGGCCGCAGGGTCGGCCTTCCGCCCTCCGCGGCGGAGAACCGGCCGCTGCTGCCACCGACGAGACCCCGCCGCGCCGCCTCGAAACGCATCGCGACCATCAGGCGCAGGGGCACACGGTGGGTGAACAGCGAGCTGAATTTCCTGCTGTGAGCGCTGACCGAGGCGTGGGCGCGGTCGTGCCCACCGTTCCCGCCGACAGCGGCGATCGTGCGGTGGCGGATTGACCCCCCTGCCGGTCGGACTTCACCCGTTCGGTGGAGCGCAGAATGGGCGTGCATGCCGCTTCCGGGCCGTTCGGCGACCGCCCGGGTCGGTTTCCGACGCCCCGGCAACGGCACCCGCGGAGGCGAGCGACTCCTGCTCCTCTCGCGCGGGCCATGCAACTGCGAGGGTGTGGCAGTCGCGGATTGCGGGGTCCGGTGGGCTGTGTCAGCGTGGTGTGCCGGAAGCTCGGGGATGTCAGGGGCGGGGACGACCCGAGGAATCCCGAACGAGGGGAAACCCCATGAGGCACGTTCCGCGTACTTTCGTGAGCGCGGCCGCAGCGCTGCTCCTGTCCGCCGGCGCGGCTGCTCCCGCCTTCGCGGTCGATCCGAGCCCCAACTCCAGTGAAGCGGCTGTGCAGTTGTGCACCGACCTGAACAAGCTCCGTTCCGACGCGACGGCGTTGTCCGGTCTGGATCCGGCCTCGGCGACGAAGGACCAGGTCAAGGACGCGTACGACGACGTCAAGGAAGGCTGGGACACGGTCGGGAAGTCCACGGCCACCTGGGAAGCGGCCCAGAAGGACGCCGTGAAGTCCGCGGCGGACGGTCTGAAGAAGACCTGGGACGACCTGCCGGACAACACCACCGGCACCGAGGCCGCCACCAAGCTGAAGCCGCAGGCCGAGATGCTGAACACCGCGGTGCAGTCCGCCCGGACCGGCCTGCAGTGCCCGGGCTGACGACCACACTCGCAACCCCCACGATGCTCATCGCGGCACGCGCTTCACGCTGCGCGCGCATCCAAAGGCGGCCGGCGGCCCGATCGTAGGCCCGGCCGACCGAGGGCCGCCTCCCGGAGCCGGGAGGCGGCCCTCAGGGCTGCACGGCCTCGCTCCGGCCGTCGGCCCACCCCGACCGATGTGTTTCACCGCTCCGCCGGGGTGGCGTCCCTCTCTCCCGCCGGGGGAGGCTTGCCGTCCTGTACGGGGGCGGACCGGCCGCGGCATTCAGTACCGAGCGGCCTTCCGGCGCCGGGCTTTCTACCGCTTCGGCCGGTGACGACGTACGGTCGGGCAAGGCAATCCTGATGAAGGGGGTCGGTGATGGAGTCACCCACGGTGGAAGTGCGGTTCGAGTCGGACGGCGCGTGCAGGGTGGTGTGCTCGGGCGAGTTCGACCTGGACTCGGTCGGCCTGCTCGCGGACGCCTGCGACCGCGAGGCCGCGGGCGCCGAGCTCCTGGTCGTCGACGTCGCCGAGCTGGCATTCGCGGACTCCGCGTTCCTCGGCGTCCTGGTGCGTCTGCGCCACGCCCGTCCGCTGGTGCTTGCCGGCCCGCTGCCGAGTCAGCTGCGGCGGCTGCTGGATATGACGGGTGTGCTGCCCCTGTTCGAAATCCGCGAGGGGACCGGGACTCGCTGAACTTCGGCTGAGGCGCCACCTCGGCAACCCCCGCGTGATCCGCATCGGCGGCTGGTCCCGACTGTCGACCTGCGACTGGCCGGGACGCCTCGTCACCACCGTCTTCTGCCAGGGCTGCCCCTGACGCTGCGGCTACTGCCACAACCCCGAACTGCTCGACGCCCAGGCGCCGCCGAAGATCACCTGGCCCACCGTGACCGACCACCTGGCCCGCCGCCGCGGTCTCCTCGACGGCATCGTGCTCTCCGGCGGCGAACCCCTGCTCCAAGCACGCATCGCCGACGCGGCCCGCGCAGCCCGGGACATGGGCTTCGCCGTGGGCCTGCACACCGGTGGCGCCTACCCCCGCCGCTTCGAGGAACTGCTGTCCGCGGGGCTCCTCGATTGGGTGGGCTTCGACGTCAAGGCCCACCCGGACACCTACGCAAGGATCACGGGCGCACGCAACGCGTACTCACCCGCGGGACGCAGCCTACGGCTCCTGCTCGACTCAGGTGTGCAGTACCAGCTGCGCACGACCGTCGATCCCGCTCTGATGGACCTCGGCGACATCATCGCCCTGCGGACTTGGCTGGACAGCCAGGGGCTGAGTCGACACGTGTGGCAGGAAGCACGCCGTGCATAGCCTCGCCTCTCAACACCCACTTGGCCGCCGCCTTACCCTCACACCACCGACCCCGCCCTGAAAACCTCAGCAGAAACGGTGGGCGGTCGAACGAACCCACGGCCGGCACACGCTCCACCGGCGCCTCCTGGACCGCGTCTACGAAGCCTTGCCCACTGCTCCGAAGCCCTGCCCACTGCTCCGAAGCCTGGGCCAACCTCGCCGAAGACCGCTCCGCCGTCCCGGGAACACCCGGACGAGTGATCACCGGGACCGGGTTTGTTCGCTGGTGGGCGACCTGGCACGAATGGAAGTTCCGGTTCCTGGAATCCGGGCTGACCACGGCGAGCTCGGGGTCGAGCGGTGTGGGTCAGTGCCGTTCGAAGGCCAGGTCCCGAGGCTGCACATGCTCGCGGGGGCCCGCCGCCCGCAGGACCACGTCCAGCACCCGTGCCGGGTCGGCGGCGTAGGCGTGCGAGAACCACGCCATGTTGGCCTCCACCACGGCCCAGCGGTGGCCCGGGCGGTACGGGTCGAGCAACTGCCCGACGTCGACGACGACGGCGCTCGGCAACGTGTGGCCGACCTCGGCGACCAGGCGGTCGGTGAACTCCGTGATCTCCGCTGCGACCACCCGTTCCGCCAGTTCCGTACCGAGCGGACGGGGGTCGAGCCGGCCGAAGACCGCGTACCGGCTCGCCGCAGCGATCCGGCCGTCCAACAGGAACAGCCGGTACTCCGCGGCGAAGGTCACCACCTCGGACAGCAGCACCGGCAGTGCCGGGTCCAGGTCGGACGGCAGCCGCGAACCATCGGTGTGGACGGCGGGGGGAAAGGACTTGTCACGGGGAGGTTTGACGAACGTCGGCCGGTCGAGCGCCCACGCGTCCGCCACTGTCGCAGCCCGAATCCGGCGGCCGATGAACTCCTCCGGCAGCTCGGCGAGCCAGTTGTCCGTGGGCTCCAGCAGTGCGAACGCGAGCCGGCCCGCCAGCCCGGCACCCGCGACCGGCCCGCCGTACCAGTACGCCGGGCCCGCCAGGTCGGGCTCCTCAGCAGCCCTGACCGACATCCCACGGCCCGCCGCCTCCACGGCCAACAATTCCATCGTCGACGTCCGCCGCCCGGGCATGACCAGCACCGCGATCCCCTCCCACTCCCAAAGGGCACCACGCTAGCCCCGCCGCGTCCGCCACCGCAGCTGAGATTCCCCGCGACACAGCCGGGGCTGGTGCCCACCGGGTGACGGCCTGGCCGCTCACCGAGCCGGCCGCCGCTTGCGGCGCAGGCGTGCGGCGCGGCGCCCACCGGGCTGGAGCAGGCCCGCCAGGCCGCCGAGCACCCGACCCTGGCCTACCCCGGACGCCCGTGGGTCGGCGCCCGGTTCGAGGCCACGTGGGGGCGCCGTGACGTCCTCCCCCCGATCAGCCGGAAGCCGTTCCCCGGGCTCCGTCGCGGCGCCTGCGCGCCTTCGGCTCCACCTCGCCGATCACGGCTGTGGATGCGGATCCGGGCAGCGAACCCGGCAGACGCGGGCGCCAGTTGGGTTCAGGGGGTGGCGAAGTGGGGCTATATTGAACGCGTTCATACTGAACTTGTTCAATTGGATCACCCGCACCTGCGGGGAGCATCATGCGAGGAGCTGCGCCATCATGACCGAAGTGACGACCGCAACCGGATCAGCGCCGGCGGGCCGCCTGAAACGCGTCCTGCGACGGCCCGTGACGATCTGGAGCGTCGTCGGTGTTGTGGTCCTGGGTGTTCTCGGCGCCGGTGTGTGGTTCGTCCACGGCGCTGTTCAACTCGCCAAGGGGACCATGCGCGTTCCCTGCGGCGATGCCACGCGGTTCGCCGCTGCCCAGCCGCTGCCCGCCTCCGCGCGCAACGCCGAATGTCTGCACGGTCAGTGGCTGGGCATCCAGTACGGAGCCGAGTTCCGCATCCCGCGCGCGGACTTCGACGCCTGGCTCCGGGCCTCCTACCCCACAGCGCCGCCGCTCCGCCCCTGCACCCCTGTGGCCGACCTGTGCGCGGATATCGACATGCCCGCCGACGACACGCCGCCGGATTCCAAGGGCATCGTCAGACGGCACATCGCGGATGCCACCTCGATCAACGCCTGGCCCCTGGAGGATGGGACCCTCCGGGTGGAAATGAGCACTTGGACCGTCTGACGCACCGCCATCGGCGGTGGCCCCGGGACGACGCGGCTCCGGGGTGGTCGGCCGCGGGCTGCCCCGGCATCCAGCGGCAGCAGCGGCGCGCCCTGCGGGGCCTCGTGCTGGTGCTCCGCAGGCGTCGATACCCAGCACCACAGGAGAGCCCACGGCACCTCTTTCGCACCGCATCAGCATTTGCCACCCGGGTCCGATAGGGCAGCTGCCGAAGCCGTCGACAGGACGGAGCCTCCCACCGGGCATCGATGCCGTAACGACGTCGGAGTCAGGTCCGCGAGGTCCAGCGCAGCGGTACGGCAGTCGCCGATGAGCCAGGGACGGCTGCCCGCAGCGTGTCGAGGGGGTGCGTGCGTCGCGTCGCGCCGCTCGTTCGGTGCGATGGGTGAGCAGGTCCTGGAGGAGATCGTCGGCACCGGCCTGCACAGCCCGCCGTTCCGCCCCGGCGGCGGTTCCCGGGGTGTGAGGTCGACCGATTGGTTGAGGCGCTTTGGGGGATACCGGGGCGGGCGGAATGCGGTGAGTGTGGTCCACGAAGCCACGTACGAGGAGTGAACCCGCTGCCACACCCGTCGGAATCCACTGCCGGTGCACCCACCGGTCCGACACCCTCCGCTGTTGGCCGGTCACCGACCGGGGCACCGGCCCGTTGCCGCGCGTACGCCGCGGACCGGGCCGCGCCACCTCCCACCCAGGCCTGCAGGAGCAGCCATGACATCCACGCATCCCGAGCACCTCGACGTCCTCATCGTCGGCGCCGGCATCTCCGGAATCGGGGCCGGTCGATACATCAAGACGGAACTGCCCACGAAGAGCTTCGGGATCCTGGAGGCCAGGGGCGCGCCCGGCGGTACCTGGGACCTGTTCCGGTACCCCGGCGTCCGTTCGGACTCCGACCTGCACACCTTCGCCTACGCGTTCAAGCCCTGGCGCGACAAGGAAGCCATCGCTTCCGCGCCGCGGATCCTGGCCTACCTGCGCGAGACGGTGACCGAGAACGGGCTCGACGCCACGATCCGCTACCACCACAAGGTTATCCGCGCGGCATGGTCCTCGGCGGACGCCCGGTGGACCGTCGACGCCGTGCGTACGGACACCGGCGAGCCGGTGCGGCTGACGGCGGGCTGGCTGTTCTGCGCCGGCGGCTACTACCGGTACGACGAGGGCTTCACTCCGCGCTTCGAGGAGCAGGAACGGTTCACCGGCCCGATCGTGCACCCGCAGAAGTGGCCGGAGGACCTCGACCACGCGGGTAAGCGCGTGGTCGTCATCGGCAGCGGCGCCACCGCGATCACCTTGGTACCCGCCATGGCCGCCACCGCCGAGCACGTGACCATGCTCCAGCGGACGCCGACCTACGTCCTCCCGTACCCGAAGCGGGACAAGGTGGCCAACGCCCTCAGGGCAGTCCTCGGGGACGAGCGCGGCGCCGCCCTCGCCCGGCGCAAGAATGTCGTCCGACAGCGCAGGGTCTGGCGGTTCTGCAAGCAGCACCCCAAGGCGGCCCGCCGGATCATCCACCGGGCCAACGCCAAGCGACTGCCCGAGGGCTACCCCGTCGACAAGCACTTCAGCCCGCCGTACAACCCGTGGGAGCAGCGACTCTGCGTCGCCCCGGACGGTGACCTGTTCACCGCCATCAGCGCGGGCAAGGCCTCCGTCGTCACCGACCGGATCGCCGCGTTCACCGAGCACGGCGTGCGACTGGAATCCGGGCGGACGCTGCCGGCCGACATCATCGTCACCGCCACCGGCCTGAACCTGCAGCCCTTCGGGGGCATCAGCCTCACCGTCGACGGCGAGCCGGTGTCCCTGCCGGACACGGTCTCCTACAAGGGCATGATGCTGTCGGGCGTGCCCAACTTCGCCTACGTCATGGGCTACCTCAACTCGTCGTGGACCCTCAAGGTCGGCCTGCTCTGCGAGCACTTCTGCCGCCTGCTGGCCCACATGGACACCCACGGCCACACCGTCTGCCGACCCCGTACACCTGACCCGGCCATGCCCACCCGGCCGCTCCTCGACTTCGCCGCCGGCTACATCCAGCGCGCCGTGCTCCGTCTGCCCCGCCAGGGCACCACCGCCCCCTGGGTGACCCCCATGGAGTACGCCGCCGACGTCGAGCTCCTGCGCCATGGCGGCGTGGCCGACCCGGCCCTGGTCTTCTCCGGCCCCGGTGGATCCCGCCGGGAGCCGGCATCCATCACACCCCAGGACGCGTCCGACGCGTCCGAGGACCGCTTCGTGGACCTGCCGGACGGGCCCCGGATCTGCTACAGGATCGACGGACCCGGCGCCGGGACCCCGCTGGTGCTCATCGCCGGTCTGGGACTGGACCTCACCTCCTGGCCCCGGACTATGGTCGACGCCTTCATCGCGAACGGCTTCCGGGTGATCCGGTTCGACAACCGGGACGTCGGCCGGTCCAGCCGGATCGCGACACCGCCCCCGACCAAACTCCAGCTGCTGCGTGCCCGGCCGCGGCCGGACTCCTACCGCATCGCCGACATGGCGGCCGACACCCTCGGGCTGCTCGACCACCTCGGCATCGAGCGTGCGAACCTGTTCGGCATGTCGATGGGCGGGATGATCGCGCAGACCGTCGCCGCCCAGCATCCCGACCGGGTCGCCACCCTCACGTCGCTCTTCTCGACCACCGGACAGAGGGGAGTCGGGCAGACCGCCCTGTCGACGACGCTGATGCGGCTGAGGAGCCGGCCGCCGCGCACCCGCGAAGAGGCCGTCGACAGCCACCTCGCCCTGATGCGCCACATCGGCTCGACCGTCTTCCCGCCCGACGAGGCCGTGGAACGGGCCTGGGCCGCCGGCAAGTGGGACCGCGGCGACGGCGCCATGGCCGTCGTCGGTACCGCCCGCCAGTTGAGCGCCATCCAGGCGTCCGGCGACCGTACCGCACAGGTGCGCCGGGTCACCGCGCCGACCCTGGTCGTCCACGGGGACGCCGACCTCGTCGTCCACTGCAGCGGTGGCCGCGCGACGGCGGCGGCGATAAGCGGTGCGCGCCACACGGAGATCCCCGGCATGGGCCACCACATCGCCCCCGGGGTCGTCGACCGCCTCGTCGCCCTCACCACCGACCTCGTCCGCACCAACGGACCGGCGGTCGGCACTTCCCCGGACGGGTCCTCGAAGGCGACTGCGAAGGCGTCTGGGAAGGCAGAGCCGGAGACGTACACCGCCGGGGTGAGTCGCATACCGTGACCTCCTGGGGGGCCCTGATCCCGCCGTATGCCTCCTGTGGGCAGGTGCCGGGCCCCTTCCCTCCATGAGTGCTTCGCTCCACGAGCGGCTGCGGGGGCCGGAGGCGGCGCCTCGCGAGGGTGATGTGCGGGCAGCGCTCGGATCAACGGCCACGAAGACAACGCGCTGAACGTGCCATGCGACCGGGTCACAGGAAGTTGTTGGGCCAGATCATGGTGCGCCACATGTGTGCGACGGGCGAGTCGTCGAAGCCGAGGCCGTCAGCGGGCTGGCGGAAATGGCGGCCGACGATGTCTTCGAACTCCTGGAAGTCGACGTCCTCGTCGGGGTCGAAGGTGTAGACGTCATTGATGGTGACGATCCGCGCGGACATGTACCAGCGGTGCTTGCGGGCGGCGAGGAAGGCGGCCTGGGTGTGGGCGGGGGGCTGGTACTCGACGCCGAAGAAGTCGTCGTACGCCTCGGGATAGCCGTAGCCGACGCTCTCGTCGGGGAAGTAGCGCAGGATCTCGTGCTGGCGGATGGCCCAGGCCACCTCCGGATCCACGTACGGTTCAACGAGTTGCGCGCCCCAGTGCCCGTGCTGGCTGCGCAGCAGCCCGGCTACGGAGATGTCGTGGAGCAGGCAGGCCAGCACGATCTTGTCGTCCATGCCCTGCAGACGGGCTCGGCGGGCGCTTTGCAGCATGTGCCGGGTGGTGAATGGATCGAGCATGAGCCTGAGTTGGAAGAAGTCGGCCAGAGTCGGCTCTGCGGGCATCACGGGCAGCCTGGGGTTGTCGCCCATCATGAAGACCTGCCCGGGCCCACGCGATGACAGGTGCCGGTCCCCGGAAAGGTGACTGTCGGTGCCGAGGGTGGCTGCTGCCGGCGCACAGATCAGCCGGACTTGGTGGTGCTGGCCGTGAGACACGAACTGCCCTCCTGAGGGGATGTGCCCGGCTGTGATCACCGGGCTTCGATCCCATCAGAGAAGTCAATACGGCCCTTTCCGGATCCACCTGAACGGCGGAGCGCGGGGCGCCAGGAACACTCCCCTCAGTGGACCGGCGCACTGCTGTACTACTTGAAAGAGACCGCAGGCCGGCCGAGGGCCTGCTTCAGAACTGCCGGGCCACGGTGAGTGCGACCGCGGATTCCTCGACCACGTCCGGACCGATCACCGCCTCCGGCACGGCCGGTGGATCGCAGGTTCAACCGCGGCCCATGGCGGAGGCGAGGGCATACCGGACCCTGAGTCGGTGGGGACGGACGTACGTTGCGCGCCAACAGCCCGCCAAGGTCGTTTCGGCGGCTACACCCTCGCCGTCCTGGGAGTGAGGGCGTAGCCGTCCGGGTCCTCGGTACGTGGTGACCATGATCGTCAGGTCGTCGGCGAGGTGGAGCGATCAGACACCGTCCGGCGGTCGGCCGTCGGTGTGGCCGTCGGGTGCCATTCCCGGCGGAGGAGGCCGAAGACCCAGGAGTCGGAGACGTCGCCGTTGACGACGCAGTCCTCGCGGAGGGTGCCTTCGCGGGCGAAGCCGAGTTTCTCCAGGACCCGGGCGGACGCCAGGTTGCGGGTGTCCGTCTCGGCTTGGACGCGGTTCAGGTTGAGGGTGTCGAACGCCCACCGCAGGACGGCGTGCGCGGTCTCCGTGGCATAGCCGTGGCCCCATGCGGCGGCGTCGAAGACGTAGCCGAGGGACGCGCTGCGGAAGTCCGGGTTCCAACTGGTCAGGCCGCACCAGCCGATGAACACCCAGTCGCAGGCGCGGTCGACGGCGACCCGCGCTCCTGTGCCCTCCTCCTCGATGGTCCGGCAGGTCGTGAGGAAGCGCTGGGCACGGGCCGGTTCGGTCCACGGCGGTGAATCCCAGTAACGCAGCACGTGAGCGCTGCTGTGCAGCGCGTACAGCGGCGCCGCGTCGGCGTCGGTGAACGGCCGCAGCCGCAGACGGGCGGTGTGCAGCTCGGGGGTCGGCAGCGTCATACGACGCATCCTGCCGGGTCCGGCGCGCCCCCGGCCATCCATTTCTCGCCCACGCCGTCCCGTCCGGCCCGCTCCGCAGCAACCCGACTGCCGCCGGGCACACCACGTACGCGTAGACGGTGGGCTCCGACCGCGTCGCACATGTCTGGATCTTGATGTCCCGGTTGTCGGGGGCCGGGCCGGAGTACTTGTGTCTCCGGGGATGAGCCGGCGTTCCACGCGATGACGGGCGCGACGATTTCGGCGGCGGCGGACTCGGTGACGCCGAACGGCGTCGTGGGTTGGCGCAGCGTCAAGTTCGTGCGCCGATCGGCAGCCACCAGCAGCGCTCGGTCTTCCGACGGCAGGCTCCAGGGCGATCCGTGCCGCGGCGCGTCCGGAACCATGCGCCCATGGTCATCAACTTGCCGGCGCAGCGCGGGTTCAACCCGGTGGAGGGAACATCGACGACGGCTGCGACACCGTGATCACACCAGCCACAGGAAGATCATTCCACTGTGGCCGGGGCCTCCAGCCGGTCGGGATCGGCCCCGGACGCGAAGGCAAGGATCTTCGGGGCCGCCTCCCGCAGACTGCTGAAGTGAAGATGCACGCCATCGACCGCCGCGGGGGTGTTGACGCCCCACACCGTCATCCCGGCGCGCAGCCCGGACTGCACCCCCGAGAGGGCGTCCTCGATGACCAGACAGTTCTCCGGTTCGGCACCGAGTTGCGCGGCTGCCTGCAGGTACGGCACGGGCGACGGCTTGCCGTCCGCGACGGCGGCCGCATCCACGACGACCTTCGGCACCGGCAAGCCCGTCCGTGCGAACCGTCCACGTACCCGGTGCTCGTAGTTCGAGGTCACAAACGCCCAGCACCCGGGCTCCAAGGCGTTCAGCAGTTCCGAGGCACCGTCGAAAGCAGCGTATGTGCCGGTCCGGACATCTTCGTCCTCCAACTCGTGCAGTGCGGCCAAGCACTCGCGCGGGTCCCGATCCGGGGCAACCTGCGCGAACGTCTCCGTCGGCCGTGTCCGCAGCGCCACTCGGTGGACCTCGTCAGGGTCGAGTCCGTACCGCTCTGCCCACGTACGCCAGACCAGGCGCTGATTGTCCACGGCATCCATCAACGTGCCATCGACATCGAACAGGACATACCGCTTCGCACTGGAGCGGCCGCGTTCACTGATCACGCATCGATCATGCCATCAGGCGCTGGACAGCACCTCATGAGGTTCGCGGGGTGTGGACGGCTGACCGCGCCCCCTTCGCCCGTAGTTCGATCAGATCGAGCGGCCCTCTGCGCGCATCCGGCCCAGCCCGTCGGCGTGAGGGTGACCATGCTCGCGCGGGAGGTCGAGGACCAATCCGAAGTCCTCGGCAGTCAGGACGGCCCCGCCCTGGCCTCGAAGCACGGGAAGGGAGGAAAAGGAGGCAGACATGGGCATGACCGTCGAGCGGGACGGCGTTCCGGACTGCCCTTCGAAACCTCCCTTGTCCGGCCACTCCGGGAAGTAGGTGGATTTGAGGTCCGTAGAGTGGCCGGCTTCGAGGTCGCATGCGTCGACGAAGATCCCGTACGGCGGCGCGAGGTGCCGGCGGCCGCCGCACTCGGCGTTTCGAGAGGCTTCCTCCGGTCCGTGCCGTGAAGTCCTACCCGGGGACAGGGCTCGGGACGCCACCGGCAACACCGGACACCTCAACCCCACACCACAACCGACCGAGCGGACGAACGGGTAGCGGGAACCGCGCCGGCACCTCGTCCGGCAGTCCGGTAACGGAGTATCCGCAGCCGATTGCGTGTCGAAGGGGATATGAGCCTGCGATTTGGCGTCCGCCCTCGGACGAACGCTGACGGTGGCTCACCCTGGGTGCGGTCAGGATGGAGTCAGGCCTTGTTCGTTGGCCTCGCCCCGGCGATCATCCGCAGCCCCCGGTGAGGTGCGGGCATTGCCCGCCACAACCACCCTCATTCGCTCATCGCGATCGTCGAGTTCGGCGGTGATATGCAGCTCCCGGGCCACCCGTAACGGGTACTTCAGGGGCGCGGTCATCCCGGAAGGCTGCGCGGTCAGCGCCGGCCGCCGCCGATGCGACGGTCGTCGGCCAGCGCGGTCAGCGGGCCGAACTCGCCGGCAAGCTGGCTCCACGTCAGAACCTCGCCACAGCGGGCCGGGAACTCCTTCGGGTTGAACTCGGGCATGGTCCAGGTGCCGGTGCCCCGGTCCCGCAGCCACAGGTCTCCGTCACCGTCGACCACAGTCGGCGGGACCGGTACGGGCTCGGCCTGATCGGTGGGCTCCCAGGTGAGTCGGCCCGGGTGGGAAGCGCGGCGCAGTTCGGTGGTGGCCAGCCGCGCGGTCAAGTCACGCGTGGACTCTTCGGCGTCCTTGACCGACGCGAGTCGGAACGCGTCGTCAAGTACGGGCAGGGCTGGATTCTTACTGCGCTTTGAACTCATACGCTGACTACCTCCGGTGGGGGGCGTCACATCCGTTGTGGCGCCCCGTAGGGGAACACGGTATCCGAGGCGGTCCTGCGTGGTCGCGTGTTGTGGGGCGGCCAGGGGTCCGCGCAGCTCGGCGTACGCCTATACGGCGTGAGGTTCTCGGCGGGCTCCCGGCACCGGCGCTCCGGCTGTCGGTGTCGCGCCGGACGTGGGCCTTCGGCTTGTGCCGTCTGCGGGTCAGGGCTCGGGCGGCGCCTACGGACTTCGGCTTTTCGGGGTGAGGCTGTTGCATCGAGGGTGAGGCCGGTGCCGGCTACTGTATGAAGCCGTCAAGGGGGTGTGGGGCCGGTATTGAAGCCGTCCGAGGCGGTTGCGGACGGGGTTTCGAGTCGGTCGAGGGCCATGACGCCGAGGTTGGCGAGGCTGCGTTTGACGTGGGCCCCTACCCACTCGACGGGGTTCAGGTCCGGTGAGTGGGAGGGCAGCAGGAACACGGTCAATCACTCCCGCTCTGCCACCAGGTCGCGCATCCTGCGGGAGACGTGCTGTTCAGGCGGTCCCGGACCAGCACGTCCCGGACCAGCACGATCGGAGCCCTGACGAGTTGGTGGACGCCGTCGAGGAGTGCGATGAAGCGCAGGCCGATTCGACGGCGCCAAATACAAGGGCTGACTCCGCGGTTCAGCCCTTCCCCTGGCCACGGCTGCACCGAACCACCGGGTGATTCCCGGCGCGCGCGGCGGCCGGATCGCGTCCTTGCGGACGGGTCCGGGGGACAGGAGGATCCCTTCGACCTGACAGGTGTGTCGGAAGAGGGGGCAGCGATGGGGCTGTGGAGGTTACTCGGAAGGGCCGGGCTGGTGATGGCCCTGGCCGGGGCCGGGACGGCCGTGAGCGGGGTGGCGGAAGCCGTTCCCGAGGCGCCGCAGTTGGTGGTGAAGCGGACGAACGGACTGCTCGACGGGGACATCGTCGAATTCACGGTCAAGGGCGGCCCGCCCAAGGCGTACGTGTGGGTCGAGATGTGCGCGCCGGACACGGTGGTGGGGGCCTGCGACGAGGACACCGCGCGACAGTTCCGCGTCCTGCCGGACGGTACCCTGCGGCCGTCGCCGAAGAAGCTCTACGCCCAGGTCGCCACGGGCGCCGGCACCTTCGACTGTCGTACCGCCACCGCCGCGAACCCGTGCCGGCTGGCTCTGACGGACACCACCGGCGCAGTCCTCACCACCGTCCCGCTGGGCTTCCGGCCGCGCGGTGAACTGGAGGCCGCCCCCACCGTCCGCGTCGACCCGTCCCGGGGGTTGGTGGACGGCCAGTCGGTACGGGTCACCGGGCGCGGGTACGAGCCGCAATACCACTCGGTGGTCATGGAGTGCCTCGCGGGCTCCACGGAATACTCGGACTGCCGCACCCGGGGCCGCCCGCCGGCCACCACCGACCAGGGGCGGCTGGACGAGACGATCGAGGTGTCGACGACGTTCACCACCAACGTCGGGCGCACGATCGACTGCCGGGTCGCGCCGGGCTGCGAGGTGGTCGTCTTCGGCACCCGCGTCCGAGGCCCGCACGCGGTATCGCACCCCCTGACCTTCGCCCCGGTCGAAGCCCCGGCCGGCGGCTGACGCTACCGAAGACCGCGGCACCCGAAGACCGCGGCACCCGAGGAACGCGGCACCCGGAGACGGCTCCGGCCCGCGGCCTCGGGTGCTCAGGCACAGCACCCGGAGCGTGTGCCCGGCCGTCCGGAGGTGGTCGGCGGCGTTGGGGGAGGGCCGGGGTCGTCGAGCCACGTGATCGGTCGGCCCCGTCGAAGTGCTCGTTCCCGTACGCCTCGTGGTCCGCCGGCAGCGCCCCGGGTTCCTTCGCGATCTCCCGTACGGCCTCGGCGTACGCCGGGAGCGTGGCGCGGGCCTCCCGGCCGGCGATGCTGACCAGAACCGGGGCGTGCTGAACGATCCAGGTGTCCGCGCCCGTACGGTCGATGATCCGCCGCGTGACGTCCTGGAACCCCGGCAGTCCGGCCGGGCCGGCGCGCGCGTCGTTGGTGCCGAGCGAAACGGACAGGACGTCAGGTGCGAACCGGCCGATGAGGTGGTCGGAGGAGCCGAGCACCTCCACGGCACGCCGGCGCGAGACGCCGCTGTCGACGATGGCAACGTCCGTCAGGAGGTCGAGCTTCTGTCTCCGTTCTTTGCGCGAGGAGGACATCCCGGTGTGATTGAACCGGGTGCGACGAAATCCCGGTGCGAGCAGTCGGCCCCGTCCGTCACGATCGACGCCATGATCAGGCATCGAAAGGCCGATGCCGAGTGGACGGCCGTGCGCCTCGCGCGCCGCGCGTCCGCTGTCCCGTGTCCGGGGATCGTGCCCGCCGCACCGGGGAACCAGAGGGGAGAAGGCGCTCCGGTGATGTTTCGCGTTGTGGCCGGCCCGGTGCCGTTCTGCGGGTGATGAGTTTCCGGACCTACCGGCTAACGGGGCCTCACCACTTCAGGGCGGCGACTACGTCACCAGGCACAGCGGTCGGCTGGTGACCGGAGCAGTACGTTCCCCGGCCGGGTCCTGCCCACCGTAAGGAATTGAGGCGACCGGGCCTGGCGCAGGGTCCAGGATGACCTCATGAGCCAAGAACTTGTGACGTTCCTGCACGCACGGCTGGATGAGGAGGCCGATCTGGCTCGACGTTGCGACGGTGACAACTGCTGTGGGGAGTGGGCCGCTCACGGGCACACGGTCGACTTCTGCCAAGGAGAACTTCCCGGCTTCCATCCCACGATCGCCCTGCACGTCGCGTTGCACGACCCGGCTCGCGTTCTCCGGGAGGTCAAGGCCAAGCGACGCGTGCTCGCCCGCCATGCACCCAGTCCTGCCACGGGCGATCCCGAACTGCCGTGGGAGAACCGCGACGACTGCCAGTACGACGGCGAGACCTGGCCCTGCGACGACCTGCTCGACCTCGCGTCCCCTTACGGCGAACACCCTGACTACCCCCGACGCCGCTGAGACGGAGATCGTTTTACGGGACGGCCCTTATGCGAACCGAGTAGGGTGCGCGGTCGAAAGCGGGGGTGGAAAATCTTGAACTTCAATGTGCCTGGCCCGGAGGCCGACTGGCTGGATGCACCTGTTTCGGCGTGGGCGAACCCGAATCCCGCGTGGCAGACGAGCATGTGGTGGTACATCGCGGGCCTGTTTCGAGAAGTGGCAGGCCTTGCACCATCATTGGAAGCGGTGGCGGGTCGGCTGAAACTCACGACGGAACGTGGCTGGGAGGAAATCAGCTCCGTCGATGTCGCGGTGATCCAGATACAGGGCGTGCACTTTGCCCTCCACCGCCTGAATGACAGCAGCCTGACGGACACCATCGTGTCCGTCATCAAGGACACGGAAGACGACGAAGCCGCGATCGACATCCTGCTTGCCGCGCTGGGCATAGGCCGTGAGGCGCTGACGTTCAGGGGAATCCTGCGAGACGGCGAGGCCGAGTGGCTGCCGGCGGCGCGACCCCTGGAATGACCTGTGCCGATCTGGGGGTGATCGGGCGACTGCAGGATTCTGGCTCCCGGTTCGTCAGGGCGAATGCGCCGAAGGTGCCCTTCGCCGCGAAGAACAGCCCGCCGTCGTCGGCGGCGGCCAGGACGTCCAGGCGTCGAGCCAGGGAACACCCCTCCACGATCCGGCCGTCCGGCCCCAACCTCCGGATGCCGCCATTGACGTCCCCGACCAGAAGTCATCGCCGTACGGCAGCGCGGCCGCCACCATCCGGAGATCTGTCGCGACCGACCATGAGGGGGTTCCGTCGGTGGGATCCACCGCGAGGAAACCCTTACCGGCCCTGAGCATCCAGAGCGACCCGTGGACGTATCCGACCGGCCCGAACGGATCGTAGGGTCCGAGCCGGGTGGGCTCGTCCGTACCCATCCCGAAGGCCACCAGCGACGAGGCAGCGCAGACAGCCAGCACCCGTTCCGCATCCACCGACACGAACGTCGTCGTGTCGGATTCAGCGAGCGGGTCCGGCAGACGCCACCGCGCCAGGTCACTCCCATCGGCCGGATCGAGAAGAGTCGCCTCGTACCCGCTGCCGGTCAGCACCCCGCCCGCCCAGGGGAGGGTGGGTACCGACGTCACCGGCGACGGCGTTGTCCAGCGGACGTTCCCGTCGGCGAGGTCCAAGCCACTCATCGGTGTGTAGCCGCGCCAACCGCCCATGACAACGGTGTGCGAGTGAACCGTAAGGTTTCCCGTAAACCCCGGTGTCGGGGCGCTCCACAGCGACGCACCCGTCCGCAGATCGAGACAGGACAGCAGGTTCGGTGTCTGCGGCAGCACCAGCACACGGTCATCCGTGAGGACAATGCTGCGTGGCCAAGTACCGAGCGGGATGTCCCAGCGCACCGTGCCGTCGGCGCGCTCCAAGCAGACCAGCCGGGTGTGTCGCTCGTGGAGAACAACACAGTCCGGCCCCACGACGAATCCGGAAGCACGGCCCCGCTGGTGCAGTTCGCGTTCCCAGAGCACTGTGGCGATCATGTGGTCATCCCATCATGAGCGGCCGGCCCCGGTGGTGAGGACGAGCCCGTTGTCGGCCCGTCCGGTCCGGCTTCCTGCCGTTCTTCCCGCTGCTGTTCCTTGTAGATCTTGAGGGAGCTGATGCACTCGGTGGGGAGGGCGATGCGGCGCTCGGAGGCCAAGATCTTGGCATGCAGGACGGCCGGACCTGGCTGCGGGTGCGCTGGAGGGAGGTCGACCAGTCCTGTTCCGCGAGGCTCTGCATTGCTGCGGATGCCCTGTCGGCGGGGATCAGCCCGGGCAGAGCGCGCTCGCGTCGCAGGGCTCGGCGCCCGGCGCGGTGCCGAGGATGGCTTCGGAGGTGGACATCGACCGACGGTCACCGCACTCGCTCGCCCCATGGCAGTGACCGCGCCCTCTCGCATCGAATGCGCGTTCCGACGTTGCGACATCGATGCTCTCGTCGTTCTCGGGCACGTCGGTCAAGCGTTCCATCGCCGCAGCGTAAGGGACGCCCCGTCACCAGAGGTGGGACATCGGCGGCAACAGCCGAAACGGCTCACTGGATGAGGTCGGTGTACGGATGGTCCGGGGACTCCGGGCAGACGTAGAGCTGCAGGCGGTTACTCCTGGAGACCTCGACCTTGGGCGGGTTCGCCGCGTCGGCGTCATCGAGGGAGGTCACGTCCCGGTCCTCGTACGGTACCCAGCCCGTGTTGCTCCTGTCCCATTCGCTCGACGCGATGGTCAGCAGCGGCACCGTCGTGGCGCCGCAGGCGGTGCAGGAGCGGGCCACGGGATCGGTGAGGCCCCAACGGGGCCATCCGCCGACCTTCCAGCCCGGGGCGACGGACAACTCGCTCCCGTAGAAGGCATCAGGATGGCGGCCCCAAGAGCCGTCCACGGCGACTCCGGCAGCGCGCCAATTGTCCCAGTCTTCGAGCTGCTGCCGCAGCTCCTTGCTCAAGTCCATGTGGTGCGGATACTCGGTGACCCGCTCCGGCGCGAGCACGCACGGTTGCGGCCTGTAGCCGTCGTATTCCTCCTCGATCGGCTCCGGCGGTTCGGCGAGGACGTCGGTGACCTCGGCTGTGGATCGCCAGAACAGCACGGTTGGAGGCTTGTAGTCCGGTTCATGCTCGAAGGGGCACCAGAGCACCTGGAGCACATCGGCCCGCCCGGGCGGTCGCAGCAGGGGCACGTCCCACACGTACAGTTGGGCCACGGGCAGCATGGCGTTCAGGTCCTCTTCCGGCCACCCGTGCGGCTGCGCGCAGTGCGGCCACGGCTCGTCGGCGGGCCACAGCAGTGGCCCGCCGACCGAGCTGTCGTGCGGAGTGGGAGACCCGGGGCGTGGATGCAGCCGGATCGCCGGACGGGCCAGCGGGGCCAGTTGAGGAAAGGCAGCGGTTACGTCGACCGGCCGCGGCGGGGTGGTACGGCTCATTCTGGCTCCCGATGGCACTGATCGGATGGGACTAGTTTCCGAGGTTCAGCTGTCCGGTGTTCCGCTTGGTGTTGAGGATCTCGACCTGGGGGAACAGCGGCTGTGTCTTTCCGTCCGACCGCTCGACCCTAGCGTTCATCACGACCTTGTCGGGAATCGTGCTGTCGGCGTTCGCGTAGTGAGGCGTCACCTGGTAGAAGATGGCGTCGTTCGGCCCGAGGATGCCGCCATCCTTGAACTCCCTCACCGCCTTTTGAGCCACGGCCTCGTAACTCCGCATGCTGGGCGTTCCGGTGTTCATCCCCACCTGCCAGCAGGGGACGAGGTTCGCACCGTCGTCCTTTCCGCCCAGGCCGCCGAGGATGTTGGGTATCAGATGGCACCGGGCGAGCCCGGTCCCGGGCGAGTGGGCGTCGCGGAACAGGTTTGCGTCCTGCCAACCGGTGATGTCCCCCTCGGCCTCGGTGCCCTTCGGGGGCTTGATGCCCACGCAGGCCTGTGCCGCTGCCGCCCGTTCGCCGGCCGGGCCCGGAATGGGGGTGGTCTTGTTGACATGCGGAACCGGATTGGTGGTGTTCTTGATCCAGCCCTTGCCGCTGGTGAACGACCCGGTAGGCATCTTCTGGAGGCAGACGGCCTGTGGCTCGGCGGTCGATCCGGAGATCTCTACCTTGAACTGGTCGCCATCCACGACTCGCTGGCTTTCGAAGCCTTCGGCGAGCCGGGCCTCACCGGCCTGCTTGTCCGCGAGCGGAACGTGGGCGCGCGCGCAGGGGCTGCCTGGCCCACCATCCACGATATCGGTGACCCATCCGCCGCCGGTACTGCTGCGGGGAAGGATCTCGGCGCACTGGGCGCCGTCGACACCCCCTTCCCGGGTGACCGAGAAGGGGAACTCTCCGCAGCTGTCATCAGCGACGAGGTCCGTGCGGACCAGGAAGGTTCCGCAGGTCCGGGCCGTCCGGCCGGCTACGTCCCCCTTCGCCCGGGTCAGCGGCTTGTCGCGCCCCCAGCCGGCGAGGTTGCTCTGGGCCCACAGGTAGCCGGCCGCCGCTGCACCCGCGCCCGACGGGGCCGGCTGGTCGCTGATCTTGACGACCGGCATGAATCCGGGCACGACACAGCCGGGGTCGGGCGTGCCGGTGGCAGCCGTGTCCCGGACGGCGTCGTCGCAGCGGACCTTCTCCGGGTTGCTCCAAGAGGCGCTCGGGTCGACGATCTGTGCGCCGGGAGAGGACACGTACAACTCGTACGACGTCGTGAAGTCGACCTGCGTCCCGGGAGCCGGGGTGGATTCGTAGAACACGTCGCCGGAGAGGATCTGGTCCGGGATGATCGTCTTGCCGGTCCACCGGGGGGACTTGGTGACCTTGCACCCGGCCGAGCAAGCGGGCTTGAACCGCACGTTCAGGGACTTGACGGTCCCGGTCGCACGGGTCATGGTCACCCTGACCAGCTCACTCCACGTCGTGCCCTTGGCGGGCAGGGACGCGCTGCTTGAAACGTCCAGCGTTCCGGTGCCGACCTCCGAGCCGTTGGTGTCCTTGAGCGTGTACAACACGGTGAGACCGTGAACGCAGTAGGCGAAGCGGTTGTGGTACCAGGTCCGGGCGGGTGCGATCGCGCAGCTGCCCGTGTCGGCGGCGGCGGTGGGTGCCGCCGAGGGTGCGGCGGCGAGGAACTTCCGCCAGACCTGGGGCGCTGGGGCGGCGATGGTGGTGACACAGCCCTCCACGGCTCCGGCCTTGCGCTCCCGGGAGCCGGCGGGCGTGGGCTCGCATTTCTCCCCGGGAGTCAGCATGGCGGGCTGGAGCTTGCCGGGGGTGGGAGCGCCCGCCGGGGTGGCCGGGTCGGCGCTGCCCGCCTTGCTGCCGGCGCCCGGGGCGGGGACCTCGGCGGCGGCGGTGCCGGTCGCGGTGAGGCTCAATACGAGGAGGAGACCGGGAAGTATTCGTCTCCAGCGTGGTGAATGCATGTCTTCTCTCGGTGGGAGGGCGCCCCGAGCGACATCCGGCCGACTCCTTGGTCAGTCGAGCCGAAATGGGTTCTGTCGCCCGGGGCGGTGAATGGACGTGCTGCGGCCGCCCAGGGATCTGCGGCCGACCAGCAGAAACGTTTCACCGCAGGTCGGCCCCCCGCGGCCCAATGGCCGGGGGCGTGGCCCCGGCATGAGCGGGGGCGGTCCTGGTGGATCAGCTGTCAGTGGACGAGGTCGTAGAGCACCTTGGACGCGGTCCCGGCGACCTTCTCCACGGTCTTGACGACCGGCTTGGCCACGGCGGCTGCCGCGCGCCCTCCGCCGCGGGTGACGAGTCCCAGGGCCGCGCGGCCGGCGGAGGAGACGAATTCGCCGCTGGTGAACCCGTATTCGATGCCGCTGGCGATGGCACTGACTCCGGCGGCGAGGACGGAGACGCCGAGGCAAACGGCCGCGATGCTGCCCAGGACGGGCGCCGCGGGGAAGAACACGCACGACACGGCGAAGCCCGCCGCCAAGAGCCCCGCGGCGGTGCTCACCTTGTCGGCGCTGTCAGCCCACCACTTGGCGTCGTTCCACCACTCGTCCTTGCCGGGCTGGCTCCCCTTGGGGTTGACCTGGTCGTTGTTCGTCGTGTTGGACGGGTTGCGGTTGGCATCCCGGTCCTTCTGGGCCTGCTCGGCGGCCACACGCGCCGCTTCCCGCACTTCGGCCGTCCGCTTGTCCGCGGCGATCTGGCGTGCGTCGGCGGCGGCCGTGGCAGCGGTCTTGGCGTCCCGGCCGGCGGCGAGCTCGGCCTGGTGGGCGTTGGCGGCCGAGGCCTGGGCGCTGTAGGCGGAGGCCTGAGCGCTGCGGGCCGCGTCGATGGCGCGGTTGGCCGAGTAGTTCGCGGCGCGGGAGGCGCTCTGGGCGGTGGCGGCCGCGTCCTTGGCCTTGTTTGCCGAGGCCTGGGCGTCGGCTGCGGACTTGTCCGCCGCGTCCGCGTGCTGGCGGGCCTTCGTCGCGTAGTCGTCGGCCTGCTTCGCCGAGTCCAGCGCTATCTGGGCCCATTCCTGCGCCTTCTGGCCGGCGTCCCGGGCCACGGCCGCCACCTGGGAGGCGAGGGCCGCGTCCCGCTGCGCCTCCTGGGCGATCTTGGCGGCTGCCGCGATGGTCGCCTGCATGGCGGCGGCGTGGCTGAGGGAGTCGTAGTCCAGCTGGGCTGCCCGGTGCAGGACGGATTCAATGAAGTTCCGGCGCATCCACGCGGGACCCTCCATGGCCACCTGGGCATAGGCCTTGGAGTACGCGTCACCACTCGCGATGACCTTCATGGTGGCGACGGCGTCGTCCTCCGCGACGGCTTTGGGGAGGTCCTCGTCGAAGAACTTCTGAAGGGCTTCCGGGGTGTTGGCGTTGAGTGCGTCGTTGGCCGCCTTGGTGACGGTCTTGCCGGGCTTCTCGTGCAGGATCTTCAGGATGTTGACCCGGTTGTCGTCGGCACGCGACCTGATGACACCGGAGGTGTTGAAGTCCCCTTCCGCAGGGGTGCCGCCGGCCAGCGCCTGGACCGCGGCCCTCGCGACGGCCGGTTCGGAGACCTGGGCGATGAAGAGGATGGTCTCGCGGTTGTCCTGGGACTCGGCGATCTGCCGGTCGATGTCGATCCAGGAATGGACGTCGTAGTCGGACCCGGCGAGCGCGAAGCGGGCTGCCTGACGGGTCCAGGTGCCCTTGGAGTCCAGCAGCGCGACGGCTGCCTGGCGGCCGATGGTGGCGGCGGCGGTGAGCTCGTCGTTGCCGAGGGCCTGCTCCGCCTTGGCGATGAGGTCCTTGGTGGCCTGGGCGGTCTGCTGGGCCTGGGTGCGCTTGTTCAGCGCGGCGGCGCGTTCGCTCTTGTCCAGGAAGGCGAGTTGCGCGGCTTCCTTCATGCCTTCCAGCTTGTCGGCCGCCAACGCGGCGGCCTCGGCGGCCCGGGCATTCTTCTCCACGGCCAGCGCGTCGGCGACGGCCTGCGTCGCGAGGTTGGCCGCCTTGACCGCCTCGTTGGCGTGCGCGGTCGACTTGTTGGCGAAGTCGATGGCCTGGCCGGCGTACTTGACGGCCTCCTCGGCGGCGTCGGCGGCCTTCTCCGCGTGTCCGGCGGCGGACTTGGCCGCGACGTTCGCCTTGCGTGCGGCTGTGGCGGCGGTCGAGGCGAGTGCCTGGGCCGTCGAGGCGGCGTTGGTGGCCTGGTTGGCGGCGCTGGAGGCGATGTCGGCCTGGCGCTTGGCCTCGGCCGCCTCGCCCTGGGCGACGCCGGAGGATGCTGCTGCCTGGGCGGAGGCCTTGGCCGCGGCTGCGGCGTCACGGGCCGCGTCGGCGGCGGCGAGACCGGCGTTCGCGGACTGCTCGGAGGCGACGGCGGCGTCGTCGGCGGCCTTGGCGGCGGAGTACGCCTTCGCGGCGGCGTCGCGGGCGGCGACGGCGGCGTTTTTCGCCTCGTTGGTCTTCGACGCGTCTTTCGACGCGGCGATCGCGGCGTTGTAGGCGCGGGTGGCGGCCGATCCTGCGGCGGCGGCAGCTTGGGAGGCTGCCGTGGCCGCCCAGGACGCCCGCTGCGACGCCTGGACCGCGGCGGAGGAGGCGCGGATGGCCGTGCGGGCGGCGGAGGCGGCGCCGCTCGCGGCGCTGGCGGCCTGGCGGGCCGCCTCGGCGGACCTGCGGACGTCGTCCCGTGCCTTCTCGGCTTCGGCCGCAGCCGTCTCGGCCTTCTCCTTGGCCCTGCTCGCGGCCGTCGTCGCCCGCTCGGAGGCTTCGACGGCTAGGTCGGTCTGCTCGCGGGCCCGGGCACTTTCCCGCTCGACGACGGCGACCAACTGCGCAATGGTGGCGGCCTCCTGGTCGCGTGCCCGCGCGATGTGCTGGCCGGTGTCGAGGTACCACTGCACGTCGTCCGCGGTGCCGCTCAGGGCGCGGTTCGCGTACTTCTTGAGCTCCGGGCCGGCCGCGGCGAGGCTGCGGAGGATCTCCACCCGCATGTCCTCGAGCCTGGCGTTGTACTGGCCGTTGAGCAGGAACTGCTCCAGTGCCTGGTCCGTACCGGCGGTCAGCGCGGCGTTGCCGTCCCGCTTGACGCTCTTTCCGCCATTGGCCATGACGGAGAGGGCGGTGACACGCATGTCCTCGGTGACCGATGAGCGGAAGCCGTCCTTGACGAACGTGGATATCGCCTCGTCACCACCGCCCAGGGCGGCGCTCGCGTCCCTCCGGACGCTCTTGCCCCCGTATCCCAGGTAGGTGAACGTGGCGACGCGGTTGTCGATCCGCGTGGCCTTGGGCAGCTGCTCGGTGAGGAAGGTCGTGATCTCCCCGTCGGTTCCGGCGAGTGCGTAGGCGGCCGCTTCCTTGGCCGAACGTCCGCCCAGGATCCACGCCTTGACGGCCTTGGCCCGGTCCGTGTCCGGAAGCGCCAGCGCGTCACCGGCGGGGGCGCCGGTGACGGAGGTGGCGCGGGTGGCTGCCCGCACCGGTGTGGTGAACAGCAGGGGTGTCGATACGGCGGCTGCACTCGCGGCGAGGGCGGTGGTGAAGCGACGCCGACTCCAAAACGTTTCCTGCACAGAAGAACCTCTCTGATTGCGATTCCTCGATGTCGAGGTCAAATCATGCCCGGAAATCTCACCGGGACGGCGATGACTCGACCTTATGCAGCGCAGACGCCCGGAACCCACCTGGGTGGAACCCAACGGGCACCATGACCTAAAGATGGCCGAATCCCACCGCCAATTTTTCGCAAAACCGTCGCAACCATTCCACTACGTGACACAAGTCACGTGATCAACAGTGGATATGTCCGGTTACGCAACTATTTATTCTCTTGGTTGGATGACACGTGGCTTGGTTTCATTCGAAAGATCGCCAGCAAGTGCGCAACGCCGCCGCATTTCTATTCCGATGACATCGGGAAGCCGTGACCGGGGGCATGAGAAACCGAACGATCCTTCTCCTTCGCTGCGCACTCAGGCATGCTCGCGAACACTTTGAATCGACACTAAGGATGAAAATGATGGCACGTACCGCAATCCTGCGTATCGCCGGTGCAGCTGTGGCCGCAGGTGCCCTGACCTGGGCAGCCATCGCTGGCGGTGTGACCGGCGGCTCCACCGGGGACTCCATCGCTACGAAGGCGATCGCCGATGAAGGCCCGGGCTACGCCATCGAGGACTTCTCCTATCCGAACGCCGACAAGATCCTCGCGGAACAGAAGATCAAGCTCAAGAGCGGAGACGGCCACATCCTCCTTGCGGAGTGCACGGGAGCGCCCGAGCTGATGGAGGTCTTCTCCCACAAGAACGAGAAGATCTGCTTCCGTGTTACCGGGGATAAGGGCTACCTCAGCCTCGAAATTCCGTCCGTCTTCGGAGTGAAGGGCAACAATTATGCGGCGCAGGTGGAGATGTCTACCGGCACCGAGCAGAAGTCCTTCACCGTCGACAAGAACGCGTGGACGGCTGTCGGTGAGACCGCGGACGACCAGGGCCGTGATTTCATGCTTCTGGAGATCAGGACTTCCAAGTAATCGCCGCCGGGGATCCGCCCCTTTCCGTGCTCCGAAAGAAGACCATGCCTGAATCTCGTCCCCTCCCCGCGCGTGCGACTGGTCTGCTCGTCACCACCGCCACCGCCGTCGCGGCGGGCCTCGCTTCGGCCGTCCCCGCCCAGGCCGTCACGGGTCCCGAAGCACCGGCCGGCCGGTACGCCTTCACCGCAGCCCTCACCATCGGCAATGAGATGAACCCCCGTGGCTGCACTGCGGTCCTGGTCGATCCCCGATGGGTTCTGACGGCTGCCAGCTGCCTGGCCACCACACCCGGCACCTCGGTCCCGGCCGGGAAGCCCGCGCTGAGGACCAGCGCCACGTTCGCCCAGCAGAGCCGCGACATCGTGGAAGTCTCCGCGAGCGCTACCGATCGAGACCTGGTCCTGGGCCGCCTGGCCGCCCCGGTCACCGACGTCGCTCCGGTCAAGCTCGCCACCGCCGCCCCGGCGGCCGGCGTCGGCTTGGTCGCGGCCGGCTTCGGGCGGACCAGGACGGACTGGGTACCCGGCAAGGTGCACAACGGAGCGTTCACCACGAACTCCTCCGCCGCGGCCACCCTCTCGATCACCGGCAAGGGAACCGACTCCCTCTGCAAGGGGGACACGGGAGGCCCCCTGCTGAACGGCAACGGCGAGCTTGTGGGCATCAACGGCCGCTCCTGGCAGGGTGGCTGCCTCGGCACCGACTCCGCTGAGACCCGTACCGGCGCCCTGGCCGCCCGCACCGACGACATCGGCGCGTGGCTCGCTTCGGCCACCGCGCCGCGCACCGGCAACCAGGTGTCCCTGCTGGCCGGCGGCGGCGGTGCGATGTGGTCGCAGTCCGGGGACCTGGGCTACGGGGAGTACGGCCAGTCCTGGGCCAAGGTCGACGGCAAGGCCGTATCGCGGGTGGTCACCGTCCGCGACGGCGACACCGTGCGCGCGTACGCGATCGTCGAGGGCCGGGTGTACGGCCAGGACCTCGACCTGGCCGCGAACGGCAGGTGGTCCGGCTGGGGCGAGATCCCCGGTGGCGCCGCCGGCGCCAAGGACATCGCCGCCTCCCGGGTCGGCTCCAAGGTCCACGTGCAGATCGCCGGCGCCGACGGCAACCTGTACTCGCAGGTGGCCGACTACAGGGCCGGCCGCTGGAACGACGCGTGGACCTCGGTCGGCGCGTCCGGGCTGACCCGCGTCACCAGCGCGCCCGCTGGTCCCCTCGTGCGCGTGCAGGCCGTCGCCGACGGGCACGTCTACGGCCGCGACTTCGACACCCGCAATGGCAGTTGGTCGCCCTGGGGAGAGATCCCCGGTGGCGCGGCCGGCGTCAAGGACATCGCCTCCAGCATGATCGGCAACAACGTCCAGGTCCAGATCGTCGGCGGTGACGGCGCCCTGTGGACCCAGTTCGGCAACTACGACGCCGGCCGCTGGAACGACGCATGGAGCAGGGTCGGCGGAAGTGGCCTGACGAATGTCACGAGCGCCCCCTCGGGCAACGCCGTCGAACTGTACGCGACCGACGCCGCGGGCAAGGTCAACAACGTCCGGCTCGACACCGGTACCGGCTCTTGGAGCGCGTTCCAGGAGCTCCGGGGCAGCATCTCCGGCGCCACCGACGTGTCGGCCGCGATCCTGGCAGCCCCCTCCAAGGTGACGCTGGCCGCGACCGTGGACAACGCACTGTCCCTGCAGACCGGCACCCTGGCCACCGGCGCCTTCGGGGCCCGGTGGAACACCGTCGGCGGCCTCCCGGTGACCAACCTGACCAGTGTGGACACGGGTAGTACGATCCGCTACGTCGGTGTCGCCGGCGGCCGGGTCTACGACCGTGAGTACAACCCGTCCACCAACGTCTGGGGTGCCTGGACCGAGGTGCCGGGCGGCGCCGCGGGCGTCAAGGACCTTGCTGTCAGCATGATCGACAACGTTCTGTACGTGCAGATCGTGGGATCCAACGGCGACCTCCACACGCAGGTCGGTGATTACAACGCCGGCCGCTGGAACGACCGCTGGGCCGCCGTTCCCGGATTCACCGGGCTGACCGGCCTCACCTCTGTGAAGGCCGGCCCCTACGTCCGTCTCTACGGCATCGCGGGCGGCAAGGTCTACGGCCGCGACCTCGACATCCGCAGCGGCACCTGGAACAACTGGGGCGACATCCCGGGCGGGATCACCGGCGCCAAGGACATCACGGTCTCCCGTGTCGGAGCCACCGTCCAGATCCAGGTCATCGGCTCCGACGGCGCCCTCTACGGCCAGGCGGGCGACTACCTCGCCGGCGCCTTCAAGCCGTCCTGGACCAAGATCGGCGGCACCGGGCTGACCCGCCTCTCCAGTGCGTCCGCCGCCGGCAACACCCACGTCTACGCCATCGGCGCGGGCGGCAAGGTCCAGGGCACGACCCTCGACACCACGCTGGGCAACTGGACCGCCTGGCGCCAGGTTCCCGGCACTCCCACCTCGCCGACCGACCTCACCGCCACCACCACCCGCTGACACCCCACACCGCCGACCTGTCCGCGCCGTGACCGCCTTTCCGGCGCGGACGGTTCTCAGCGCGACCCGACACCGTAAGGATCAACATGCCCGTAAAGGGTTCACGCACCACGTGGGCTGTCGCCCTGCTCTCCGCCGCTGCGGGAGGCGGGCTGCTCACCGCGGTCCCCGCCGCGGCACTCAACGGCAGCGACGCTCCGAGCACCGGCTACGCCTTCGCGGCAAAGCTCAACGTCGGTGACAAGGCGGCCTGTTCCGGCTCGCTGGTCGACGCCGGGTGGGTTCTCACCGCCGCTTCCTGTTTCCGTAACGGCTCCGCGCAGGTGCCGGCCGGCAAGCCGGCCCTGAAGACGACCGTCACCGTGGGGCGCACCGACCTCACTCATTCCACGGGCACCGTGGTCGAGGCCGTGGAGCTCGTTCCGCACGCGGAGCGTGACCTGGTGATGGTGAAGCTCGCCTGGCGGGTCGTCGGACTGGAGCCGGTGAAGGTCGCCACCACCGCCCCGGTGGTCGGTGAGCAACTCACCTCACTGGGGTTCGGGCGGACGAAGACGGAATGGGTGCCGGCCAAGGCGCACACCGGCGTCTTCACGGTGGCCTCTGTGGACGGCGGCGTACTCGGGCTGAACGCATCGGGCGACGCGGTGGTCTGCAAGGGTGACACCGGCGGTCCGGCCATGCGCGCGAAGGACGGCCGCGTGGAGTTGGCCGCAGTCAACTCGGGTTCCTGGCAGGGCGGCTGCCTGGGCACGGACGCGGCCGAAATCCGTACGGGGGCGCTCGACGTCCGTGTCGACGATGTCGCGGCCTGGGTGGACCAGGTCCGCGGGACCACTCCTGCGGTGCGCCTGGCGTCGGTGGTGCCCAACGTCACCAAGGTGATGGGTACGGGCGACTTCAACCAGGACGGCCGCACGGACATCGCCGCCGTCACCAGCGACGGTAACCTGCACACCTTCGCGGGCCGCTCCGACGGCACCTTCGAGTACGGCCGCCCGCTGTGGCGGGCCGACGGCAGCTGGGGTTCGGCCAAGAAGATCATCGGGGGTGACTTCAACGGCGACGGGATCACCGACATCGCCTCCGTCTGGAGCGACGGAGCCCTGCGCCTGTACGCGGGGCGGTCCGACGGCAGTCTGGCCGCCGGCAAGTCGATGTGGGCGGACGCGAGCACCAACTGGGACGCCATGCGCCAGCTGGAGCGGTACCGCGCGGCGGGCTCCGACCGCGACGGGCTCATCGCCGTCTGGGGCACGGGGGATGCCAAGGGGTCGCTGCACGCCTACTCCACCACCGCGGACGGGGTGCTGACCAACCAGCACCGCAAGCTGTGGCCGGACAACTCCTGGCTGAGCATCAAGAAGATCACCGCCGGTGATCTGAACAACGACGGCCGCGACGACATCGTCGCCATCACCTCCGACGGGGCCCTGCGCCGCTACAACGGCAATACGGCCGGCGGTCTCGACGCCGGAGCCTCCATCTGGCCGGACAACACCTGGAACAACATGCCCGTCGTGTTGTCCGGTGACTTCAACGGCGACGGCAGGACCGACCTCGGCGGTCTGTGGAGTGACCAGCAGCGCTTCAACTTCTACAAGGGCAACGGACAGGGTGCCATCGCCCTGGGTACGAACGCCTGGCCCTCTCCCCTGCCGCTGCCCGCGGGCGGTCTGATCCGCAACATGAACAGCGACAAGTGCCTGGAGATCGTCAACTCCAGCAAGGACAACAGCGCCGCCGCCCAGCAGTGGACCTGTGGCAGCCAGGCCGGCGCGAAGTGGGAGTTCCGCCCCACGGCCGCCGCGGACGTCTACCAGATCGTGAACGTGAACAGCGGCAAGTGCCTGGAGATCGTCAACTCCAGCAAGGACAACGGGGCCCGTGCGCAGCAGTACACATGCAAGGACATCCCCACCATGCAGTGGACGATCAAGCAGGCCGGCAGCACCGTCGGCCTGAACATCAGCAACGTCAACAGCGGCAAGACCCTGGAGATCAGCAACTCCAGCAAGGACAACGGAGCCCTCGCCCAGCAGTGGCAGCACGCGGCCGACCCGTCCTTCGCCACGCAGAGCTGGTACCTGTGACCAGCGCTGTCGACACGTCCGCCCACCGGTTCAAAGGAGCCCACATGTCTGAACCCCGTCCGCGCCCCGCTCGGAGGACCGGTCTGCTCGCCGCCTCCATCGCCTTGGCCGTCGGCCTCACCTCCGCCGGGCCGGCCCAGGCCGTCTCGGGTCCCGAGGCCGCGGCCGGCCAGTACGCCTCCGCCGTCAGGCTGAACGTCGGCGGCGAGGCGAGCGGCCGCGCCTGCACCGCGGCGCTCGTCAACGAGTGGTGGGTCGCCACGGCCGCCAGCTGCTTCGCCACCGTGCCGGGCCAGCAGGTCCCGGCGGGGAAGCCGGCCCTGAAGTCGACCGTCACCCTCGCGGACGGCCGGCACCTCGAGGTGTCCGAACTCGTTCCCCGCACCGACCGTGACGTGGCCCTGGCCCGTCTGGCGGCACCCGCCCGCGGCGCCGCGCCGGTCCGGCCCGCCACTACCGTCCCCGCGGTGGGCGCGGAGGTCACGGCCGCCGGTTTCGGCCGGACGAGGACCGAGTGGGTGCCCGGCAAGCTCCACACCGGCGCGTTCGCGGTGGATTCCACCGACGCCACGTCCCTGAAGATCACCGGCAAGGGATCCGACGCGATCTGCAAGGGTGACACCGGTGGCCCGCTACTCAACGCGGCCGGCGAGCTGGTCGGAGTCAACAGCCGTTCCTGGCAGGGCGGCTGCCTCGGCGCCGACCTCGCCGAAACCCGCACCGGTGCCCTCTCCGCGCGCACCGACGACCTCGGACAGTGGATCGCCTCGGTCACCGATCCGCTGCTGGTCCACCCCGGCCAGGCCATCGAGTCGGGGACGACCCTCGTCGGCAAGGACCTGAAGCTGTCCATGCAGGCCGACGGCAACCTCGTGATCTACCACAAGAGCGGTGGCGAGGGTAAGGGCGCGGCGCTCTGGTCGTCCAACACGTACGGCAACCCGGGCGCCTACGCGATCATGCAGGCCGACGGAAACTTCGTCGTGTACAAGAAGGACGGTGGGGACGGCAAGGGCGGCCACCTCTGGTCGACCGCCACGTTCGGCAACACCGGCGCTTACCTGCGCTTCCGGAACGACGGCGATCTCGTCGTCAACCGGAAGGACGGCGGCGAGGGCACCGGCGCCGTCCTGTGGTCGTCGGAGAGCGCCTTGCGGCCGAACATTCTCGCCAGTGAGGGCCGTTCCGCGGCCGGGTTCTGGGTCGACAGCCCTACCAAGATCTTCGTCATGGCTTCCGACGGCCGCCTGTACATCTGGGACAAGGTTCAGGCCAAGCAGGTGTGGAGCTCCGACGTCGCCGGCGGGGAGGGCTCCTACCTGTCCATGCAGCGCGACGGGAATCTCGTTGCCTACCGCAAGGGCGGCGGCGACGGCGCTGGCAACTCCTACTGGTCCACCGCCACCTTCGGCAACGCCGGCGCCTACCTCACCTTCCAGAGCGACGGCAATTTGGTCGTCTACAAGAAGGACGGCGGCGAAGGGAAGGGCGGCGCCCTCTGGGCCAGCGGAACCTTCCTGCCGACCCGCGTCCTTCCGGCTCGGTGAACGAGGCAGGTGGAAGCGAGCGCGTGCGCTGGGCCGACCTCGACGAGGACGGAAAGGCCGACACCTTGTCATCAACGCCAATGGCTCCGTGAATGTTTGGATCAACCGCGGCCGCGACAAGGTCGCCCCGTGGCAGGCGCTGGGCCAGTTCGCGAACGGCCTCACCGCGGAGCCGGACAAGGTCCGCTTCGCCGACTGGGACGGCGACAGCCGTACCGACTACATGAACGGACGGACCACCGACCACCCCCAAGGTGCAGTTCGTCGACTTCAACGCCGACTACGTCCTCGCCGGCCCGGGCAACAGCGCCTCCGTCCTCGCCTGCAACGGTTGGGCAAGGGCGCCAGGGGCGCCTGATCCCGGTAGGCAAGCCCGCCGTCCGCCCTCGCCGTCGCGCAGGGGGCGGGTGGCGGGTTCCTTCGTCTTCCGATGTTGTCGAGCCCGGCCGCCGCCGACGCCGCCGATCGCATTCACTCCCTGGAGGGCCCTTCACCCGTGACACAGCGCATCACCGCTCCACTCGGCCTCGTCCTGCTGGCGGGCGCAGCCACCGCACTCGGCCTCGGCGCCGCACCGGCTGCCGCCGTCCAGCCCGCCCCACCGCTCGTGAGGATCATGCCGCTGGGTGACTCAATCACCGCCGGCGCGGACGGTTCGCACGGAGCCGGATACCGTTCCGAGCTACGGAACCTGATGGGAGGCCAGTCCCGCTACGCACCCGACTTCGTCGGCTCCGGCTCCTTCGGCAACGTCGGCGACCCCGCAACGAGGGGAACAGCGGCTGGACCATCGACGACGTCCGCTCGAACGTCGAGCCGTGGCAGACCTCTGCCGACTCGGACATCGTCCTCCTGCACCTGGGCATCAACGACTAAACACCCACCCCGCGGACCCCGCGCGGCGGCTGTCCGGACTCGTTGACCGCATCGTGGCAAACAGGCCCGGAGTGACCTCCTCCTGCAGCCCACCTCACGCCCACGCGGCAGGGCCATCCGGTGGTGTGGCCGGGGGGAGTGGCGGGCGGCGCGCACCGTCGCGGCTGGCCGTCGATCTCCGCTCGCCGGCCTCGCCCCGGTCGACCTGGACGGCCATCGGTTGTTGTTGCGGCGGTGGCGCGGATCGCCCGGGTGTGCCCAACAGCCACGGCACAGACCGTTGCAGTACCAGGCAAACCTGGCATCGGCGGTGTCCCACACGATCCCCAGCTCCTCCAGTTCGTCCGCATGTTCCCCGGACTTCTGCCCCGCCCGGTACACACGGTGTTGATCGGAGAGCCACCAGCCGAGCGGGTAAGCGCCCTCGACGTGCTCGTACGGCACCTCAAGAGCGCCCCTCACTCTGCCGGTAGGGCTCGTGGCCCCCGCATCCGCTTCCGGTCCAGCCGCTCGGTATTGATGACCGGGTGGCTGACCCCGTCCGGTAGAGGTTCCGCTCCGTCAGCCGAGGGGGACGGTTTTCTGTTCCTTTTGTACCGGGTTGGCGTCGGCGGTCTTGACGAGGTCGAGGAAGGCGGAGGACTTTGCGACGTCCAGGAGCTGATCGTTGGTGATCGGTGGGGAGGTGTTTGAATTGTCGTGTGGGCTGATGACCAGCGACACGGTGCTCGTGCCGTAGCGGAAATGGAGCCGGGTCTCGCTGACGCCACCGTTGTTGTTCGGCAAGGTCGCGGACATGGCTTCGATGCCACCTGGCAGGGTGGTTGTCTTGCAGACCTGGCCCATCGCCGTCACGCAGTCCGGGCCCTTGGCGGAGGTGTCCGGCCCCGACGGACGCACCGAGAAGATGATGGTGAAGGTCTTGCCGTCCTTCGTGCCCTGGTACATGTTCACGCTGAGGTCCGTCCGCCGGACCGTTCCGACCGTCCCCGGCAGCAGGCTCTGGAGCACGGGCACGGCCTGGTTCTGGAAGTTCTCCTGCTTGGCCCGCTCGGCCGACGGCAGATCTGCCATCGAGTCACCGCCCGGGGACGGTTCGATGTGTACCGGCGGCAGCGGCACACCACTCGACGGCGGCGACGCGGTCCCGTTTACCTGCCCGGATACCTGCGGGCCGTTCACGTCGGCCGGCAGTGCCACGACCCCGGCGACGCCGAGCGCGGCAACGGTCAGCACCGCCCCGCCGATCGCGATCCGGGCGCGCGCCCGGCGTCGCCGGCCCTGGGTTCGGGCCGCGCCCACGAGGTCGGGGAGCGAGGGCAGGTCGGTGGTCGTAAGGGCCATCGCTTCCCGAACCAGGGTGACGGTCCTGTCGTCGGTGACTTCGTGGAGGTCTTCGTTGCTATCCATGACGTCTCCTCAGTTCTCGGTGGCGTAGACGTGGGCCTCACCGAGCTGCGTGCGCAGCCTCGCCAGGGCACGTGAGCATTGGCTCTTGACTGTTCCCTCGCTGCAGCGCAGCAGTTCGGCGACCGTGCCGACGCTGAGGTCCTCCCAGTAGCGCAGGACGACCATGGCCCGGGCGCGAGGCGGCAGCTCGGCAAGAGCGGCGAGCAAGGTGACGCGCAGCTCGGCGTGTTCGGGCAGCGGCTGCCTGTCGGCATGCCGGTGGGCCAGTAGGTCCCGCAGGCGACGTCGCCGTTCGGCGAGGAACGTCCGGGTCAGTACGGTCCTGGCGTACGCGTCGGGGCTCTCGGCGGCGGATGCCTTCCGCCAGTGCTGGAAGAGCTTCGCGAGGGTTGTCTGGGTCAGATCGCGTGCGCCATCGGCGTTCCCGCACAACAGGTACGCGGTCCGGTACAGCTTGCGCTGACTGGCTCGGGCGAAGACTTCGAAGTCGAGGCCTTCGCCCATACCGGGCCTGAAGCCATGTCTGACGTCGTGCCCGGAGTCGTGTTCGGTGCCTGGCGGCATCGGCCCTCCCCTTCATTCGTGTCTGTCCCCTGTCCTGAGTGCTGCCGCCAGGAAAAGGTTGAACCCGAATTCTTCACGGGGAACTTCAACCGAGGTGTGGACGGGTGCGGTGGTGGCACTGGACGGGCGTCAGCAAGGATGGGAGGGCTGTGCGGGCGGATGCGGCACGGCGATGACGATCATGGCCGTCGCGAGGTGACCAAGCCGCTGCTGCCGTGCGCCTATCGCGAGGATGGCCGGCTGCCTGGATGTGCCTGTTCACAGACCCGGCGCGGAGGGCAGCGCCTTGCGCCCGACCGCGTGCGTCGTGGTCTTCCTGCCGATGGTGGCCGCGGCGCTCGTGAGGGCGTGGGGCGCGATCCGCCCGGGCTTTGTGACGCATGCCGCAAATGAATGGGATTGCGAGCGGACCCGTCGCTTGGCTTGCTCCGATGACGACACCGCATCCGGCCTCCGTGGTGGATCCCACCCGGGGCCCGAGCGTCGTTCCCGCGCCGCTTCGCGTGTTCGACGGGAACCCGCTGCCCAACCTCACCGTCGCTCTCCCGCATGCCGAGGGCGCCAGTCTTTCCGACCTCGGCGATGCCACGGGCCGCAGTCCCGAGGAACTCGTCCTGGTCGCCGTACGGATGCTGCTCCACCGGGAACGCGCCCGTGTCCGCGCCCTGTCCGCCGGGCTCGCGGAACAGCACGCGTCGCTCCTGCGCCGGCTGGGCGAGGACGCGGCAACGGGCGCGGACCCCGTAACGGCACCGCAACCCGGGCCCGGCGGGCACCCCGAGGGCGCCGACCAGGACCCGCGCCACCAGAGCCCAGCCGCCGCCGTACCCGCTGCCGCTCCCGTCGACGGCTCGGCTGTCGTCCCGCCAGGCGCCCCCGCCCCCGCCCCTGCCGATGCGGCCCCCGCCGATCTCGACCGTCGGGCCGTCCGTCATCTCACCGTCACCGAGGTCTTCGACCTCGCGTCGTCCGCCCGCCCCGTCCCGGACGGGCGGGTCCCGCTGCGCGGGCGTCAGCTGCTGGTCTCGGCGGTGCACCGGCAGCGGTACCGGGACCACTACCGAACTCCGTACGAGCAGGCGGCCGCGCTGATGGACGCGCTCCTGGCGAACAGGCCCCTGCGAGCGGGCAACAAGAGCATGGCGTGGCTCGCCGTCGCGACCTTCCTCGCCGCGAACGGGACGGACCTCGCCGACGTGGACCAGGACGCGGCGCACGACCTGGTCATGGACGTCGCCGCCGACCGTGACTCCGATACGTCGTCGATCGCCGAACGCCTCCGCGCCCTGTGCCGCGGGCGCGCCGTCCCCACACCGCGGAGCGGGTACCCGCAGGCCGCGTGCACGGCGCGTCCGGCGGGCGTCGAAAGACGATGACAGCCGCCGCCGGGTCCGCACCCGGTGCCCCGTGTGACCTCGCCGCACCCCGCGAGGTCACGGGCCTGTCCCTCCGGGAGGGGGCGCCTGTGGCGCCCCCGGCGGAGCCGACTTGCGGGCCGGGGCGGCCCGCCCGGCAGAGGGCCTGGCCCTCGTCCGCCAGAAGTCGTGCGGGAACCAGCCCTGGCGCCGTTGTTCGCAAGGGGCCCCACTGGAACGGCCTGTGGTGGGAGCGTGGCGGGATGGAACGTGGGAGGGAGCCGCGGGTGTACGGGTCGGAGCCGGGGGAGCCGGCAGGCCCGACGGCCGGGCACGATTACGTCGAACTGGGCGGAGGCCCGCTCGATGGCCTGCTGCTCGACGTGACCGGTTGGACGGCTGCGGATCGAGCTGGGGGCCCGCTCCTGATCGCCGGTCTCGGCCTGTACGGTCCGCGCGGTCGCGCTGACCACGCCCCGGACAACGTGGCGGCGGCGGTCCGTTTCGGTGGCGTATCGACATGGCTTGCCCCCGGACCTCTTCTTCGACGGAGGGGGGAAGTACCTGGAGGGGGAAGCATGAGTGGGAGGTGCTTCGGTGATGTTTCGGGTTGTGGCTGGTCAGGTGCCGTTCTGCGGGTGGTGAGTCTCCGGACTCTCTCCTTCTTGGGTTCTTGTGGGTAGTTGATTGGTTGTTGGTTTCTGCGTGTGGGATGCCGTGGGTGTGGGTCGGGTTGTTCTGGTTCTCGGGTTGGTGTTCGGTCCTGCTTGCTGCCGGTTCCTTCGCGGTAGGCGATGACGTTCGCGCGGGACAGGTCGGTAGGAGATTCCGCAGGCCGATACGAGTTCGTGATCATCGCTCCTTGCAACCGTCGGGCTGGCCCGCGGGTCATTCAATGCATGCTCTCTCCCCAAGTCCTCAGTAAAGGTGACCAGTACACGGTTTTGCGGCCCGATCGGCTGACCACGACGGAGGGCCGGACCATCACACACATTCCGTTGGTTGCCGTCCAGGAGGTCCGCCCGGACGGCGACAAGGCCCTGCAGATCGTTTTCACCGACGGGGTGAGCCGCCGACTGCAGGGCGGCAACGCATACGCCACGTCGGCTTTTCTCGCCGCTCTGACCACCGCCCTGCCCGATCGGCGGGATCCGGCCGGGAGCGCACTTGTGACGACCGAGGAGGGCGGGAGGATCGTCAAGGTGTGGCAGGTGTGGACCGGTGGCGTGGTCCTCCTCGCGGCGTTCGTCGGCTACGTCTGGTGGACCGGTTCCACCCACGGCGACGGGATGGGAATGGCCGCCTTCTTCGCTGTGCCGGCGGTTCTTCTGGGAGGACTTCTCACCCTCCTCGTATGGATCAGCGTCCGGAACCGGTTGGTCCTGCGTCGGCGCGGCATCACCGTCGTCGCCGCCCGGCACTACCACCCGAACGGCAAGCGGGCGAGTTGGTACACGTACACCGACAGCAGCGGGAACGAGCACAACACCACCTATGGATCCGGCCGTGCCACGCAAGAGATCCACGTTGTCTACGACCCTGAGAACAGCGGGCTCAGCGCCGCTGCGGAACCTCTCTACACGACCGTGGTGAAGAACGTCCTCGGCGGGGGAGCGTCGCTCGCGATCCTTGCCCTGGGCCTGTGGGGAGTTGCCGCCCCGTACCTCTGACGGACATCGGAGTATGTCCCCACACACCAGGACGAACGGCGGCCGGGGCGGACGGTGACTCCCGGCGGGTGCCCGGGCGCCGGCCACCGCCGTGGCGACGTCGGCTGCCAGGCCTCGGCCTTGCTGGGCACTCGGCCGGGTGGTCGGCGGCCGGACTCGGTGTTGGGCGGGTCTGTTGTTCGGAGCATCCCATGGCGCGGGAAGCGGACTCAATGGGCGACGTCGAGCAGGGAGCAACAGCTGCTGGAAGGCGTGGGGTCTCCGGTTCGGTTCCGGTCAGCACCAGGCGGCGCCGTCGTGGCTGGCTGTCAGCTCGATCGTGTACTCGCTCGACTTTGCCTGAGTCTCGCCCGGAATGTTGTACGCATCGGGAAAGCTGAGCGAGAGATGGACGGTGAGAGGGCCCTTTTGGCGGGTGAAGCAGAGCGGACCACCGGTTGATTCGCTCAGGTCAGGACGCCGGCCGTTCTCGGCAGCGGTGGCCCGTGTAAGCCCCTTGCCGCGGCGCGCCGCCCCCGCTTTTGTGTGCGAGCGCGGGCGGGCCGGGCTGTCGAAGCCCTTCGAGGTGCGGACCGGGCCCAAGCGCACGGCCCGCACCGATGTACGAGGGGATCAGCAGTACTCGACGCCGACGGGGAATGCGGCTTTGTCGAGGTACCAGGTGGCGCTGCCCCAGCCCGGAACGGTCTGGCACTGTCCGCCCTGCCACGAGGTGAGCTTCCCCGGCTTGGCCTTGACCGCTCCCTTGGAACAGTTCAGGATCCGATACTTCACGTTGAACTGCTGCCGGCTGTTCTCCACGACGAGGAATCCGGTCGACTGGGTGCCACAGGGCCCGATCTCGCCTGCGGTCGCGGTGGGCACCGTGACGCCCGTGAGTGCGATGGCCGCGGCCGCCGCGGCCAGGCCGGCGATGTTCTTACGCATGGTGAATTCCTCCCGAGTTGGCTTGTCGGAACGCGATCAAGCTAGAGCGGGAGTGGAGTGTTCCTCGCGAGATGCCTTCAATGCGCCATGGAATGGCCTGTTCCGCCGGCCTTTCCCCGGCGCGCCCAGCAGGCACGCTCGGCGCAGCACCTTCCTCTCCCACACGCCGCAACGGGGGCCGAAGTGTGCGCGGTTACGGTGCAGGGTGTGGACGAGGGTGCCGTTTCCGCAGCCGGCGGCGATGTGTAGGAGCGTGTCCTGCTCGCTCTCTGGTCGATGGTCAGGTTCCAGCGGAGCTTGGTGGCGGTCCCTTCGGAGGCGTAGCGGCAGAGCGCGTTTTCGTCCGGGGCAACCATTCGGCGGGGTCTCTATCGGTTATCTGTCGATTGGAGCGGGTGGTGACCGAGACCAGGTTGGTTGCCTGTCCATGACCGTTGGCGTAGGCCTCGTGTCGTGCTGGGGTCCAGGCGGAGGCGCCGGAGTTCCAGGCTTCGGCGAGGGCACCATGCGGTCGTTGTCGAGCGCGCTGGCCGCGATGACGGCCCTGTTCGTCGTAGCAGGAGAACCCGGCGCCGCCGGTGGGTAACAGCCTGGCCTGACGGGCCCAAGCCCCTGATCTCCGATGTCCGTCAAAGCGAAGCAAGCCCAGGTGATCTCCCCGGACACTCCCGAACTCCTCGCCAACCCGGGCCTGCCTGACGGGTGGTGGGCTGAACTGAACCAGGCCTTGGACGTGCTGGCCGGGGTGCGGACGGAACGAGAGGCAGTGCGGACGCTGAGGATGCGCCGTACGTTCCCGCTCTTCCTCGGCATCGACGCCCCGGACCGCATCGAACGGGTGACTGGGCACAGCGACCTGCACTGGGTCAACCTCACAGGCAGCCGGCTCACGATCATGGACTGGGAACACTGGGGCAGCGTCCCTGTCGGCTTCGACTGCCGGCCTCCACCCCCTACAGCCTCCGCGTCCCCGCAGTCGCGGCCCGCGTACGGCAGGAGTCTGCCGACGTCCTCGCCACACCCGTCGGACGGGTGGGGGAGCTCGCCGCGCTCTGCGGACTGCCCGCCGGGGAGGCCCTCGGGTACAGCCACCCGGACATACCGCCGCGTCACTGGATCTTCCAGGGTGGGTTGGCGGGCTGTTGCTGTCCTTCCTGCTTCCAGCCCTTCGGAACGGGTTCGAAAGACCCGCGGGGACTCAGACCCAAGAAGTCGTGGATGTGAGGCGCATCACCCGCCGGCACCCGGCTCGCAGCACACAGACGGGCAGGTGCCGGTCCAGCACCGGAGCCGGGTTCCTTGGTGGCGGTGCGCCGGAGGTTGGCCATGTGCTGTCCGATGGTCGGCGCCGAAGGCACGATCAGGCTCAGCCTCGAATGGCCTCTGATGCTCCCGGCGGAAGTCGCCGCAGCCCGGGATCAGATGCCGGGGCCGGGCCGGACCACCGACGATGACGCGGCGAGCCGGCGGAGCCGGCAGCCGGCGAGATCGGGCGTCGCCGGGCCGGTTGACCGTGCCGGGGATCCACCGGCGCGGCACCGGATTCGTCCATGTCCTGACCAATCTGCGACCGGTCTCGGGGAGTGAATTGGCTGCCCGGGACTGCCACGGGACTGCCACGGGACAACGACGGGACAGCTGCCCCATGAAGGTCGGGACCGTATTCGGAGATCCTTACGACGTCGCTCCAGGGGGGAGCTGACGAAAGGAGATTCTGATGCCGCAGTTGGAAATCGAATTCCCGGCCATTGCGCAGAACTGGCTGGCGGTCGAGAGCGTCCCGCAGATTGGGCGGGACGCGGCGGAGGAGCGTGCCTGGGTTCCCGCGTACTGGGCGACGCCCGCCGCCGCCTGAGGTTGGACACGGACCGGGGGTGCCAGTTTCGGGCGCCCCCGGTCCGTGTTTTCCGTTTACCTCGGGCCTTGCTCCTCTCCGTATCCTCTTCTCCGATTTCCCTGGACGGTGCTTCGATGTCGCTTGAGACCCCACGTCATTCATCCCGAGAAAAAGTTGGCCGCGTGGACGCCCTGTTGGTCGCCGACAGCCGGTTCGGTGATTCCCGGGCCATCGCGGAGCGCAACGTGGCCCGCTTCGTCCTCGGCCTCCGGCTGATGGCGCAACAGGAGACCCGCCATCCGGAGGTGTTGCAGCGGCTTTCGCTGCTGAGCCGGGAGGAACTGCTTCCCCTGCTCGGCGACCCGGTCCTGCGCAACGCGTTCGAGGACGACATGGTCAAGTTGGAGAACGGCCGTCCCGACGCCCTGGGACTCGCCGACCTGGCGGCCCGCCTGCCTCTCCACTCGGACGGCCTGGGGCCGTGCGAGCGGATGGCCACCCCGCACGTGAGGCCGTGGCCGGAACACGGACCCGCCTGGCTGTGGACCGAGATGAGCCCGGCCGACCGGGTGCCGGGCGAGCTGTCGGCCCGCCTTCGCCGGCTGTACGACGGCAGCATCGAGGGCGGGCCGGCGGCGGACCCGGTCATCCCGACCCCCGATATGTGCGAGCGGCTGTCGCGAGGAGCCGACCTCCTCACACGGCTGCTCCCGCAGGTCGGGCCGAGCGTGCTGCGGCACGTCTCCGTCGTGGGTTTCACCCGGGGGGAGTCGGCCGACGGCCCGCTCCAGTCACTTTCGGGCGGCGACCCCCTCCCGTCGGCCATTCTGATGGCCCCGGAGCGGTTGACGGACCCGTGGACGGCCGCGGAGACGCTCCTGCACGAGGGCGTCCACCTCAAGCTCTTCGATGCGTTGCGCTCGGGCGCGCTCCTGCGGGACGCGGATCTGTCCGTGCCGATCCCGTGGCGGCAGACGCCGTGGCGGCTCGTACGGGTACTCGTGGCGCTCCACTTCTACGTCCACATGCTGGTGTTCCAGGAAGCCGCCCGGCACGCGGACGACAGGCTTCGGGCCGAGTTCGGCGACCCTCCGGCCGGCGAGGTCGTCGACGAGGTGAGCCCGGACACGGAGGCGGCGCGCAACGGCACCCACGGGACGAGTCTGGAACGCGCCCGCTACCTGGCCGGGTACGTGCTGGCCCTGCCCGAGGACCGCCTGACGGCAGACGGCAGGAGGTTCCTGCACTGGCTCCTCGACGCCCTGCACCTGGTACACGAGGACTCCGGCATCACACCGCCCGAGGGGGTGCCTGCCGTGATCCCGGTACGACCGCCTTCGGTGGCCGAGGAGGTGGTGGTGCGCCGCACCGCCCGCGCGATGGCCCGGCCGCTGCCCGAGCGGGGGGAACTGCTCGTGGTGAACACGAACACCGCCGCGATGCACTGGCTCAATGCGCGCTCATGGCTGATCTATTCGCTGTGCGACGGCCGGGACGTGGGATCCGTACGGGATGAATACGGGCGCAGGGCAGGGCTGGATTCCGAGTCCGCGCGCACGCAGGTCGACGCCTGCCTTTCCGAACTGGCTGCGGCCGGGCTCGCGGTCTGAGGAAGGCCGGGACAATTCGGGGACATGTTCGGGACATTTGCATCAGGAATCCGGGACAGGTTTTCGGAGAAGATCGTCTCGATCAATCCGGTAACACACTAATTCTGGGAGAGAGTATGTCAGTTTCTCTGGTAGAGCCGACCGTTCAGGGTTTCGACCTCGATGAGTTCGACCTCGACGTGCGCATCGCGGTGAGCTCGGACGGCGCATCGATCGAGGGCGGGTTCAGCAACTGGCACTCCTGCAAGGGGACGTGCGAATTCTGCTGCAGCAGCCTCGCCAGCAAGAGCTGCACCGTCTGCTGAGAATCTCCAGGGCGGCCTGCCCGCTCCGGGCGGGCCGCCGTACTCGTGTGAAAGGGATGCCTGAATTGTCAAGCGAGCGGGTCTTCGTCATATCTCCGCGGAAATCTGGAACACATCTGGTGCAGGAGTTGCTCGTGCACCTCGGCTACGGTGTCTACGGCGAACCGGTGCCACCGGCCGCGGGCCGCCCGGCGTTCAGCATCCGCGAGCGGCTTGAGATGGCGGAGAGGTTCCTCGACCCTGCCGAATTCGAGAAACTCGACCACGAGCGGGACCGGGACGCCTTCATTCGCACCACGGACAAGGCCTGGCTCCAGCTGGCCTGGGCCTGGCAGACGCGCCTTGCCGTGGCGCCGCTGGCCCACGTCGAGGCGATCGCACCCGAGGCGCGTTTCGGCCCGAAGATGAGCCCCGCCATCTGGACCGCCCCGTTCTCCTCCACACCGGCCGGTGTCAGCTGGATCTTCCACTCGGTGGACATCTGGCGGATGGACAATTCGTTCCTGGCCGAGTGGGTGGGCACCGGCTCGCCCAAGGTGATCCTGAACTACCGGGACCCGAGGGACGTCCTCGTCTCGCTCGTGGACTTCTTCTCCCGGAGCAACGGGCTCAGGTTCTTGAGGTACCCGGAGTCGGCCATCTTCGGTCCGGTCATGGAGTCGATCGAGGACTACGGAAAGAAGCTGGACTACGCGCTGTCCGACCCCCGGATGCCCCTGCTGTCCGACTTCGAGGCCGCCATCAGCTTCTTGCACCACCCGAACGTCTGCCGCGTTTCCTTCGAGGACCTCGTCGGCCCGCAGGGCGGCGGAACCCGCGAGGCGCAGCTGACCGCGATACAGCGCGTGGCGGACTGGTTGGACCACGACGTGGACCCCGCGTCCCTGGCCGACCTCCTTTTCAACCCGCAGTCCTTCACCCTCAACAAAGGCCGCATCGGTCGCTGGCGGGAGACCTTCTCCCAGGCTCACGTGGAGCGGTTCGAGACCCGGTTCGGCCACCTCCTCGACAGTTTCGGTTACGCCCGGGACGGTGGACAATGATCGCCGGCCCCCTCGCGGAGCAGGCGCGCCGCACCGCCCGCCTGATCACCTCACGCCTCGCCGATCCCCGGTACGTCGCCGCCGGCGTGGCCGCTTCGAACAATGACCCCGACGGTTCGGGCCCGCGACGGGCAAGCTCGCTGCTCGCGGGTGACGCGGGGCTCGCCCTCCTGCTGCGCTTGGCTTCGCAAGCGGATCCGGAATCCGGTCACCAGTGGCGCCGGGCCGCACACGAGGCGCTGACGCGAGCGGTGCAGAGCACGCACGACAGGCCGCTGGACGGGCAAGGCATCGTCGACGGCTCGGCCGGCCTGGCCGTCGCGCTGACGGAGTTCGCCGCCGGCGACCGCCGTTACGAGCGCCCACTCGGCAGTCTGCACACCCGCCTCGCCGACCAGCTGCACGCTCGGAAGGACTCCTTTGCGGGCGGCCACGTGAGCATCGGCGCGTACGACGTGTTGGAAGGAGCGGCAGGCACCCTCGGACACCTGGTGTCCGTGCCCGAACCGGATGACGCACTGCGGGACGCCGTCCACGGGCTCGTCGACGACCTGGTCCGGCTCTGCACCCCCGCCGCCCCGACGGCGAGGGAGCCCCGCTGGGTCATCCCGCCCGAGGAGTACCCGCTGGCCAGGGATCTGGAAAGGTATCCGTACGGGTACATCAACCTGGGCCTCGCCCACGGCATCCCCGGTCCGCTCGCCGCGCTGTCCCTGGCCTGGGGAGCCGGCTACCGCCGCCCCGGCCTGCGTGAGGCGATCGGCAACGGGATCGCCCTGCTGTCGTCGGCCGCCATCGAGGACAGCTTCGGGGTCAACTGGCCGAGCGGCGTACCGCTGGATCCCGAAGGTTGCCGCACCCAGGCCCGGCACCTCGCCAGGACGGCCTGGTGCTACGGCGCTCCCGGCATCACCGCTGCCCTGCTCATTGCGGCCGAGGCCCTGGAGGACAACGGGCTGCGGAGCTACGCCGTCGCCGCGTTCGACGCGGCACTGCGACGGTCCGAAGAGCACATCCACAACTTCGCGCCCACGATCTGCCACGGTCTGGCAGGCCTGCTGGCGATCTGCGAGGTCTTCGCCCGTACGACGGACAGCGTCCAGGCCCCGGCTTCCCTCACCGTGCTGACGGAGCGGCTGCTCGCGCACTGCTCCGAGGACCTGACCTTCGGTGTGCAGAACTTCGAGACGCCTGGACGGCAGATCGACGACCCGGACTTCTTGTGCGGAGCGGCCGGTGTCGCCGCGGTGCTGTGGACCGTCTCCGGGCGCGTACCCACACGGCGGTGGCAACGCGCCCTGCTCATCGCCTGACCCACCTGCGGAAGAGAGTGACTCCATGAGCCTGTACACCCCTGCCGGATTTTTCCTGGTCCGCTCGCCGGCGCTGCCCGTCTCCCGGTACGTCGAGGCACTCGACGGTCGGGGCAGGGGTGCCCGCGACCATCTCTGGGCGCTGGGGGAGCAGCCCTTGGTGCGGCAGGCCGTGCGCGTGGCCAGTCACAGCCTTGCGGAGGTGCTGGAGAAGCATGCCCGGGGAGCTGACGGCCGGGTCGCCGAGCGGGTGCATTCCTCGCTGCTGCGCTACCTGTCCAGAATGAGCTCCCGGTCCACGCCGTACGGTCTGTTCGCCCAGGTGGAGGCAGGGGAGTTCGGCGAAGTCAGCACGCTGGCCCGAGCCGGTGAGCAACCGGCGGCGACCAGGACCCGCGCGGACATGGGTTGGCTCATGGAGCTGGTCGGCGAAATGGAGAACGACCCGGGGCTGCGGGGCGAGCTGACGGTCGGGGTCAATCCGCTGCTCCAGCGCTCCGGCGGACGCATCACGCTGGCCGTGGCCCGGGGATCGGTTCCGGAGGACCTGCAGTCGAGCAGCATTCGCGCCACCCGGGCCGTCGACGTCGTCCTGGCCAGGGCCGCCGCCCGGCCGCGCTGGAACGAGCTGACCGGCGCGCTGGCCGGGGAGTTCCCGGCGGCGCCGCCGGAGAAGATCGAGGCGCTGGTGAACCAGCTGTGGGACCTGGGCATGTTGACAAGTGACCTCCGGCCCGCCCTGACCCATCCCTGTCCCGAACAGGCGGTCCTCGACCACATCGAAGGCCTTGCCGCCGCCGGCCGCTACCGCCGAGTCCTGCGCCGGACCCGGCAGCTCGCGGCAGCGGCGGACAACGCCCCGGCTGAGGAAAGCAGCCGCCTGCTGGCGGAGTTGCACGCGCACCAGCGGGTGGTGGTGCCCGGCTACGCGGAGAGCCCGTTGCACGCGGACGCACGGCTCGACCTGAGCGGCAGCACCCTCTCCGCCGACGTGGCCGCCGATGCGGCCGACGCCGCCGAGGTGCTGCTACGACTGGGGCAGCAGCGGCCTCGATTCCACCATCTCACCTCGTACCACGCGGAGTTCAGCGAGCGCTACGGGGTGGGGGCGGAGGTCCCCGTCCTGGAACTGCTGGATCCCGAGACCGGCCTCGACGCACCCGAGACGTACCTGTTTCCGCAGCGCGAACTGCCCCTGGTCCCCTCCCCGACGAAGGAGCGACGGGAGCAGGAGGCGGCACTGGCGTCCCTCGCCGCAGCAGCGCTGCACCAAGGGAAAGGAGAGGTGGAGATCACGGATGCCTTCCTCAAGGCATGGCGGCCGCGGGACGAGGGCGGCTCGGGCGCGGACGTCCGCCCCTCGCTGGACATCATGGGGCAGATCGTCGCGTCGTCCCAGGAGCGACTGGACGGCGGCGACTGGAAATTCGTCCTCAGTCCGGCCTCCATGCGGGACGGCGGTTGCTACGGGGGTCGGTTCTTCGACCTGCTCGGCGAGAACGTCCAGAAGCTGCTGCAGGAGTACGCCACGGCCGAGGAAGAACTCTGCCAGGGCGCCGATGGCACCGGCGTCGTCTTCGCCGAGCTCAACTACGCCCAGTTGGACGGGCGGCGTGGAAACGTCGCCATTCACCCGTCGGTCCGCCGCTACGAGATCTGTGTCAACGCCTCACCCACAGGGGACGACGTGGAGCAGATCGACCTTTCCGACGTGCTGGTGGGGGCTACCGAGGACCGCTTCTACCTGCGGTCGGCCCGACTCGGCCTGCAACTGCGCGTCACGCAGAGCCACCTGGCCAACTGGGTCAGCGCACCCAACGTGTGCCGCTTCCTGCTGGAGGCTTCGCAGGACGGCTGGGCCCCGCTCGCCGAATTCACCTGGGGCGTCCTGGATCGGGCGCCGTTCCTGCCGCGCGTGACCCGGGGACGGATCGTCCTCAAACCCGCTCGATGGCGGTTCGGCTCCGACGTCCCGGGTTTCCCCCAGGGTCGTGCCGACGCCTCCGTGGACCGTGAGATGTTCTTCGGCGCGTTCCAGGAATGGCGACAGACCTGGCAGGTGCCCCGCTGGGCCCACCTGACCCTGTTCGACCACCGGATCCTTCTCGACCTGGAGAACCCGCTGTGCGTGGACGAGGTCCAGCGCGCGCTGCGGACCGCCTACGGACCCGGTGGCGTCGGCGCTCTGGTGCTGGAGGAATCCGTGGCCGATCCCACCCAGCCGTCCTGGCTCCGCGACGCGCACGGACACTCGTACGCGAACGAGATCGTCGTACCGCTGCTGGCAAGGAAGACGGCGGTGGAGCAGCCGGTCCGCGCCCTGCCACCGGCCGCCCTCACGGCGGCCCGCGAACCAGCGGCCGACCCCGCCCGTGCCAAGCGGCAGGTCGCCGGCGGCGACTGGGCCCACGTGAAGCTCTACGCGGCGGCCGCCCGGCACGAGGACATCCTCAGCGGCAGCCTTCCCGAGCTCATCCGGGGGCTGCGCGAGGAGGGCCTGATCGACCGGTGGTTCTTCATCCGCTACGGCGACCCCCACCCGCACCTGCGGATACGCGTGAGGCGGGCTCCCGGGGCCGACGCCTCGGCACCGCTGCTCCGGCTCGTCGGCTGGGCGAAGGGGCTGGTCGACGTCGGGACGGCCGCGGACCTTGCGGTCGTCTCCTACAACCGGGAGACCGAGCGGTACGGGGGTCCGCTAGTGATGGACGCCGTCGAAGCGGTCTTCGAAGCGGGCAGCGATATGACGACCACGCTGCTGGGCCTGCTCCGCAGTCGTCCCGGCATGGACACCGACATCGTCAACACGTACGCGCTCCAAGCGCTCCACCAGCAATGGGGGAGCGCACCCGCCGGAGGCCACGGGCTCGCGGGCAAGGAGATCCCGGCAGCCACCCGCGAGTGGTTCCGCACCATGCGCCACACGCTGTGCGATCTGATCGCGCCGTGGGACGAACGCCCCGACCCGCTCGCACGGGAATGGGCGCAAGCACTGGGCACGGCCATCGCCCTGCAGGCGGACGCGGTCGCCGACGCGGGGCGACTCGTCCGGAGCCTGGCCGAGTCCGGCCGTCTGATCGGTACGGAGAAGCGGATCCTCGACAGCCTCGCCCACATGCAGAGCATCCGTCTCGTGGGCCTCGACAGGGATCGCGAGGTCCGCAGCCACCATCTGAGGGCGCTCGCGCTGCGCGCCGTCCAGGGCCGCCCCGGCGCGCGCGAGGGACGACGGTGATCCGGCTCGCAGGGAGAGCCCTGCGGCTGCTGTGGGGGATCAGCCCCCGGCAGGTGCTCTCGGTGTCCCTTCTCTCCGCGGCTTCCGCCCTCCTTCCCGCGGCCCAGGTGTACTTCACCGCCCGGATGGTGCAGGCCGTGGTGGACGCGGTGGGCCAGGGGACCGAAACGGCGCCGGCGCTCACGGCGGGCGGGTGCCTGGCGGGCGCGGCCGTCGTGGCTCACTTCCTCGCGGTCCTCCAGGACCACCAGCAGGCCCTGCTGCGCAGCCGGTTGCCGGAGGCGGTCGGGCTCACCCTCATGGAGAAGTCGGCGCGACTGTCCCTGGGCCAGTTCGAGGACCCGGACACCTACGACCGCCTCCAGCGCGCCACCCGCGAGTCCGCGTACCGCCCCTTCCAGGTCCTCACCCAGCTGATCGCGACCGGTTCCGCCGCGGTGTCCTTCCTCGCGGTCGGCGCCGTGCTGCTCGGCACGAGCGTGCCGGTGGCCTTGGCGATCTGCCTCGCACCGGTACCCGCCGCGTTGGTGAACCTGTACTTCAGCCGCCGCACCCACGCCGTGGAGCATGCCCGGGCAGACGGTCGCAGGCGACTCACCTACCTGGAGCATCTGCTCACCAACGACCGGACCTACAAGGAGACCAGGCTGTTCGGCCTGGTGCCCATGCTCCTCGGCCGGTCGCGGGCGCTGGTCGAAGAGTTCTACGAGGCGGACCGGCGCATCGAGCACCGCCGGGCTGCCTACGGCGCGCTGTTCGGCCTGCTCAGCGCGGGGACCATGGTGGCGGCAATCCTGTTGGCCGTCCGATCCGCGCTGTCCACCGGCGAGGTGGGCGTCCTCGCCGGGTACATCGCGGGCGTGACGCTGATCCAGGCATCGGTGCGAAGTCTGTTCACGGGCGGCGTGCAGTTCTACGACAACTGCCTCTTCCTCGGCCACCTCTTCGAGTTCCTCGACATGGAGGAGCGGCCGGCCGAGGCCGAAGGCCGGCTGCCCGTCCCACCCGTGCTGCACCGCGGCATCGAGTTCCGCGACGTCCGCTTCTGCTACCCGGGGGACGAGCGGCCGGTCCTCGACGGGGTCTCCTTCACCGTGCCGGCGGGATCCTGCGTGGCGCTCGTCGGCCGAAACGGTGCGGGGAAGTCCACCCTGCTCAAGCTCCTCACCCGGTTCTACGAGCCCACCGGCGGCAGCATCCTCCTCGACGGCCGACCCCTCGCCGACTTCGACATCGAGGAACTCAGGGAGAACATCGGGATGATCTTCCAGGACTACCAGCAGTACGAGGCGCCGGTCCGGGAGAACATCGGATTCGGCAAGCTGTCCGCGCTGGACGACGACCGGCTGCTGTGGGAAGCAGCCGACACCGCCGGAGCCCGCGAGATCCTCGCCGCCCTCCCGCGCGGGCTGGACGCCCAACTCGGCCGCTGGTTCGCCGGCGGCCACCAACTCTCGGGCGGACAGTGGCAGAAGGTGGCCCTGGCCCGGGCGGTGCTCCGCCGCGCACCGGTCATGATCCTCGACGAGCCGACGGCCGCCATCGACGCCGCCGCCGAGGCGGAGGTGTTCGAAGTCCTGCGCCGGGTCCACACCGGGGCCACCTCGCTGCTGGTCGCGCACCGCTTCTCCGCCGTCCGCACCGCAGACCACATCGTGGTGCTCGACGGCGGCCGGGTCCTCGAACAGGGAGCGCACGAGGAACTCATGGCCGCCGACGGCCTGTACGCCTCGTTGTTCGACCTCCAGGCGGCCGGCTATCACTGACCTGCCGGCCCCGGCCCTCCCGTCAGCCCCATGCCGGCCTCCCGCCCGTAGACCACCGCCTGAGCACGGCAGTTGACACCGATCTTCGTGAAGACGGCCGACACGTGGTTGCGTACGGTCTTCTCGGCCAGGGTCAGGGCCCGGGCGATCCGGCGGTTGTCGTATCCGCGGGCCACCAGGTCCAGGATCTCCCGTTCCCGCCGGGTCAGCATGGGCACCGGATCCTGCTCCGCCGGCCGGCCGGGCACCCGCAACAGGCCGGTCACCAGTTGGGCCGCGACATCCCCGGCGACCATGAACCCGTTCCCCACCATGTGCACCGCCCCGACCATCTCGTGCGCCCCGGCCGACTTGGACACGTACCCGCGCACCCCGGCGAGCAGGGCGGACCGCAGCAGCCCCGCATCGTCGCAACGGCCCGTCATGCCCAGGACCCCCCGCACCTTGGCATCGCGGACCAGGGTTCTGCACAGCTCCACCGAGGTGGACCCGGGCAGGTCCAGGTCCATCAGGACGACTTCGGCAGCCGCCCCCAGGACCATGGGGACCACGTTGCCGGCCTCATCGGTCTCCGCGACGACGTCAATGCCCACCGCGCCGTCGAGTGCGGCCCTGATGCCGGCCCGCAGTAGCGGACTGCGCTCCACCAGGGCGACGCGAAGCCTGTTCTGATCGGACGCGGACGTGGTCATGAAGGCAACTCCATTGCAGCGTGGTCAACGTGGGGCCAGCATGCGAAGGCGCCACTAGCGGATCGCTAGTGAGGCTCAAGAGGGGAGTTCCCGTAAACTCCCTACACCCGAACGGGTGCAGGGGAGGGGTGCGGGTGTTCCACTATCGGGTCCTGGGGCCGCTGGACGTCCAGCGCGCCGGGGAGCCCGTGGCGATCACGGCGCCGAAGGAGCGCGATCTGCTCGCCCTGCTCCTGCTGAACGCCGACCGCCCGGTGCCCGCCGAAAAGCTGATCGACGGGATCTGGGGCGGGGCGCCGCCCTCGACGGCCCGCACCACCCTGCAGAACTACGTGAAGCGGCTGCGGCACGCCCTGGCCGACTGCGGCACCGGTCGGGACGTGCTGGCCACCGAGCCGGGCGGGTACGTGCTCCGACTCGACCACGGCGTGCTGGACCTGCGGGAGTTCGAAGGGCTGACCCGAGGCGCTACGGAGGCGTCGGAACGCGGGGACGACGCGACCGCGTCGGCCCGGCTGCGTGCGGCGCTGGCGCTGTGGCAGGGGGAGGCACTGGAAGGCAGTCGCGCCGATCGGCTGACGCAGGTGGAGGCACCCCGGCTGAACGAGTTGCGCATGGTCGCCTTCGAGAACCGGGTCCAGGCGGACCTCCGACTGGGCCGGCACGCCGATGTCATCGGCGAGGTCCGGTCCGCGATCGTGGGCCACCCGCTGCGCGAGCGGCTCCACGGCCAGCTGATGCTCGCCCTGTACCGCTCGGGACGCCAAGGCGATGCCCTTACCGCCTACCAGCAGGCCCGCACCCAGCTGGTTCACGACCTGGGACTTGAGCCCGGCCCCGAACTGGCCGCGCTGCACCGGCGCATCCTGGCCGGCGATCCCGCTCTCATGGACGTCCGTGTGCCACGGACCGAGGCGGACCCGCGGGGTGAGCGTCGCCAGGCCGGGGCAGCCACGGACCAGCCTCCGCCGGCCCAACTACCGGGTTCCAGCCAGGCGTTCGCCGGGCGCGCCGACGCGCTGCGCCGACTCGACGCGATGCTGCCCGCCACCGGCACCGTCTCCACCGGGGTGGTACGGATCGCCCTGATCACCGGACAGGGCGGCGCGGGAAAGACGGCCCTCGCGGTCCACTGGGGACACCGCCGGCGCGACTCCTTTCCGGACGGACAGCTGTACGTGAACCTGCGCGGCCACGACGCCGGCCGGCCGCTGCGGGCCATCGACGCGCTCGGCGGCTTCCTCCAGGCCTTCGGCGTGGCCGCCCAGCACATCCCCGTCGAGGCCGACCGGGCCGCGGCCCTCTACCGCTCCCTGTGCGCGGGCAGGCGGATGCTTGTCGTCCTGGACAACGCGCACAGCGCCGACCAGGTGCGCCCGCTCTTTCCGGGCAGCTCGGAGTGCCTGGTCCTGGTGACCAGCCGGGACTCGCTCGCAGGACTCGTCGCACGGGAGGGCGCGACGCCGCTGCCCCTGCGGGTGCTGGAACCCGGCGAAGCCGAAGAGGTACTCCTCAACATCATCGGCACGCACCGGGTCCGTGCGGAGCCCGGGGCCGCCGCGGCCCTCACCGCCGCCTGCGCCTACCTGCCGCTCGCCGTCGCGATCACCGCGGCGGACCTCGCAGTCCACCCCGGTCGCTCCCTCGCCGAGCAGGCTGCCCGGCTGACGGGGGACCGGCTGGGGATGCTCCAGCTACCGGGGGACGAGGGGACCGCTGTCCGCGCCGTGCTCGACATGTCCTTCGCCACGCTCTCGCCCGCCGCTGCCCGGATGTTCCGCCTCCTCGGGGTGGTTCCCGGCGGCGACCTCCCGCTCAAGGCCGCCGCGGCCCTGGCGGGTCTGGACCTCCGGGTCGCCGAGACGCTGCTGGACGAGCTGGTCCGCAGCCACCTGCTGGAGCAGCACGCGCCCGGGCGGTTCTCCTTCCACGACCTGCTGCGCGCCTACGCCGCCGAGCGGGTGCGGGAACAGCAGGAGGAGCCGGCTGCCCTGGAGCGGCTGCACTCGTGGTATCTGGGGAGCACCGACAACGCGGTGCGGCTGCTGCAACCCGAAGCTCTGCGCCTCCCGGTGGAGTGCGACGGCCAAGGCGTCGGATTCGCCGACGCCGCCACAGCCCTGGACTGGATGGACGCGGAACGGTCAAACGCCGTGGCCCTGGTGCAGCACGCCGCGGAACAAGGACCGCGCACGTTCGCGTGGACGCTTGCCGACGCCCTGCGTCCGTACATGATGCGGCGGTCCTACGCTGTCGATTGGCTCGCCGTGGGCTCGGCGGGCCTCGCCGCGGCCGAGGCGGACGGCAGCCTGAACGGCCAGGCCGCGGCGCACCGCAGCCTGTCGTGCGCCTACCTGAACCAGAGCGACTACGACATGTCCATGTCCCACGACCGGCGCGCTCTGGCGCTGTACCGCACTACGGGATCGACCCAGGGGCAGAACGCCACGCACAACAGTCTGTGCCTCGCCACGTGGTACGTGGGAGATCTGAACGAGGCCCTGCGCCACGGCGAGCTGTGCGGAGAACTCGGCCGCAGCACGGGCTTCCGCGCCGGCGAAGCCATCGCCGCGGGCAACGTAGGGGCGATCCTCCACGAGATGGGCCGACTGACCGAGGCCGAGGAGCAGCTCACCCGGGCACTGGTCCTCTACGACGAGCTGGGCTTCCTGACGGCGGCGGCGCTCGCCGAGCGCAATCTCGGAGCGGTGCTGCACGAGAGCGGCCACCCGGAGCGCGCCCGCGCGGCCCTGGAACGGGCGGTCATGATCCAGCAGCAGCTCGGCAACCAGGTCGACATCCCCTACACCTACTTCTGGCTCGCACTGACCATGATCCGGTCGGGCGACCGGTCGGGCGCCCTCGACCACATCGACCAAGGCTTCGAGATGGCGACCGGTGAAGCCCGCGCCGAGTCCTATCTGTACGTCGGGCGGGCCCTGCTCTCGCAAAGCGTCGGCAACCACGGCGTCGCCCTGAGCCACTTCGAGACGGCGCGCGCCCTGGCCCGGCGCTGCAACGCCCGCACCCCCGAGCTCCGGGCCCTGCTGGGTCTGGCCGACAGCAGCCTGCGGCTGGGGCGCCCGGCGGACGCGGCACGTTGCGCGGAGGAGGCTCGGGAGTCGGCAGGTCGCAGAGGGTACGGGCTCTTCGAGGCCAGGGCGCTGCTCCTGCTGGCCGAGACTTCCTTGGAGGACGGCGACTTCGAGCCCGCCGCACGGCGTGCCGAGCAGGCGGCCGCCCTCCTGACCGAGCCCGGCCACCGCCTGTACCGAGCCGACGCCCTCCTACTCCTGGACCGCGCCCGGCACGCGAAGGCTCATCCCCGAAGCGGTGTTCCTGCGCCCCTAGGGCGGCGGGATCGAATGGGTCGTTGACGACCACCGGACGCTTCGTCAGGCCGACGCCCGCTGACCCACAGCATTGCCCCGCGCACGGTCCACCGATCCCGAGGGAGAAACCGTGTCCACCCAACCCGTCTCTCCGAACACCGTCCTCGCCAACGCCCTGACCCACGCCGAAGACGGTCGTGGAGCAGGCCGCAGCCGCGGTGACGGAGGAGCTCATGTTCCGCGGCCTGGCACTGCAGGCGCTGGAGGAGCTGTGGGGCAGCCGGGTCGCCTTGGTGATCCCCGGCTTGTTCTTCGGCGTCGCCCACTGGAGCGCCCCGGACACGCCTCCGTGGAGTTCACTGGCGATCGCCCTGGAGGCGGGCGCCATGCTGGGGAAGGGGCGGGCCAGGCCACACGCGGCGGACCGCGCCCAGCGCGCCGTGCGAACGCGGTTGTAGGCTCGCCGGGTCCTGGCCGGACGAGTCCGTCCATGGCAGGCGGATCGCGTTGGAGGAACTCCCCCTCGCCCACTGCCTTCTTGGCGCACACGTTCGCGCCCGAAACCGACACTCAAGGGGGATCCACCGATGGCACCGTCCACCATGACCCGAACCCACGCCCTGCGTATGGCCGGCACTGTGCTCACGTGCGCCGTGGCCGCTGGAGCACTGGCCGGCTGCAGCTCCGGCAACGCGCCGAGCGCGGCATCGGCCACTCCTTCCGTGTCGACGTCCAAGGCGTTGCCCAGCGACCCCGACCAGGCCGCGAAGGACGAGGTCCTGGCCGCCTACACCAACACACGCGAGATTCAGATCAAGACGGCCGCCGACGGGAAGCTGCGCACCGAGGAATTGGCGAAGTTCGCCAAGGGAGACGCAGCAGCCGACCTGAAGGGATCCGCCCTGGTCAATACGTCGGAGAACATCAAGTTCACCGGCCGGCCGGAGATGAGCCCCAAGGTCACCTCCGTCGACATCAAGAGCAGGACCGCCACGCTCTTCGACTGCTTCGACTCGACCAACTGGAAGCCCGTCGACAGGAACTCCGGGAAGGCGGTTCAGCCGGCTGAGCAGCGTCTGAAGTACCCGGTAACGTCCCAAGCGACGTTGGAGGGCGACACCTGGCTCATCACGAGGATCGTCGCGGACCGGACGAAGGATTGCTGACCCGAGCTGTCCGCACGCTGGGCATCGTCGCTGTCCTGGTCGGCGCCGTGCCCCAAGCCGGCCCGGGCTACGCCGATCCCCCGTATCTCTGACGTGGACGTCCGCATCGGCGTCGGAACACCCGGCGGGCCGGGTAGCGCAGGCAACGGACCCGGGCGATCGTTCCTCCAGCCGAGCGGAGGCGCCGGCCAGAGCAGTCCGGTCGGTATCGAGGTGCGTGTGCGTGTGCGCGTACCGGCGGCCTTGTCGTTCTTCCTGGCGACGGTAGTCCCGTTGGTCGATGTGTGACGCGTGAAGGAGGGGCTCGGTGCCCGGCCCGGCGTGGGCTCCTGTCCGTCGTGGTCGGGCCGGAGTTCGCGGCTGGTGCCGGAACGGCCGATGTCCAGGTGCTTGTTCCCCTTCGTGGACACGAAGCGGCCCGCGTCGGCTCAACGGCGGGCGGTGTCGATCGAGGTTCCCAACGTGTCGGCGGTCTCACCGATCGTGTGAATGCCCACCCGCGAGCCTACGAGGCCCCGAAGGATCCTCAGGCCGGTCAGGCCGACGGTCACAGGCCGGTCGCGTCCTGCACCGCGTACAGGCTTCCGACCGTTGCCGCCATGCCGCCGAGCGACAGCCGCAACATCCTCTCCGGCAGCCGCGGACCGAGTCGGGCCCCGAGGTATTCGCCGACCCAACCCCGACCCTGCCCCGACCTAGACCCCCGCCACCGCCCCGGCCCGCAGAACGGGCGGGCCCTGCGCAGAAGGGGGATGGCCAGGTCCCTTACCGCTGCGGCGTGTGGGAGAACCGTGCCGGGGAGCCATGTGGTGTCCCGTGATGCCGTGTCGGCTACTCCGGCCCTCTCGAATCGGGTCGGACGTCAAATGCAGGAAAAGGTTCCGGCCAGATCGCCGCGGTGCCGGGGGCGTCTCACGGTGCGTACAACCTGCTCCCTGGGCGCCCGATCGAGGAACCGACACAGTTTCCGATTGGCCGATTCAGGCGGGGATATCGAACTGGTTTCCGGGCATGGCCCATTGCTCGTGGAAGCGTACGAAGCCTCCAGTGGCCGATGGGGCCGCTGTGATGACTTCCTGTGGGGGGAAGCATGACTTCGCGTGTTCCCGGCACGCCTTCTCGGCGCGTCCGTTTCAAGACCAGGCACGTCCTGACCGCCGCGATGGTGGTGACCGCATTGAGTGTCTCGTCCCTTCCGGCCCTTGCCCTGCCGGCGGCCGATGGCCCCGGGCCCGCCTCGGTCTGGGGAAAGCAGAGCGCCTCCCTGACGATGCCGGCAGTGCAGGTCGGGGCGAATCGACCGGTCCAGGCGCAGGTGGAGGGTGAACCGTCCGAGGAGCGCGCCGATTGGCGTCAGGCGCAACAGCGTCGTGTGCGGTCGGCGGCCGCGGATGCGGGGCGGGCGCAGTCGGAGGGAGGAACCGCTCGTGCCATGGCCCCGTTGGTCCATGTTCCCGAAGGCCAGGGTGCGGTGCCCTGGCATCGGATCTCCGACTTCCGGATCACCGACTCGCTGGTGGCGAGAATCAACTATTCGACCGGCAACCTGATGTTGGCCTCGACAGACTTCGAAATCGCCGGCGTGGGTCAGAAACTGAGGCTCGCGCGTACCTACAACTCGTTCGACGCGCCGTACGGCAAGGTGTCGCAACGCTGGTGGCAGGAGTACGAGCGCTACGCCCACGTGTTCACCGGTGAGGTCGTCGTCTACGACGCGACCGGTGACAGTCTGACGTTCACCAAGAATGCGGACGGCACGTTCAAGACGCCCGCCGGCTACTCGAAGGATCTGAAGAAGAACGCGGACGGGACCTACACCCTGACCAACCGCAAGTCGGGCGTGAAGGACACCTACGACGCGAACGGGACCCTGACCAAGGTCACCGATCGCAACAACGGCGCCATCTCCGTCACCCAGCACGACGAGGGCGGTGAACACAAGGGGTTCAAGCTCACCGAGACCAGGTCCGGCAGGTCGATCGACCTGCTCAGGACGAACCCGTCACAGTGGCAGGCGAAGGACAACACCGGTCGCACCGCGGTCTTCGACCTCGACCCGTCGGGCAACCTCACCAAGACCACGGACACCGAGGGCAAGGCCACGACGTTCGGGTACGACTCCTCCAACCGGCTGGAAAAGATCACCACACCCGAAGGGCGCGTCACCACCTTCACCTACGACGCCGAGAACCGCGTCACCTCCATGCTCCGAGCCACCACCACCAACGGCTCCGGCCACACGGGCCCCACCTACACCTACTCGTACAGTGCTGCGGGATGGTCGGACGCCGGGACGACGACCGTCACCGACCCTGAGCAGCATGCCACCAGGTACGAGCACAACGGTGACGGGGACGTCACCAAGGTCACCGACGCCCTCGGTCACGAGCGCTCCACGACGTTCGACGCGAACCACAACGTCGACACCTCCAGCGACGCCATGGGCGTCGGTGGATCCGGTGCGAACGTCACGGACTACGGCTGGGACAGCCGCAACAACCCGACCTCGGCGCAGCTGCCCACCGGCGCCACCGCGACGGCCGGCTACCAGACCGTGGCCGGCACCGACCTGCCGAAGACGTCGACGAACGCGGACAACGAGAAGACGGACTACACCTACGACTCGGCGGGCAACACCAAGTCCGTCGCGGTCACCGGCACCGGCGGCGGCAACAAGTCCTTCGACTACAACCCGGCCACCGCCACCTGCGGCGGCTTCGAAGGGCAGCGTTGCAAGGCCACGACCCGGCTGACCGACACCAAGTCCGCCACGACGTCGTTCCGCTACGACGCCAAGGGCAACCTGGATCGGGTCACCCCTCCCGCCCCGCTCGGCATCACCACCTACCGCTACGACGAACTCGGACGACTGGCCGGCACACAGGACGGCCGCGGTGTCACCATCACGTACGCCTACGACAACCGCGACCGGATCAAGAAGATCGACAGCTCCAACTACGCCACCGTCACGTACGAATACGACGGCGACGGCAATCTCAAGCAGCGCTCCGACGGTACGGGCGTGACCCGCTACGACTTCGACGCCCTGTCCCGAGAGACCATCCGCACGCTCCAGAACGGATCGCAGACCAAACTGGCCTACACACCGGCGGGCAACGTCGACTACTACCAGGACCCCGCCGGCACCATCGACTACACCTGGAACGAGGTCAACAAGCTCAAGGAGCTGAAGGACCCGACCGGCAAGGTCACCAAGTACGAGTACAACGAGAACGACCTCCGCAAGAAGACGCTGTACCCCGGAGGTACCGTCCATGAGGTGACCCCGGACAAGGCCGGCCGCCCGGAAAGGATCAAGGCGACCTCCTCGAAGGGGACCCTGGTCGACCTGTCCTACTCCTACCTCAACGGGACCAAGGACGGCGCGAAGATCCGCACCAGCACCGACTCGGTCGCGGGCCTCAGGACGACCTACACCTACGACAGCGCCGGCCGATTCTCGTACGCCAAGGAGGAGAAGGGTGCCACCCTCAACTCCTCCTGGCAGTACTGCTACGACCAGGCCGGCAACCTGACGTCCCAGGGCGTGGACCCCGGCTGCCCCAGGGGCACCACCTACAGCCTCAACGACGCGCAGCAGATCACGGCGAAGGACGGCTCCTCGACCAACTGGTCCTACGACAGGATCGGCAACGAGACGGCGGGCGCCTCCACCCCGGAAGGAACCCGCACCGCCGGCAAGTGGTCCGACCACTCCCAGCTCACCTCGCTGACCGTGGGCGGCAAGGTGTACGACGGCCAGTACGGCTCCACCGACCAGAGCGAGCGGATCAAGCTCGCGGACACCTTCTTCCACAACGGGCCGCTCGGTCTGTCCGCCAAGACCACCGGCGGAGTCGACATGGGATTCAACCGGGAACCCGGGGGCACCCTCAACTCCATGACCACCGGGGGGAAGTCCTACTACTACCTGACCGACGCGCTCGGCAGCGTCGTGGCCCTCGCCGACGACACCGGAACCAAGACCAACACGTACTCCTACAGCCCCCGCGGCGTCCAGCGGGCGGCGACTTCCGAGAAGGTCTCCCAGCCCTACCGGTTCGCCGGCGGCTACCAGGACCCCACCGGTCTGTATCACCTCCAGGCCCGCTACTACGACCCCAACCTCGGCCGCTTCACCCAGCAGGATCCCTCCGGGCAGGAGAAGAACCCCTACCTCTACGCCGAGGGCGACCCCGTCAACCGCATCGACCCCAGCGGCCTGCTGAGCTTCGGCAGCATCGCCGACGGACTCGGATACGTGGGTGATGCCCTCGACGTCGTCGACATCGGACGCGATCTGGTGAACGGCGACATAACAGGTGCCGCGCAGGGCGCCGCAAGCCTTTCGGCCGGCGTCGTGGTCGGAGCGGCCTGCGAGGCGGCCGTCGGACCGTCGACCGGATTCCTGGCGACGGCGGGATGCGCGGCCGCGGGCGCCAACACGGCCGGCCTCGTCGAGGCCTGGCTCTCGTAAGCAGTGACCCGGTGGGGGCCGCGGAGCGCGGCCCCCACCGGCGTCAAGGAAGGAGAAACATGTCCAGCAGGACCAGCAGCACCCATTCCACACATCCATGGAGAAACTTCCTCCTTGCCTTCGCGGCCCTCTACGCCGTCATCGCGACCGTCATGCTCCTGACCGGCGCGACACCCGCAGCCGCCTTCGGCACCCCTGCGGCTGTCCTGGTCGGTCCCGCGATCGGCATGGCCGCCGTGCGCCACAGGAAGACACGGACCCCGTGAGCCGGCTCGGATGGACGATGGAACAGCGAGCCGGAATCAAGCGGTACCTCACCATCGCCACCACCGCCGCCGTCTTCGGCGTGGCTCTCGCCCTCTTCCTCATCATCTCCGGCAACTCCGGCGGCTGGATACTCCTCGGCGTACTGACCATCCCCCTGGCACTCGCCCACACCTACCTGCGCAACGTCGCGAAGAACCAGCCGTAGCCGCCGTCCGTGCCAAGGCCCAAGGCGGCGGAGGGGCGGCGGCATGAGAACGACTTCCCCCGGGTGGCGCCGCCCAAGCGAGTCCATCAATCGCTGTGGTGAGTGGCTCCGGCCCTGTTCACTGCGGTGGTGGTGGTTGTGGCCGGAGAGCTCGGCGCGCTGCCATCGTGCTCAGGTGGCCCACGACATCGTCTTCTTCCTCGCCGCCGCCGACGCGACGGCTGCTGCGACGCGTGTGCGGGGACCTGGCGAAGCCCTCAAGTCAGTGACCCGCCGTTTCGCCGAGCCGGACAGCGCCATCGCCTACTGGGACATGTACCTCCAGGAACCCTCGACCCGGGCCCCGTCGGCCGAGCAGCTCCTTTGTCAGTTCGGGCCGAACGACCATCCTTCTCGGGCCCGTTCGGGGCTGGGCGGGTCTGCCATGAGGCCGCCCCACGATCACGGATACGACCGAGTGGGGTACGCAGGGGTGGTCAACGGTCCAGAATGTGGGTGCTCATTGGTCGATTGTTTCGGGGGCGGATCAGCGTGGAGACACTGAGGGCCGAGGACCCGTCACGGATCGGCGACTACCTGCTGCTCGGCCGGCTCGGCGCGGGAGGCATGGGGCTGGTGTACCTCGGGCGCGGCGCCCAGGGTCGGATGGCCGCGGTCAAGGTGATCCATGCGCAGCTGGCCCATGATCAGGAGTTCCGGCGGCGGTTCCGTGCCGAGGTGCGGTCGGCACAGCGGGTCGACGGTGCGTGGACGGCTCCCGTCCTCGACTTCGACACCGAGTCCTCCATTCCCTGGCTCGCCACGGGCTACGTTCCTGGCGTCACCCTGCACGAAGCGGTGACGGGCCACGGCGGGCGGCTGCCGGAGGAGTCGGTGTGGTCGTTGGCCGCCGGGCTGGTCGCAGCACTGCAGAACATCCACGGCAGCGGGTTGGTGCACCGCGATCTCAAGCCGTCGAACGTGATGCTCACCCTCGACGGCCCCCGGGTGATCGACTTCGGGGTGGCATGGGCCGCCGACGCCAGCGTCGCCACCCGGACCGGAGCGGTGATCGGTTCGCCGGGATACATGTCCCCCGAACAGGTCAGGGGACTGCATGTCACCGAGGCCAGCGATGTCTTCAGCTTCGGTTCGGTGCTCGCGTTCTCCGCCACGGGCCGGCATCCGTTCGGTGATTCGAGCAGCAGCTACGGACTGATGATGCGTGTCGTTGAGGGCGATCCGGACCTGGAGGGACTGCCGGAGACGGTGGCCGGGCTTGTGCGGCGCTGTCTGGCGAAGGACCCCGAACAGCGCCCGCCGTTGCGTGAAATCGCCGAGGTGGCGGCCGCGGCCACGGCCGGTGATCCGCGGAACACATGGCTCCCACCGGCTCTCACGGCGGAGATCGGGCGCCGGAGTGCCCGCTTGCTCGATCTCGCCGACCCGCAGAACCCGCCGCGGACCCAGGTCGACACTCCGCAGGGGTTGCACGCCATGCCCACGGCTCATACTCCTGCGTACGGCCCTTCTCGGCAGCGGCTCACGCCGCCCCCGCCCCCCATGTCGGCCCCGGTACCGATGCCCACTCCGGTTCCGGCTCCCGGCCAGGGACAGACCGTAGTTCCTCCGAACGTCGGAGGCAGCCATCACCGCGCGCTCGTACCAGTACTTCTTGCCATCAGCGCGATCGCGGTACTCGCTGTCGTCCTGATGCTCGTGAAGCCGGATGACAACCGGCGGGACGACGACCGGGCAGCTGACCCTGGAAGGGCCACCGCCTCGGCGGCGTCACCCCTCGGCGACGCCGGCTCGCCGACCCCAACGGCCACCGCCTCGGCGTCGGCACCTCCGAGCGACCCCGGCTCGCCGGCGCCGACGAGGTCACCCTCGGCGAAGTTGTTCGCCTACGAGGGGCAGTGGAGCGGGCTGCTGCGGCAGGGCGGAACGCAGGAGTACACGGTGAAGGTGAGCTACACCGGTGGGAAGGTCGGCGAGAAGGTGGCGGTGGTCGATTACCCGTCCCTCGGCTGCAGCGGTCACTGGATCCTCACCAAGGAATCGCCCGGGAGCCTCCAGATCCGGGAGGAGATCACCAAGAACTCCACCTGCATCACCGAGGTGAAGATCCGCTTGACGCGCTCGGGCAGCGACCAGCTTCTCTACGAGATCACCGACCCCGTCACGGTGGTGGGCTCCCTGAACCGCAACGACTGAACGGCCGGTGTGGGAGATGCTCGGTGCATTTGATCGACACCCGCGCTCGGCCGCGCCTGCTTCCCCGCTCCTTCGCGAAATGGCGCAGGTCGCCCGTGGCCGGTCACGACTCCGGTAGCGCGCCGGTCCGACCCTGCGGTCGATGCGAGGTCGAGAGCGTCACTCATGCCCGGCGGACCGTGTACCCGAGGTAGGTCACCAAGGGGCTGCCGTCCGGGTCGAGCACCATCTCGACGGTCTGGGGTAGCCGCTCGTCGGTCAGTGAGCCGCGTCGGCGCCCACGTGTCGAGCGCACCAGGCTGCGTACGTCACACGGCTTGAACGCCGAGACGTCCCGCGGTGACAGACCCGTGGCGTCACCGCCCGGTGCGGCCTGGTGGGGTGGCGGGCTGCGGGGCGTGGATGTTGCGTGGGTGGGGCGGGCTGCGTACGGGTCGGACCCGGGTGACCGGTGGGGCCGCAGGACGGGCACGCGTACGTGAAGCTGTTCGGCGGTCCGCTGGACGGGCAGCTGTTGGAGGTGACCCAAGGCCGGAAGGTGGTCGTCGTCGGCGGGGCGGGTGGGCACGACAGCGGCGCGGCCGGGTTCCGGCCGCGCCGCTGTCGAGCTGTGGTCAGCCCTCGGGTCAGTGGAGCTTGTTGACGGCGGTCTTCGTCGTGGTGCGGAAATCGGTCAGCGGGGCGTCCTTGAGGTCGCCCATCCGGCCCCAGCGGATGAGGGTGACGGTGCGGCCGTCGCGGCCGACGGAGAACAGGTGGATGTCGGAGGTACCGATCTGCGGGTCGGCGGTGTCCAGGCTGTAGACCCAGGCGCCTTCCTCGACGGCGAGCTTGCCGTGGGAGGCGCTGACGGCCTGCAGGCCGGGGTTCTGCTGTTCCAGCAGGGGGCCGCAGCCGGCGAGGGCCCCGCGGAGGGTGTCGACCAGCTTCACGGCGTCGGCCTCGGTACGGGCGACAGTGGTGACCTGGACGCCGTTGGTGTCGAGCTCGGTTGTGAACTCGCGGTAGCGGGTGTTCTGCGCCGGGATCTTGTAGGGGGCGCAGAGGACGCCGCCGTTCTCCGGGACGCCGTTGAAGACCTGGGTGGCGGTCCACGGCGTCGACGACGGCGGCATCTGGGAGGCGGCGAGGAAGGCGGGCTGGGCAGCGGCCTGCGCCGGGGCTGTGGCGAGGGCCGCGAGGCCCAGTGCGGCAGCGGCCGCGGTGGCGAGTGCGGTGCGGAGCTTGTTCATGGTGGTGGGTCCCCCGTCGGGTCGTTCGTTCGGTCGGTGCTCGACCAGCGTGGGGCCGGCGCCCGCCGACCGCAACGATCAGACGCTCATCAGCCGTCCCGGAATCATTCCACCCCCGCTGACGTGCAGGGACGTGAAGGGTGGGACGCGGGGTCGAGGGGGGTGGAACGCCGAAGGACGCCGCCGTCGAGGAGTTCGCGGGGCTCCTGCGCGCGTTGAAGGCGCGGAACGGGAGGAGTGACGAGGCGCTGGGCCGGCGGCTGAGCGTCGGAGCGTCCACCCTCCACCGCTACTGCTCGGGCGCGACCGTCCCGGAGGAGTTCGTAGTAGTCGACCGCCTCGCCCTGCTGTGCGGGGCGGAAGAGCACGAACCGCGGGCCCTGGAAGCGGCCCGGACGGAGGCGGACCGCGCCCGCCGCCCAGCGGCCTCGCCAGCGCCCACGCCTGTGCCTGCCGTGTCGGAACCGGGCACCGGCTACGCCCCGGACCCGTCCGCCGCGGATCCGTCCGTGCCGGGAGGTGCCCCGCGCCCGCTGCCCCCGTCGTGGCGCCCCCTGCGATTGGCAGCCGCACGATGAGACCCCCGCGCCGGCCGGCCGGCGGGAGCTTCGTCGTTCCCGGAGTCAGTAGCTGAACGAGACGACCGCCTCCGACGAGCACAGGTCCGCCCACCGCGTCCGGTCGACACACACCTTGATCACCGCGCGCGCCCCGTGCGCGTCGTGGCGCAACCGCCGGGAGAGGGAACCGGACGCGCTGGTGTCGGTACGCAAGGTCTGACTGGACCCGGCGCTCTCCCACTTGCCGTTCTTGAGGAAGAAGAACTCGGCCTCCACGTAGACCGGATCCCCATCCCCGGCCCGCAGGTCACGCCAGTTCGCGCCGACGGTGGCGTAAACGCCGCCGTTGTTGGCGAAGTCCCCGTTGGCGGAGGCGACGTTCCCGGCGGAGACGCGGGCGTGGATCGGCCCCCAGGACTTCCCGGCAGCTTGCGCGGTCGGCGCCGCGACCAGGGACGCGGCCACCGACGCCGCTGCCAGGGCGGACGCGGTCAGGATTGTGCGGAAACGGGCTCGTCGCATCGTGGCCTCTTTCGTTGGTTCCGACCGGCAGATCCTCCCACAGTGGGACATAGCAGGTGCGAGTAACTCCCGGATGGGGCGGTCCGGATCAGGCGTCGGTACCTGGGAGCCACACCTCCCTGAAGGCCGGCCCGTGCCAGGTCTCGCGTTTACGACCATCGGCGGATTTTCAGGCGCCATTCCTCTGCGGTGCGCATCGCGATCAGGCCGGGCGGGACCCGGTGGGTGCCGGGCTGTGCGCACAGTTGCCGTTCGGGGCGCAGGTGGGCGTCGAGGGTGGTCAGAACGATGGATTCGCTTTCGCTTCCCGGGTCGATGCGGACTTCCACCTCCGCGCCGCGGGTCATCTCCACGAGCTCCCAGCCGTGACCGCTGAGCTTTTCCTCCAAGGTGCGGGCCTGGTCCAGGGGCAATACGTTGAGGTTCCATGAGGCTTGGTGGTCGAGCTTGACGACGACGTGGCACCAGCCTGCGGATCCCACGGCGAGCGGACCGGTCATGGGAAGCGCCGGGCCGATCCGCCCGACGCGTTGCGAGTCGCCGTCCGCCTGCACGGTGTGAACGTAGCCGAAGGTGTCCTCGGGGTCCTCGCACGTGGCCCGGATGAGGGCGGGAGGGCCTTCGTAGCGCAGCACGGCCTGGCCGCGCCCCTCGGCATGCCCGTCGAGAGCGCTGACCGTGTTGATGGGCCGAACCCGTAGCCTCCAGTCGCCGGAGCCTTCGACCCTCAGCCGTACCCCGGGCTCGCCCGCCGGGAAGACCAGCAGTTGCCCCCGGGCGTGCCGGGCGGTGGAGTGGATGCACAGCTGATCGACTTCGCCCTTCTCGTCGAGCCGCCAAATCCACAGCCGGCTGCGACGCTCGGGTACCCGGATCCGCTCGAACTCCACCACCGCCTGTCTGCCGGGCTCCGGGTTCGCCACCATCAGTTCCAGGGTGCCGCGGCCTTCGTAGAGACCCGTGGCCCGGGACAAGGCGTGCGCCCGGTCGGCCTCTTGGGGGGTGCGGTGGTGGCTGGGCGCGGGGGTCAGCCCGGCACTCCAACCACCTTGCGCGCAGATGAGGACGAGCAGCGGCCCGGCCGGGATCTGGTGTGTGGCCTCGGCCCGGCCGTCGCCGTCGGTGAGCGCTGTACGCAACCAGGGGTCCAGCTGGTCCGGTCGGGCCATGGCCGCTTTGAAGGGAGCTTTCTGGGACTCGTGGTGGTCCAGGGTCAGGTCGGCGGCCGGTCCTTCGAGGAGGAGGACGTCAGGGCCAGTACCCGAGAGGGTGGTGGCGAGCCGGCGGGCCGCCCCGAGCGGAAGGACCCGCAGGCTCCAGGCGCCCTCCGCGGTGACGCGCAGCCGCAGGGCGCGCCCGTCGCGGACGGCCAGGGTGCGGCCCGATGGAGGGGCGTGGTGGTGTCGATGAGGACCCGGTCCGAGCAGTCACGTTCGAGGGCGGTGAGGGTGAAGCGCCCGTCCCCGGGCACGGTCGTCTCGATGATGAGAAGGCCCTTGGGGGTCGGCCGGCCGCGGGAGAGGACCCGGTCACCTTCGCCGTGCATCTCGTGGAACACCTCGGGGTCGGACGTGGGCACGGCCTGGGAGTCCCGGCCCGCCACCCCCGACCTCAGGAACTTCGCCAGGGAAACCGCGAGAGAAGCCTGCCTCGCGGCTGGGACCCGGCCCGCGACCTGCTCATGGGCATCTCCAGCTCGGGCCGGTTCGTTTCCGATCGAGTGCGGCGTCGTCCTTGCGGACCTCGGTCATCGCGGGGCCCGACACCGATGCTGCCGGAAGAGCGTGCTCGGGTATGCCGTGCGGCGGCCAACCCGTCCGGTCCGTGGTCGTAACTCTGGCCCACCGCGCGAAAGCGCCGGGCCCCGTCGCGGCGGTAGAACTCGCCGAGGACCAGCGCGCTCTCCGCGCCCGCGTCGGCGACCTCGTACCGCGCCACCGACCGGCCCTCACCACGAACACCTCCATGGACAGCCCCGGCACCGTGCCGAACGTCCCGCCCGTCGCGAGGACGACGATCAGGACCCGCAGTACGGCGGCCTCTACCGCTTCCTCGTCAACCTCCAGCACCTGTGCGAGGCGCTCGCCGACGGCCGCCCCGCCGCAGTGGCGGACCGAGTGTGAGGGGTGCGGGGTCCGGTCCCCGAGCACCACGTCAGCCACCCCGCGGATCCGGCCCGTGCCGCCCAGCAGCACCGCCATGGCGGCCACCGCAGGTGTGTCCGGCCGTGCCTCACGCGCCACGGCAATGCGGAACGGGCCTCCGGGCAAAGGGGAGTTGGCCCCCTTCGTCATGATCGTCATAGCGGCATCCTTGCACCTGCCAACTCCCACAGCCCGGCCACCGCACAAAGCAGTGGCCCGTTCACGGGTGCGGCTTCAGGGTTCAGTCCGTGCCGACATGGGTGTGCGGGTCAGGGCCTGTGCCCAGAGCGCTCCGGGGGCTGGACCGACTTCGGCCCCGCCGCACCCTGGTGCAGTGGGGGGCCGAACAGCGTTCAGGGGACCGCCAGTACCCGGGCTTCAGAGCCAAAGGGGGAGAGGGAGCGGCGGGCAAGTCGACATCGACGTGCCCGCCCAGGCTTGCGGGGCTGGAGTGTGTCTCTTCGGCATTCTGCGCCGGGATGGCGTCGATCAGGATGCGGGCACGTCTCATCCGCCCGTTGAGGTCCGCTCACTGCACGCCCTCCCTCACAGGCTTCTTGCACCGCCGCTAGGATCGACCGGCCGCAGAAAGACGACAAGTGGAGGGCATGATGCCCGGTCAGGTGACCGCGGTGAGCCGCAACGAGGGGTACTCGTTCAGCAAGCCCAACCGCGTTTCCATCAGGCTGCTCACGGGACTTGGAGTGGAAGGAGACGTTCACGCGGGTGAGACGATCCGCCACCAGTTCCGCATGACCTACGAGCCGAACCTGCCCAACCTTCGCCAGGTCCACCTGATGCACGAGGAACTCTTCGACGAACTCGCGCTCAAGGGTTTCAGGGTCTCTGCAGGTCAGCTCGGCGAGAACGTCACCACGCGCGGGATCGACCTGTTGGGCCTGCCCACCGGGGCCCTGCTCCATCTCGGGGAGGAGGCGGTGCTTGAGGTGACCGGTCTGCGCAACCCGTGCTCGAAGATCAACGACTTTCGCAAGGGGCTACTCGGTGAGGTCTTCGCCATGGACCCCGTGTCCGGCGAGTTCACGTTCAAGAGTGGCGTCATGGCCGTGGTCCGCCGTGGGGGGACCGTCCGCCCCGACGATTCCATCCAGGTCGAGTGCCCGCCACCCCCGCACCGCCCGCTGGAACGGGTCTAGGTTCCGGTTCCGTGGTCGTTGTCATACCCCGGATGAGGATGGCGGCGAGGTGGAGTGCGGCCTGGTGTCGGCGTGCACAGGAGAGTCCCGGCCCTGTACGCCTGAATGTGCCCAGGTGGGGCGGCTCCGGGTCAGCCCCTTACTGGAGTAGGTTCCCGGCTGGGTCCCGTGCGCGCGTTTGAACGTGTGGGCGAGGGTGAACTCGGATGCGTAGCCCACTTGGGCGGCGGCCGATTTCAGCGGAGCGTCCGATGTGCGTAGCAGTCGTGCTGCCGTGGTCATCCGCCACCAGGTCAGGTGGGCCGGGGGGAGGCGGGCCGACCAGCCGCGCAAAGCGCTTGGCAAAGGGTGCTGGGGAGAGCCTGGCGTCCGCGGGGAGCTTCGCCACTGTCCATGGGGCTGAAGGGTCGCGGTGGATGGCGTGGAGGGCGGTGGTGACCGGCGGATCGCTCAGGGCCGTGGCCCATTTGGTGGTGTGGTGCCCGCGGAGGGGTCGTTCGTCAAACCAGCCGCGGCAAGCCGGCCGGTGAACAGCCGCGCCCCTTCGCCGAGTGGCCGCCGAGGCGTGCAGGGAGGCGGTGTAACAGGCCACCACGGCCGCGTTGGTGGCCGCGTGGGCGAGGCAGACCCGGTCCTGCTCGGGCGGTGGGTCGACCAAGTCCACCCAGCCGGCCACTGCTGCCGAGGTGACTCCGGCCGGGCCGACGGCCGTCAGTGCGGTCGACGCGTGCCGTGCTCAGGGCGCGGCGTGGCCGACAGCCGGCATCCTCGGCTGCGCAGTCTGTCCCGCCGACGAGGTGGATGTGTGGGAGCCGGACGAACTTCACTGCCTTGTTCGTTGTCGCTGTCGCCCGTCCATCGCCGATCGTGGCTTCCAGGTGCCGGACCAGCGTCCTGGGCACTCGGCCGATCCCGTGGATCAGCTACCACCTGCCCGAAAGGACGTCGCCGGCCTGCCGCCCGGCGAGGTCAACCAGCGCGATCTGTGTTCCCCGAAACCTCTCGTCAAACGTTCGTGGCGCTGACAATGTGACAGCGCCACGCGGTGCGTTTTCAGGCTCAGTAGTTGATGCAGGTAATTCTCCAGGGGTAGCGTGCAGTGCACCTGTTGATCTTGATTCCGTTCTGGTTGTACTGGTAGGCAGACCAACGCGGCAGGTCGCTTTGCTGGTTGATGCCGCCGTAGTTGACGCAAGTGACGCGCTGGCCGCTCACGGTGCAACCGTTCGTCACAGCGGCCGCACTCGCTTGTGCTGCGGCGGGCAACAGCAACGTGACGGCTGTTGCCACGCCAAGCAGTGCTGCTCTCCTGATCACATTGATCTCCTCGCGTCGGCGGAAGGGGCCTCTTTGGCCCCGACTGCATACGGTGACCGACCGGGCCGCCACCTGCCAGGCGGACGGCCCATACAGGTGGCTCGGCCCCGAACGTGACTGGCTGTAGCGCCTTGGCGTCGACCTGTCGGCTGCCATCCAGGGTCGTGCGTGCCGGACCGGCCTCGTCCCCGTGGCCGCTGTCAGGCCGCGCCGAGTTCCGACCTGCCTGGTATTTACGAGCGGGTGATCGGGCCTTGACCCCGAAATCCTGAACACGGTTTATGCGGCTGGTACCAGCGTAGTTGGTTGTGTTGCGAGTGCGGTTTCGTAGGCGATGGGGCTGCGGTGTCCGAGGCTGGAGTGCCGGCGTCGGGTGTTGTAGCGGTTGAGCCATCGGAAGGCGTCGAGTCGGGCCTGGCGCTCGTTGGGCCAGCTCTTTCGGCCCTGGAGGATCTCGCGTTTGAAGGTCGCGTTGAAGGACTCCGCGAGAGCGTTGTCCGCGCTGGAGCCGACCGCGCTCATGCTCCGTCGGACCCCTGCTGACCTGCATGTTTCGGCGAATGCCCTGCTCGTGTACTGGGCTCCGTGGTCGGTGTGCATGATCGATCCGGCGAGGCTGCCGCGGGTCCGGACCGCTGCGGCCAGGGCGTCGGTGACGAGGTCCGT
>NZ_JBVIVP010000008.1:0-264471 GCF_055595445.1 Streptomyces sp. NPDC040432 | reverse complement strand
AAGGCGTGCGTGAGCCACTCACGCGGTGGAGAGGGGTTCGTCTGCGGCGGGTGGAGCACCCGGGCCGCTCGGCGACTCATCCAGTTCTACCGACGCCCCACCCACATGGCAACGAGCCCGACTACTACCCGGCCTCGCAGGTGGGGGCCGAAGGCCCGAAAGCGGGTGCGTGGGCGTCCGTGCAGGTGGGAGCCCGGTGCGGGGCTCGTGTCGGGCGTCTCGGATCCACTATCCCGGGTGGTATGTGACGTGGGTCCTATGGGACGGCTCACCTCGAAGGCGTCCGGATCTCACCGAACGTAACCGCCCGTACGTTCTCGGAGCGATCCGGCGGACCGCCTCTCGGGATGGTCGCGAGTCGGCCGGTCCGCACGCGCGAACACGGCGTGGTACCGAATCCGATGCACAAACATTGCAACTTGTCCGGATGAGGGCGCTTCGTCACTCTGGTCCCCTCGGGACCGAGTCATGATCCGTAGGAGTGCCGATGAACCTGCGAGACGAACTCCCGGTCGACCATCCCCTCAACCGGGTCCACCGGATCGGTGCCGCGCTGTGCGGGCTGCTCCTGCTCGTCTTCGGCTGCCTGGGCTTCGCCGACAGCCTTTCCGCCTTCGACACCGCGGGGCGGAGCGTCGCCGGAATGTCCACCAACGGGCTGCTCAGCACCATCTCGGTGCTCGTCGGGCTGTTGCTGTTCGTTGCCGCGCTGATCGGGGGGAACTTCGCGTCGACGGTCAACATCGGCGTCGGCGTGCTGTTCGTGCTGAGCGGATTCGTCCACCTGTGCCTCCTGGGGAGGTCGGGCAACATCCTCGATTTCGGCATGACGAACGTGATCTTCAGTTTCCTGATGGGGCTCCTGGTCATGACCTTCGGTATGTACGGCCGGGTCAGCGGCGGCCTGCCCCACGACAACCCCTACTGGCAGAAGCGACACCCCGCACGGGCCGCCGGTGGCGCGGCCGGTCCGGAGCCCCGGTCGGCCCTCACGACCCTCGATGCGCACCTGCCCGGTCGGTGAGGTTCCTGCGAGACCCCGGGACCACCGCATGATCAGTCGAGAGGCGGAGAGTCATGTCCACATCCAGAGTGCCGCCGGGTGAAACACCGCCGGCAGAGGGTTCGACCGCGTCCGCGCACCCCGAGCGGGCGGACGGGGGTCTGTGGGAACACCCGGGGGTGTTCGTGTTTCTCATCGTGATCGGGGCCCTGATGATCGCCGGGTTCTTCATCGCCCGGATCTGGGGCTGGTGACCGGGTCTCCGGACGCCGGTACCTCCGGCGGTCGGGTGGCGGTGTAGCGCCACGCCGCCACCCGACCGTCCGCGGTGGCCGCCGAGCGGCCGGGGTCGCGCCGCGACCGGCCGCGTTCAGCGTCGGACGAGGGCGAGGTTGCGGTTCAGCTCGGCCAGGAAGCGCACCACGACGTGCAGTTCCTCGGGGTCGAACCGGGTGCGGACGGCGTCGGTGGACAGGGCCAGCGGGCGGAAGTACTCGCGCGCCGCCTCCCGACCTGCCTGTGCGTAGTGCACGTGCACCACGCGCCGGTCGTCGGCCGCACGCACCCTGCGGACGTGACCCGCCTTCTCCAGCCGGTCGAGGCAGGCCGTCACCGCGCCCGACGTCAGATTCATCCGCGCGCCCAGACGCCCGGGCGTCATCGGTCCGGCGTCCTCCTCGTGTTCGGCGTCGAGCACCGCGATCAGCGCCTGCACATCGGTCAGGTGCAGTCCCTGGGCGTGGGCGAACTCCTGGGCGATGCGGTTGAACTCCGCGTTCATCGCGCGCAGCAGTACGGCGAAGGACTGCAATCCGATCGGGTCGTCGCACGGAAGTACGGGCAGGGGCGTGTCGGCGCTTCGCATGGGACCAGCATATGATCTCTCGATCATTGAGATACTTTGTCATTGAGTAACCCGGGGAGAACTTTTATGACGCACACACCGCGATGGGCCCGCTGGCTGGTACCCGTCGTGCTGTTGGTGATCTGGCTCGGCATCGGAGGAACGCTCGGCCCGTACGCGGGCAAGCTCGGCGAGGTGGCCACGAACGATCAGGCCGCCTTCCTGCCGCAGAGCGCCGAGTCCACCAAGGTCGTCGAAGCGCGCAAGGCGTTCGAGCGAACCGAGTCCGTGCCCGCGATCGTCGTCTGGCAGGCTCCCGCAGGCAGTTCCGTCAGCGACGAGCAGCAGCAGCGGGCGAGCCGCGCCGTCGGCGCCCTGACGGGGCAGAAGGGCGTCGCCGCCGCGCCGTCCCCCGCCCTGCGCTCCGACGACGGTCAGGCCCTCCAGGCCGTGGTGCCCCTGGCGCCCGACCTCGGCGACGAGCTGCCCGTCGTCCTGGACGAGGTCCGCGCGGCCGTCGGGGCCGTACCCGGACTGACCGCGAGCATCGCCGGACCGGCGGCCACCCAGGCCGACCTCGCGGACGCCTTCGCCGGCATCGACGGGCTGCTGCTGGGGGTCGCGCTGGGCGCGGTCCTGCTGATCCTGCTCCTCGTCTACCGCAGCCTGCTGCTGCCCATCGTGATCATCATCGGTGCGGTGTTCGCCCTCGGGCTCGCCTGCGCGGTGGTCTACGTCCTCGCGGACAACGGGGTCGTCAGGGTCGACGGTCAGGTCCAGGGCATCCTGTCCATCCTGGTCATCGGTGCCGCGACCGACTACGCGCTGCTGCTGGCCGCCCGCTTCCGGGAGGAGCTCGCCGCCCGCGACGACCGCATGGCCGCAGCCGTGGCCTCGGTACGACGCTCGGCGGGCGCGATCACCGCCAGCGCCGCCACGGTGGCTCTCGGACTGCTCGCGCTGCTGGCCAGCGACCTCACCAACAACAGGGCCCTGGGGCCGGTCGGCGCCATCGGGATCGTCTGCGCGGTCCTGTCCACCCTCACGTTCCTGCCGGCCGTACTCGTCCTCCTCGGTCGCGCGGCGTTCTGGCCGGCCACGCCCAAGCCCGCCGACGCCACCACGGAGGGCCACCGGCTCTGGCGCCGCGTGGCGGGCGTCATCGACCGGGCGCCGCGCCGCGTCTGGGTCTCGACGACGCTGCTCCTGATCGTCCTGGCCGCCTTCGCGCCGACGCTCACCTCCCGGGGCGTTCCCCTCGACGAGATCTTCGTCAAGGACGCCCCTTCCGTCGCGGCCCAGGAGGCCCTCGGTAAGCACTTCCCCGGCGGATCGGGCCAACCCGCGGTGATCATCGCCGACGCGGCCGAGGCGGGGGCGGTGGAGGCGGCGGTCCGGGCGACCGACGGAGTGGCCTCCGCCGCGCCCGTCACCGCCTCGGGTCGACCGGGCGGCGGCGAGCCCCTGGTCGTCGACGGCAGGATCCGCATCGACGCCACGCTCGACGCCGCCGCCGACAGCGACGCGGCCAAGAACACCGTCGCCGAACTCCGCAGCCGCGTCCACGCCGTACCCGGCGCCGACGCCCTGGTGGGCGGCTACACCGCCCAGCAGTACGACACGGAACGGACGGCGGCCCGCGACCGGACCGTCATCGTCCCCGTCGTCCTCGCCATCATCCTGCTCATCCTCGTGCTGCTCCTGCGTTCCGTCCTGGTGCCCGTCCTGCTCGTGGCCACCGTGGCCCTCAACTTCCTGGCCACCCTCGGGGTCTCCGCCCTGGTCTTCCAACACCTGCTCGGATTCAGCGGCACGGACGCCTCCGTCCCGCTGTACGGATTCGTGTTCCTCGTCGCCCTCGGCGTCGACTACAACATCTTCCTCATGTCCCGCGTCCGCGAGGAGACCCTCACCCACGGCGTCCGCCAGGGCGTGCTGCGCGGCCTGACCACCACCGGTGGCGTCATCACCTCGGCCGGCGTGGTCCTCGCCGCCACTTTCGCCGCCCTCATGGTCATCCCGCTCGCGTTCCTGTTCCAGATCGCCTTCATCGTCGCCTTCGGGGTGCTCCTCGACACCCTCGTCGTCCGATCCCTGCTCGTCCCCGCCCTCGTGATCGACATCGGACCGAGGAGCTGGTGGCCCAGCTCCCTCGCCCGCGACGAGCACGCCAAGACCGTCGAGGAGGTACCGACCGCGTAAGGACGCAACACCGCCGGCCCCCGACGAGACGGGGGGCCGGCGGTGAGCGGTGCCGTGGGCCAGGGCGTCAGCGGTGACCGAGCACGTTGATCACCAGTCCGTTGGGGTCACGGACGAAGAACCGTCGCACGCCCCACTCCTCGTCCTGCAACGGGTGGACGATCTCCGCGCCGCTGTCCCGCACGAGCGCGTGGGCCGCGTCCACGTCGTCGACCTCGATGCTCATGTCGGGGACGACCGGCGCGGTCCTGTCGTCGGCCATGAAGCTGATCTGCGCCGCAGGGGTCGACGGGGAGGCGAGCGTCATGATCCAGCCGTGGTTCATGACCTCCTCGAAGCCCAGCAGGCCGTAGAACTCCCGGCTCTCGGGCACGGCTTCCGAGCGGACATTGGGCACGACACGGCGAACGGCCATCGACACTCCAAAGGGAACGGGCGACTTCGGGCCCTCCAGCACTACTACGGACCGCGCCTCGCCGCACACGTTTTCCGTCCGTGTCGACACCGACCGGACGTGATGGGGCCTTCAATGTCGGGCCCGGGCGGACGGCGACCACCCGGAGCCGGGATCGAGCGGTCACGGCCCGGCCGAACCTCTGTGGATCCTCAAGTCCCTTGCCGTTCCAGCGACACGGCGGCCACGATGGCCGACATGACTGGATTCCTGGGACAGAACACCAAGCACAACTTCGTGCTGCTCATCCGGGACGCGGACACGGTCGCGTCGGCCCTGCAGCAGGCACTGGCCGAGGCCCCGCCCGAGGAACGCGCGGGCCTGGAACGGGCCGTCGCCCTCGTCGGGTCCCACGCCGAAGCCACCGAGCCCCAGCTGCGCGCCCGTTGGGTCCGCTCCCGACTGGCCGCCGTCGGATACACCGGGGACATCGACTCCGCCTACGCCGTGAAGGCGCTGCGCCAGGCGGAACCGAAGTTGAGCCTGCTCGCCGCGGCGGAACTGCAACGGGACGCCGTGGCCCATCCCGAGTGACCCGGGGCGAGCGACTTTCCCCGAGGGCCTCAGGGTGGCGCGGTGCCCGCGGCGCGGTGGGCGCGGACGAGCTGGTCCAGGTCACCGAGCCGGTCCAGTCCGCTGACGGCACGGGCCATGCGCGGGTTGCCCTCCAACCGTTCGCGGTGGCGGTCCAGGAAGCTCCAATAGCCGACGGTGAAGGGGCAGGCGCGCTCTCCGGTGCGGTCGGTGGGCCGGTACCGGCAGCCGCCGCACAGGTCGCTCATCCGATGGATGTAGGCCCCGCCCGACGTGTAGGGCTTGGTGGTCATCAGCCCACCGTCCCCGTATTGGGACATGCCCACCACGTTCGGCAACATCACCCAGTCGTAGCCGTCCACGAACGACCGGTGGAACCAGTCCGTCACCTCGGCCGGGTTCCAGCCCCGCTGCAGGGCGAAGCTGCCGAGGACCATCAGCCGCGGGATGTGGTGCGTCCAGCCCGTGTCCCGTACCTGCGCGAGCACCGTCGACAGGCAGCGGGCCCCGACCGATTCGGCGTCGAGCTCCCGGAACCACGCGGGGACCGGTGACGTGTGCCGCAGGGCGTTGCGGTGCCGGTACTCCTCGCCCAGGTGCCAGTAGAGGTGCCACACGTACTCGCGCCAGCCGCACACCTGCCTGATGAACCCCTCGGCGCTGTTGAGCGGGACGTGCCCGGCCCGCCAGGCGTCCTCCGCCCGGGTCACGCACTCCCACGGATCGAGCAGTCCGAGGTTGAGGGAGGACGACAGCAGGCTGTGGCTCATCACGGGGTCGCCGGCCAGCACGGCGTCCTCGTGGGCGCCGAAGCCCGCGAGACGGTGGCCGACGAAGTGGTCCAGCGCGGCCAGGGCTTCGCGGCGGCTCGCCGGGAACAGCCGGGGACCGTCGCGGCCCACGAAGGTGACGCCCTCCTCCCGTTCCCAGCGGTCCAGGTCCCGCCGGACCTCCTCGTCGATCTCGTCCTCACGCGGCCGGTACGGGGCCGGCGCCCCGAGGGTGTCCTGTCCCCGGGGCGGAGGCTCGCGGTTCTCGTGGTCCAGGTTCCAACGGCCGCCCGCCGGCCGGTCGCCGTCCATCAGGATGTCGTGGGCGCGGCGGGTGTTCTCGTAGAAGTTCTCCTGGAGCAGCCGTCTGCCCTTCTGCCGCGCGGCCCAGTCGGCGAACTCCCGGTGACCGACGACGAAACCCCGCGCAGGATGCACCGTGACCTGGGGCAACGACGTCACCAGGGCGAGGGCCGCGCGCGACGTCGGATGGTGCACGGAAACCGGATCCGCGCCCACCGCCCGCGCCAGACCCTCCCGGTAGGTCTCCGCCGTGACGTACAGCGCGCTCCCACCGAGCTCGGCGGCCCGGTGCCGCATGGCACTGAGCACCAGGTGGGCCTTGGCCCGGTGGAAGCGCCGCCGCCGGAAGACGGCCCGGGACTCGATCAGGAGCCACCGGGTGTTCCTCGGGGTCCCACCGGCGGCCGTGGCGGTGAAGTGCGGGCCGAGTTGGTCGCCGAACAGCCAGTGCACGGGGCTCATGCCCCCATCCAACCAACAGGGGCCGGTCCGACGGCGGCCGACACGGCCGCGCCTACGGAGTCCCGCGCACGGCACGGCGGGTGGCGGAACGCAGCGCGAACGCCATCACCACTTCGAACACACCGAGCAGGACGAGCCACAGTCCCAGGAGGCGCGTCAGGGCGATCGCGGAGTTCACCGGGAAGCAGAGCACGACGATCCCGGCGACGGCGCCGAGCGCGCCCAGGGCGAGCAGCATCCCGCGGTGCACCAGGCCGCGGTCGGCGATCGCCACGTACGCCGTGAGGACGCCGGTCAGCAACCAGAAGACCCCGACGATCAAGGACAGGGCGCCGATGGTCTGCATCGGGTGCCGCAGGACCAGGACGCCCGCCAGGAACGCCAGCAGGGCGATCAGGACACCCGCCAGCCTGCTGCCGCCCCGGTCACTGTCCCGGGAGAAGGCGGTCACGAAGCGGAATCCACCCGCCACCAGGAGTTGCAGGCCGATGATCACAGCCAGGACGTGCAGCGTCCCATCGGGCCAGACCAGCACCAGGATGCCGGGGATCAGGGTCGCCAATGCGAAGCCGAGGGCCCAGCGCCAAGAACTTCCGAGCTGTTTCAGGAAGTCCTCGGGGTCGCCGTGCGCGTACTGCGGGGCCGTGTCGGGGGATCCGGTCATCATGCCTCCCGGGCGGGCCGACGGTTCGCAGGGGGGCATTCGAAGCCGCCGGAATTCCCGCGTTCGATCGTGCCGTTCATTTTAGGCCGTGGTGCGTGGGCCCGCCGAACCGGCGGAGGCGGCGTTCGCGTGGCGGCCCCCGAGCGGGACGTCGACGATGAAGTCATCACCGCCGCCCTCGCCCTCGACACCGAACACGGTCGGGCCACGAGGGCCGCCCGACCCCATGGGTGTGCTGCCATGGTGCTCGACCTGCTCCTCATCGCACTCGCGGTCACGCTGTTCCCGTTGCCCGTCATGGCCTTCGTGCTGGTGGTGTCCGCGCCCCGGGGGGTTTGGAAGGGCCTGGCGTTCATCCTCGCCTGGCTGGCGTGCCTCGTGGCCGTGATCGCGGCCGTACTCCTGTTCACCGACGGGCAGCCGCCACCACCGCGCTCGCCGCCCTCCGTGGCGGCGCTCGTCGCCACCCTGCTGATCGGCATCGGGCTGGTCGTCTACGGCGGGCACCGGCGTCACCGCGGCAGCGCCGCGGCCGCCCCCGCGCGAGCGGCCCCCGCGCCCTCCAAGAGGTCCCGCGTGGACGACGTCACCGGCTGGTCCGCGGCCGCCCTGGCGGTCCTCCTCCAACCCTGGGGCATGGTCGCCGCCGCTGCCGCGACGGTCGTCCAGGCCGACCTCTCCCACGCAGGGTCCTTCCTGGCCCTCGCCGCCTTCTGCGTCCTTGCCACCTCCACCCTGCTCGCCATGGAGCTCTGCCGGGTGTTCTCGCCGGAGAAGGCCCGGCACGCGCTGCTGCGCCTGCGCGGATGGCTCGAACGCCACAAGGAGCCGGCGATCGTCGTGATCTGTCTCCTGCTGGGACTGTGGCTCGTCGGCAGGAGCCTCTACCAGCTGACCGGATGACGGGAGGACCGGACGGCCGGCCCGCGGGAGCGGCGTCGGGCCGAAGGGCGCCCGGCCCCGGACTGCTTCGCTGCGGCCCGACAGCCGTCCGCGGCCGGTCAGCGGGTGGCGCGGAGCGAGGCGTCCAGGGCGGACATCAGCTGCGCCACTCGATTCCTGCCCGTCGGGGCGGGGGGATACCGGCACAGCACGGAGATCAGCACGGGTGTGGCTCGGAGCCGGGCCCGCTCGATCAGCAGGTCCCCGACGGCGGGGTCGTCGCCCGCGGTCAGCTCGGCGACGCGGGTGGCGGTCGCGGCGGCGCGCAGGATGTGGCCCACCTGGGTGGCTCGCGCGATCGGGTGCAGGTACGCGGCGGCCGCCGCGTCCCCGGCGGAGCGGGCCGCGAGGAGCGCGGTCTCCGCCCCCGCCTCCTTCGCGGCCCGGTGGGCCTCCAGCGACGTCACGCGTTGCAGGTTGCTCCTCTTCGCGCCGTTGACGAACTCCCAGGCGGCCTCGACGGCGGCGCGGGGCCGGGAATCCCCGGGCACGGCCTCCTCGAACACGGCCAGGACCTCCTGCGCGCTCTCCGCCGCGTAGCGCGTCACGACACGCAGCTCGTCCATGGTCAGTTCGAAGTCACCGGATGCCGTCGACATGCTCCCGATCCTTCCACCCGTGGCTCACGACGTCCCCGGAATTACGCCTGCCCGACCTGTACGGCTGCGTTCGATGTGCCGGTCGGGTCCGCGCTGTCTTGACTGGGGTCGTGGACAGCGATCAGCGGCCTTCCGCCATGGCGTACCGAAACCTGATCATGGCGACGGTGGGGTTCGGCCTCACGTTCTGGGCCTGGGACCTGATCGCTCCGCTGGCGCCCGGGTACAAGGACCGCCTGGGCCTCAGCTCCTTCCGGCAGTCCCTGCTCGTCGCGATCCCGGTCCTGGTCGGATCCCTGGGACGCATTCCCGCGGGTGCCCTCACCGACCGCTACGGCGCCCGGGTGATGTTTCCGCTGGTGTCCGCGCTCACCATCGTGCCGGTGCTCCTGCTGATCCCCGTCAAGAACGACTACGCGCTGCTCCTGGTGGTCGCCCTCCTGCTCGGCCTGGGCGGCACCACGTTCGCGATCGGCGTTCCCCTGGTCAATTCCTGGTTCCCGCCCGGGCGGCGCGGCTTCGCGCTCGGCGTCTTCGGCATGGGCACCGGAGGCGTGGCCCTCTCCGGCTACTTCACCCCGCGCATCGCCGCGCACGGCGAGAACCTGCCCTTCGTCGTGGTGGCCGCGGCGCTCGCCGTGTACGCCGTGCTGGCCGCGATCCTGATCACCGATCGACCCGGGCGTCCCGTACCCAGCGCTTCCCTGGCCTCCCGGCTCCGGCAGGCCGGAAGGCTGAGGGTCACCTGGGAGCTCTCGGCCCTGTACGCGATCGGGTTCGGGGGAGTCGTGGCCTTCGGCGTCTACCTGCCGACCTACCTCAAGACCTGGTACGAGCTGACCCCGACCGACGCCGGGACCAAGGCGGCCGGCTTCGCCCTGGTCACCGTCATCTTCCGGCCCATCGGAGGCCGGCTGTCGGACCGCTTCCACCCGGCGCTCGTCACCGCCGCGGCCCTGGCGGTCGTCGCCCTGTTCGCCGTGGTGCAGGCCTTCGACCCGCCGCTCGCCCCCTACGGGACCATCGCCCTGCTGATGATGGCGGCCGGGCTCGGCACGGCGGGCGGCAGCGTCTTCGCCCTGGTCTCCCAAGTGACCCCGCAATCCCAGGTCGGCAGCGTCACCGGCATCGTCGGCGCCGTCGGCGGCCTCGGGGGATTCGTGCCACCGCTGCTGATGGGCGCCATCTACAGCGCCAAGGGCTCGTACTCGATCGGGTTCATGCTGCTGTCCGACCTGGCCCTCGCCGGATGCGTGTACGCCTACGGCCGCATGCGGACCCTGCGCGCGAGCCGGTGAGTCGGGGCCGGCCCTCCCCTCAGGAACCGGCCGGACAGTCGACCTGTCGGACATCGAACGTGCGGTCGAGGGTCTTGACGATCCGCTCGAACGCCTCGGGCGTCGTCGGCGCTTGGAAAGCGTGACGGGCGGTCATGCCGTCCCGGTGGAGCATGAGCGTCCAGGGGCGGTGGGCCGCGCGGATCGCTTCGGCCGGCGGGGCGTTGGGGTGGAGCACGATCGTGTGGTCGAGGCCGTCGATCGGATAGACGAGGCCGTGCGCGGCCGCCCGGTGGGCCTGGTCGGGAAGCCAGCAGAAGCGGGCCGCCGCATCGTCGAGTCCGGCGAAGCGGTGGAGTGCGTGGAGGTGGTCCAGTGCGTGTTCGTGGAGGTCCTGGTGGCGCTGCTGCACCCATAAGGCCATGGGCCGTTTCCCGTCTCGGTCTCCGCCTGTACTTGCGCATTGAACAACGCTCGGTGCGGGCCGCCGGGGTTACGTTCCAGTACAGACCGAAACCGGACCCAGGCAGGCGTGAAATCGGTCCGTACGTCCGTCGGGGCGGGCGGGGGCCTTTACGCCGCTCGGTCCAACGGGCCGTTCGGCGCGGCGCTCCTCGGGCAGAACACCTTCATGGACGGCAATCGCGAGATGGATCCGGCACACCAGGTGCCCGAGGGTGTCGACGAGAGGACGGTGCGCGCCCTGGGCGCGCTTTCGAAGGCGCTGGAGACGACGGAGCGGGCCCGCGGCCACCTCTACGGCTTCCACCAACTGACGGGGACGGCGGACTTCGAACTCGGCGAAGCGGCCCGGCTGCTGCGCGAGGCGGGCCACGAGGAGCACGCCCGGCGGGTGGAACGGGAAATCGTGGGCCGCAACGTGATCCCGGGCCACTGGACGTTCCAGATCGTCGAGGCCTACGACTCCACCTACTACCGTCCCTTCGCCGCCGTCGAACGGGACGCCGTCGACGAACTGGCCGGCGGACGCGACCACCTCCTGGAGGCCCGCCTCAAGACGATGCGGCGAACCCACGGCCATCCGGACCACACCGCGACACCCCCCGCCTCCTGATCGCAGGGCCGACCGCCGCCACCGGGCCCGCGTTCTGCTCGTTCCGCGCCGATCCGTCCCGGTGGGCCTGCCTGCGTGCGGCGTGCACGCTCCGCCGCGCCAGGCACAGTTCGCCGGCCGCCGCGCGACAGTCCGGGCACGGCACGGCGTAGGCGCCGTGCCGGAAACGGCGGTGCGTCTCGTACACCGCGTCCAGCATCGCGTCGAGTCCCCACGAGTAGGGCGGGACGGCGGGCGCGGGGGCGGCTTGAGGCGGCTGGTGGGCGAGCCGGGCCTGGGTGGTGCTCATGGAGTGCGGCTCCTTGTGCGGCGGCAGCGTACGGAGAATCGATCTCTCACCTCACCGTTCCCACAATTTCGCAGTTCAAGATCAGTTCGAGGAGAAGGACGGCGTCGAACCCGCGGAGGAGGTGCCGTTGGTGCACGCCGGGGGTCCTGTGGGCCCCGTTCGGGAGGTACGCGCCACGTTCTAGGGTGGGATCATGGATCTTCAGGGCGAACTGATAGAGCACCCGTACTCCGTCTACGACAGGCTCAGGGACACCGCGCCGGTGTGCCGCATCCCGGGCACCGACGGCACGCCCGCGTGGCTCGTCACCCGGTACGAGGACGTCCGTGCGGCGCTCACCGACCCGAGGCTGTCCCTGGACAAGTCCAACGCCGCGGAGGGAACCTACCGGGGCTTCGCGCTCCCGCCGGCGTTGGACGCCAACCTCCTCAACATGGATCCGCCGGACCACACGCGCATTCGCGGGCTGGTGGCCCGAGCCTTCACCGCGCGGCGGGTGGAGCAACTGCGGACGCCGATCCGCGAGACCGCCGACCGGCTCCTGGACCGGCTCGGGCCGGCCGGCAGCACGGACCTGCTGGCCGGTTACGCGTTCTCGCTGCCGATCATCGTGATCTGTGACCTGCTGGGGATTCCCGAGGACCGGCGCGTGGACTTCCGTGCTTGGACGGAGGCGCTGGTGGCGCCGGACCCCGCGCGACCGCAGGCGGTGAAGGAGGCGCTGGTGGCGATGCTCGGCTTCCTCACCGAGCTCATGGCGCACAAGCGGAGCCGGCCCGCCGACGACCTGCTGTCCGATCTGATCGCGGTCCGGGACGCCGAGGGGGACCGCCTCGGCGAGGACGAGCTGATGTCGGTCGCCTTCCTCGTCCTGTTCGCCGGCTACGAGAACACCGCCCAGCTGATCGGCAACGCGATCCACACCCTCCTGACGCATCCGGACCAGCTGGCGCTGCTCCGCAAGGATCCCTCCCGACTTCCCGCCGCGGTGGCCGAATTCGCCCGACTGGAAGGTCCTGCGCTGCTCGCGATCCGTAGGTTCGCCACCGAGGACCTGACCATCGGCGGTGTCACGGTGGGGGCGGGGGAGACGGTGCTCGTGTCCCTGTCGGCGGCCAACCGGGATCCGGCGCGCTTCCCGCAGCCCGACGCCCTGGACCTCGACCGTGACACCTCCGGTCACCTGGCGCTCGGCCACGGCATCCACTACTGCCTCGGCGGCCCGCTGGCCCGCGCGGAGGTGGAGATCGCCCTCGCGGCCCTCCTGGAGCGTTACGCCACGCTGGAGTTGGTGGATCCGACCCCGCAATGGCGCCGGTCGCTTCGCTCCCGCGGCCTGAAGGAGCTGTCGGTGCGCTACGAAGCGGTGTGCGAATCGCCCTGACGCGGCGTGGGGAACGGCCACGAGCCCTGCCCACGCCCTGGCGGCACGGACAGGGCTCGTGGCGGACCGACGAGGGGTAGGGGGTCTATCCCGAGGCCAGGGCCTTCTTCTGACGGAGCCGCTCCCGGAAGGCGCCCATCATGGGGAGCGTCAGGCCGGCGAAGAGGAAGATCACCGCGAGGCCGCTCAGGGTGGGGCTGACGAACTCCTCGGTCTTGAGCGACCACGGCCTGTCGAGGGTGTAGAAGATGATGTAGCTCCCCTTGGTCAGGGCGTAGGCCAGTCCGAGGACGGCCGCCATGGCGGACAAGGAGAATCCGGCGCCGCTCCAGGGCCGGATGCCCCAGTTGCGGCGCGCCGTCCTGGCGCACATGAACGCCAACTCCCCGCAGGTGACCATGACGTACGAGAGGTAGAGCAGGAGGTACGCCGCGACCTTGGGGTTGTCGGCGTGGGCGGTCGTGAACGCGATGTCGGGCGCGTTCGTCGCCAGGAACAGCGGCACCATGATCGCGAGCTCGACCACGGCGGCGAAGCCCCGGTGGAAGATGGCCGACTTCACGTACTCGGGGCGGTAGGCCAGGTCCACCATGGTGATCTGCAGTGCGGCGCACCAGAGGATCGCGCAGACGTGCGCGATGAGCTTGCCGATGTTGACGACGCCGGTGACGTCCTCCGCGGCCCGGGCCACGACGGGAACGGCGAACAGGACGCCCAGTGTGCACACCCCGAACGCGATGGCGATGGCCCATGTGGAGACCCGGGGATTTCCCAGAGCCCTGCGCGTGCAGAGCGCGGTGACCAGCAAGCCGGCCAGTGTGCACGTCCCGAAGACTATGCCGTCCACTACTACAGCCCTTCCAACGAGTCGGCCGCATAGTGAGCGGCCTCATCCGGTTTCCGCCGTCGCCGGCGCTTGCCCGGCGGCGTGACGGCCGCTCGGGGTGGAACCGGATCCAGGCCGACGTGGGCCCTTCGCCGTTCCAAATCTTTGATGACGCCCGACAGTTCGCTCTCCGGGAGACCGTTCAGCAGGGCCAGGACGTGTCGCGCGAGAGGGTTTTCGAACGCCTCCAGCGCCTCAAGGTCGTCGTAGGCCTCGTGCGGGAGGAGGTGGGCGGGTGGGACGCCCAGAGCTTCGCACAGGGCCAGCAGGGTGCCGACGGTCGGGTTGGTCTGCGAACCGTTGGCGATCTTGGCGATGGCGGCATGGGACAGCGAAGGATGGCCGTCGGGCAGGGCGTCGACGGATTCCGAGAGCGACCTGGACGTGTGGCTACGGCCCCGCAGGCCGGTCATGAGGGCCTTGAGTTTGTCCGCGATCGACGGACGGTCGCCGCTCACGCCAGGCGGAAAGTGCCGCTCACGGCCCGAAGGACGTCCTGCTGATGCATGCACACAACCACGTACCGGTCTCTCGCTCTGTCTGGGCCTACGCCTGTGTACTTTAGTTGACACGCTGGGGTGTGGAAGGCAGTATCCCGATAGGGAACGCAACCTTGCGCACCTGCGTGTGCGCGGGATGTCGGGCCTGCGCGCGAGGGGACGCCGAACTGCCGTGACGGCCCCTCCTTCGAGACGTCCCCGCAGGTTGGACACGGGGTGGAGGAGCGACCGGCCGCTGGTCGGCCGCACATCGTGCGGCGCGTACCCACGCGGTCGGCGTTGCACCATACAGGGGGGCAGTTGATTCCGGAGTTGACATTCAGAGACCGTGACCGGGCGTCGGGAACGGCCGCGGGGACGTGCGTTTCTCGCCCGGCCGCCTCCGACGACACGTCAACGGCTCCACTCCCGTCCTCGATGGTGGGCTCCGCGGTCGTGACCACCTGCGCGTCCGACCCCGTCCGACCACTCCGACCGTGCCGGCGCGACCGCTTCCCAGCATGCCCGAGCGCCGTTCGCGCACGGTGCGTTTCGAGTCAGGGTCCCTGCCGCATCCGGGTGAGCACGTGAGGCTCGCGGGAGAGCAGGCATGAGGTCGTGACCGAGGTGCCCGTGCAGCTCCCTGTACGGCACGGGGCACCCACGCGACAACTTCCGGACTGCTTCGAGGAGCGCTCGATGCCAACCCTGGGCACGCTGCCCACCCGCAACCCCGAGCTCGAACTGACATTCTTCAGCCAGTGCTCCGCTCCCGCCCGGGCGGTGGAGGTGACGGGTGTCCTCTCGATGACCCCGGAGAAGCTCCTGGAGGAAGGGGCGCCGTCCACGCTGCCCGACGGCTTCGTCGTGCTGATCGCCGACACCGTCCCGTTCCGCCTGCGCGGTCGCATCACCATCGTGCTGGAACTACTGCTGCGGCGCATGAGCCGTGACGGCTGCGCCGGCCTGATCGTCAGCGCCGCTCCGGGCGCCCGTCAGCCCTACCCGCAGCCCCTGTTGGACCTGGCGGACCGGCTGGGCATTCCCCTCCTCCTCACCGCCGCGCCCGCGGAACGGTGGCAAGGGGTGCACGAAGCCATCCAGGAGTCCCGGGTCGCTTGCGCCGAGCGACGGGCCGCTCAACTCGCCTCGCTCGTACAGGAACTGCCGGCCCGACTCGCCGACCACAGAGCCATGCAACGCATCGCCGACTGGCTCGCCCGCGCCCTCGACGTGCAGGTGATGGTCAGCGAACCCGACCGTGTCCTCGTCGCGTCGCCGGCCACGGCGGCGCAGGAACTCGCCCAGGCGATCATCCGTCAATCCGTCGACGGCGGCGCTCCTGACGCCCGCTCCGGACCGCACACCCGGCTCATCTCCCTCGGCCCCTCCTCCGCCGCCGACACGGTCCTCGCCGTGGCCCGGCGCACGCCCTTCGACGACGCCGATCTGCGACTGCTGCGGCAGGCCGCCAAACTCCTGGGGCTGGTGGACCAGGCGCGCCGCGAGTACCGGGCGGCATCCGACGCCGTCCGCGACGCACGTGGCGCCGCGGCCGAACTCCTGCTGGACGGCGAGGTGTCCAAGGCCCGCCGGGTCATGAGGAGCCTGGCGCCGGGGCTGCTTGACCCCGAGACCGCCCGCGTCTTCGTCGTGGAGACCTCGCCCAGTCGACGCGACGCCGCCGTGCGCCGCTGCGAGGCCATCACGGCCGGCCGCGCCATGGTCGTCGCCGACGCGCGCCGGCACGACCGGATCCTGGTGATCCACCCGGTCCGGGCCGACGAGACGGACGACAAGGTGGCCGTCGAACTGACCCGGCTGGTCTCCGTACTCGGCGCCGAGGCCTCGCTGGGCGGCAGCGGGGTCTACTCCATGTCCCTCCTCGCCCGCGCCCTGCACGAGGCGAGCACCGCCCAACGGTTCGCCGTCCACCAGCCCGACTCCGTCGCCCTTTCCGTTCAGGACACCGACCTGGTGAGTCTGCTTCCGGCACACGACGCCCAGGTGTGGGCCCGCCGGTTGCTGAGTCCCCTCATGCAGGTCGACACCCAGTGGGAACTGCTCCGCGAGACGCTCCCCACCGCCCTGGCCTACCCCTACACCGTGGCCGCGCGCCGTCTGGACCTGCACCGCAACACCGTCACCCGGCGGGTGGCCCGCGCCGCCGAACTGCTCGACAGGGACTTCGCCGCCCTGACGGACCGCATCACCGTCGCCCTGGCGCTGGAGATCGTCACCCAGCGGGAGTTGCCCGAGCCCACCGGTGGGTGCCTCGAAGTCGGGGAGCCCACGCTCCGGGGGCTGCTCGACGGCCCGCAGATCCGTGCGTGGGCCGAGGTGCTGTTGCGGCCCGCCTGCGCGGACAGGCGCGACCTGCTCGGTACGGCGACGGCCTGGCTCACGTTCGACGCGCACCTGGAGGCCACCGCGCGCGAACTCGGCCTGTCGGAGGCCACGGTCCGCTCGCACATCAGGGCGCTGGAAGGGCACCTGTCGCGTGACCTGTCCTCGCTGAGCGGCATGCGCGATCTGCTGTTCGCACTGAACCTCATGTCCGGCGCCCCTCGGCTTCCGGACTCGTCCCGCGAGCTCTGCGCGGCCGCCTGAACGGATCGGCCCGCGGGGGACAGGGCGGTCGTGCCCCGGACCGGGTGCCGGCCCCATTCGGGCGTTCCGTTCCACGGCTGAGGAACGGAACGGACATGCGCTGTGGGCATGTGCTTTTCCGTCGGCTGAACGAAATCGGACCGGCCCGCCGTGATGATGCCGCCTGTCGTGCTGCATCCGCTGCTCGAAACCATTTCGTGAGGGTCGACGCTGATTTGCCCGGGGCGCCTCGAAGCCCGCTCCGCGACCTTTGTTTTCGGCCGGCAGGAGCATAAAGATCGGCTGGAAAAACCCTTTCTTCCCGCGTGGCCGGACGAAGCGAATGGTGCGGGTGGCGGCTGGGCGTCCGTGGGGAATCCGTGGAACGGGTGCGTAGGGCTCAGCCGGTGCAGGACGCAAAGAATCCGCAGGTAGGAACGTGAAACCCAGGCGACATCGGCGTGCGCGGGGGCACCTCCGCATGGCCGAAAAGGTGCAGAATAGTTGACCGGAATTACCTCGGTGAATCCGGGTCGGGGTGTGCGTGATTCGTTGAATCCGAAAGCGAACCTGGTGGCTGAAAAGTGGCGCGGCGCGATGTCGGGACGCGCCGAAAAAGAGGCCGGCTTTTCTCCGTGGTGTGCCCGATGTGCAACTCCGAAGGATCGGAGCTGTGCCATGTGCACCTCGGGTGCATATGTGTGAGCCGTGGTGCAGAACCCACAGGTCGTACTCCTCGGATTGTGCATCTGCGCAATGGTGGGCCATTCCGCGGCTGCGTAACGTTGTCGGAGCAAGCACAGCCCGACCAGCATTCGGAAGTCACGGTTCGAGAAATCGCGCAGTGCCGGACCACGGGGGTGTACGGCACGGAGGTGGACCCGGAAGCGGGTGACGGCGTGCTTGCGGCGATCCGGTCGCCTTGAACACCGGAGGACGGGTGCCGGGGGAGTGGCGGGAGCCGCTTCCCCCGGACGACCCGCGGGAAGCCCCCGGCGGCCCGAGCGGGGGCGCTTCACCCGTTCGGCGTCTTCCCGGGTGAGTTCCGGAACCTCCCGGCCCAGGCTGGCAGGGGTGCGCGCGAACGCGCGGGCCCCGGACGAGAGGACCCGGCCGATGACCTGGCAGATGCCCGTGGCCAAGGGGCGGATCACCGCGAAGTACCGGCAGCCCGGTGGCTGGGCGGCCGGCTTCCACACCGGGGTGGACTTCGGATGTCCCTCCGGCACCCCGGTCACGGCGGTCGGCCCGGGCACCGTGGTGGTGGCCGGGGACCAGGGCGCGTACGGGAACTGTGTGATCCTCCGGATGGAGGACGGACGCTTCACCCTGTACGCGCACCTCAGCAAGGTCGACGTCAAGGCCGGTCAGAGCGTGAGCGGCGGCCTGCGGCTGGGCCTGTCCGGTGCGACCGGCAACGTGACCGGGCCCCACCTGCACTTCGAGACGCGGACTGCCAACACCTACAACGGCCACACCGACCCCATGGCGTACCTGGCCGGCAAGGGCGTGGCGAAAGCCGGGGCGAAGGCCGGGACGAAGAAGAGCACCGTGCGCAAGCCCGTCGCCAAGAAGGCGGCCGGCCGCCCTGCGGCGACCAGGACCTCCGCCGCGTACACCGTCAAGGCGGGGGACACCCTGTCCGGAATCGCACTGGCGAAACTCGGCAACGCGGGCCGGTATCCGGAGATCGCCCGACTCAACGGCATCACCGATCCCGACCGCATCGAGGTCGGCCAGAAGCTGAAGCTACCGCCCCGATAACCACGACCACCCCGGCGCCGGAGGTCACGTTGGCCGATCCGCTCAGTTGTGACGCCTTCCTGGCCGCGCTCGTGAACGAAGGCGTCAAGATCGTGGAGTGCCCCGGCTGGCGCACCCACAACCGCGACCACAAGGGCCGGTGGGGGCCCGTGCACGGAGTGATGGTGCACCACACCGTGACGAAGGGCATCGAGGCAACCGTGCGGCTCTGCTCCGGCGGGCACGGGAACCTGCCCGGGCCGCTGTGCCACGGTGTGATCGGCAAGGACGGCACCCTGCACCTCGTCGGGTACGGCCGCGTCAACCACGCCGGCCTCGGCGACCCGGCCGTACTCGCCGCCGTCCGGGCCGAGGGCGCGCTGCCAGGGGCCGCGGAGGCGACGACGGACGGCAATCGGCACTTCTACGGCTTCGAGTGCGAGAACCTGGGTGACGGGCAGGACCCCTGGCCGCCCGAGCAGGTGGACGCCATCGTGCGGGTGTGCGCGGCGCTGTGCCGGGCCCACGGCTGGGGCACGACCGGCGACACGTCGGTGATCGGTCACGCGGAGTGGCAGCCGGGCAAGGTGGACCCGAGAGGACCCGGCATCACGATGGGTGCCGTCCGTTCCGCCGTGGCACGCCGGCTGGCATGAGCCGGGCACGGAGCCGGGACGATCACCGCAACCTCCCGTGCCGTTGCCGCGTTGTGCTCCCGTCGACCCACATCGAGGAGCAGCACGTGACACCGAACCCCGCACCCGCCGCCGGCCTGTTGCGCCTGACCCTCGGCGAATGGCGCATCGGGTTGGTGGCGTGGCGACTTCTCGTCCTGCAGACCGCGCACCCGGCCGTCGCCGCCGGAACCGCCCGCTACTCCACCTACCGGGCCCATCCCTGGCGGCGGATCGAGCACACCATGGACAGCGGAAGCCGACTGTTCTTCGCCACTCCCGAAGAACGCCGGCGCGAGGTCGCACGACTGGAGCGCGCACACCGCCGCATCCGCGGCACCGACGACGCGGGCCGCCCGTACGACGCCGAGGACCCGCACGTCCGCGCCTGGGTGATGGTGACCCTGTACGAGGCCATGACAGCCATGCGCGAACTCTCGGGCGATCCCCTCGGGGCCCGTGAACTCGACACGTTGTACGCGGAGTTCAAGGAGGTCTGCGCGGAGCTCGGCATCCCCGACGATGCCCTCCCGGCGACCGCCGCCGACGTGCCCGCGTACGTCGACCGGACGGTCCGCGAGGTTCTGGAATGCGGCGACCAGGTCCGCTACCTGCTCTTCGACATGCTGCGCGAGGCTCCCGCCCCCCGCCGCCTCGGACGGCTGCACCCCGCCTGGCCACTGATGCGTGCCGTCGCCGCGAGCGTACTGACCACCCTGACCGTCGCCGACCTGCCACCCGCCTGGCACGAGCGGTTCGCGATGCCCCGAACCCGAACGGCCGCCGCCCTCTCCTGGACGGTGCACCGCGGCATGCGGCAGGTGATGACGCGCCTGCCCGACCGCATGCGCTACCGCGGACACTCCGACGGTGACGCACCGCGAGCCGCATCCCGGCGCCCCGCTGCGGCCGCACGTCTGCCCCGGCCCCGTACCGTCGACTCCCGTCCGGCCCGGCTGGAGGCGTTCTTCCACCAGGTGCTCGACCAGACCGGTGACGGGCGGGTGGACAGTGCCGACCTCCAGGCGATGGTCCACAACGTGTGCTGGCAGCTGGAACTGCCCGTCGAACGCGAGGACCCGCTCTATTCCGCCTTCGAGACGTGGTGGCGGCAACTGCGGGAAGGAATGGACGCGGACGGAGACGGGGCGGTTGAGTGCGCGGAGTTCGTCACCGCGATGCTCGCGGGTGTCGATCGTGATCCGGACTACATCGATCGCGGTCTCGGGCCCGCGGTGCGCGCCCTGTTCCGGGCCGTCGACACCGACGGGAGCGGGCACCTGTGCGCCGACGAGTACCGCGTGCTGTTCGGAGGGCCCCGTGTGCACCCCGCCGAACTGAACGATGCCTTCCGACAGTTGGACGCGGACGGCGACGGACGGATCAGCGAGGAGGAGTTCGTCGCCGCGTTCACCGACTTCTTCACCGCCCGCGCGGACACGGCGGCGGGCGTGGCACTCCTGGGCCGCCCCTGACCTCGGGAGGGGCGGGCGCGCCGGAACCCGCTTCGACCCGAAGCCCCCGAGGCGCCCGACGGGCCCGCGCGACCGGGTGGGCGGGCCGTCGGGAGCGTCGTTCGTCGCCGGGTCAGCAGGTGCGCAAGGGGGCCTGCGCATCCGAGGCCCGGGTGAAACAGTTCCAGCCGCACACACAGGCTCGTTTGTCGTGGCCGGCCGAGCGGGCCGCCGAGGGGCGGAGATCCAGAGTGAGTGCCGCCGGGAGGCCGTGGGTGTCGGTCCGGGGGCTGTCGATGTGGGGGGCCATGGCCGTCTCCTCCGTTGTGGGGGCGATGTCCGATCGGGCGTCGCCCCTCGACCGTAGGAGCCACGGGTCCGGTGCCCCGTCCTTCGAACGGTCCGAGCACCGGACGACGGCCGGAGGGGGCGAAGGGGCGGCGCGGGGATCGGCGCGGCACGTGCCCGACCGGCCGAATCGAAGCCGGCCGAACCGGGCCCCACCGGGCCGAGACCCGCGCGACGGCTTCGTTCCGTGGATGGTCCCGGCGCGATGTTTCGTTCCGGGGGCTGCCGACGGGTGGGGCCGCGGTGCATCGTCGGGGAATACGGGGCGCCGCCTCGTGGACGGAGGACGGGTCGTGAAGGACACACCGCTGCGGGCGAACCTGACGGAGGTCGAGCCGGGTGTGCTTCGGGTGGAGGTTGCCGGAGAAGCCGACAACGACACGTGTCCCGTCCTGCGTACGGTGCTGCACGACGCGCTCGCGGCCGAACCGGCCCCGAACCGCCTGGAAGTCGACGGCTCGGGTCTCACGTTCTGCTCATCGGCCTGCCTGAACGAACTCCTGACCGTCCGGCGCGCCGCGGAGGCCCGCGGCGTCGCCTTCGCGGTGACCGCGGCCGGCCGCGACCTACGGGTCCTGCTGACGCTGACCGGAACCGACACGCTCTTCGGTACGGTCCCGGCCGCGCATCGCCACGCCCCCGACCAACGGCCCTGCACCGCGTACCCGGGGTGAGCCGGGGTGCGGTCACGTTCTCGACGGATCCGAACGGCCCGCACCCCGCGGTCGTGCGGCTCAGCCGCGCAGGGTGGTGCCGGGGGTGACGCCGTACGCCTCGCGGTACGCCGCGGCGAATCGTCCCCGGTGCGGGAAGCCCCAGCGAAGGGCGACGGCGGTCACGGTGGTCCGCGGGGACGGGGCGGCCCTCAGTTCCTCGTGGGCGCGGGCCGGCCGCACCCTGCGCAGATGCCCGAGCGGGGTGGTCGTGGAGTACCGGGAGAAGGCGTACTGCACGGCACGCGGAGTGACCGGGACCGCCGCCGCGATCTCCGCGAGCCCGATGTCGCGGTGGGCGTTCTCCTCGATGAACGTGACGGCCCGCCGCAGGGTGTCGCTGGTGCCGTCGCGCGAGCCGGTGCGGTCGTACACGGCGTCGACGCGGGTGTGGGGCAGACAGCTGAGCGTGGTGGCGGCCAGTAGGCGGGCAGCCGTACCGGTGAGGAGGGGCTGGTCGGCGAAACCGGGCTGCGGCAACGTGTCGCGGACGTGTGCGACCGTCCGACCCGGCATCCGGTGCTCCGCCGGGCCGAGCGCGGTCCGCCCCGAGAGCCGGACCTGTTCGCCGCCCCCGGTGACCTGGTCCAGCAGGCCGGCGTCGAACATCGTGATCGTGTAGCGGGCGGCGCGGACCTCACCGGCGTAGGGCCGGCCGGGCAGGGCCACGAGGAACGTCCCGCCGGGTCCGCACACGTCGGAGCCGCTGGTGTGCACCCCGCGGTCGACCGTGATCAGGCAGAGCTTCTCCAGCGGTCCCGCGTCGTACGCCATCGTGAAGTAGAAGGCGAGACGGTCCACGTGCAGACCGCCGGCGGCACGCCGCTCGATGCGGGCACCGGTGTGCTCGGGGAGGCCACTGATCGTCATGGGCGTGTACGCGGAGGACAGGAACGCCTCCGTCTTCTCAAGGCTCTCGCTGCTGAACAGCATCCGTTCCATGCTCACCCACTCGTCCGGGCCGGGCCCAGGCCCGCGGGGCACAGGATGTGCTTCCGCGGGCACGAGGCGGCGACGGGACGCCGCGCAGTCCCACGGGCCCCCACCGCGCCTCGTCCGCAGCCAGGCTTCGATCGGGTCAACCGTCCCAGCCTTCCCGATCACCTTCCGCAAGGCGAGAGGACCCCTTGCCCGAGGGGTCGTCACGAGACCGCCCCGCCACCGAGGTTCCCGACCGTACGGCGGCGGAACGCGGTTGAGGAGGGCATGCCACCGCCGCGTCAAGAACCGCCACGTCACGGGTCCGTCCCGGCGGACCGCGACCCCCGCGGGGTGGGAAACCGCGCCGGGAACCGACGTCGCACCCGGTCGGAGGCGTTCTCCGGTGCGGTGCGCCGGGCGGTGTGTGTAACAGGAACGTATGAGGGGGCGGTCGAGGGGAACGGCTCACCGGCCGGGACGGTCCTGATGATCGGCAACGCTCGCTCGTACCCACCCGTACCCGACCCCAGCGGCCGACACCGCAAACCGATTCCGAGGAAGCAACGATGCGCGTCAACCAGCTCACCTTCGTAGGCCTGGCCGTTGCGGCCGGTCTCTCGCTCACCGCCTGCGGGAACGGCGGGGACGGCGCGGCGCGGGGCGGCCCGGCGTCCACGTCCACCCCCGGGGCGCCCTCCGGATCCTCCCCCTCACCCTCGGGCGGCGGTTCGGGCCCGGGAGGTTCGGACGGGAACGCCGGCAGTGCCTCGGCCGGTACGGGGTCCGACGGGAAGGGTACGACCGCCGCGTCCGGTTCCACCGGGACCGCCAAGGCCGGTAGGTGCCGCACCGACGACCTGGAGATCACGGCGATCGACAGCACGATCGGAGGGGACGCCGACGGCACCGTCGCGGTCCGGCTGAAGAACCGCGGCGGCAAGGACTGCACGCTCTCCGAGTACGCGGGCGTCGACGTGAAGACCGGCGCGGGATCGCTGTCGGCGCAGCGCACCGGTGAGCACCCCGGCCCGACCGTCCTGAAGAAGGGCGCGGCCGTCTCCTTCGGCGTCACCTACCCGCTCAACACGACGGGAGGCTCCGGCGTCCGCGTCACGGGGCTCGTGGTGACCCCGCCGGACGAGACGAAGGCGGTCACCCTCACCTGGCCCGGAGCCGCCACCCTGCCCGTCACGGACGGTACCGGCTCCCCGATCAAGGTCGGCCCGATCGGAAGCGCCGGCCAGGGCGGCTGACCGGCGGCCTCCGCGCGATGCGCGGGCCGCCCGCTCACCCCCGGCCGCCACGACCCGCACGGCGCCTTCGACGCGGGGGCCGGAGCGCGGAGCCGAGGAACCGGTGCCCGCGCCGGTGCCCGGACGGACCGGTCGGCGCGGCCATCAGGGGGCGGCGGGTCGACGTCGGCCGGCGACGAACCAGGTGGCCGGGAGTTCCACCGGTGAGCCGTCCGGGCGGGCCTCGCTCATGGCGAGGGTGGTGGTGCCCTCGTCGAGGACGGTGAGGCCGGCCGCGCGCAGCAGGGCGGCGACCTCGCCCTCGGTGACCTCGCCGGGACGCAGGTCGTGTTCCTTGACGCGGCGCAGCTTCGGGGAGGGGCCACCGGGCTGCGCCGCGATGGCGGCGATGACCTCCTTGGCCTCGCCGGTCGGCTCCAGGACGAGGGCGCGGCCGTGCGCGCCGACCAGCCGGGCGACCGCGGCGGCGACCGCGGGGCGGTCTTCGGGGTCGCTCTGGTGCAGGACGGCCCGCATGTAGACGTTCGTATCGCCGAGGCGCTCGTGCAGGGCGCCGGTCTGGATCGGGTCGGCGAGGTTGAGCTGTTCGTACGCGGCGGTGCCCTCGGGGTCGGTGCGGCGGGCGTGGGCGACCGCCGCTGCGGAGAGGTCGACGCCGATGGCGCCGGCGAAGCGGGTGGCGAGGAAGCGCGTCTGGGTGCCGTTGCCGCACCCGAGGTCGGCGATGGGGAGCGAGTGGTCGGCGTACGGGGCGAGGTGGTCGAGGTCGCGCTTCGCCGTCAGGGCCGCGTCCGCGTCCCAGAAGGGTTCGCCCGGTTCGCCCGAGCTCTGCTCCCAGAAGCCGTCCCAAGCGGTGCGGTAGCGGTCGGACACGGTCATGGAATCTCCCTGCGGTGGGCGGTGGGCGGTGGGCGGTGGTGTCGTGCGTCGGGGTTCGCCTGGCAGGTGGCTACCCCGGGTGGCCTCGGCCGACTCTCACCCGAACGGTCCGCAGTCGGTGCCCGTGTTCGAAAGCGGGGCGTCCTGCGGTGGGCGGCAGTGGTCGGGGGCACTCACCCCGACCACTGACTCCCACTTCGGCATTGGTCCATACCTATTGACCGGCCCCTCCGGCCCCCATACGATCCGGACCGGCACAGCCCCACCTGTCCCCACCTCACCCGGAGCCGGGCGTCGCGCCCCCACGCGCAGGCCATGTCCATGGCGTCCAGCGGGAAGGGAGCACTCCATGTTCCGTCGGAGCTCGCGTACTTCGCGCCACAGCGGCGATGTCCACCCTCTTCGGGAACCCGGTCGCGGAGCCGCCGGTCGCCCGGACCGAGCCACCGGCCGCGCCCGACGCGGAGCGTCGGCCTTCGTGCGTTCCCTGGCCGGGGTGAGCGCCGCCGCGGTGATCGGCACCGGCGTCGCGGTGTCCGGTACCGGCTCGGCCGGAGCCGTCACCGCCGAACCGGTTGCCAACTCCGGTTTCGAAAGCGGACTTTCCGGCTGGACCTGCTCCGGCGGTTCCGGCTCCGTCGTCGCCGCTCCGGTGCATTCCGGCTCCGCCGCCCTCAAGGCCACGCCCACCGGCTCCGACACCGCCCGGTGCAGCCAGACGGTGAGCGTGCAGCCCAACTCCGCGTACACGCTCAGCGCCTGGGTCCAAGGCAGCTACGTCCACCTCGGCGCCACCGGAACCGGCGTCACAGGCGCCGGTTCCACCTGGACTCCGAACAGTCCGTCGTACAGCCGGCTCGCCGTCGGCTTCACCACCGGCCCGAGCACCACCTCGGTGACCGTCTACCTGCACGGTTGGTACGGGCAGTCCGCCTACCACGCGGACGACGTGTCACTGGTCGGCCCCGGCGGCGGCACCCCGACGCCGACCCCCACGCCCACCCCTACACCGACCCCCACGCCCACCCCGACCCCCACCACCACCCCTCCGTCGGATGAGTCCTGCGCCACGAAGCCCAAGCCGTCCGGCAAGGTCCTGCAGGGGTACTGGGAGAACTGGGACGGCGCCGCGAACGGTGTCCATCCCGGAATGGGGTGGATACCCATCACGGACAGCAGGATCCCCGCGCACGGCTACAACGTTCTCAACGCCGCCTTCCCCGTGATCCTCTCGGACGGCACCGTCCTGTGGCAGGACGGCATGGACACCGGCGTCAAGGTCGCCACCCCCGCCGAAATGTGCCGGGCCAAGGCGGCCGGAGCGACGATCCTGATGTCGATCGGAGGCGCCACCGCGGGCATCGACCTGAACTCCAGTGCCGTCGCCGACCGGTTCGTGGCGACCGTCGTCCCGATCCTGAAGAAGTACAACTTCGACGGCATCGACATCGACATCGAGACCGGCCTCACCGGCAGCGGCAACATCAACACCCTCTCCGCCTCCCAGGCCAACCTGGTGCGCATCATCGATGGAGTGCTGGCCCAGATGCCCGCGGGCTTCGGTCTCACGATGGCACCCGAGACCGCGTACGTCACCGGCGGGAGCGTCACCTACGGATCGATCTGGGGCTCCTACCTGCCGATCATCAAGAAGTACGCCGACAACGGCCGGCTGTGGTGGCTCAACATGCAGTACTACAACGGCAGCATGTACGGCTGCTCGGGCGACTCCTACCAGGCCGGGACGGTGCAGGGCTTCACCGCGCAGACCACGTGCCTGAACAACGGGCTGACCATCCAGGGAACCACCATCAAGGTGCCCTACGACAAGCAGGTGCCCGGCCTGCCCGCCCAACCCGGCGCGGGCGGCGGTCACATGGCTCCGAGCCTCGTCGGCCAGTCGTGGAACGCCTTCGGCGGCTCGCTGAAGGGGCTGATGACGTGGTCGGTCAACTGGGACGGCTCGAAGGGCTGGACGTTCGGCGACAACGTGAAGTCCGTACAAGGTCGTTGAGCTGCCGGTAGGCACTCCGCCCGGTTCGACCCCGACGTGGACGAGCCGGGACGCGCGGGGGGTGATACGGCGAGCGGGTCGGACTGATCGTGGGCCGGTGGTGTCCCGGCTACTGCTGGTGGAGGCCCCGGCCCGCGAGGGTGAGGAACGCCTCCCCGACCGCCTCCGACAGCGTGGGATGGGCATGGACGTGGTGAGCCACGTCCGCCGGCTCCGCCTCCCAGCCCACGATCAGCTGACTCTCGGCGATCATCTCCGACACGTGCGGGCCGACCAGGTGCACGCCCAGTACGCGGCCGCCGCGCTCCGCGACCACCTTCACCATGCCGCCCTGCCCGTGCACCATGCCCTTGGCGACCGCGGTGAGCGGCATCGTGTTGACCACGACGTCGTACGACGCCTCGCGTGCCTGCGCCTCCGTCAGGCCGACGGCGGCGGTCTGCGGAGACGAGTAAGTGACCCGCGGCACGGCCGCGTGGTCCACCGGTGGGCCCGCCGCTCCGGCCAGGGTCTCCGCCACCAACATCCCCTCCGCGAAGGAGGCGTGGGCCAACCCCGGGGACGGCGGCGGCAGCAGGTCGCCCACCACGTGGATGCCCGGGACGGCGGTCTCCAGCCGCGACCAGTCGGCGGGCGCCACGAACCCCCGTTCGTCGGTGGTCAGTCCGGCCGCCTCCAGGCCGAGCCCGTCGGTGACCGGCACCCGACCCACCGCCACCAGCAGCCGCTCCGCCCGCACCTCCCGCAGCTCGCCGCGGGCGGTCCGTACGGTGGCCCGTACGTGTCCGTCGGAGACCTCCGCGCCCTCCAACCGGGCACCCGTCCGCACGTCGATGCCCCGCTTCCTCAAGCCCCGCGCCAAGTGCCGGGACACGTCCGCGTCCTCCAGCGGAACCAGCCGGTCCGCGGCCTCCACGAGGGTCACCTCGGCGCCCATCGACCGGTGGAACGAGGCGTACTCCACGCCGATCGCACCGCCACCCAGGACCAGGACCGAAGCCGGCAGCCCGGGGGCGAACAGCGCGTCGTCGCTGGTGACGACCGTCCGCCCGTCGGGCTCAAGCCCGGGCAGGACGCGCGGCCGGGACCCGGTGGCGAGGACGATCCCCCGACCTGCGGTGAACTCCCGGCCGTCCCCGGTCCGTACGGACCGGGGCCCGGTCAGCCGCACCCCGCAGCGCACCACCCGTACCCCGGCGTGCTCCAGATGCCCCTCCACGCCCCTGTGGTTGCGCCCGACGATGTCGTCCCGCGTCGCCGTCAGCGCCTGCCAGTCGACCGCCTCCACGTGCGCGCGCACCCCCCAACGCTCCCGAGCCTCGGTCACCCCGTCGACGAGTTCGGCCGCGTGCAGCATCGCCTTGCTGGGAATGCAGCCGCGGTGCAGACAGGTCCCGCCGACCTTGTCGCGTTCGGCGAGCAGGACGGTCAGTCCGAGGGCCGCGGCGCGCAGGGCGGTGCTGTAGCCACCGGTCCCGCCGCCGATCACGATCACGTCCACGCTGTTGTCGTTGGTCATGTGCCCAGCGTGCGGCAGCCGTTGGAACGAGTCCAAGGCAATGATCTTCTGGACTCCATGCACGCTCTCTATGGGTTCCCTAGACTGGCCGATCATGAGCCTGCGTCAGATGGAGTACTTCCTCGCCGTCGTGGAGGAGTCCTCCTTCACCCGGGCCGCCGACATCCTCCACGTCACCCAGCCCGCCCTGTCCCACCAGGTCAAGGCGTTGGAGAAGACCGTGGGTGGTGCCCTCCTGGAACGCATGCCGCGCGGGGTGGGGCTCACCCCGATGGGCCGCGCCTTCCTTCCGCACGCCCAACTCGCCGTCCGCAGCGCCCGTCAGGCGGAACGGGCCGCCCGCGCGGCGGCGGGCGTGGCCGGCGGCGAACTGCACATCGCCACCGTCCACGCGTTGGCCGTCGGCGTACTGCCGGGCATCGCAGCCCGGTGGCGGACCCTGCACCCGGGAGTGGCCCTGGTGCTGCGCGAGTACGGCTCCACGGAAGCGCTGGAGGAACAACTGGAGCGTGGCGTCGCGGACCTCGCCGTCGGTCCCGAACCCGCGAGGTGGACCGGCCCGGTGCGGCGGATCGGACGGGAGGAGCTGGTCCTCGTCGTCCCGTTCGACGACCCGCTCGCCGGACGCGGCGCGGTGCGCCTCGCCGAGCTGGCGGACCGGGACTGGATCCGCTGCGCCATGGAACCCGTCATCGACGGGCAGCTCGTGATCGACCGGGCGTGCGGGTCGGTCGGATACGCCCCGCGCACGGTGATGCGTACGGAACACACGTCGACGGCGGTACGGATGGCGGCCGCCGGGGTGGGGATCGTCGTGGCGCCCGCCCACATGGTCCGCGGAGCGGTCGGCGAGGACTGCGCCCTGCTCTCCCTCGACCCCTCGTGGCACCGCCCACTGGCGCTCTTCTCCCGGGTCCCGCTGACGGGTGCTGCCGACGCCTTCGCCCAACTGTTCGCCGGGGCCCGGGCGCTGCCCGATGCCTGCCCCGCGGTCGACGCCGCCCGACCGTCCGGGTAGGGGCTCGGAACGCGGACGGGGGCCGGGCCGACGGCGACGTCCGGAGGTGTCCGCCGAGCCCTTGGGGGAGGGTCGGACGATGGTCAGCGACCATTGTCACCCCACGTGTGTAACATCCCCAGTCATGTGTCAGTCATTACTTGGAGGGGTGTTCGAATGTGGGGAATCGCGCGTGCGTGGGTCGACGGGTGGGCCGTCTCGCGGGGGACGCCGCGACCGACGGACGCACCTTGGGGGCTGAGCATCCAGGCCGGGCTGCCCAACCAAGCGGTGCGTCACGTCCTGCTCGACGACGCCGATGACGAGACCGTGCGCGGACTCGTCGGCGCGATCACCCGTCCGACCACCTGCATCAAGGGCTTCCTGGAGCCGGAGGCCATGCAGCCGTGGTTCCCACCGGAGTGGGAGCCCATCGAGCCCGGTTTCCTGATGGCCGTGGACCTGCGCCCGTCCGCCGTGCGCGTGCCCGACGGCTACGGCATCACCACGGAAGCGGTCGACGATGTCGTGGAGGTGCGCGTCCTGGCGGCCGACGGCGGCCTCGCCGCGCGCGGCCGGATCGGTCGGACCGGCGCCACCTGCGTCTTCGACCAGATCGTCACCGAGGAGGCGCACCGGCGCCGCGGCCTCGGGACGATCGTGATGGGCGCACTCACCAACGCGGCCGTCGAGCACGGTGTGGATACCGGCATCCTTGGCGCGACCGTCCCGGGCCGCGCGCTCTACGAAACGCTCGACTGGAAGGTCCTCGGGCCGCTGACCGGCTTCACGTACAGGCCCGACACCCCCTGATACCCCGGCTCCGGCGCCGGCCCGGGCGCACTGTCGGAACACATCGTGGACGCCGGAAGCAGCGGCGAGAGAGGGGGAGGACGCGTCGATGGGTGCGTACGTGTCGATCAGAGGATGGCTGGAGTGCGACGGGACACAACTCGACTCCCTCCGGGAGATCGTCTCGTCCCATGAGGACGACCGCTACTCCAACGGGTGGGGTGCGCCGCGCCGGCACATCAATTGGACCCACTACGTCTTCTACGGCGCCGACATCCGAACGTGGGCCCTGGACCGGTTCGGGGAGCAGATCAGGGAGATCGCTCGGATGCCGGCTTCCGATGACGACGGGGACCGCGTGCGGGGACTGTTTCTCGTCAGCGACGAAGTCGACGGGACGAGCGAATGGCAGGTCCGCGACGGTGAACTGTTCATCCTGCCCGCCGACACCCGCCACCGATACCTCGACGGGTAGTCCACGCGTTCCTGCAGTCCGCCACGAGCGCCGCGGACTTCGCCACTTCACCGCCGTCGGATCGCCGCCGACGGAGGTGTCGGTTGGTGTATGGTTGATCTTGAGCTCACGGTTGCGGAAATCGACCGACGAGTCAGGCGTTGGTGGTCCAAGGAAAGACACCCCACTTCCCGTGGGGGAATGCAGGTGCAAGGCCTGCCCAGCGCTCGATCAAGGTCCCGACCTCCTCCCGGAGGTCGGGACCTTCGTGTTTCGCCACCGACGGGTCAGTGATCCGTCGGGCCTCGAACACGTACACTCCCGGCATGAAACGGGGGAGAGCGGCGATCGTTGCGGGGCTCGTACTGCTGCTGAGCGGATGCGGGGCCAAGCACAACCCGCTCTTCATCGGTGGCGGCGTCTCCACCCCGGTGATCGGCTGGCGCGACTGCCCCGGCACCGAAGCGGACGGAGTCGCCGAGGTGGGGCTCTACGAGGAGACGGGCGAGGCCACCGCAGATGACCCCGGCAAGCTGATGTGGCACATCAAAGCCACTGAGGGCAACCTCTCGAAGCGCATCGCCATCGGTGAAACACCGGCGGGTTTCACGAGCCTTCTCCCCATGACCACCCCACTCGTCCCGGGAACCACGTACGCCGTCAGGACGAACATGTCCTCCGACGGTCCGGTATCCGGGTACGTCACCTTTCGGCCCGAGCAACTCGCGGCAGGGAAAATGGTGTTCGGCGACGGGAAGGATGAATCACCGGAGCAGTACCGGAGCCGTGACAACGAGGACTTCGGATGTTTCGCGGCCTGATCGCCACCGACGCGTGGTGTGACCCGCTGGTTGTCGCGGCTAGGCCGCCTTGGACTGACGTAGTGTGATCGGCGCGGCCGAACCGCCGCGCGGACGCGGTACGACGCGCACCTCGTACGAGGCCCACCACGTACGAGGCGCGGCCCGCGAACGGCACCAGAGGAATGGGATCCACCACGATGAAGCTCGGGGAAGCGCTGGCGGAGCGCGCGGAGGCGGCTCGCCGCGTCGAACAGCTGCGGGCCCGCATCGTGGCCAACGCCCGCCACCAGGAGGGCGAGACCCCCGCCGAGGACCCGACCGCGCTGCTCGCCGAGGTGACCGCGACCCTCGACGCCCTGGAGTCCCTGATCCGGCGCATCAACCGGACCAACGCCGCCGTCGACATGGGAGCCGACGGCACCCTCACCGACGCCCTCGCCCGCCGGGACACCCTGCGGCTGCGCCATTCCGTACTCACCTCGGCCGCCGACGCCGCCGCCGGTGGCGGTGACCGCGGATACGGCCGGCAGCTGCGTTCCGAGCTGATGGTGCTCCCCGCGTTGCCCGTCGCCGAGCTCCGAACCCGCGCCGACGACGCGGCCCGTGAGATCCGCGAGATCGACGTGCGCATCCAGCGCACCAACTGGGAGGCCGACCTCCTGGATTGAGACCGGCGGTGCGGAGCAGGTAGTCGCTCCGGAGGCGTGCACAACCGAGGGCCGGCGGTTACCGGCCCGACTGGCGCGCGGAGAGCAGCGCATCGGGTTCGACTCCCGAAGTGACAGTGCAGCTCAGCAGCGTGACGAGTCACCGTGCATCGCGCACATTTCATCACCACGTGCAGATCCGGTCGTGACGAGGGCGGGTTCGGGGCATCCGCATCGCAGGACGGCGCCCGGTCCGGAGCTCAGGCTCCCGGACCGGGCGCCGCTGCGTGCCCGGGCAGCGAACGGCCGTGGACGGCCCCGGGGGCTGGGGCGCGGCGTCGGCCCGGATCCTGCCGGGTCAGTGCTGGAGTAGGCCGCCGACGGGGACCGGTGGGGCGTGCCCGGTCGCGGGAAGGGCCTGCGCCAGAGTGATCCCGGTGTCGACCAACGATGACCGGCGCAGGTCGGTGACTTCGGGGAGGGGGGTCCACACCGCTTCGATGGTCTCGCCATTCGGTTCGGGTCGCAGCCGGCCGCCGGTGACGCGGACCAGGTAGTGGATTCCGACGTTGTGGTGATCCGGTCCGCCCGGGACGGCGCGTTCGGCTGCGGGGATCACCCGTGAGTCCACGCCCAGCAGACGTTCGACCACCGCCTCGTAGCCGGTCTCCTCGGTGACCTCGCGGATCACCGTGTCCACCGGGTCCTCCGCGTGTTCGACCCTGCCGCCCGGGAGCGTCCAGTTGGCTTCGCCGTTCGCCGGCAGATGACGGGCGAGCAGGACCCGTCCGTCCTCGATGCACACGGAGTACGCCGCCAGTCGGAAACTCGTCACGCCGCAGACCATATCGAGTCCGCAGTCGGGCGCATCGCCCGTCGCATCCCGAGGTGTGAGGGTGCGGTAAGCACGGAGGGCTCGAACTGCCGTAGGACGTGAAGGAGACGAAAGGTCGGTCCCTCGTACGTTCGTGGTGTCAGTCGGACATCCACTCCAAGGAGCTCCCCATGAACACCGGAAAGCGCATCGCCGCCACGTGTGCCGCCGTCCTGCTCAGCACCCTGGCCCTGGGCGGCGCCGCCCAGGCCGACAGCCAGGGCGGCGGCGAGGGCAAGGCCGCGCACGAGCGGACGGCCGAGGCCGCACCGGGCACGGACAGCATCGCCGCGCAGAAGGTCCGGCCCGCCTCGAAGGACAATCCGCACAGCCGGACGGTCGAGGCGGCCCCGGGCACCGCCCACGTACCGGCCGGCAAGGTGAAGCCCGCGTCGCAGAGCGGTTCGCACAGCGAGACGGTCGAGGCCGCCCCGGGCACCGCCCACGTCGCGGGGAACCCCGTCGGGAACTGATCCCCGCCGGGGGCGGAGAGCCGCGCCCGGCCTCCGCCCCCGGCGCGTTCGCGCCGAACCGGCGACCCGCCTGCACAGCGACTCACGGCGGCCGAAGTGCGCCCCGCTCGACGGAGAGGGAGGTCGGAGCTCGCTTTGTCATATGCCTACCGCCGACCGGCGTGATGGGTCTACCGTGACGACTCCGGACCTCCCCGGCCGGGCGCCCTCCCGGCTTCCCCACGGGAGGGCTGCCCCGTGCCCGGGCCACGACAGGGTCCGGTCCCCTGCCGCAGGGCATCCGGGCCTATGGTCCGCCGGGGCGTCCGGCCCCGCCCCACACCTTCCCGCACCCGGGTACGGAGGCTGATCGAGCTACTTCACGGCTGCGCGAAGGGCACGGCGCGCGCCGGTCGTGCAGGCTGGCCCACGGAGGTGATCGGGATGACGCACGACGATCCGTCCCGGCGGTTGGGGCAGGACGGCCCCGGCGACATGGACCTGGCGCTGTTGGACGCCCTCTTCACCCAGTCGCCGGTGGGCCTGCACGTCCTGGACACGGACCTGAGGCTGGTACGGATCAACACCGCCACGCGCTCCATGCACCACGTTCCCGTTGAGGACCTGCTGGGGCGTCGCTTCGCCGAGGTCTTCACGGGAGTGGACTCGCCCGGCGAGGTCACGGAAATGATCCGCGGGGTGCTGGAGACCGGAGTACCGGTACGGGAACGACTGGTGCGCACCCGGCTGGAGTCCGACCGGGGCCAGGAGCGCTCGCGCTCGGTGTCGGTGTTCCGCCTGAGCGACGAGGAGGGCACGGTTCTGGGGGTGGCGGTCGCGGCCGTCGACGTCACGGAGGCCGAGGAGGCGCGCGCCCGACTGCGGGTCCTGGACGCGGTGCGCGAGCGGGTGGGACAGTCCCTCGACGCGATCACCACCTGCGAGGAACTGGCGGAGACCCTCGTGGCAGCTTTCGCGGATGTGGCCGTGGTCGAGGTCGTGGAGGCGGTGGTCCGTGGCGAGGACCCCCCGGCAGGCCCGCTGGCGCAGGACGTGCCGTTGCGGCGCGCGGCGTTCCGGTCGGGTCACCGAGGTCGCCAGGAGCAGGCCCATCCGGTGGGGGACGTGCGCAGCCTCCGCAACCCCACCCCCTACAGCCGTACGCTGACGGACCTGCACCCGCGGATCGTCGCCCTGGAGGACGACAGCCCGTGGCTCGCGACCGACCCGAGGCGGGCCGGCGCGATCCGGGCCGCCGGGGCCCACAGCCTGCTGGTGGCCCCGCTGGCCCTGCGCGGCAGCGTCCTGGGTCTGGTCAGCCTGTACCGCACGGCGGGCTCGCCCCCCTTCAACGAGGGCGATCTCGGGCTCGTCCGCGAGGTGTGCGCCCACACCGCCCTCTGCGTCGACAACGCCCGCCGCTTCACCCGCGAGCACACCATCGCCACGACGGTCCAACGACATCTGCTGCCGCGCCACCCCGTGGGTCGCAGCACCGTCGACACGGCCCACCTGCACGTCCCGGCCGAGGGCGGGGGCGGCGGCTGGTTCGACGTGATCGCCCTGTCGGGCGCCCGCACCGCCCTCGTCGTCGGCAACGTCGCAGGACACGGCATCCACACCGCGACGGCCATGGGCCAACTGCGCACCGTCGTCAACGCACTGGCCGCCCTGGACCTGGAACCCGACGAGCTCCTGGCCCGCCTCGACGACACCGCGGGCTTCCTCGCCGCGCAACGCGAGGCCCAACCCACGGGCCAACCCGCGCGTCTGCCACCGCTGTCCGCGAGCTGCCTCTACGGCGTCCACGACCCCTTCGAACGGTCCTGGACGTTCGCCTGCGCCGGCCAGTCGACCCCACCGGTGATCGTTCGTCCCGACGGGCCGGCCGAGGCCGCGGAACTCGCCGTCGGTCCGGTGCTGGGCGAAGGCGGCGGCTGGCCCTTCGCCACCACGACCGTGGAACTGACCGAGGGCAGCACCCTCGCGCTGTACACGCCCGGGCTGCTCCCGGCGACCCCGGCCACCACCGATGACGTCCCCGAGGTGCTCCGCGAGGTCCTTTCCCGCCCCGGCCTGCCCCTCCAGGAGCTGTGCGACAACGCCCTGTACACGCTCGGGACCCGCGGCGGCGACGGTGACGCGGTCCTCCTGCTGGCCCGCACCCGCCCCCTGCCCACCCACGACGTGGCCACCTGGCTCCTGACCGACGCACTCTCCGAGGTGGCCGTCGCCCGAGGGTACGCACGCCGGACGCTCACGAGCTGGGGAGTGGAGGAGGACACCGGGGCCGCCACCGAACTGATCGTCAGCGAACTGGTCACCAACGCACTGCGCTACGGAAACCCGCCCCTGCGGCTACGCCTCATCAAGGACAGCACCCTCACCTGCGAGGTCCACGACGCGAGCACCACGAGTCCGCACCTGCGCCACGCCCGCGCCGTGGACGAGGGCGGGCGCGGGCTGTTCATCGTCGCGCAGCTCGCCCAACGGTGGGGCATCCGCTACACGGCCGCCGGAAAGACCGTGTGGACCGAGCAGGACCTCGCGCACTGACCCCGAGCACGACCACGAGGTCCGGGCCGGGCGGGGAGGCCCCTGCACCGCCCCCGGGGTACCGGCGCGTCCCGCCCCGGCGGACGACACCGGCGGAGGCATGTGTTCCAGACCGGGTGGTCGGGCACAACGCCCCCATGAGCAGCCATGCCGCCGCCTTCGTGATCGTTCTGACCATGACCGTCGTCGGCTGGGGCCTGGTCTTCCTGCTGGCCCACCGGCAGACCACGGGCAAGTCCGGATCGGGCGGCCGTCGCGACAGCGGGGGCGGCGACGCGGGCTGCGGCGGGGGAGACGGTTGCGGCAGCGGCGGTGGGGGCTGCGGCGACTGAACCCGGGAGCGGCGGACGCCTGAGGCCGATGCGTGGGTGTCGTGGCCGGGGGATGACCACGGGGCCGTCGTCCGGGAACGCCGCCGCCCACCCGTGTGCGTGCGCAGGCCCGTCGCGTGCGTGGGCCCCACCCCGCGCCGTGCTCGCGGCAGGGTAGGGTCCTTCCGTGAGTCGCCCACATGACGTCGTGCCCCGCGGGTTGAGCGAGCTGTCCGCCGGTTTCCTGGCGGCCCACGCGGTCCGGACGGAACGCCTGGACGTGGAGCGGTACCGCGCACGGTGGCGGGAGTCGGGCGTTCCGACCGAGGTCATCGACCGGGCGGCGGACCACGAGGCCCGCTGGGGCGGGCTCGTCCTGCCACCGTCGCCCTGGTACGAAGGCGGGCCCCGCGTGCTGAGCGTGGACGTACCGGAGGGCTCGGACGAAGCGGGCTGGTGGTTCCCGGCCGGAGACCAGCGCTGCTCCGTGGCGTTCGGCTTCCTGATCGGCCCCCAAGGGGAGTTCGCGATCCGCGGTGTCCGCCGGATCGCACTGCACGCGAGCGTCGAGGGATGGGTGGAGTCCCTGGCGCTCGCCCACACCGCCCGGATGCGGGCCACTCGCGTCACCACGGTACGGGGGCGTGCCGTGGACGGCCTCGACCTCGACGGTCTGCGGCCGGTGCCGTCGGTGGACGGCGCGGCCGACACGTGGTGGTGGGGGCCGGGCTCGCTGGTCGCCGTGTACCGCGGCGAAGCCGATGCCTTCGACACCCCGACGGCCCTTCGTGCCCACGTCTACGAGGGTCCGCCCGAGGACATGCCCCGGTTCGGCGACGGGGTGGGGTGAGCCCTGCCGTCCGCCGGCCGGGCAGCAGGCTCGCCCCGTCCTTGCGGAACGGCGAACGTGGTCCACCACCGGGACCGCCCCACGACCCCACGGTGTCGCCGGTGCGTACCGCGAACCGAACGCTTCCGGTGGGCCTGACCGCACACTCCGGACGCGCCTCGCCGTCGCCCTGCTGACGGACCGGGGACGCAGCGGGGCCTTCGGGCGCGGGGCCTACCGGGCGAACCCGCGGCCACGGCCGCGCGCCCTCGTCACCTGGTCGGGGTTCGCCCGTACGTCACCGCTGTTGTTCGGCGGCCATGGCCTCGAAGGTCTGCCGCATCATCCGGTCGATGGTGCCGGGCCGTTCGACCAGGGAATCGAAGAGATCGGCGAGCAGCCACAGCACGAAGCCGTGCACCAGGGCCTCTTCCGGAGCGATCGGTCCGAACTGCTCCCGCCACGCCACGGTGTCCATGCCCATCGCGGCCGCCATGAGGACTCCGGTGACCATCGGGACCTGGGTGGGGTCGGCCCTCTCGAAGGTAGGAAGTCGGCGGATCACCGTGGGGATCAGATCGTCGAGCGGATCGATACGGTCCTTGCCGCCGGGCTGCTCGGCGATCAGGTATCCCGTCAGCACGCCCACCAGGAACACCGTGCCCCGGGACACCTCCTCACGCCCGTGCGTCTCCACCACGGCCTCCACCCGCCGCTGCGCCCGCATCCGCTCCTGGGCCGAGGTGCGCTTCTCCAGGACCCGGTACGTGTCCCAAGCCGCACGGATCGCCTCGTCCACCACTACGCCGTTCTTGGTCATGGAGCGACCGTAGGCGAGACGCCGGGCGCTCGTGGCAGGGACCCCCGAAGACGGCGATCGCAACATCGGGACGGTCCCGGGACGGCGACGAGGGCCGGACCGGGGCGGGGCGGAGCCCCTGCGAACGCCCGATCAGTACGGTGTCAGACGTGGTGACTGAGGCCGAGGGCGGGATCGTGGCGGATCAGGGTCCGCAAGCCCGGGTGGTATTGGACGCTCTCGCCGGTGAGCAGCACCGGGCGCCCGCAGGCCGTACCCACCTCGGTCAGGAATCGCAGCACGGAGGCCACGCCCGCTCCGTCGATGACGTCGTCGGGCCACAGGGAGAATTCGATCTCCTCCTCGTCCATGGGCAGGGCGGAGAACCACACGGCGCCGAAACGGGCCTGGAAGCAGAAGCTGGTCCCCTCCCCGGCCGGCTCGTCACACCAGACGCGGAAGAGGTCGGCGACGGCCGGTCGTACCGGATGGAGCTGGTCGTACGGATGTTCCACCTCGGTGGCGTCGGCGGTCGACCGCAGGTGTTCGAGGACCGCGATCCAGTCGGCGCGGGTCGCGTCCAGCACCCGGACGTCCCGCAGACTGCCGTCGATGTGGAAGACGTCGCACATCCAGGCCTCGGGGAGGCAGCGGGCACGGGCTTCGTGTCCGTGGACGCTTCGGCAGACCGCGTGCGTGGTCTCCGCGCCCCGGTCCTGCGGGTCTGTCGTTCCCATGGAGGAAGGGTACGTGCGGTGCTCGACACGCCGCCCGGGTTATGGCCCGACGCTCACGCACGCGGGCGCCGGATGCGTTCCGACCGCCCCGCGCGGCAGTGCCCGTACGCAACCAAACGCCGGGGCTTCCCGTCATGGCAGAGGGGGCACCCCCGCAGGAACACAGGACAGCCCCGTCCCACCTGGCGGCTGCCGGACCGCAAAACCGGCGTCGCGGCTAAGGCGGGCGGGACTGTCGGCACACGTATCGAAGCTCCACCGAACACTTGAGGAAGAACCCTTGAAGGTACTGATCGCGGGCGGCGCCGGTTTCATCGGCTCGACCATCGCCTCGGCCTGCATCGACGGCGGCATCACCCCCGTCATCCTCGACAACCTGGCCACCGGCCGCCGCGAGTTCACCGCAGGCCGGACCTTCTACGAGGGGGACATCTGCGACGGATCCCTCGTCGACCGGATCTTCGCCGAGCACCCCGACATCACCACGGCCATCGACTGCGCCGCCCTGATCGTCGTTCCCGACTCCGTCGCGAACCCCCTCGGCTACTACCGGGAGAACGTGTCCAAGGGCATCCAGTTCCTCGAACACCTCACCCGGAACAATTGCCGGAACCTCCTCTTCAGCAGCTCCGCCTCCATCTACCGGGCGGACCCCGAGGACTTCTCCGTCGACGAGAACTCCCCCCTCGAAACCCTCAGCCCCTACGCCCGCACCAAAGCCCTCTTCGAGACGGTCCTGGCCGACGTCGCCGCCGCGGGAACCCTCGACGTCGTCTCGCTGCGCTACTTCAACCCCATCGGTGCCGACCCCCTCCTGCGCACCGGCCTCCAGATCCGTACGCCCACCCACGCTCTGGGCAAGATGATCGACGTCCATCACGCGGGCAGCCCCTTCCCCCTCACGGGCACCGACTACCCCACCCGTGACGGCTCCGGGATCCGCGACTACGTGCATGTCTGGGACTTGGCCGACGCCCATGTGAAGGCCGTCCAGCAGTTCACCGACATCACGCGCGACGAGCCCTACCGCGTCATCAACCTCGGGACGGGACGCGGGACGACCGTCCGCGAACTCGTCACCGCGTTCGAGAACGTCACCGGGGCCCCGCTGACCACCGTGGAGACCGAACGGCGGCCCGGTGACTCCGCCGGCGCCTACGCCCGCGTCGACCTCGCGCAGGAGCTCCTCGGCTGGAAGGCCCGCCATTCCCTCGAAGAGGGCATCGCGGACTCCCTGCGCTGGTACGAGCGGCGCGACACCACCCTGACCACCGACTGACGATCCGGGACCGGCCAGGCGGAAGCGGGGCGGAGCAGGCCGCATCCACGGCAACGCGGCCACACGGACGCGAAAGCGCCCGGCGGGGGTGTCCCGGCCGGGCGTTCGTGTGTGTCTGTTGGGTTCCGCTGGTGGGTCAGTACCAGTGGTGGGTCTGCCAGAAGTTCCAGGCGCCGACGGGGCTGCCGTAGCGGGAGTTCATGTAGTCCAGGCCCCACTTGATCTGGGTGGCGGGGTTGGTCTTCCAGTCGGAGCCGGCCGAGGACATCTTCGAGGCGGGGAGGGCCTGGACGAGTCCGTAGGCGCCGGAGGAGGCGTTGGTGGCGGTGTGGTTCCAGCCGCTTTCACGGGAGACGATGTTGTTGAACGCCGCGAACTGTGCCGGGTCCTTGATCATCTGCTGGGCGACGGCCTTGGCGCTCGTCGGTGCCGCCTGGGCGGGGACCGTGGCGAGCATGGAGCCGGCGACGCCGAGGGCGACGACGGTGCCCGCGAGGGCCTTCTTCGAGGCGGCGATGCGGCGGATGACGGTGTTCGACACAGGAGGACCTTCCACAGGGGACGAGGGCGGTCGCTGCACGTCGAGGACGTGCGTGAGCCACTCAGGTGGTGCGGAGGGCTTCGTCAGCGGCGGGTGGAGCACCCGGGCCGCTCGGCGACTCATCCAGTTCTACCGACGGCCCGGCGGCGTGGCAACGAACCCGATTACTACCCTGCCTCGCAGCCGGGGACCCAGGACCCGGCGGCAGCGGTCCGGCCATCCACGCAGGTGAGGGGCCGGCGAAGGGGGTCGTGTAGGGCCTCCCGGGTCTACTATCCCGGGTCGTATGTGACGTGGGTCCTATGGGACGGCTCACCCCGGAACCTCCCGAATGTCACCGTGGGCGACCGGTCGAATCGCATGGGTGGAGCCTGCCGGGCACTGCCGCAGCGTGTCCAGAGGCGCGCAGGCCGCCGGCCCGGTCGTCGTCAGGTGGTGGACGTGGGGGCTGGATGGCCGAGGAGCACCGCTTGTTCCACGGGTGTGAGGTCGGGGCCGGCGAGAGGGGGAAGCCGCGGTCCGCGGATCGCGGCGAGGACGACACGAGGGCGGGCGAGGACCGTGCCGCTCGTCTGAAGGGTCATGACGTCGGTGAGGGCCTCGACGACGGTGAAGTCCGAGCACGCGGTGGTGATGAGGCGGTTGACGTACCTGGCGGCGACGCGGTCGGCGAGCGTGGGCTTCTTGCCGATCGTGTGGGGGAAGGCGGCGTCCTGGGTGACGGCCAGCAGCCAGGCGGCGGCCGCCGGGCGGCCGATCGCCCGTTGGGCGCGCCCCGCGAATCCCTTCGACCCGATGCCCCTGGTCGAGGCCAGGTCCCGCAGGGCGCGGGCGCCCTGGGCCGCCACGGACATGCCGTGCCCGTAGAGGGGGTCGAGCGCGGTGGCGGAGTCCCCGAGCGCGACGAAGCCGTCGACGCGGACCTTCTCGTAGTGGCGTCGCCGGTTGGCCGTGTTCCGGGTGACGGCCACCGGGCCCATGGGTTCGCACCGGTCCAGGAACTCCGCGATGAGGGGGCTCCGCATGGTGCGGGCGAACGCGGAGAACCGGGCCTGGGCGCTGGTGGGTTGCCCGCCCCGGGTGCCGGCGAGGCTGACCATCCACTCACCGCCCTCGATGGGCAGGATGGTGCCGCCCGAACCCGGCCCGGCCAGACGGGAGTCGACCTGGACGTTGATGACCGGCCAGCCCGCGGTGTCGACGGGGGCCTTGTAGCGGCGGCTCGCGTAGGCGACTCCGGCGTCGACGACGGTTTCGGGAACGGCGGGCAGTCCAAGCTCGGCCAGCCAACTCGGAGCGCGCGACGAGCGGCCCGTGGCATCGACGACCAGGTCGGCCTCACGAACCTCCTCCGTGCCGTCCCGATGCCGGATGACCGCACCGGTGACGCGGGTGCGGGTGCCGAGGAGACGGACCGGCTCGGCCCCGGAGAGCAGACGTACTCCGGGCAGCGCCAGGGCGCGCGTGCGGACGGCCCAGTCGACGAGGTCGCGGCCGGCGCTGATGAGGTACTGGGCTTCGGGCCAGCACCGCCGGTACCAACCGCCGGGGGAGAGCGACACCATGCCGTTGGGAAGGGAGATCCGGTGTGCGCCGCCACCCAGCCACATCTCGACGGTTCCGGGCAGCAGCGACTCGATCGCGTCGGCCCCGCCCGACCAGAGCATGTGGGCGTGGCGGGCCTGGGGAAGTCCGCGACGGGCCTGGGGGCTGTCCGGCAGGGCGTGCCGTTCGACGATGTCGACGCCGTCGCTGTGCGGAGCGAGCGCCGCGGCGGCCAGGGTGCCGCTCAAGCCGCCTCCGAGGATCAGTACTCGGGACCGAGAGGGGGGCGTACCGGCCATGCGGGTCTGCTTTCTGCCCCGGCCTTGGCCGGTATGGCGGAATTCGAGTGGGGTCGGGAGGGGAGCTCTAGAATCCCATGATGATCATTACGCGCTTCGTCGGTGGTCCTCTCGCGGGCATCGAGGGGATCCAAGCCACAGAGGTGACCTTGGCCGCGCATAGTGGTAGTCGTGAGATCGGCCGCTATCTGCGCGGCCCCGATGATGACGGCGTGGCGGTCTACCGCTGGGTGCCCGCCCCCGAGGAGCCGACCGGCGACCTGCCGGCTCCGGCCTGAACCATCGCGGCGCACGCCGGCGTCCGGCGGGCCGGATCCGTCAGCCGCCGGGCGTGTCCGCCTCCGGCACCGGGTTCTGGGCGAGCCATCGCCCGTACGCCCGGATCGTTCCGCGGTCCCGCAGGCCCTGACGAGCGAGGGCGAGGCGGGCGGAGGTGCGGGCGCGAGGCGCGAGGCCCCGGGAAACGCGGCTCATGTGCGTCCGGACGAGGGCCAGCACGCCTGCGCTGGCGATGTCCCTGTCACGCCAGTCGAGGCGCGGCGCGGTGACCTCGATGTCCTCACCCTGTTCCCAGAGCGTTGGGAGGTCGGGGCGCAGGGCGAGGGCGGTGGCCAGTCCGACCATCGCGAACCCGCTCGCCAGGACCAGTTCGGCGGCCGTGCGACGGCCGATGCCACCCGTCAGCATGAGCGGCACGGGCGCGGAGGCGACGAGCCGCTCGGCGATGGCGAGGAAGTACGCCTCACGTCCGAGTTTCCGGTCATCGGCCGTGCGGCCCATGGTCGCCGCGCTCTCCATGTTTCCGCCGGAGAGCTCCACCAGGTCCACGTCGAGGTCCGTGAGGAAGCCGAGCACCTGCTCCACCTCGTCGACGTCGAAGCCGCCCCGCTGGAAGTCCGCAGTGTTGATCTTGATGCTCACGGCGAACCCGGGTGTGACCGCCGCCCGGACGGCGCGCACCACGCTCAACAGCAGTCGGGCCCTGTTCTCCAGGCTGCCGCCCCACCGGTCGGTACGGCGGTTGACCAGGGGGGAGAGGAACTGGCTGAGGAGGTAGCCGTGGGCCGCGTGGACCTGGACGCCGTGGAACCCGCTCTGCTCCGCGAGACGGGCCGTCGTCGCGAACCGGCTGATGGTGGCCTTGATGTCCGCCTCGGTCATGGCCGTCGGGCGGGCGAAGGCACTCGTGTGCTTTCCGAGGCTGACACCGATGTCGGACGGCGACCACGCGACACCGGGCAGGTCCGACCGGACCTGCCGACCGGGATGGTTGATCTGCATCCAGACCTGGCCGCCCCCCGAGCCGGCCGCGGCGGCCCAGCGTCGGAACGGAGCCAGGTCGGTGCCGGCGTCGAGCACGATCGTTCCCGGCGACGTGAGGGCCCGTCTGTCCACCATGACGTTGCCCGTGATGATCAACCCGCTCCCGCCGCGTGCCCAACTGCGGTACAGCTCCTCGATCTCCGGTCCGGGCAGTTGTCCGGGCTGGCGGGCCAGGCTCTCCTCCATGGCCGCCTTGGCGATCCGGTTCGCGATGCGACTGCCGTTGCGCAGTTCGAGAGGTGTGGACAGGTGCATGGAAGATTTCCTCCGGGTGTCGTCGGGTGAGGTTCCGTCGTGGCCCGCGCGATGCGGTGAAGCGCACGGTGCGCGGAGACGGTGCGGGGCGCGGTCCGGGTCCTGCCCGGGCCGGTTGCGGGCCGGTTCAGCGGTCCGGCCTCCTCAGCATTCGACCTGCCGCCGTCCGTACGCGGGTGAGACGCGCCGAGAGGCTCGGGGTGACGGGCCTGAGCCGACTGCCGCCCATGGGCCCCGTCTGCGGATCGGTCCACAACTGGGCGACCTCCTCGGCGATGGCCTGTTGGGCCCTCCGGGACGCCGTCGGGTGGCTGATGCCGCGCCCGAGCGCCACGCGCAGGGACCTGGCCGCGGCCTCGGTGGCCAACTGTCCCCGCGCGTCCAGAGGGCTGAAGGTCGCCAGGGCGTCCCCGATGACGACGAAGCCGCGGGGCCCGCGGATGCGCTCGTACCGGTGCCAGCGGGTCGATGTCGGAGCGACGAACACGTCACCGGCGGGTTTCGCGTCGGCGATCAGTCGGCCCACGGTGGGGTCGGACATGGCCAGCGCGGCGGCGGCGAACGCCTCCCTGTCGCTGATCCGTTCACGATCGGGGGAGGTCTGGGTGACGGCCCACAGACCGTTCTCGATCGGGACGAGCACCGCGCTGTGGGTCCCGTCCGCGACAGCCGTGAGGGCGACGTCGGCCCGTCCGTCCGGTGCCCGGTAGCGGCGGCCGGCCATGAACCCGGCCGTGCCGCGCGTGGTGACCGGCACGACGGCCACACCGAGATCGCTCAGCCAGGCCGCACTGCGCGAATCGGCGCCGCTCGCGTCGATGACGAGTTGCGCCGTGATCTCCTCCTCCGGCCCGTCACCGAAGCGCACGCGCGCACCGAGCACCGCCGACTCGTCGCCGATGAGCCCGACGACATGGGCGCCGTCGAGGACGGTGGTGTTCCGTTCGTGTGCGGGGTTGGCGACCACGATCTCGCGCAGCACCGAGGTCAGGAGGTCCCGACTGCACGTCAGCAGCTCGCGCGTCCCCCAGGCGCGGGGCCGTGTCCGCGACAGGTGGGCGCCGGCCGTGAGGGGGAACGTCCGAGCACCACGCCGCCGCAGCAGCGCCCCCGAGCCGTACGCCAGGTCGTTGACGTCCCACATGCCTCCGATGTGGAGGACCTCGCCGTGCTGGGCGGCCGCCGCGCCCGCCTCGCCGCCCGACCGGCCCGCAAGCACGAGTACGTCGTAGCCGGCCAGGGCGACCACGGAGGCGGCCAGCAGCCCCGCGTACCCCCCGCCTATGATCAGCGCTTCGACGTGCTTCGGGTGTCTGGTGGTCATGGCTGTCTCTCCGTGAGGGATCTCTGAGCGGCGGGCGGGATGCGGGCTCGTGGCCTCATCGCCGGTGTCATGCACGGTGCTCGGCGAGCGCTGCCGACTGCCGGGTCACCTCCACCCACGAGGACCGCAGCATGGCGTCCGACATGTCGACCAGGTCGTCGGACTCCTCGATCGAACTGATCGTCCAGCGGCGCTCGTGCGGTACCGCGGGCGCCGCACGTCCCTTCCCGATGACCGCGTGGGCGATCACGGCGGCATCGGCCTCGCTGCGGGCCCGCGCGCTGCCGGTGCCCTCGGCCACCGCGAGCGCGTAGACCTTCGCGCCCGTGGGACGGTCGAACCAGGGCGTGAGCCGCAGCACCGCGTCGAAGATGTCCCTCTCGCGCTGCATGAGACGGTGCTCCACGGGCTGCCACCAGGGCATGGGCGGTGGGTTCGTGGAAGGTATCTCCGGACGGACCTCCAGCCACAGGGGGTGGAGCCTGCGGAAGCGGCACAGGGCTCGCCACCGGTAGCCGGCGCCCTGCCCGAGGGGCGGCAGGACGAAGCCGGCGGCGATCAGGAAGGCGCTGACACTGGCCATGGAGAAGGCGACCTGGGTGCTCAGCCAGTCCCAGTCGTGACCGAGCCAGCGCGCGATGATCGCCGTGTATTTCAGGAGGTCGTACGCGAACGTGCAGGCGGCCCCCGCGGTGATCAGCAGCAGCCCGCCCTTCAGGGTGCCGTTGACCTGCTTCGACCAACGCCGGCTGAGCACCAGCATGGTGACGGCCGCCACGCTGTGCGCCGCCAGGTAGAGGACGACCATCTCGCGGATCCACGGCGTGCGGGAATAGTAGGTGTCCAGGTCACGGAGCCGCTCGACCGGTGCGTCGCCCAGCGCGAACAGGGCCCAGATGGCCAGGGCGACCAAGGCGTAGGCGGTCAGGCACGAGCGGGTCTGCCGCCGGGTGACGCGTGCGTCGTCGTTGCCCCGCCAGTGGATCAACAGCACGATGGTGGCGGCGTCGAACGCGGTCAGGATGGAGTAGACGATGGGCGCCGCGATGTTCGGCACGCCGAACATCGCGTTGATGGCCGCGAGATGGGGGGGAGCGGCGGTGAAGAACAGGAGCGCGCCGACGAAGAGGGTCGCGGTGACGGCCCTCAGCAGCGGGTCCCGCGGGTTCTTCCGCAGTGCCCACGATTTGATGGCGGTGGCGACCAACAGACCGGCGGCCGAGCTCAGGTACGCCGTTCCCCCGTTCACCGGGGGCTTCCGTGAGCCGCACGAAGGGCAGTGGGCATGGTCAGTTGCTCTCCGAGCGGTCGACGCCGACGGGCGAGCCGGACCGGTGGATGTGGGAGAACTGGATGCTCAGCCGGGCAAGACCGTTCGTGCCGGAAACACGGGTGGGAATCGCGGCGGTCACGTCGATGGCGACGGGGGTCCGCCCTGACGCAGGGACCCTGCGGGTGTCCGTGGGGACCAGGGCCGCGTGGATCGTCGCCGCCTCGGCGAAGATGATGGCGGCGTCCGGCGTGCAGCCGTGCGAGGAGGCGTAGCGTTCGGCCGCCTCGCGGTGGCCGCTGTCCAGGTGGGGCGCCAGGTTGAGCAGACGGTCGGCGATCTCGGTGGACCTCGCCATGGCCCGGATCTCCATCGACGCGGTGGGACGAATCCGCACCGGCTTGCCGGGCCCCGCGAACGGTTCCAGCGCACGCCACAGGGGCTCCATCGCCCGGTAGGCCCGCCAGGAGACCCACATCGACCCCAGCCGCGGTCCGACGACCGGCAGCAGGAAACCGACGGTGGTCATGGCCGCGCCCAGTCCCGCGAGGGGAGGGGCGATGTCGGTGCTGAGCGAATCCCAGGCGTCCGTACCGGTCCACCTGGCGCCCACCGCGATGAACTTGAGCAGGGCGAACGACAGGGTCAGGCCGAACGCGGTCACCAGGATGATCAGACCCCAGTGGGTCCATGCCGCCTGGAGCTCGCGCAGTTCACGTGCCCACCTCCAGCACTTGGTCGCCACGACGAGACTCGTGGCGGTGTGCGCGGTCAGATAGAGGACGATCATCTCGCGGACGAACGGGGTGTTCGCGTAGAAGGTGTCGAAGTCGCGTTGCTGCTCGATCGGCACGTCGCTCAGCGAGAAGAGCACGCAGAAGGTGGCGATCACCACGGAGGTCGCGGCGATCCAGAGTCTGGTGTGCCGTCGGACGGTCTCCTCGGCGCCCCCGCGCCAGTTGATGAGGAGCACCAGCGAACCGCACGCCAGGCACGACAGGATGCAGTAGACGATGAGAGCCGAGATGTTGGGAACGCCGGTGATCCGGTTGACCCGTTCGATCGTCGGCGGGGCGCCGAACACGAAGCCCGCCGCGGAGGACGCGAGGATCACGAAGATCGACTTCGACATCGGTGAGTGCCAGGTGTGCCAGAACGACGGCGACTTCACCACCAGGGCGATCGCCAGTACGGCGGCGGGTATGTAGTAGTCCGATCCGGTCATGCTCAGTAGCCTCTGCCCAGGCTCGACTGGATCCGGCCCGCCGGACCGGTGACCGGAACGGCTGCGCCGCCCTGGAGGTACTCCCGCAGACGGGAGCCCAACTGGAGCCCGAACTTCTCCGCGTCGTCCTCCTCGTCGGTGTTGACGTGACTCCTCGCGGCCAGCGCGACGAGGTCGTGGCTCGCCACGTCGCCGCCGAGCGAACGGGCCGCCGCCGTGGCCACCCGGCTGTGGGTTCCGTGTGACAGGCATTCACCCCTCAGGGTGTGCCAAATCTCATGTGCGAAAATTACGAACTGGTGCAACGTGGTGGTCTTACTCTCGATGATGATGACGACTCGGTCGTCGAACCTGGCGGTGAGGCCGCTGGCCGTCTCCTCGGGGAACTCACGGAAGCGCAGGAGGACCGGGCGGTACGGCAGTCCGTCGTCATCCGCGTTGAAGCGCCGCTCGACGTCGGCCCGCAACACCTCGAACAAGATGTCCGGATCCGAGGGGATCGGCCGCCCGAGGCCCGCGAGGACCTCGTCGCAGAACTTCGCGATCCTGCGTTCGGACGACCGTCGCGTCAGGTGGTTCTTCGGGGCGGCGAGCAGGTTCCCCGGGCGGATCGTCCTTCCGAGAGCCCCGAACACGCCCTTGCGAAGATCGCCCCTTTGCCGCTCGCTCATCCGAATGCCCTCACTCTGCGTTCCTTCCGATGGGCGGTGAAGCCGCGGCCCGCCCTCCGCTTCCTTCGCTGGAGCCCGTCGGTCGCCCGGGCTCCGGCCCGACCTCAAGGCCGGGAGCTTTCCTGGGTGATCGCGTCCACGAAGGCCATCAGCGCCGTCTCCAGGTTCGGCGGCAGTTCCGTGTCGCCGAGACGAAGCTGGATTTGCAGCGCGTAACGATTCTTCACCGCTTCCGAAGGGTTCTTCAGCAGCGCCGTGAGCTCCGGGACGACCTTGCTGTCCAGAACTCTCTTCACGGCCTCGGGCGGAGTGTGGGTGAAGTACTCCATGGGGACGTCGAAGAACTTGGCCAGACCCGCACCGTGCCAGATGTTCGGCGTGCTCCGGTTCAGGAGCTTGCCGTGCCACTGCGGCGTCATCCCGCTGCCGGCCGCGATCTCGGCCGTCGTGTACTGACGCCGGTTCCCGGTGTCCCTGTCCACGGTCAGTCGCGTCTCCTTGAGGAACGCGATGCGGCGGGCCAGTTCCGCCGGGCCGCTCGCCGACGCCTCGACGGGATCGCCGTCGAGCAGTCGCCGGATGTCGGCCTCCGCCAGCGAGGTGTGGAAGGAGAGGACCGGCAGGTTGAAGGCGGATGCCCTGTCGAGGCCCGACTGCAGCCGTAGCCCTTCGACTTCTCTCACGGTCTCGGCGAGCTGTTCGTACCCGTCGTTCATGGACCCTCCGGACGGGATGGAATGGGCACGTGCGGTCCGGTGGAACCCCAAGCCCCGCGCATGTCAACTAGATCACGGAAACGGTCGGATCCGCAATGAAACGATCGTTTCGCTTGGCTCGATCGCGCGCCCGTCCTGGCGTACCGCGTCCGCCCGCCCCACGGGGCTCATCCGACGCTCCGGGGGACCTTGTCGGGCAGGCCGGACGCCCCGACGCATTCCGGTACGACGAGGTATGACGCGGTGCGAAGCACGGCACGTCGGGTGGCCGGCCGCGTGCTCCGCCCGCGGACCGTGCATCTACGCTTGTGCCCCGTCAGCCGGTCGAGACGGACGACCGGTCGCGGAACGGAGCATGCGGTGCCAGAAGGTCAAACGGGGGAAGCGAACGACCGGGACCTGATCGGAAAGGTGCTCGGGGGACGCTACCGGGTGATCTCCGTGATCGGCCGCGGCGGCATGGGCGTGGTCGCGCGGGCGGTCGACGAACTGCTCGCCCGTGAGGTCGCCGTCAAGGTCCTGAGGGCCTACACCGACGCGAGCGAGGCCGAACTGGCCGACCTGCGAGCACGGATGGAGCGTGAGGCGCAGGCCGCCGCCCGCATCCGGCACGCCGGAGTCGTCACCGTGCACGACGTGACGCACGAGCAGGGGCTGCCCGTCATCGTCATGGAACTCGTCGACGGACCCTCGCTCGACGAGGTCGTCTCGCGGCGCGGCGCGCTCGACCCCCACGAGGCCGCCGCGATCGGCGCCAAGTTGATGGACGCGCTCGACGCCGCGCACCGCGCCGGTGTCCTCCACCGGGACGTGAAACCGGGCAACGTACTGCTGGAGCGCGACGGGCGGGTCGTACTCACGGACTTCGGCATCGCCACCATCGAGACCTCCGACGACGAGGCGATGGCCAAGCTGACCCGCAACGGTGAACTGGTCGGCTCGCTGGACTACATGCCCCCGGAGCGGGCGCAGGGCAGGGAGCCCGGACCCGCCTCCGACATATGGTCGCTCGGCATGACCCTGTACGCGGCGGTCGAGGGCGTCTCGCCGTTCCGCCGGACCTCGGTGTGGTCCACGCTCGCGGCGATCGTCGGCGAGCCGCTGCCGGAACCCCGGCGCGCCGGCCCCCTGGCCCCGGTGCTGCGGGCGCTGATGGCCAAGGAACCGGAGCGTCGGCCCACCGCCGACCGGGCCCGCGCGATGCTGGAGGAGGTGGCGGCCGGTGCCGGTGAGGTCCCCACCGGCCGCGCGGTCCCCGCGGCGGCGACCGCCGCGGAACCGTCCGCCTCCGCCGAGCAGCCCGTGCCCGCAGTCGGGTTCGGACCCCCGCCGGGCGGTTTCGACGCCGTCGCCCCATCGGTTCCGCAGCCCTACGCCCCCAACCAGCGGCCCGGCTTCCCGTCGCCCGGCCCCGCACAGGTCTCCCCGTACGGTCAGCCGTTCACCGTCGACCCGTCCGGCTCCACGGGAGCGGTACGGGCTCGGCGCCGCGGCCGGGTCGCGGTCGCGGTGGCGGCCGGCGCCGTCCTCGCCGCCGGCGGCGTCACCTACGCGGTGACCTCGGGCGACGACGACCGGGCCCGGACGGCGGCCCCCGCTCCGACACCCGACGCCTCCACGACCGCCGCCGGGCAGCCCGGCGCACAGCCAGGGGCGCAGCCCGGGACGCGGCCGGTTGCGGGGAGCCCGTCGGCGTCTCCTTCCGGTGCCACGTCCACGGCGAAGCCGTCCGCCGGCGCTTCGAAGAAGGTCGGTACGTCGTCACCGCCCCCGAAGAGTTCCTCGTCCGGCCCGGCCAAGCCGACCCCCGTACCGACGGGCTGTGCCGGCTGGACCCACAAGGACCCGGCGCCGGGCACCTACGGCTACATCTCCGGCAGCCACCACCTGTTGGCGGCGCCGTACCAGCAGTGCGCCCAGGGCGGCCTGGTCAAGGACGGAACGAAGCTCTGGTACCAGTGCTACATCGTCAACTCCTACGGGAACCAGTGGACGTTCGTCCGCGTGGACGGCACGAACGCCACCGGGTGGCTCTACAACCGCGACCTCAAGGGCCAGAAGGGCTCGTCCCCGCCCTGCTGAGCGGCTCCTCACGGCCGGCTCCTCCCGGCGCGCCGGCCGGACCGTCGGGGCCACGGCGACCTCCGTTCCCGTGGTGCCGGGGACGGGCGAGGACCGCTCTTCGCCCGGTCAGCGCAGTCCGTCGTAGGCGGCCATGACGATTTCCATGCCTCGGTCGTCCTGCTGCCGTTCCCGGTCGATCATCCGGTTCATGACGTAGGCCACCGTCATGCGCGAGTCCGGGTCGCTCGCGACCAGCGAGCCGCCCCAGCCGCCCCACCCGAAGGTGTTGCCGAACCTGCCGAAGCCCGTGGTCCAGGACATCGGCGTCCGCAGGACGCGGTCGTCGCCGCGGAAGACCTCCTGCCACGCGGGCTCACAACCCCCGGGGGACAGCAGCCGCACACCGCCGGCCACCCCCCGGTTCGCCAGCACTGACTGGACGCGGGCGACGGACCGGGCGTTGCCGAAGCCGTTCACCGCGGGGATCAGTGCGCGCCGCCAAGCGACGGAGTTGACGTCCCTGACCCGGATCATGGCACCGGTGTACTCCCGGCGTGTTCCGTCCGGTCCGGTCGGCGGTCCGGCGGTGTGGTCGTCGGTCAGTGACGGCGGCGGGACGAGCGGTGCGACGCGGTGGTCGTGCTCCGCGGCGAGCCCGATGTGGAAGTCCGCGCCCAGCGGCGCGGCCACCTCGTCGGCGAAGAACTCGCCGATTCCGCGGCCCGTGACGCGCAGGACGATCTCACCGATGAGGAACCCGAAGGTGAGCGCGTGATAGCCGGTGGCCGTCCCCGGTTCCCATTCGGGGGCCTGCGCCGCCAACCGTGCCGTCACGGCCCGCCAGTCGTGGAGTTCCTCGACCCCGGTGAGCCCGGCCAGGTCCGGTAGTCCCGCGGTGTGCGACAGGACGTGCCGGACGAGCACCCCCTCCTTACCGGCCGCGGCGAACTCGGGCCAATAGGTGGCAACCGGTGCGCACAGGTCGAGCCGGCCCCGGTCGGCCAGGATCAACGCACACAGCGCGACCATGTTCTTGGTCGTCGAATTCACACAGGTGAGGGTGTCGCGCCCCCAACCGACGGCACGGTCCGCATCGGCGTACCCACCCCACAGGTCGACCACCGGTTCTCCGTCCACGTACACGGCCACCGAGGCACCCACGTCGTCCTTGTCGAACAATGCCGCGAACGTCTCACGGACCGCTGCGAACCGCGGCTCGCACACTCCCTCGATATCAGTCATGGACGTAAGCCTCGGCCGGTGCGGGCCTTCCCACCCGACAATTCCCACGCCGGTTCTGTCGGGCGCCGCGCGCGCCGCGGGTCGGGCGAGACCCTCAGGACACGCCATAGGGTCGGATTCGGGGCCGTCACGGCCGGGCCCGCGGCAGGGCGGGTCGGTGCTCCCGCGCCGGAGACCCGAGGGACAGGGAAGAGGGACGGATACACGTGCTGGAGCGGCTGAATCAGGCGTTGGACCACCTGGAGACCCGACTCGACCAGGAGGTCGACATGGCCGAGGTCGCCCGGATCGCCGCGGTGTCGGAGTACCACTTCCGACGGCTGTTCTCCGCGCTCGCCGGCATGCCGCTCCCCGTCTACCTGCGGCGCCGACGGATGACGCTCGCCGGGGCCGAGGTACTGGCCGGGGAGGCGACCCTGCTCGATGTCGCGGTGCGGTACGGGTACGGCTCGGGCGAGGCGTTCGCCCGCGCGTTCCGGTCGGTGCACGGCGTCGGCCCGGGCGAAGCCCGGCGCACGGGCGCCGAGCTCACGGCGCAGCCGCGCATGTCCTTCCGTGTCGTCGTCGAGGGGGCCACGAGCATGCGGTACCGGATCGTGGAGAAGGAGCCGTTCAGGTTCGTCGGCAGGAAGGCCCGGATCCCCCTCGTGCACGAAGGGGCCAACGCGGCCGCGGACGCCCACCTGCAGAGCCTGGACGAGCCGGCGCTCGCACGGATGAAGGAGCTCGTCCACCACGAGCCCGAGGGGGTCCTGTCGGCGGTGGTGCACCTGACCGACAGCAGGGAGGAGGGCGCCGAGGTGGACTACTGGATCGGGGTGGTGACCGGCCCCGAGGCGGAGGCCGCCGACCTCGACGCCCTCGACGTACCGGCCGGGACCTGGGCGGTCTTCGACAACCACGGGCCCTATCCGAGCGCCCTCCAGGACCTGTGGCGCGACGTGTTCACCCAGTGGTTCCCCTCCAACGCGTACACGAGCCGCCCGGGACCGGAGCTCCTGCGGACGCGGCCGGTGGAGATCGGCGCGGAGACCGGATCCCAACTGTGGATCCCGGTGGAGCGCGGCGGCCCCGGCCCCGGGAGGTGACCCCCGCAGTGCGGCGGGGCACGCGGGCGGGCCGTGCGGCCGGTGGCGTCCGGCCGTTGCCGAAGCCGTCGTCGCTCCTCACGCCGGGCGGAGCGGGGGAGTCGGCCGGACGGCGCCGCAGCAGGCGAGCCCGACGACCAGCATGAGCACCGGGAAGGCGAGGGCCGCCTGGGTGGCGGTGGTGGGGGTGCTGCCGAGGCCGGCCTGGAGGATGACTCCGGTGGCCGCACTGCCCAGAGCGCCGCCGAGCTGGCGCGTGGTGTTGAAGACCCCGGACGCGGCGCCGACCAGCGAGGGTTCCAGGGACCGGGTGGCGATGCCGGCGAGCGGCGCGGAGACCAGCCCGATGCCGATGCCGGACACCAGGAGGGAAGGCATGAGCGCCCACAGGTCGATCCCCGGGGCCAGCAGCAGCGTCAGGGATCCGGTGCCGACGATCAGCAGGGCGAAACCGAGGGCCGCGAGCAGCCGGGGACCGGTGGTGTCGGACCGTTTGCCGGCGAGACGGGCGCACAGCGACGACAGGACGAACATCGGAACGGTGGCCGCGCCCGCCGCCGGGGGGCTGTACCCCAGGTCGCTCTGCAGGTAGATCATCAGAGGCAGGAACAGGCCGCCCATGGCCGCCCCCATGGCGCCGCCCGCCGCGGCGGCGGCCGAGAAGTCGCGGTGGTGGAACAGCCGGGGCGGCAGCAGGGGTTCATCCGGGTTGTGGTGCTGCCACCACACGAACGCCACCAGGCACAGCACGCCGAGGACGAGGATCCCGGGGATCGTCACCGGGCCCGCGACCGTGCCCCAGTCGTACGCCTCGCCGCTCTGCACGCCGAAGACCAGCGCCGTCAGCCCCAGCCCGCTGAGGGCGATGCCCCACGGATCCATCCGGTGCCGCGCGGCCGGTCGTCGGTCGGGCAGCCAACGGTACGCGGCGATCCACCCTACGGCCCCGACCGGCAGGTTCACCAGGAAGATGCCCCGCCAGCCGGTCCAGGCGACGAGGAGCCCGCCGATCACGGGACCGGCCGCCATTGCCGCGCCGCCCACCGCGCCCCAGGCTCCCAGGGCCGCGCCGCGGCGGTCCGCCGGGAACAGGTGGACGATCATCGCCATGGTCTGGGGCGCGATCAGCGCGGCCGCCAACCCCTGGACGGCGCGGGCGCCGATCAGCACCTCGGCTCCGGGGGCCAGTGCGCACGCCAGCGACGCCGAGGTGAACCCGGCCACGCCGACGAGGAAGACCCTCCTGGGTCCGTAGCGGTCGCCGAGCCGTCCCGCGAGGATCAACGGAACGGCGTAGCACAGGGCGTAGGCGCTGTTGACCCACACCACGTCGTTGAGGGAGGCGCCGAGCGAGGTCCGGATGTCGGGGACGGCCACGTTCACGACGGTGGCGTCCAGGCAGATCATGAAGAAGCTGACGCACAGGGCGTACAGCGCGGCCCGGGGGCTCGCGGTCGGCCCGGCGAAGGAGCGGGTGCGGAACGGGTGTCGCAAGGTCGGTCGTGTCCTCGGCACGGCCGCCCCGGCCGCACCTTTCGGGTGCGGGGACCAGGGCGGGCAACGGGAGCCCTCCACGGGCGGGGGCACTCGCGCACACGTCGATGCGCACGGAGGAACTCACGGAACCTCGAAGGCGCACCGGGGCGGCGCGACGATCTCGACGCCGATCATCGCAGCCACGGCCCCGCCGCCGCCCGCCACGCGCGGGCGTGGCTCGCACCACCACGGCCACGGGTCGGTCACCGGGGGCGGGCACTCACGGAATATCGCCCGGCCGCCGACAGAGGGGCGTCTGCTCGAACAACCGCCCGGTACCCGCTCGTATCTGGCAATCTGGCAGATCGCCGAACCATCCGGGAGGGGACCCCGACGTGACCGAACTGCTGCCCGACGATGCCGTCGACGCCGGCGACGACGACGACCGCGAAGCGGTCGAACAGGAACGGGCCGAACTCAACGAGTTCGTCAAAGGGCTGAGCGCGGACGACATCAAGTCGGGCGGCTGGTTCACCAAACTCTGTGCCCAGGCCCTGCGTTCGTACGCCAAGAGGGCCAACTGGGAGTACTTCCAGGAGAAGTACAAGGGCGTGCCGGCGGACGGCATCGTCGGCAAGCAGATCAAGTTGGCCGCGAAGGCCGCCATGATCCAGGGCGGGATCACCTCAAGCCTCTACACGGGGACGGTCGCCGCGACCGTCGGCTCCTTGGGTGGCGCAAGTCCCGCCGCGGTTCCGGCCGGTCTCCTCACGTTCATGGTGGACCTGACGTACATCACCCAGCTCCAGATGCGCCTGGCCCACGACATCGCGGTGATCTACCGGATCCCGCTGGACGTGGACGACCCCGAGGACATGATGAAACTCGTCCGGGTGGCGTTCGGCATCAAGGCCGGAGAGGTCGCCCGCAGCGGTACGCGGTTCATACCCGGCCTGGTCCGCCAAGTCCTCAAGAAGTACTACTCCGGCCCGGTCCTCGCCGCCGCGAAGAGCCTTCCGTTCGTGGGCAAGCACCTCCTGCAACGCAACATCATCAAGTTCGGCATCCCCGGCGTGGGGATCCCCCTCACCATCATGGTGAACCGCTACACGACGGTGGCCGCGGGACGCCACGCGAAGTCCGTGTTCCGCGGCGAGGCGGAAGTGATCGAACTCGCCGACACCTTGATCCGACGCACGCGGCATCCCCGGCTGCTGCTTTGGGTCGCCTGGCTCGTCATCAACGCGGACGGCGAGGTCACCGACCCCGAGCGCCTCCTGTTCCAGCAGCTGACGCGGCTCGCCCGGGAGCGGCATCAGCTGCACGACGAGCAACTCGCCGGCGTCATCACCATCGACCCGGAGGAGGTGTGGCACCGGGTCGACGCCGAGCCCGGGGATCTCGCCGACGTTCTGCACGCCGCCGAACGGGTCGCCACGGTCGACGGGGACCTCGACGCAAGGGAGAAGGCGGTCATCGCCGAACTGCGGGGTCGCTGCGGGCGCCGCTGACCTTCCCGCGGGTGGCCGATGCCGGGGCAGCCCGGATGAGTGCGGGCATCCGGGCCGCGGGCACGTTCGATCAGTGGTGGACGGCGGGTGCGTCGGGGGCGAGTTCGGGGGCGGGGGCGGGTTTGCGGCCGATGTGGTTGAAGGCGAGGTTGAGCAGGACGGCGACGGCGCAACCCGTGCTGATGCCGGAGTCGAGGACGATGCGGGCGCTCTCCGGGAAGGCGTGGTAGAAGGTCGGGGCCGCGATGGGGATGATGCCGGCGCCGAGGGAGATGGCGACGATCAGAACGTTGTCGCCCCGTTCGAGGGCCGCGCCGGTGAGGGTTTGGATACCGCTGGCGGCGACGGTTCCGAACAGGACGATGCCCACGCCACCGAGAACCGGCTGCGGTATCAGGGCGACGACCGAGGCCAGGACCGGGCACAGTCCGAGCAGGATGAGGATGACGCCCGCGGCGGCCACGACGAACCGGCTGCGGACCTTGGTGATCGCGACCAGGCCCACGTTCTGGGCGAAGGCGCTCGCGGCGAATCCGTTGAACAGGGGGCTCAGGGCGGTACCGAGGCCGTCGGCGCGGAGGGCGGCGGCGAGGGTCCTCTCGTCGGCCGGCTTTTCGACGATCTCACCGAGGGCGAGTACGTCGGCCGTGGACTCGGTCATCGACACGAGCATCACGATGCACATGGAGATGATCGCGGCCGCCGCGAACTGGGGCGCGCCGAAGTGGAAGGGCGTGGGGAAGCCGATGATGTCGGCGTCGGCGACGCCGCTGAAGTCGGCCGCGCCCAGGGGAAGGGCGATCAGGGTTCCGGCGACGAGGCCGAGGAGGATGGATATCTGCTTGAGGAAACCGCGCAGGAGGCGGCGCAGCGCCACGGTGACCAGGAGGGTCACGGCGGCGAGCCCTATGTACTTCAGGCTGCCGTAGTCGGGTGCCTCCCGGTTCCCGCCCTGGGCCCAGTTGAAGGCCACGGGCAGCAGGGAGACGCCGATCAGGGTGATGACGGTGCCGGTGACGACGGGTGGGAAGAACCGGATGAGTTTGCAGAAGAACGGTGCGAGGAGGAGCCCGAAGACACCGGCGACGATCACCGCCCCGTAGATGACGGGCAGGGCGTCCTCGGGTGCTTCGGCCTTGGCGATGGCGAGCATGGGGGCGACGCCGGCGAACGAGACGCCGTTGACGAACGGCAGGCGGGCGCCGACCTTCCAGAACCCGAGGGTCTGCAGGAGGGTCGCGATGCCCGAGGTGAACAGGCTCGCGCTCATCAGGAACGCGATCTCCGCGGTGGACAGGCCCACACCGATGCCGACGACGAGGGGTGGTGCGACGACGCCGGCGTACATCGCGGCGACGTGTTGCAGACCCGCGCCCACGAGCTTGAGGGGAGGCAGCATCTGGTCCACGGGGTGGCGGCCGGGGGCCGCCGACGTGGTGTCGGGACCGGTTTCGGGCGTGGTTTCGGGCGCGTCCGGGCCGGTGGCGGGGGGTCTTTGCGACATGGGGGCGTGCCTCCTGGCTGCGACGCGGGAGGGCGTGCGCGCAGCTTGAGTGAAGTGCGGGCCCGGGGGCCGGCACGGTGGCTGTGGGTGGCGCGGGGCGGGTACGGCGGCAGCACGGCTCGGGCCGTCGAGGCCGGGGGCTGCGGGTGCCGGAGAGCGGGGGGAGCGGGGCCGAGGAGCGGCAGGGGCGGGGATTGTGTCCCCGGCGGCGTTCCTGCGGTCCTTGCGGCGGCCGCGGCGCATGTGTCCACCCATGCGGGCCGGCGGCGCTCCGTCCGGCGGAGTCGGCCCAGTTGTTCACGAACGGACACCGGGTGTCAAGAGTCGCGGTGGTCCCGGTCGGATCGGGCGGTGTCGGCAGGGGTGCGCAGCGCGTGCCACAGGTGCAGGTCGACGTGTTCCAGGAACGCGGCTGCCCGTGCCTCGGCCTCGGCCGCCGCGCGCGGTGACGTGCCGGTGGCCTGGTCCAGATGTTGGTAGCCGAGGTGAAGGCGCTCCAGGGCCGAGCCGATCGCGGCGGGGTCGAGCGGTACGAGGCGGGCGACGGACGTGACGTAGGTGGGCCACCAACTGGCAACGGCTTCCCGGAGCAGGACCTTGAGCTGTTCCGTTCTGCCGCAGACGGCCACGAAACAGGACGGCGGCGGTCGCAGGACCCGCAGGAGGGCGCCGGTCTGCGCCGCGGTGCCCTGCCAGCGGTTGTGCCGTTCGGCCTCCTCCCAGCGGGTGTGCGTCATGCCCAGTCGGGCCGCGGTCTCGCCCGGTGAGAGACCGGCGACGGTGCGGCACTGCGCGAGCGTGGCCGGCTCGCCCACCAGGGCGACGGGTGAGCACCACAGTGCGGCGGCAAGCCCCTTGACCTCGTCCTCGTCGGGAACCGCCGTGCCCGACTCCCACGCCAGGAGGGTTTCGGGGTGCAGGGGCGCACCCCGGTAGGCGGCGACCGCCCAGGCGACCTGTCCGAGGGTGAGACCGAGCTGCTGCCGGACGGCGCGGGCACGCGAGGGGTCGAAGGGGGGCAGCGTGGATGGATTGTCTGCGGAAGGCATAGCGGCACACCGTAGGGACCGTTCGGGAATCCGCCAAGCGATCGGACGGGCTCGCGGCGGCCCTCAGGTGCCGGCCCGAACGTGCCCGTCCGTGAGCGTGGTGAGGGCGCATCTGTTGTTTATGTGGCGTGAAGAACCGTCATGGCCTGGGCTTATGTGCCCGAGGACCACCCCGTCCGGGGGAGCGGCGGCAGGCCGGCTTCGGCAGTTCCTCCAAAGTTGCGTCCGCTAGGCCCTTACGGCTTGGGGGAGTTGACGAACGACCGGGCGGCTACCTAGAGTCCCGTCCCGTCCACAGCGGAAAAAGAATTCCGTGATGTGAAATCTGGTGGTGGCTGGATTTACCCACCCCGTGAACCGCCGCCACCGCATCGACGGGACGGGCCGTCCCCCGTCCCGGCCGCCACACCCCCATCCGCACGCCCCCGGTCGCGAAGGTCCGGCGGGCGGTGTCCCAAGGACCCAGATTGTCGCCCCGCGCCTCCGCCCGAACACCGGACGCACCCCCGCACCCGGTCGACGAGATCCTGCCCGCCCGCCGGCTGGTGCCCGCCGCGCTCCAGCACGTCGCCAGCATGTACGCCGGCCTCACCGCCCCACCCCTGATCATCGGCAGCGCCCTCGGCCTGACCCCCACCCAACTCTCCGCACTCCTCGCCGCCGCCCTCCTGGTCGCCGGTCTGGGCACCATCGCCCAGACCTTCGGCCTGTTCGGCATCGGCGCCCGGCTGCCGCTGACGAACGGTGTCTCCTTCGCCGTCGTTTCCCCCGCCCTGGCGACCGCCGCCACCGAGGGACGGGCCGGCGCCCTCCCCGCGATCTTCGGTGCCACCCTCGTCGCGGGCATCACCTGCCTCGTGCTGGCACCCGCCTTCTGCCGGCTGGTCAGGTTCTTCCCGCCCGTGGTCAGCGGCTGCGTCATCACCCTCGTCGGACTCTCCCTGCTCCCCGTCGCCGGCGTCTGGGCCCGCGGCGGTGAGCCGGACGCCCCCGACTTCGGCTCACCGTCCAACCTGGCGCTCGCGGCCGCCACCCTCGCCGTCACCTTGCTGATCCACCGGGCGCTCTCCGGACGCTTCCTCGGCCGCATCGCGATCCTCCTCGGCATGCTCGCCGGCACCCTGATCGCCGTACCGCTCGGGAAGGTGAACCTCGACCCCCTCGGTGAGGCCGCGCTGTTCGCCCTGCCCGAGCCGTTCGCCTTCGGCACCCCGCGGTTCGTGCCCACGGTCATCGCCACGGCGATCGTTGTCATGCTCGTCTCCATGATGGAATCCACTGCTTCGCTGCTGGCGCTCGGCGCGGTGACCGGCCGCCCCACCAAGGACCGCACCATCACGGGAAGCCTGCGGGCCCAAGGGCTGGCCACCGTCCTGGGCGGTGTCCTGGGATCGTTCACCAGCACCTCCTACGCCCAGAACGTCGGCCTGGTCGCGCTCAGCCGCATCCGCAGCCGCTACGTGGTCACCCTGTGCGGCGCGATCCTGGTCCTCATGGGACTGGTCCCCGTCCTCGGCGCGCTGGTCGCCCTGGTGCCCCTGCCCGTACTCGGGGGCGCCGGCGTGGTCTTCTTCGGTTCGGTCGCCGTCGCCGGAACACGCACCCTGGCCAAGGCTTCCCTGAGCAACGGCCACAACAGCCTCATCGTCTCGGTCACCCTCGCCTTCGGGCTGTTCCCCATCACCGGCTCCGACTTCTACGCCCGCCTGCCGTCCCCGCTCGCCACCGTGCTGGGCTCCGGCATCACCGCCGGTTGCCTGGTCGCAGTCCTGCTCAACTACGTCCTCAACCACCTCGGGCGCGGCACCGAAGCCGATCTGGACCGGATTCCCGTCGAGCACGTCACCCTCGACCAAGGCCGCGGACTCGGCGGCCCCCCGGCGCACGCCGCGCCGCCCGGCAGGAGCCGGTCCGCCTTCCGCACCGCGGCCGAGCCCCTTCCCGGTGGGGGACATCCGCGGCCACCGGCCCGTCCGACACCGGTGCCGGGCGACTGGCCCGCCTACGATCCGCACCTCACCGGCTTCGCCGACACGGCCGTCCCCTTCCCACCCTCGGGCGGCGACTTGGTCGGCCACGAACCGGCCCCTCCCGTCCCGACGTCCGACGCCACCGCCCCCGCGCCGGCGCCCGAGCCGCCTACGGACCCGGCCGACCACGGGCGCATCAGCTTCCCCGGCCCCCTGCACCCCCTCCGTGCCGCACGTTCCCCGTACCCCCGAGCGGGCCACCCCGACCACCACCGGGACGCCCCGCCTCCCGGCCCCGCTCAGGGCGGTATCCGGTAGCCGCGGCACGTCCGAGCACATCAGGTACCACCGGCTCCGACAAGCCGGTCCGGCCGAGCGCCTCCCGACCACACCAAGGGAGGCGCTCGGCCGCTCCCGCGACGGGCCCGGTGGCGCACCGCACCCCGAACGCGTCGGTCCGTGCGGCATCCACCGGGCGGACACGCGTCACTCACCCCTCGGTCAGGAACCCGGCACGCTTGTAGGTCTTCATGAGCAGGGCCATGTCGGACGAGGTCACGACGTCGAGCTGGGCGAACACCCGCGCCGCGAAGTCGTGGAAGTCCCGCAGGTTCCGATGGCTGGAGTAGCCCAGCACGCTCATCTGCCCTGAAGTCACCATCAGTTGGCGCACCGCGGGCTCCGCCGCGATCAGCCGCATGGCCTCCTCAAGCCGGCTGTGCGGCACACCCAGCCGAAAACGGGCCTCCACCGGATAGCCGAGGAACGCCGGATCCACGTGCAACCGCAGGTGCAGGATGTGGGAGTCCATCAGGCGCGCCAGCCGCCGCCGGGCGGTGGTCTCGCCCACGTTCAGCTCCCGCGCCAGATGGGCCGTCGACAGCCGGGCGTCCCGGTGCAGCAGGTCCACCAGGCGCCGGTCCAGCTCGTCGACCTCCACCGGTTCCGGCAGCGACCGGCCCTCGACCGCGAACTGTCGCACGGCCGTCGGCTCGTCGTCGTACGGCGCCCAGTCGCTCGCGGTCAGCACCAGCCGCAGCATCAGCGAGGTGTGGATGTCGGCCACCCCCTCGATCCGCCCCAGCACCCGGTCCACCAGCCGCAGCAGCGCCTCGTGGTCGGGAAGGTGGAGCTCGGCGAAAACGTCCAGGGAACCGGTGGACGTCTCCACCGACCTCGCCTGATCCAGCGCCGACAGCGCCACGGCGACCTCATGGACCCGTCCGGGCAGGCACCGCACCGCGACCTCCGCGGTGATGCCCTCTCCCTGGTACTCGGGGATCAGTCCGGCCGCGAAGCCGACCTGGCCGGTGCCGGTCATCCGCTCCAGACGACGGGCGACCGTCCGCTCGTGGACCCCCAAGGCGTGGGCCACCTCGGAGTAGGAGGCGCGCGGCCTGCGGTGCAGGACGCGCAGCACTCCGTGGTCCAGTGCGTCCAAGGGCTCACCCATGTCGGGGACGGCGTCCGGGGCTGATCGGGACATCGAGGTCTCCTTGCCGATCGGGAACAACGCCGTGCGGGGCGCGCAACGACGGTACGACCTGCCACGGGCTGCCCGCGGCGGCGCGCCCGCTCCCACCTCCGACCGACGGCCCCGTGCCGAATTCCGCCGCCCGCGGCCCTCCTGTGCCGGCATCCACCGACATCCGGCGCAGATCTTGCCGTGATCACGGATGTGCGGCGTCATGGTGGTGCGGATTCCGCCCCCGGGGCCCGAGAGGCCTGAGACCGCCGGGGCGGGATCGGCCATCCCCGCTTCGCGTCCCCCCAGGCGCGGCCTCCTGAAAGTGATACGTATGACGGCCCTCGACGCGCCCCCACCTGCCCTGTCAGCGCCCCGCGCGCCCCGGCCCACGCCCGCGGCCGCGATCATCGCGTCGGTCGTGGTCGTCGAACTGTCCAGTGGCGTCATCCAGGGCTTCCTCTCCCCGCTGCTGAAGAACCTGACGACCGCGCTCGGCATCACCGTCGCCGACCTGAACTGGATCAGCATTGCGAACCTGCTGGCCGGCGCCGTCTTCACGCCCGTCCTGTCCCGGTTGGGAGACCTCCACGGCCACCGCAGGATCCTGCGCTGGAACCTCGTCCTCGTCCTCGTCGGTTCCCTCCTCGTCGGACTCGCCCGTGACTTCGCGACGCTCCTGACCGGACAGATCCTCCAGGGCGCCATCGCCGGCTTCTTCCCGCTCCTCGTCGGCATCCTCCGCAACCGGCCCGGCGCCGGTGACGCGGAGAGCCGCCGAGGCATCAGCGTCATGGTCGCCGCGCTGGTTGCCGGCATGACGCTGGGTCTGTTCGCCAGCGGCGCCGTCGCCGCGAGCATCGACAACCCCGCCGGCGCGCTGTGGGTCCCCGCGTTCGCGGTCACCGTCGCCCTCGCCGTCAGCCTGCCCCTGCTGCCCGAAACCCCCACCCACCACGCCGGGGGGATCGACTGGGTCGGCGGGCTCCTCCTGTGCGCCGCCCTCGTCGCGATCATGCTCGGGCTGGGCCTCGGTGGGTCACCCGGCTGGGCCTGGGGCGCCCCGCGCCTGTGGTCGCTCCTGATCGGCGGCGCGGTCGTCCTCGCTGCCTGGATCGCCGTGGAGCTGCGCGTCCCGCACCCGATGATCGACGTGACCATGTTCCGCCGACGCAACGTCGTCGTGGTATCACTGGTCACCGTCACCTTCAGCTTCTGCTTGTTCGGCCTGCAGATCGCCAACCCCGTCTTCTACGGCACCACCGGGACCGAAGCCGGCTACGGGCTCGGCCTCGACCCCCTCGGCATCGGCCTGGCCATGCTCCCCCACCTCCTCGCCATCGCCCTCGGTGCGCTCCTCGCACCGGCCGTCGCCGCCCGCATCACCGACCGGGCCACCCTGAGCACCGGATCGGCCCTCATGGCCGTCGGCTACGCCCTCTCCGCCGCCGCGCACGCCTCCGCCACCGTGCTCATCGCGGCCAACGCCCTGGCCGGCATCGGCATCGGCTTCCTGCAGCACTCCACCCGCACCCTCGCCGTCGAAGCCGTGCCCCACGCCCAGACATCGGTCGGCTCGGGCATCAACGAACTGCTGATCAGCGTCGGCGGGTCCCTCGGGGCCGCCGTCGTCCTGACCGTTTCCGCCGCCCACACCCCCGCCGGCGACACCCTGCCCGGCCTCGGCGCGTACACCACCTCCTGGACCTTGTGCGCGGCCGTCTCCCTCCTCGGAGCCGGTTTCGCCCTCCTCCACCGCACCCGCGACAACAGCAACAGCAACAGCTCCGACCGCGGCACCGACGCGGACGGCAAGGAGCACCAGTGATCGCCACCACCGCACCCCGTGAACGGGCCCGCGCGTTCCTCACCACCCGCCAGGACGCCGTCCTCGGCCTCAGCCACGACCTCCACGCCACCCCCGAACTCGCCTACGAGGAACACCGCTCCGCCCGCCGCATCGCCGGTCTTGCCGAAGCAGCCGGTTTCGCCACCGAGCTCGGCGCCTACGGCCTGCCCACGGCCATCAACGCCACTGCCGGCAGTGGTGACCTCGTCATCGCCATCTGCGCCGAGTACGACGCGCTGCCCGGTATCGGCCATGCCTGCGGGCACAACGTCAACGGCGCCGCCTCCGTGGCCGCAGCCCTCGCCCTCGCCCCCCTGGCGGACGAACTCGGCATCACCGTGAAGCTGCTGGGCACCCCCGCCGAGGAGTCCGGCGGCGGCAAGGTCGACATGATCCGGGCGGGCGCGTTCGACGACGTCGCCGCCGCGATGATGGTCCACGCCGCACCCGCCGACGCGGTCGGCATGACCTCACTGGCCATCAGCAGCCTCAAGGTCTCCTACACCGGTGTCCCCGCCCACGCGGCCGCCATGCCCCACCGCGGCGTCAACGCCGCCGACGCCATGATGATCGCCCAGGTCGCCATCTCCGCCCATCGCCAGCAGATGCTCCCCGAGGCCGTCGTCTCCGGCATCGTCACCTCCGCGGGTGACGCCGCGAACGTCATCCCCGCCCACGCCGGCGCCGAGTACGACTGCCGTGCCCGTACCGCCGAGGAGCTCGCGGAACTCCGAGCCCGCGTCCGCGCCTGCTTCGACGCGGGAGCGTTGGCCACCGGCGCCGAGCTCGCCCTGGAGACGGTCGGCAACGACTACGCCGACCTGCGCCAGGACCTCGCCATCGGCGACGCCTACCGGAACGCCGCCCAGGCCCTCGGCCGGACCGTCCCGCCCACCGACCCCAACCTGCGCGGGGGTTCCACCGACATGGGCAACGTGTCGCACCTCGTACCGACCATCCACCCCGCGATCGGCTACGACTGCGGCGACACGATCATGCACCACCCCGATTTCACCCGGTACGGAACCACCGCAGCCGCCGACCGCGCCGTCCTCGACGGCGGGCTCGCCATGGCCTGGACGGCGATCACCATCGCCACCGACCCCGCCCACCGCGCCCGGCTCCTGACCCGACGCGCCGAACGCCCCGGCACACCTGCCCACTGACCGACCCACAGCTCCCGTACTCCTCGCCATGACCGGTGGGCCGGCAACCGGCTCCCGCGGTCGCCCGGGCACCGGGTCACGCCCTGCCCGGGCCATCCAGCATCGGACGCCGCCATGCACCCCGTACCAAGCCCGATCCAGCGATCCGACGACAGCGCTCCCCGCCCCGGGCAGCCCGCCCGACGACCGGTCACCGTCGACCGTGCCACCCCCGCAGAGGGGCTCCGGTGACCCGCGGCATCGTCAGGGGTCGACGTTCCATGGCCATGCTGCGCTTGGCCGCCGGTGCCCGCAGCTACCGCCGCCGTGCCCGTACGGCGGGCATCCACCTGCCCGCCCTCGCCCGCCGCCCGCATCCCGACGTCCTGATCATCGCCTGCACCGACCCCCGTCTGCACCCGTCGTTCATCATCGATTCCCTTCCCGGGGAGGTCTTCGAACTGCGCACCCCGGGAGGCTCCGTCCCCGACCCGAAGGACCCGGTCGACGCCGGCGCCGCGCGCCTGCTCGCGGAGGCCCTGCACACCCCGACGATCAAGGACGTCGTCGTCCTCGGGCACTCCCACTGCTCGGAGATCCCGGCCACCGGCTCCGACGGCCGGGAAGCGGGACACGACCACGTCGCCCGGCAACTCGCCGTCATCGGAGCCCACCCCGACGTGGCCGGTGCCGCGGGCGGCCCGCGACGCCCACGGCTGCACGGCTGGTACCACGACCTGGAAACCGGAGAAACGACCTGCTACCGACCCGGAACCGGCACGTTCTTCCCCGTGTGACCGCGAACCCGGCGACCCCGGAATTCCGGTTCGACGGTCGGCGGAGCGCCCAGGAACCCTTTTCGTCCCCTTGACGATATGACCGGAACTGGTTATCGTCGTGTTGACGAAATGAGGGGGTTCCCATGGCCGACATCACGCGGCGCTTCGGTTGGCGTCACTTGCGTTCCGCGCCCACCACGCACATCCGCCACCACAAGCGCGGCCGACTCGTCCACGACGGGCGGGGGCTCAGCTTCTGGTACCGGTCGCTGTCGGCCGCACTCTCCGAAGTGCCGGTGGACGACCGAGAGTTGGCGATGGCGTTCCATGCCCGTACGTCCGACTTCCAGGACGTCGCGGTGCAGGCCACCGTCACCTACCGGATCAGCGACCCGGCCGAGGCCGCCGACCGGATCGACTTCTCCGTCGACCCGGACACGGGGAGCTGGCGCGGCGCCCCCTTGGAGCAGATCGCCACCCTCCTCACCGAGACCGCCCAGCAGCACACCCTCGACGTATTGGCCCGGACCCCGCTGGCCGTCGCCCTGGTGGACGGCGTCGCCTCCGTACGGGAAAAGGTCGCCACCGGTCTCGCCGCCGAACCCAGGCTCCCGGCCACCGGCATCGAGGTGGTGGCCGTGCGGGTCGTGGCGATCCGCCCCGAGGCGGAGGTGGAGCGCGCCCTGCGGACCCCGGCCCGCGAGCAGATCCAGCAGGAGGCGGACCGGGCCACCTACGAGCGGCGGGCCGTCGCCGTCGAGCGCGAGCGTGCCATCGCCGAGAACGAGCTGGCCAGCCAGATCGAACTGGCGCGGCGCGAGGAGGAATTGATCGACCAGCGCGGCACCAACGCCCGGCGCGAGGCCGAGGAGAAGGCGTCGGCGGACGGCGTACGGACCGAGACCGAGGCGGCCCGCAAGGTCCGCCTGGCCCGCGCGGAAGCGGAGGCGGCGCGCGAGACGGGCGCGGCGCGGGCCGAAGCCCAGGCCGCCTGGCTGCGCGTCCACGACGAGGTCGGCCCGGCGACGCTGCACGCCCTGGCGGTGACCCGGCTCGCCGAGAACCTGCCGAGGATCGACAGCGTCACGCTGTCTCCCGACGTCCTCACCGGCCTCCTCACCAGGCTCGGACGCCCGGAAGGCGGCTCGGGCGCGTGAGCCTGGCCCCGCGGGCCGTGGTCGTGCACCGCAGGTCCGAGTACGAGGAACTGCTCGCCCGGCACGGGACGCACGGGCAGGCCGCGTTCTTCCTCTCCAGCAGGGGCAGGTCGATCGACGAAGTGGTGCGCCGCCACGACCGCACGCAGCAGGCCCTGCGGGAGGTCGCGGCGGCGGTGCCGCTCACCTGGCGCAGCTCCCGGGTGGAGCGGGCGGATCTGGACCGCTTCCTGTTCGCCCCCGAGGACGTGGTGGTCGTGGTCGGCCAGGACGGGCTTGTGGCCAACACGGCGAAGTACCTGCACGGTCAGCCGGTGGTGGGCATCGACACCGACCCGGGACGCAACCCGGGCGTCCTGGTCCGTCACCGCTGCGGCGACACGGCCGCCCTGCTGCACGCGGCGACCGCCGCCGGCGGCCGGGCGGAGGAACTGACCATGGTCGAGGCCGTCGCCGACGACACCCAGCGCCTCCTCGCGCTCAACGAGATCTACCTGGGGTCGCCCGGACACCAGACGGCCCGCTACCGACTGGAGTCGGACGACGGAACGGGCCCGAGCGAGGCCCAGGCGTCCTCGGGCGTGCTGGTGGGCACGGGCACGGGCGCCACGGGCTGGCTGCGTTCCCTGTGGCTGGAGCGCGGCAGCTCCGCCGGGTTGCCCGCACCCTGTGACCGTCGGCTCCTGTGGTTCGTGCGCGAGGCCTGGCCCTCGCCCACGACCGGAACGACGAGGGTCGCCGGTGAGCTGGGGCGAGGCCAGGGCCTCCGGCTGACCGTGGAGTCGGACCGGATGGTGGTCTTCGGCGACGGGATGGAGGCCGACGCCCTGGAGCTGACTTGGGGGCAGAGCGTACGGCTGGGCATCGCGGCCACCTCACTGCATCTTGTGACGTGAACGCCCCCGGGGCGGGGGAAGCGGCCGGCCCGCCCCGGATCCCGCCCCGGATCCCGCCCCGGATCCCGCCCCGAAGCGGACACGAGGTCGCCCGGACGGGCCGCGCCGAGGCCTGTCACCGCGCCGGCACCCGAGCAAGGTCCGAAGAATCCGCTTGATGGCGCTGAACGCCCCCTGCCACGGTTGCGGTTCGCAACCCGGCGGAAGCGGCCGCCGCCCATCGGAAGGCACACGCTCATGCGCACTCTCCACGTCGTCACCCATCCGGAGGCGACGCACCACGTCGAGGGAGTCGTCGGCGGATGGCATGACTCGCGGCTGACGCCCGCCGGTGTCCGCGCCGCGGTCGCCATCGCCCGGGCGCTGCGGGCCAGGATCCCGGAGGACGCCGAGGTGGAACTGTTCTCCTCGGATCTGCGGCGCACCGTGCGGACGGCCGACGAGGTGGCCGAAGCGCTCGGTGTGAAAGCGGTCCTGGACCGCAGGCTGCGGGAGAAGTCATACGGCGAGGCGGGTGGCAGGCCGCAGGCGTGGCTCGACCGGCGGTTCGTCCCGCCGCCGGCCGTCGGGGAGCGTATGGACCACGACGAGGGCGTGCCGGGTGCCGAGACCAAGGCCGTGTGGGCACGACGCGTCTACGCGGCCATGGACGACATCCTGCGACGCCCCTGCGAGCACCAGGTCATCGTGACCCACGGCGGTTCCCTGACGTACGTGGTGGCGTCCTGGATCAGGATGCCGATCGAGTCGGCCGGATACGTCGCCTTCCGGGCGCCGTCCGGGAGCATCACCACACTGCGCGAGGACGACTTCTTCCACAACCGTCACGTCGTCGGCCTTGGGGACACCCGGCACCTCGACCCCACGGCCGGCTGACCGATTCCCGCCGCCACGCCGCCGAGGAAGTCGGGGAGGACGGTCACCGGCAGCCGGTCGTGCGAGGTCAAGGGATCAGCCCTCGGGACGGACGAGGCCGCGTTCGTACGCCTTCACGAGACGCTGCGGGACCTGGTGGACCGATCCGTCGATCGTGACCGGAACGAGCTGGGGCGCGATCGCCTTCCACCGGGCGCGGCGGTGACGGGTGTTGCTGCGGGACGTCTTCCGTTTCGGAACGGCCATCGTGAACTCCTTGATGAGGTGGGGGAGAGGTGAGGGGGAGGGCGCGGGGAGATGGAACGGGCACCTGGTGTGCCTGATGTGCCTGTGAGGGGCATGGAGTACCCGGGTCCCGGGCGCTCGGGGGCGCTCGGTGCGCCCTCCCGGCCGCGAGTACCTGCGGCCGGGAGGGGGTGTTCACCAGGAGGACTTGGTCACTCCCGGCAGGAACCCGGCGTGTGCCTGCTCCCGCATGCGCACCCGGGAGAGGCCGAACGTCCGCAGGTAGCCCCGGGGGCGTCCGTCCACGCTGTCGCGATTGCGCACCCGGGTGGCGCCGGCGTCGCGCGGCTGTCGGCGGAGATCTGCCCGGGCGGCCTCGCGTTCCGCGGGGGTCGCCGCCGGGCGCCGGATGATCTCCTTGAGCTCGGCCCGACGGTGGGCGTGGCGCTCGACGACCTCCTTGCGCCTCTCGTTCCGCGCGATCGTGCTCTTCTTCGCCATCAGACCTTGCCACCCCGTGCGCGGATGCGGGCCACGGCCGCTTCGATCCCGATGGTGTCCACGGTCTTGATCGCCTTGGAGCTGAGCGTCAGGCGGACGTGGCGGCCCTCACCGGGAAGCCAGTAGCGCTTGCGCTGGATGTTCGGGTCGAAGCGGCGCGAGGTGCGCCGGTGGGAGTGGGAGATGGAGTTACCGAATCCCGGCTTGGCGCCGGTCAGTTGGCAGTGTGCCGCCATGGGTGGTGGGTCCTCTCTGCGTGGGTCTGTGAGCGGGGCTCCGGGCGGGAGAGTTGTTGGAAATGAAAACCGTTGCCATATAGTAGGGCACGGCCCCGCCCGGATGGTGCACCGCTCCACCAGGACCGGTTCCGCACCCCGACCCCCACCCGCATCGACGAAAGGTTCCCGCCGTGAAGCCCGGCATCCACCCCGCCTACGGGCCCGTCGTCTTCCGCGACTCCGCCACCGGCACCGCGTTCCTCACCCGCTCCACGATGACCGGCGACAGGACCATCCACTGGGAGGACGGAAACACCTACCCGCTCGTCGACGTCGAGATTTCCTCGGCGAGCCACCCCTTCTACACGGGCACCGCGCGCGCCCTCGACACGGCGGGCCGCGTCGAACGCTTCGAACGCCGCTACGGAGCACGCTGATGCGGCACGACCACCAACTCCCCGTCGCGATCGTCGCCGGGCTCCATTCCGCTGCCCGCAAGGAAGTCGTCGACCACCTCCTGCGGTCCGTCACCGGAAGCGTCTCCCTGCACCACGACCTGACGTCGGCCCCGGCCGGCACCGTGCTCCGACTCGTCCGCGACGACGCCGGGCCCATCTCCAGCGACGAGACACCGTTGGTGAACGACTGCGCCTGCTGCGCACTGCGCGAGGACCTCGTCCCCGAACTGGAAAGGCTGGCGGACGGCGGTACGACCCGGCTCGCCGTCGTCGAACTGTGGGACTCGGTCGAACCGGCGGCCATGGCGGAGGTCATCGCCGTGCACGGTGCGGATCGCTTGGTCGTGACGAGCGTGATCACCGCCGTGGACCCCGCGCTCGTCCTGCCGTACCTCGCCAACGGCGACGACCTGGCCGAAGCCGGACTCGCCGCCGCGCCCACCGACCGGCGGACCGTCGGCGACACCTGGGCCCGCCAACTGGAATACGCGCCCGTCCTCGCCGTCGTCGACAGCGAGGAGGCGGACGACGAGGACCACGCACTGCTCGCCCAACTCCACGCCACGGCAAGGCGGTTGCCGGCAGCCTCCGCCGAACTCGTCCGAGCCGCTCTCGCCGGCTTCGACGTCGAGGCCGCGGCCGCCGCCCAACATCCGGCCTGCGCGCTCCTGCCCCAGGATGCGGACGAGGCCGGCGTCACTACCTTCGTCTGGCACCGGCGGCGCCCGTTCCACCCCGAACGGCTCCATCAGGCCCTGGAGGACCTGTGCTGCGCCGCCGCCCGCAGCCGCGGCCGGTTCTGGCTGGCCGACCGCCCGGACACCCTGTTGGCCTGGGAAGCCGCCGGCGGGGCGCTGTGCGTGGAGAGCGCCGGGCCCTGGCTGGCATCGCTGCCGGACGCGGCCTGGGAGATGGTGCCGCCCGTGCGCCGGGCGGCAGCCGCCCTGGACTGGGACCCCGAGCACGGCGACTGCTGCCAGCACCTCGTCTTCACCTCGCCCGGCCTGGACCGCGACGGGCTGGAACACCTCCTCGACTCCTGCCTGCTGACCGACGCGGAGTACGCGTCGGGGCCGGCGGGGTGGAAGGCCCTCACCCCCGCCTTCGACTCCCTCCTCGACGCGGCCTGACCACCACCCCGCACGAACGAGCCGCACACCACACCCGCAAGCGAACGAACGACACACCCGCAAGGAGAAACCGCCGTGGCCCGACGCACCGAGCTCCGCAAGCCCACCACCTCCCGACCCAACCCCCTCTACGCAGCCGGGATCACGTACATCGACTACAAGGACACCGACCTGCTGCGCAGGTTCATCTCCGATCGCGGCAAGATCCGAAGCCGCCGCGTCACCCGGGTGACCGCCCAGCAGCAGCGCGCCCTCGCCACCGCCATCAAGAACGCCCGCGAGATGGCACTCCTGCCCTACCCCGGTCGGTGACCCCACCCGCCTCCACCGGCGCACCCGGGCCGAGGGTCCCGTCGCCTGCCCGGAAGGCTCGTCGCGGCGCCGTCGAAGTGAGTTGGGATCCACGCCGGGAACCGTGGACCTGGACCGGTCAGGTCATCGCCGCCCCCGGTGACGAGAGCGCCTCGACCCCCTGACGGGCCGGGACGATCTCCTGGTTGGCGCACGCCCCGGAGCGGAGATCATTATCCTGCACGGGTGCTGTCATACGACGAGTTGACCCCGCCGGAGCGCGAGCTGTGGGACGCCTTCCCCGAAGGGCGCCGAGTTGATCTGCGTACGGGCGTGCCCGAGGCGGACGCTCCCTCCTCGGGTGCGGGGTGGGGGCCCGAACGCACGGTCCGCGCGGCCGTGGTGACGGAGCTGCTGCTCGGCGCGAACGACGATCGGGCCGGTGGCGTGGCCGCCTTGCGGTTGGCCGGCACGCGCGTCACCGGCCGCCTCGACCTGTCCGGGGCGGAGATCCGCCACACCCTCTCGCTGGCGGGCTGCCGGCTGGACGAGGCGGTGCGCCTGCACGGAGCCACGACCCGCACGATCGAGATCACGGACAGCTGGGTCCCGGGCGTCGATGCCGAACTCGCGCGGATCGAGGGCGACCTGGACCTGAGGCGGTCGAGCGTCGAAGGTGGCCCCCTCGTACTCGTCAACGTCCGTATGGCCGGAAACCTCGTGCTCACGGACGCCGAGATCTCAAGCCCGGGGGAGTGGGCGGTGCTCGCGGGTGGCCTCGTCCTGGACGGCAGCGTCTTCGCGCGGCGGCTCACCACCCGAGGCGGGTTCCGGCTGCCCGGTGCACGGCTGCTCAACGGCCTTTTCCTGCAGGGCGCACGGCTGGAGAACACGGGTGGCGTCGCACTTGCCGCCGGTGACGTGACGGCCGCGACCGTGGACTGCTCCGAGGGGTTCACCGCGTCGGGAAGCGTGCGGTTGCGCAGGGCCCGAATAGAAGGTCTGCTGACGTTCGAAGGAGCCCGTCTGGAGGGGGACGGCACAGCCCTGGACTGTGGGGCGATGCAGGTGGGGGAGTTCGACTACGGAACCGCGGTGCCCCCCGCGGGGCTGGTGGACCTCCGGTTCGTTCAGGCCGCGTGGTGCCAGGACAGCGAGCGGAGCCGTCCCGAGAGGGTGCTCCTGGAAGGATTCACCTACGGCTCCATCCGATTCCGGGAAGCCGCGTCATCGGCGGGCGGAACGGGAACACCGGTCAGGGACGAGGTCGCCCGTCGCCTGGCCTGGGTCCGACGGAATCCCGGCTATGCACCGCAGCCGTACGAACAACTCGCGCTCTGGTACCGGCGGATCGGCCACGACGACGACGCCCGCCGCGTCCTCCTGGCCAAGCAGCGCCACCGACGCCTCACCCTGTCCCTGCCGGCACGGGCGTGGGGGCACCTGCTCGACGTCACCGTCGGCTACGGCTACCGGCCGTGGCTGGCAGGCGTCTGGCTCCTGACGTTGACGCTGCTGGGCACGCTGGCCTTCGGCGCCGGCTCCCCGAGCTCCGTGAAGCCGGGTGAAGGCGTCCCGTTCCAACCCCTCGTCTACACGCTCGACCTCCTGATCCCCATCGGTGGTCTGGGACAGCGCGCGGGGTGGTACTGGTCGCACGACGGCCTCCAGGGGCTGGCCTACCTGCTGATCGTCTCCGGCTGGATGCTCACGACCGCCGTCATCGCCGGTGTCACCCGCACCCTGCAGAAGAACTAGCGCCCGACAGCCGAGTGCCGGAAGCGGCCGAGTGCTGGAAGCGGCGGCCGGGAACTCCCGGTGAAGTGTCCTGCGGGGTGGCCGGATCGCTCCGCGACCGCATGTCCGGCTACTCGGGTTGCGCCCATTGGACGGCAGTGCCGTAGGCCACGAAGCGCGCGCCGCCATAGCCGGAGTCCGGAACGATCGACACACCGAGCACACCGTCCGCGCCAAGCTTGCGGGCCTCGATCTGCATGCTCTCCACCGCTTCCATCACGCTGTGACGCCAGTATCCGGCGACGACGCCGAGCGCCGTGTGCGGGTCGGGCGGCGCGGGCACGGTCACGCTGTAGAAGCCACGGCTGGCCTCACGCGCGGCCCACTCGCGCCTTTGCCTCTCGTCCATTTCCTTCTGCATTTTCCTGTCCATCGCACCATTCTTTCGTGTACCGAACATGCGATCGACGGCGGCCCGTCGAAGCCGAACTCGCGGGCTCCACGGGCGGATGCGCCGCCGTCGGCGCCGAGGACGTGGCCGCAGCCGAGGTGGACGGGCGGCCGGGTAGGTTGGCCGGTGTGAACTCACCAGGGCGGAGCTATCAGTACGTGGGCCCGCCCGATCTGCGGACCCTGGTCCGGCCGGGGACCGAGGGCCGAGGCATCCGCGCGGCGGCCGACTTCGAGGACTGGGCTTCCGCCCTGACGGCGGCGGAGTTGGCGGAACCCTTAACCTACGTCATCGACCGGGCGGGGACGCTGCGCCTCGCGCCGCGCCGGAGCGAGCACGTGGTCTGTGCCGGCGGTGGCCGCGTCCTCGGCGCCGGGGAGATCAGTTTCCGGGGAGGGGCAGGGCGGTGGCTGGTCACCGAGGTGAGCAACCAGTCGACCGGATACTGCCCGGACATCGACTCGTGGCCGGCTGTTGCCGAGGCGCTGGACGTGGTGGGGATCGGACATCCTCCCCACTTCACCCACGAGGTCGTGTTCCGGCGCTGTCCCGCCTGCGACCGGCTGAACATCGTTCGCGACGGGGACTTCTTCTGCGTCTTCTGCGACGGAGTCCTCCCGCGGGAATGGAACGTCGACCGGGTGCGGCGTTGAACGACCCCGACGGTGAGGTCGGCGCGCCGTCCGCGTCCGACGACGTACTGCGGGCGGTCGTCCGGGCGGTCCCGCACCGGCCGCCGGCTTCTCGGCCCGACGACGTTCACCGTACGGCCGTCCGGTCGCCCTCCGCGTGAGGGCGGCGGATCGATCGAGGACCCGGGGGCCCGGGTGCGCGTGCGGCGGTCGGGGCAGGCTAGGTTGCTCGGATGAGTCTCCTTGATGATGTGGCCGAACGCGACGGCTGGCGGTGCTGGGTGTGTGACGAGCCGGTCGACCCCGACGAGTCGGTGAACGACCCGCGGGGGCCGAGCGTCGACAGCCGGACCGCCGACCGGAAGGCCAAGGTCGCCGAGCGGCTCGCGCACCGCGGCTGCAATACCCGCAAGGGTGCGGTCAAGGCGGTCATCGCCTGGCCGGATCGCCTCTACGTGGTCGAACCCGCTCCGCTGATCGCCGTCGCCGAGAGGCTGGAGCGAAAGGGGGGCCGGGAGATGGTGGGCCGTTGTCCCACCAAGAAGGACGCCCAGGAGACGGCGGATTGGCTGGTGGACCGGTTCTCCCGGCTGGTACCGGGCCTGCCGGTGACCGCCGCCATCGAGCCGGGTGGCGGCCAGTTCCTCGTCATGCTGGCCACCGGCCGCCGCTGACCGGGACGAACCCGCGCATACGCGCGGAGAGGCCTCACCGTGGCCGCGTCGAATGACGACTCCTCTTCCCGCGCGCCCGGACCTGGGAAGAGGAAGGCGCCCCGGCCGGCCACGGGCCCTGAGCCAGGGCGAGGTACGGGCGCCTGCGTGAAGTCGGCTCGTGCCGTGGAGGCGCTCTGCCGGTCGTAGCGAACGGTCCGGCTACGTTCGCCTCAGCCCACGGCTGAGGCGTCCGATCGGCGGCCCGCGTCGCGGTCCTGGCGGTCGCGGTTCCGTACCCAGCCTGCGGCGCCGGCGTGATCGGCGATGATGTCGGCGTGGACGACGGCGGGGAAGATGGCGTGGACGACGGCTTGGAAATCAGCGGCTGGATGCGGTGGTTCGCCGCTGAGGACGGTGGTCGTAGGGATCCGCATCCGGGCGGCCTCTACGCGCCGACGGCGTTCGCCGAGTCCGGGACGGACGGTCAGTCGTGGAGCGTCTCGTTCGACGACGTGCCTGCCGGGCCGGGGCTCGGGCTCGGCGAGGGGGCGGTGCACGGTCGGTGGGCGCATGGTGGCGGGGTGCCGTTCCCATGCGGACCGGGCACTCGCCTGATCCTTGCGGAAGGGTCGCGCCCGGTGGCTGAGGTGCAGGTACTCACGACTGCCCCCAGGGCGGATCGGGCCTGGACGTTCCGGGTCTCGCAGGCCTTCGGGATCACCGGTCGAGGTGTGGTGGTCGTCGGCGACCTCACCGGGGCCATCGATCGGAGCGGTCCTCCTGCGGAGCTGCAATCGCGCGACCGGCTCGTGGTCGTGCCGCAGGTATGGGTGGAGTTCAAGCGCATCGCGGGTGGGGAACACGTCACCCTGATGCTGCGCGGTGTGGAGAAGCGCCAGGTCGCACCGGGTTCGACGCTGCGGGGCTGCGCGCCCTGAACGCCCGCCTTCCTGAGGGCGGCATCAGCGCCGGGACGCTCCGATGGTCCGGGCGGCCGTCTGGAAGCGGTGCTCCGTCGGCTTCGGCGCGTCGCGGAGGGCACCGAAGTACTCCGTTTCCACCGTTCCCGTGAGCACCCCCAGGAGGAACGCCGAGCACCCCATGTCGTGGTGCTCCCACAGCGGTCCGCGTCCCTCGTTGTAGAGCACCGTCCACTCGTCGGGATGGCGACCGGGCCGCGCCAGCCAATACAGGAACGCCCCCGTGCCCTCTTCGAACGCCCAAGGGACGACCCGTGCCCCCGCCTCCAGCAGGGCGGCGGGCCTCGGCTCGAACTCCCACAGGCCTTCCAGGATCTCGTCCCGTTCCGCCGCCTGCGCCCGCAAGTCGCAGTCGGCGTAGGAGGAGCCGGGGACGAGCAGCCAGATCGTGTCGTCGAAAATCCCGTCGCCGTACACCTCGACCAGTCGCTTGTAGTCGGTCGGCAACGTCGTACCCAGCGCAGGCTCCGCCTGCGTCCAGTCCACCGCGGGCGGCGGTTCGACGGGCGGCCGGCAAAGACGGACGAGGGCATCGAGGGAGTCGAGGGTGTTCACGGGACGGACGCTACTGGAAGCCTGCCGCCGTCCCTGACGCCGGTGGGGAGGCGTTGCGTCCGCGGCCCCGGCCATCTCGCCCGACCCCGGGCCCCGGCCCTACGCTGTTCCCCGTCGTTCCGATGTCCTGGAGGTCTTGATGTGGGCGAACTGCACCCGCCGGTCGAACCGTACGAGACAGGACTGCTCGATGTCGGCGACGGAAACCTCGTGTACTGGGAAGTGTGCGGCAACCCGGAGGGCAAGCCGGCGCTCGTCGTTCACGGCGGTCCGGGATCCGGATGCGGCGCCGCGGCCCGCCAGTACTTCGATCCGGAACGGTACCGGGTGGTGCTGTTCGACCAGCGCGGGTGCGGGCGCAGCACCCCCCACGCGAGCAACCCCACGACCGACATGCGGCACAACACCACCCGGCACCTGATCGCGGACATGGAACGGCTCCGGGTGCACCTGGGCATCGACCGCTGGCTGCTGTACGGCGGCTCGTGGGGCTCCACGCTGATCCTGGCCTACGCCGAAACGCACCCCGAGAAGGTCTCGGAGATCGTCATCGCCGCCGTCACCACCACCAGGCGCTCCGAGATCGAATGGCTCTACCGTGGGGTCGGCCGGTACTTCCCCGAGCAATGGGAACGCTTCCTCGCCGGAGCCGCGGGCACACCGCGCGACGGCGACATCGTCGCTGCCTACGGTCGCCTCATGGAACACCCGGACGCCGTGGTGCGGGAGAAGGCCGCCACCGACTGGTGCGCCTGGGAGGACGCGGTCCTGTCCGGGGAAACGGACGGAGACGCACACCCCTACGGCGACCGGCCCTCGGACGCCCAACTGGCCTTCGTTCGCATCTGCTCCCACTACTTCTCCCACGGCGCGTGGCTGGAGGAGGGCGCCCTGCTCCGCGACGCCCACCGCCTGGCCGGCACACCCGGTGTGCTCGTACACGGCAGGCTCGACATGGGAGGCCCGCTCGACACCGCGTGGGAACTCGCCCGGGCATGGCCCGACGCGGAGCTGATCGTCGTCCGGGACGCGGGCCACTTGGGCAGCGACACGACGCGCGCCCATGTCCTCGGCGCCCTGGACCGGTTCGCCCGCCAGCTCTGATGTCAAGCCGTCCGGCAGTGGAGCCGGACCCGGTGTTCGGCGGGTCCGGCAGCGGCAACCGTTCCGTCGTCGCCGCGAGGAGTCTTCGCGGGTCCCGCCCCTACGCGACCTGGAGGTCGTAGGACACCGAGAGGGAGAACGCACCTGCGGAGCCCTCGATGGTCAGCGAGGTGGTCCCCACGGGTACCGGCCCCAGCCGGACCCACAGCCCGCAGCCGTGCGTGGACAGTGAACCCGCCTCCCCGGTGATGGGGTTGCCCTCGACGCCGGTGATCCGGATCGGGGTGGGTTCCATCCGCTCCACGGCCACCTCGGCCGTGCCGAGCTTGACGGTGCCCTTCGCCTCCGCCAGCCGCGCCGAGCACTCGGCCTTCGTGCCCGTGAAGTTCAGCAGCGGGAACGCCACCGGGCGTTCCGCCGGGATCGAGCAGCGCCGCTCGGCCTTGCCGCCGAACGTGCCTGCGAGGAACCAGGCGTCGGCGGGCTGGTTCTGTGCGCAGAAGCTGCCGTCCGGATCGGACACCGGGTTCGAGCTCTCGGGGCTGGAGGCCGCCCAACTCCACCACCGGCTCTGGAGCTCGCCGGTGCTGAGCTGCGCGATGCCCGGTTGTGGTTGGCGTGCGAGTTCCGCGGCGTCGGGCGCCGTACAGGCACCGACCGGCAGGGCCGCTGCCGCGAGGACAACGAATGATCTTCGTATGCGCATCCCGGGAGGATACTTGCCGCCTGTGGTGTGCGCCGCGCAGGACGGTGCTCCGGCCGCGCCCGTCCGCCGGGGTCGGCACCTCGGTGAGGGGATGTGCGCCTGCGCGCGGCGCGTACCCGACGAACGACACGGTGACGGAACGAAAGGGGCTGAGTCATGAGTCGAGAGCGCGCGGTTCCCGCGAACTCCGACGCGGTACTGGCGACGCGGGCTCTGGCCCGGGAGTCCGGGCGCGCTCGGCGACTCCTGGCCACCGGCCAGTGGCATCCGTCGCCGGTGGACGCGCACGCCGCGGCTGCCGTCCTCGCCCGCCTCACCGCTCCGCTCCCCACGCGCAAGCACCCGCCGGAGCGGATCCGGACCGCGGATCGGGACCGGCGGCTCCAACGCGTCCTGCGGAGCACCCTCCACCACCTCGACGCGGGTTCCGTCAGCCCACCGGCCGTGGCCCTGCTCGCCGCCGTAGCTCGCGCCCTCCTGCCCTGGCACGCCGCCCCGACCCCGTCGCCCGCGGCAGCGGCGCCGAGGTACGGGGCCCCGCACGGGACCACGACGGGTGCCGCGGCGCCGCCGACGGAGGCAGGAGAGGCCCTACTGCCCGACCTGATCGCCCTGTTCACCGTCCTGGCGGCACCGAACCGGCCGGGAACGGTCCCGCTCACCCCGCCGGCGGAGCCCTGGCGGGCCCGGCACACGGGCAGGTTCCGGCACTACGGCAGGCCCTCGCCCGGGGTGTGGACGGCCGAGACCTTCACCTGCCCGAGGTGCGGGAGTGCGGGCGGCCCGTGGGTGGTCACCGGTGACTGGAGTCGGATCGCGCTGGGCTGTCCGTGCGGCACGGTGACCAACGAGCACGGCCTCACCCTCTCGGAGATCTGGCTCTGCCTGCCCGATGCGTGACCACCGCACCTCGGGACGCCGGAGCGGGTCGAAGCAGGCCGAAGCAGGTCGCGCAACCCGACGTCGAACGAAAAGGCCGGTCGTGCCCGCCGCCGTCGTGGTGTTACCGGGGGCGCCCCGAGTGGAGGGCCGCCAGGCCGCGGGCGTGATGGAAAGCCGCCGCGGCATCCCGGGCGTCCGTCCAGGGCGCCGCTCCGCACCACCCGCCGAGGAGCCGGAACTGTGCCAAGGCCTCCGCGTACCGGCCCGTCTTCACGAGCACGGCGGCGTACAGGTGTCGTATCGCGGGAAGCCGTCGGTCCTCCGGATCGGCCTGCGCCAGGTCGGCCCGGATGAGGGCGAGCATCGGCTTCGTGGCCCAGGTGCGGTAGGCCGCCTCACCGTCCTGAAGGACCGCTTCGTGCACGGCATGCAGGTAGATGCCCGACATCAGGCTCCCGGCCGGAGCCGAGGCCGTCGCCTCCTTCGCGAACTTGAACATCAGTTGGTGCGAGCCGTACCACTTCTCGCACCAGTACTGGAGGGCCTGCCAGTGCGCGTCGTAGTGGTGCGGAGCACGGCTCGCGAGCTCGCCCCACAGCCGGCGGAACTCGTCGTGGGACAGCCCCAGGCCACGCGCGGCGGCGATCATCGTGACCCACGGGGACGGATCGCCCGGTGCCAGCCGGGCCGCCTCGTGGGCGGCGTACATGGCCGTCGGCAGCAGCTCCCCGAACATCGCGACCTGCGAGTCGGAGGTCTCCTTGATGTACTTCTCGCCGCGCGCCGCCCAGGCACGGAGCAGCAGGGCGTGCGCGTGCACGACGACGGCGTCCGCGTCCTGCGGACGCTCGGCCCGCCAGATCCGCAACCAACGTTCGTCCTCCACGGCGAGATCCGCGAACACCTCGACGAGCCGCAGGCGCTCGGCCCAGTCCTGGCGTTCCACGGTCACCGCGAGGAGCCCGGCCGCCGGCTCCCACCGGCCGTCGCGGGCGGCGTCGACGGCGAGGCGCAGCGCGGGCTCGTCCCGCGGCGGGCCGGAACGCCGGCTGTCGAGCTCCTCGCGGGGGACGAGGCCGTAGGCGGAGGCGTCGAAGTCCCGGGCCCTGCGGTTGCGGACGGCGAGAAGGGTGGTGCGGACGAGCGCCCAGAGGAGGACGGCCAGACCGACGGCGGTGACGATGTTGGTGAGCACAACGCGTCATCATCCCTGGTCGGGGTCACGACAAGCCAACGCTGCGGCAAAGTACCGGACTCGTTTTCGACATCCGGCCCGCCCGTGCAGGCATCGGCCCGTGCCGCGGACCCGCCTCCGTACGGGACCGGGTGTACCGGGGGCCGTACGGAGGCGGGTCGGGTGGTCGTACGCGGGGGTCAGGTGCCCAGGGGCGCGCCGCGCCACTGCTGGTTGGTGTGCCCCGGGGCACAGTCCCAGATCCCGAGGCGGGTGCCGTTGCCGGTGGCCCAACCGAGGGCGTCCAGACACTTGCCCGAGTGGACGCTGCGCAGCAGGCCGTCCGGCAGCAACTCCCACTTCTGGTTCAGGCCCTGGTGGCAGGTGTTGAGCCCGATGTGGGAGCCGTTCTCCGTCTTGGCGTACTGCACGTCCATGCAGCGGCCGAGGGCGCGCACCGTGCCGTCGCTCTCCAGCCGCCAGGCCTGGGCATCGGTTCCGTTGCACTGGTACAGCTGGATCGGCGCGCCGTCCTTGAGGCTGCCGCCCTTGACGTCGACGCACTTGCCGGAGTGGACGCCGGTGATCTGGCCCGACCCGGGAGGCGGCGGCACGCTGCAGTAGATCTCGACGAGCACCTGGTAGTAGCCGTTGCCGCCGATCGGGTTGGCCGCCGGACCGGCCGAGCGGGCGCAGCGGGAGGCCTGGTAACCCTCGTTCACGGCCGCCGCGTAGGCGGTGTTCCAGGCGGCGTCGACGGCGATGTTGTACGGACCGTATCCGGTGCCGAGGAAGTACTTGGGGGCGGTGGGCGCCAGGGCGGCGGTCGCGCCGACGGTGGTGCGCGCGGGGGTGGCCGCGGTGGCACTCGCGGTGCTGCTCGCCGCGGCGGGCGCGGTGAGCAGGGTGGTCGCGGCGAGGAGGGCGGTGGCCGTGGTCGACAGCCATCGAACCAGCTTCACTCCGGACTCCATTCAAGTAGGTGGTGGCCGTGCAGGAACGTGCGCCGCCGGGGCCCCGCGGTCGTTCAGACCCTAGCCGCGGGCCGCGTTCGCGTAGTCTCACGGAAGTATCAACTCAAGCCACGGTTCGGCTGGTTGCCCGCTGACACCGGCCGGCGCCGGCTGGGTATCGTCCGGGGCACCGTGAAGATCCCCCCGGGCCTCGGTGCCCTGTCCGCCGCCCTCGCCGCGCACTCCGTGGTCAACCTCTGCGGCCCCCTCGGCAGCGGGAAGAGCACCCTGGCCCGGCAGCTGCCCGTGGCCACCGGCGTCGACCTGTGCGGACTGTCGGCGTCCGTCGCCGCGGAGCGGGTACGGGGGCTGCTCGCCGGCGCCGCGCAAGGGGACGGGCTCCTCCTGGTCGACAGCGTGGACGGCCCGGGCCAGGCGGATGCCGTGACCGCGGCCCTGACCGAGCCCCGCCCCTGCGACGCTCCGAGAGCCGCAGGCCCGCCGGTGGCCACGGGGTGGTTCGCGGGCTCCTCGGGACGGCGGAGCCGGGATCCGGGGACGCCGTCCGTGCTGGTGGTGAGCCGGAGGCCGCTGCGGGGACTGTCCGGCTGGGCGGACCGGTACGCGCCCTCCGTCGTGGCGATGAAGCCGTGGCCGACCGGGGACATCGAGGACCTCGTCAGGGCGACCGGGCTGGAGGACGCGGAGGCCGTGGCGCTGGCGGTGCGCCTCGCGGGCGGGTACCCGTTCCCGGCCGTCCTCGCCGCCCGGGAGCTCCTCGCCGGAACTCCCGCCGACGCGCCCGGCGCCGTCGCCGACGCCGTGGCCGAGGAGGTCCTCGGGCGCCTCGACCGCGAGAGGCCGCGGTCCGGGGGCCGGGACCGGCACGCGCTGCGGCTCCTGGCCACCGTGGGCGCCGGCGACGAACGGCTGCTCACCGCGGGGCCGGAGGTGTTCTCCGCACTGGCCGCGTTGAGCCTCGTCCGGCGGGGACCACTCGGGCTGGCGGTGCGCGAACCGTACCGGTCCCTGTTCGAACTCGCCTACGCCTGGCGCCGACCGCAGGCCCACCGGGACGTCCGGACGCGCGCGGCCGGCTACCGGCAGACGCTGCTCACCGAACGCCGGGACCCGCGCGAGCAGGCCCGGATCGTCGAGCAGGGGCTGTTCCTGTCCGGCGAACCCGCCCTGCGACGTTCGCTGTTCCCACCGGTCGAGGACGATGCGCGGATCCTGCCTGCCGGCTCCGGCGACGCCGATGACATCGGACGGTTGATGCATCGTTGGGCGGTCCGCAACGGCTTCGACCCAAGGCGTTCGGAGCGGGTCACGGAAGGGTGGCTGGCGTCCGCCCCGACCGCGTTCCACCTCGCCCGGGACCGCGACGGGGCGCCGGTGGCGCTGGCCGCCCTCGTACCCGTCGGCCCGGACACCGCCCATGGCATCGAACCGCTGCTCCAGCAGCACGCACCCGGCCTTCTCGCCCCCGGAGCGGCCACCGACGACGACGGCCACCCGGGCGGCGGGCCGGGGGCCGGGAGCAGAGCCGGGGCCGGGAGCGGGGCCGGGCTGTTCCTGGGGGCGGCGTACGGCGCGGACCCGGGCGCGCACGCGCAGATGCTGCGCCACATCCTGGTGCAGGCGACCCTCGCCGGGAACCTCCTCGTCTCCACGGCGAGCCCGGACTACCAGAGCCTGCTGCACGCGCTGAGCTTCCGCCGGCACGGCGGCATCCGGGACGACGTCTACCGGTGCGGGCGCCGCCCGGAGGTCTACAGCCAGGAGTTCACCACCACCGGCCTCGCCGGGTGGATCCGCCGACTCGGCGCGGGCCCGCCCGCCACCCCCGGGACCGCACCCCCTACCGGGGTGGGGCTCGCGACCCTGCCCGACGAGGACCTGCCGGCCCTCGTCGGCCGCGCCCTGGCCGGACTCCGAGAGCCGGGCGGCCTCGCCGGGAACCCGCTGCTGGTCCTGCCGGAGCTGTCGTCCCCGCCGCGATTGCGCGCCTGGCTGACCGACGGTGTGGCCGCGCTCGCCGCGTCGCCGGCTCCCACGGACAGGGAGGCCGGCACCATCCTGGCCGCCTACTACCTGGGCCGTTCCCGCACCCACCATCAGATCGCCCGCGCCCTGCACCTCAGCCGCGCCACGTACTTCCGCCGGCTCCGCCGCGGCCTCACCCTCCTGGCGACCCAACTCGCACCCGGGTCCGGACCACCGGACGGCCACCGGTGAACCGCGAACTCCGTTCCTGGCGGCGGCCCGTGGCCTGATCCGGCCGTGGTCATGGGGTCGGGGTCTTCCGCCGTGTTCACCCAGGCCTTCGGGGACTTCGGGGCCTTCGCGGTCGAGGCGTGCGACGGGCCGGAGACCGCTCGCGCGAGGGCCCGGCAGCGAGGTGCCCGGATCCGCCCCGATACGGCCCCCGGGCCGCCGGCGACGTGGGTACCGGCCGGACGTCCTGGACGTCTTCAACCGTTCAGGGGATGACCCGGACGGACACGGGCGGGGCTCCGGGCGTCGGACGCGCCGGCACAGCCGCTTCGCTGTGTCCCGCCCGCCCGCCGACCCCGCCCGCGCGCCGGCCCGGGCCGAGGGCCACGGGGCAGGTCACCGTGCGCGGCGGGAGCTCCTGCTCCGCGGCGTCGCCCCGGGTGTGTCGCACAATGAGCGGGTGACGTACACCGAGGACGCGGCCACCGCACACGCCTGGGCGGCTCTGGGAGGCCGGAGCCAACTGGTTCGGCACGTGTCCTACGAGGAAGCGGGCGCTGTCCTGCCGTCGCGTCTGCCGGTGCGGGAGTTGGCGCGGGCCGCGGTGGGGGTGTCCTCGCTGGCGGCGGCGGAACTGCTGGCGCTGCGCAACGGCGTCAGGGTGCCCGCGGTGCGGGTGAACGAGGCCGCGGTGGCCACGGCGTTCGTCAGTGAACGCCATCTGCGGATCGACGGGCGGGTGCCGACGTCGTTCGCTCCGCTGTCCGGGTTCTGGCAGGCGGCCGACGGATGGGTGCGCACCCATGCAAACTATCCGCATCACCGTGCCCGGCTCCTCGGGGCCCTGGGCATCAGGGACACGGGGCAGGACCGGGCGTTGGTGGGCGCGCTCACCGAGGAACTGGCTTCGCGCCCGGCCCAGGAGGTCCAGGAGACGGTCTACGCAGCGGGCGGCCTGGCCGTGGCCGTGGCTTTCGCACCCGCCCCGGCCGCACCCGCCCCGGCCGGTCGCACCCCGGCCGGTCCCGCCCTGGTCGAGACGCGGCACGTGGGGCGGACCGACCCCCGACCGTTGGCACCCGCGTCCACGCCCGCGCACGGAGTGCGGGTCCTGGACCTGACCCGCGTCATCGCGGGCCCCGTCGGCACGCGAACGCTGGCGCTGCTGGGCGCCGACGTACTGCGCGTGGACGCCCCCCGGCTCCCCGAGGACGCGGATGCCCACGCCGATACGGGCATGGGCAAACGCTCCACTCTGCTGGACCTCGCCCGCCCTGGCGATCGGCGCACCTTCGAGGGCCTCCTCGGCCAGGCCGACGTCGTGGTGACCGGCTACCGCCCCGGCGCCCTGGACCGGCACGGACTGACGCCCGAGGCGCTCCTTGCCCGGCATCCCGACCTGATCGTGGCGCAACTGTGCGCCTGGGGCTGGTCCGGTCCCTGGGCGGGGCGACGCGGCTTCGACAGCCTGGTCCAAGCCCGCACGGGCATCGCGGCGATCGAAGCCACGGCCGACGGCCGCCCGGGAGTGCTGCCCGCACAGGCACTGGACCACGGGACCGGGTACCTGCTCGCCGCCGCCGTCCTCCGGGCACTGAGCGACCGCCGGATCAGCGGCGGTGGACGGCACGTCCGCCTCTCCCTGGCAGGCACCGCGTCATGGCTGATGCACGGCATCCGCCCCACCCCCGCACACGGCGATGCCGACGCCCACGACCCCGGACCCTGGCTCACCGAAACCGAATCGCCCTACGGTCTGCTGCGCCACGCCTCGTCCCCGGTCCACTACGACGGCGGACCCGCGAACTGGAACCGGGCGTCCACCCGGTGGGGCACCGACCTGCCGAACTGGGCCTGAGGCCTGCCGTGTTCGTCGGCAGAGCACTGCGAGCCGAGGACGTACGGAACGGCCGCGGGGGCCTCCGGCCATCCCCGTACCGTCCGTTCGACGCTGATTCGTCAGGTCGCCCTCGCACCGGAACCACTGCTTGTCGGCCGCCCGGCGGCCCCGGGCACGGGTCGGGAGTTGGGCGCGTTCTCACGACCGGGTGCCTTGGGTTAGGTTCCGGGCGTGACTGACGATCGCGGACGACTGCTGGCCGGCCGGTACCGGTTGGCCGAACTGCTCGGCCAGGGCGGCATGGGGACCGTATGGCGGGCCCACGACGAGCAACTGGACCGGGAGGTCGCCCTCAAGGAGCTCCGGCTCCCGGACGACCTCGACGCCTCCCTGCGCGAGGCCTGGATCGGCCGCCTCGACCGTGAGGCGCGCGCCGCCGCCAGGCTGAAACATCCGGGGGTCATCACCGTCCACGACCGGATAGCGGGCGACGACGGCCGCCCGTGGATCGTGATGGAACTCGTCCACGGCCGTTCCCTGGACGCCCTGGTGAGGGAGGACGGCCCGCTGCCGCCGGCCCGGGTGGCCGGGATCGGCCGACAGGTCCTGGACGCGCTGCGCGCCGTGCACGCCACGGGAGTCACCCACCGGGACATCAAGCCCGCCAACGTGCTGCTCGAAGGCGACCGGGTGGTACTGACCGACTTCGGGATCGCCGCGGTGGAGGGCGAGCCCGGTCTGACCCGGACGGGGGCCCTCATGGGGACCCCGACCTACATGTCCCCGGAGCAGGTGCGCGGACTGCCGGCGACCGCCGAATCCGACCTGTGGTCCCTCGGAGCAACCCTGTTCACCGCTGTCGAGGGGCACCCTCCGTTCAGCGGCTCCGGTTCCTGGGCCGTCTTCGTCGCGGTCGCCACCGAGGAACCCGCCGTCGCCGTCCGCGCCGGCGAACTCGCCCCCGTGCTGACGGGCCTCCTCCGCAAGGACCCTGCGGAACGCCTCACCGCCGACGAGGCGTACGACCTCCTCGCCGGACCGGCGGGCGGGACGGGGCCCGCAGGGCCGGGCCCCCGGCCGACCTCGGCGTCCACGCTGCGGCTGGGCGCGGCGCCGGACGCCGCACCCGTGGCGTCCCCACCGGCACGGCATCCCGCACCGGGGGCCGCGCCGGCCGTACAGGATCCGGATCGACCGACTCGTCGACGGGCGTACCGGGCGGCTCGTGCGGTGGGCGTCGTCGTGGCCGCGACGCTCGCGGTGCCCTGGTGGTTACCGGAAACCGGATCCCCGGACGACGACCCCGGCCGCACGCGCGCGACCGAATCCACGACCCCCACCCTGCGCACCCCGTCCCCTCCCGCACCGACCCCGTCCGTACCGTCGGGCCCGACCCGGACCGCAAACCCCACCCCCACTCCAACCCCCGGGCCGGCACGGGCTCCCCTCGACCGCCAAGCCATCGAGCGCGTCTTCGCGCTCTACATGAACGGACTGGCCGACCACGACATGACGTCGCTGCGCCGAGGGACCTGCCCCCGGATGCGCGCGGGCCTGCTCGGATTCGTCCTCAACGGCTACTTCGTGGACCGCTGGGAACTCCAGCCCTACGAGATCCCCCCGAACATGGACGAACTCAGCGTGGAAGCGAGGATCACCCGGCGCGACATCGAGACGGGGAAACCCGCGGGTGACGTCCTCAACCAATGGATCATCGAGCGGGACGCGAACCAGCAGTACTACGTCTGCGGCTGGCTCAACGAGGAATGATCCGCCGGCCACCGCATCCGGCCACCGCATCCGGGCGGCGCGCTCCCGGCGCACCGCCCGGATGCGGTGCCGCTCGCGGTTCGAGCGGCCTCGTCCGGTCGACGTCACGGCCGCAGTTCAGCCGGACCGGCGGTTCGCGGCACGCCTCGGGTGGGACGTGGACGTGTCGGCCGCCCGGGTGCAGAAGACGCAGAAGCAGTTGAAGTCCCGGGGCGGGCCGGCCCGGCGGGCCACCACGGTGTCGGGCAACGGGGCCAGTGAGAGAGCCTGACCCACGTCCACGTGTGTTTCGCGCATGGAGCCTTTCATGGTTCCTCCTCCTTGCCGGAGCGGTTGGAAGGTTTGCCTCCCAGGAAACCGGACGGGCGGGGGAGGCCGCGTCATGTGATCGGACGACCCTGGTGGACGATCGCGGCCGCCACGCGCACGATGTCGGTGCTCACCAGCCGCTCCAGCAGTTCCAAGGCCGCGGCCTCCGGCAGGTCGGCCTCGTGGGCGGCCTCCCGGCCCGTGCGGGTGCCGTCGCAGCAGGTCAGGAGGAGCCCCGTCCCGGCCCCGATCCGGTACGCCCGCAGCGGCGCGTCCCAGGCTCGCTGGAGCAGGACGGTCACCACCTCACGGGGCATCCGGACCGGCGCCTCGGGGTCCGTCACGTCGTGCTCGTACGTCGCCACGCGAACCGCCGGCGACAGGACCAGCTGCTGTTCCACGGCGTGTGCGACCGGGGCGGGAGGCTGCGCCGCGGGCGCGGGGCGGCAGGCCTCGGCGGCCACCGAGTCGTTGAGCAGCAGGTACTGGTCGAGTTCGAACCGGCCGAAGTCGGCCGTGGCGGGCGGCAGTCGGTCGAACTCCAGCAGCTGCTCGCAGGCCCGCGCGATCCCCGTGGGGTCGCCGGGGTCCTCCGCGAGCGTCGTCGTGGTCAGGAACGCGTCGAGCACATCCGGATGGTGTTCCGTGAGTTCGGTCACCGTCCGGGGGATGCCGACCGAGAGGTGGATGCGTCGCTTGGCGCCGCTCTCCTCGGCCATGAACGAGTAGCTGTCCCCGTCGACACCGGTCAGCGCCGCCAGTTCCGCGTCGGACAGGTCGAAGCGTCCCTGGACCCGACCGGGGTCCTCGCGCAGCAGGGGCAGCAGGGTTCCGGGAGAGGCGATGACCGAGGCGAACGCCTCGCGCAGGCCCATCACCGCACCCCCGCCCGCGCGTTCCGGGCGCCGTCGAGGATCTGCCGGGCGTGATCGAGTTCGGCCTGGAGCACGCCGAAGTCGTCGGGGAAGTTCTGGTCGCGTTCCAGCAGCGTGGCGCGCAGCGGGGCCCTGTCCACCAGCTCCGTCAGCAGGTCCCAGACGGCGGGCGGCACGGGCTCGCTGTGCGTGTCCAGGTCCATGCGGTCGTCCTCGCCGCCGGTCCCGCCCGCCAGGTGCACCTGGACGACCCGTTCCACCGGGATCGTGTCGAGGAAGTCCATCGCCGAGTAGCCGTGGTTGCGTGCGTTGATGTCCAGGTTCGTCAGGTCCAGCAGCAGCCCGCACTCGCAGTGCTCCATCACTTCGGCGATGAACTGCGCCTCGGACAAAGGTGACTGGAGATCGATGTAGTACGTGACGTTTTCCAGGATGAGGGGCCTGCCGACGGCGGCCTGGACGCGCTGTGCGCGACGCCCCACCTCACGGGCGATCTCCCGGGTCCGGGGCAGCGGCGTCAGCGTGCTCAGGGCCACGCCCGCGGCCCGGGTGAAGCACAGGTGGTCGCTGAACCAGGGCGCGTCGATCTCGTCGACCAGCTGCGCCAGAGCGTCCAGATAGCGCGGGGAGGGATCGCGCGGGCCACCGATCGACAGCTCCAGTCCGTGCGGCACGATCCGGAACCGGCGGCGCAGGCGGTGCAGGACGTCGCGGACGTCGGGCGGCGCGAAGAGGTAGTGCTCGGAGATCACCTCAAGCCAGTCGATGCGGCTCGCCGGGGAGCCGATGGCGTCCTTGATCTCGGTGCGGTAGCCGATCCCCGAACCGAGGTACGGCAGGCCGGTCACCGGCACGGCAGTCGCGGCGGCGAGCGGGGCGGGGCTCGAAGGTGCGGTGGTCATGGACGGGTCCTCTCACGATGCGGGCCGGACTTCCTGAGCCGAGGCGGGCAGGACTTCCTGAGGCCTCCTGCGGTCTCCTTCGCCCTCCTGCGGCCACCGTAGGGGCGGGGCCGCGGCCGGTCCTTCCTGCGGTCGGGCCATTGGCGGGACGACATGACGCCGTCGGCGCGGCGCCCTCCTCGGCGGTCGTCCCCGGGTTCGGCCGGTCGGAGGACACCGGCGGCGGTGCTCCCGGGCTGCACTGGAGGAGTGGTGCGGCCCCGCACCACCCGGCCCGCCGGGCCCGATCGCGCGCACGCTCACCCCACCGGGCACGTGTGGCGGAGGGCCCACCGCAGGAGAGGGACGAACACGATGAGCAACCATGGCGACCGGGCGTACGCGACCACCCGTGCCCGGACGGAACCCGACTGGCTCGCCCTGACCGAACTCCGGACCCGCAGCCCGCTGCGCGCCGACGGCTGGCTCTGCTTCTGCGTCTGCCACGCCCTGCACGCACCCCATGCCCCTGCCCTGAACGCGCCCCCCGCCGGTGATCACCTCGCCGACCGGGAGCCCGCCCCCCACACCGCCCCGGCCCTCGCGGCGGCCTCGACCGTCCGCTGAGCCCCGGCCCGCATGAACACCGCGACCGGCCCCGGCCCTACCCCCCGACCCGCGAGAGACACGCGGCCCGTACCCGACCACGTGCCGGTGCTCGTGGCCGGCGGAAGCCTCAGCGGCCTGTCGGCCGCGGTGCTGCTGGCCCACCACGGGGTGGAATGCCTCGTCGTCGAACGCCGTCCCGGCATCGGAAGCCACCCCCGGTCACGAGTCCTCACCGCCCGCTCCGGCGAGGTGCTCCGATCCCTGGGCCTGGAGGCCGCCGTCGACGCCGTGGGCCGCCGCCCCAGCGGCTGGTACCAGGCGGACACCCTCGCCGACAGGACGTACACCCCCCTCGGCCCGCAGGGCGACCCGACCCGGCCCATCAGCCCCGCCGGCAGCCGCCTCTGCGATCAGAACAACCTCGAACCGATCCTGTTGGCCGAAGCCCGCAACCGCGGCGCGCGGGTGCTCTTCGGCTGGGAACTCACCGCGTTCGACCAGGATCCGCAAGGCGTCACCGCCCGGATCCTCGACCGAGCCACCGGCCGGTCGCGTACCGTCCGGTGCGCCTACCTCCTGGGTGCGGACGGCACGCGCAGCCCCGTTCGGGAGGCCCTCGGCATCGAACTGCAAGGCCGCCGCGGTGAACCGCGCTTCCTCAGCACCGTCTTCGCCGCCGACCTCGACCCCGTACTGCACGGCCGCCGCCCCACCGCCGTCGTGTTCTCCGACAGCCAGGTGCTCTTCGCCCGCGGCACACCGCAGGCACCCCTGTGGGAGTACGGCATCCCCGACAGCCCGTTCGCCGAGGGAGCGGCGGACGAGGTGCTCCGCCGGTTCGCCCGGGACCGGATCCGCCTGGTCACCGGCCTGCCCGCCCTCGAACCCGACGTGCGCAGCGTGCTGCGCTGGGGAGCCTCCGCCGTGGTGGCCGAACGGTTCCGCGAGGGCCGGGTCATGCTCCTGGGAGACGCCGCCCACACCATGCCCGTGATCGGTGGCCTCGGCGGCAACACGGGCATCCAGGACGCCCACAACCTCGCCTGGAAGCTCGCCGCCGTCCTGCACGGGCGAGCGGGCGAGCGCCTCCTCGACACCTACGACGTCGAGCGGAGCCGCGTGGCGGCCCACACGCTGTGGCACGTCCTCGCGACCGCCCGCGGACTGCCGGAGGCACTGCACCCGGAAACCCTCCAACTCGGCTACCTGTACCCCGACCCCGCGGGCGGCCCGGACGCCGAACCCTGCGAGGACCCGTTCCACCCCACCGGGCGCCCCGGCAGCCGGGCCCCGCACCTGTGGCTGCGGAACGACACCGGCCGGGTATCGGTACTCGACCTCTTCGGGACGGGATTCACCCTGCTCGCCGGTCCGCTCGGAGCATGCTGGCCGGCCGCCGGGCGACGGGCCGCGACCGGACTCGGCGTCCCGCTCGCCGCGCACCGGATCGGCGGCCCGGACGGCACCCTGCGCGACCCCCGCAGGGCGTTCCCCACCCGGTACGGCATCGGCCCCGGCGGGGCCGTCCTGGTCCGGCCCGACGGGTACGTCGCCCATCGATGGGGAACGGCGCCTGACACCCGGGCGGCCGGCGAGCGAGCCGTGCGCGAAGCCCTGGAGCGGGCCTCCGGCATGTCCGCGGAGCCCGCCGGCGAAGCGGCGACCCCCGCGACGAGCCGGATCGACCGGATCGCCGCGTGATGCCGCGACCGGGTGGGCGTCCCATCGTGTCCTGTACCGACCCGCCCGGTCGGGAGTCGGGCGTGTCCTGAGACCCGAGGGCGGTTTGTCTCATAGGTTCCGAATGTGCGGGTCCGAACGATCGTGCATGCCGTGTGACCACCCGGTGTGCCCGCTGCCTTCCGGCCCGCCACAAGCACGCACGCAAGCAAGTAAGCAAGCACACGAGCCCGCAAGCACGCGAGCACACGAGCCCGCCGGGCCACGAGGGGCCTGCTCGGCCCGATGGGGGAGTTCGCGTCCGATGACTCGGCTGCAGGGCCTGCTCGGCCTTCTCGTGATCTACGGCCTCTGCTACGCCATCTCGCGCCACCGGCGACAGATCAACTGGCGGACGCTCGGCATCGGCGTCGCCCTGCAAGTGGTGATCGCCCTGCTCGTGCTCAAGTGGGAACCCGGCCGCGAAGCACTGCGCTGGTTCGCCGACCTGATCGCGAAGGTGATCGGCTACACGAGCGCGGGAACGGAGTTCCTCTTCGGATCGCTGGCCAAGGGCTCGTCCGTCCCCTTCGCCATCGGCGTGCTGCCCGTCATCATCTTCCTCGGCGCGCTCGTCGGGCTGCTCTACTACGTCGGCGTCATCCAATGGGTCGTGCAGATCGTCGGCGGGTTCATCTCCCGGCTCCTCGGCACCAGCCGGGTCGAGTCGATCTGGGCCACGACGGTGATCTTCCTCGGCCAGTCCGAGGCACCGCTGCTCATCGCACCGTACCTGCGACGGCTCACCCGCTCGGAGCTGTTCACCTGCATGACGGGTGGTTTCGCGTCCGTGGCCGGTTCCACCCTGGTCGGATACTCGCTGCTCGGCGCCCCACTGCCCTACCTGTTGGCGGCGAGCGTCATGAACGCGCCCGCCATGCTGGTCATCGCCAAGGCGATCTACCCGGAGACCGAGCAGGTGGAGCAACAGGGCGACATCCGGGGGGTCCGCGACACGGAATCGGCCAACGTCATCGACGCGCTCGCCCGCGGCGCGCTCAACGGCGGGCGCCTCGCGGTCATCGTGGGCTGCCTGCTCATCGCGTTCGTCGCGCTCATCGCCCTGGCCAACGGCATCCTCGGCGTGGCCGGGAGCTGGTTCGGCATCGACAACCTGACGTTCCAACGGGTACTGGGGTGGATCTTCGCACCGGTCGCATGGCTCATCGGCGTGCCTTGGGACGAAGCCTCCACGGTGGGCAGCCTGCTCGGGCAGAAGACGGTGATCAACGAGTTCGTCGCCTACGCCTCGTTCGGCCCCCAGATCCCCTCCCTCGAACCCAAGACGGTGCTCATCACCACCTTCGCCCTCGCCGGGTTCGCCAACTTCGGATCGATCGCCATCCAGCTCGGCTCCTTCGGCGCGTTGGCTCCGGAGCGGCGGGGCGACGTCGCCCGCCTCGGTCTGCTGGCCCTGCTCGCGGGGACGCTGGCCAACCTCAGCAACGCGGCCATCGTCGGCATCGTGGGCTGACCGTACGGACGCGACGAAGCCCGGCCGTGCCCCGACCACAGCAGGAGTCCGCGACCGTCCGGGGCGGCCGGCCCGCATGTCCGCTCGCCCGTTCCCCGCATTCCTCCGCCCGTTCCTCCGGTCGGTCGTCCCGGCCGGGCGGTTGCGCCTGGTGTGCTGGTGGGGGCGGCAGTGCAGGGTCCCCGCACCCCGCGGGAGGTCACCCGCGCGCCGGCCGGACGGAGGAAGGCCATGGCGGACACGCGACAGCAGACCCGCACCGCGGACATCTGGGAGGAACACGCCGCGCTGTACGCGCACACCCTCGGAGCCGCGTGCGCCGGGCCGGTCGCATCCCTCCTCGATGCCGCCCAAGTGGGCACCGGCACCAGAGTTCTGGACGTCGGAACCGGCCCCGGGACCGTGGCCCGGGCCGCCGCGGACCGCGGGGCCCGGGTGACGGCCGTCGACTCCTCGCCCACCATGGCACGACTCGCCCGCGCGGCGGCCCCCCGGGCCCACACCCTGGTCGCGGCACTGCCCCTGCTCCCGTTCCGGGACGCGACCTTCGACGCGGCCGTCGGCAACTTCGTACTCGGACACGCCGGCCCGACCCCGGCCGTGGCGGCCGAGCTGCGCCGGGTCGTACGACCCGGGGGACGGGTGGCGCTGACCTGCTGGACGGACGTACCGGCTGCCGGGCAGACCGTCCTGGTGCGCGCCCTCCGCGCCGCCGGTGCCCCACGCGTGTCGCCGGACCGACTGCGGCCCCCGGGTGCCGGCCATCCCGGGGACACCGCGGGGATGGCGGAACTGCTGGCGCGGGCGGGGCTGCGCGGGGCGGCCTGCCGGACGTTGGCCTGGGACCACCGGGTGAGCCCGGCCGCCTGGTCGGACGGGCTCACCCGGACGCTGGAGACCGGACTGCTGACCTCGTCGGCGGATCCGACGGCCATCACCCGCATCGTGCGGCAGGCCACCGAACTCAGCCGTCCGTTCCTGACCCCGGACGGCGACCTGCGGTTGCCGCACCTCGCGCTGCTGGCCTACGGGTGGCGCTGACGAGGCCGGTCAGGAGCCCGCGGCGCTGGGTATCGTTCCGGACCGGAACCGGAACCGGACCGGATCGGTTCGGCTCGGTTCGGTTCGGCTCGGCTCGGGTGGGACGGCATCGGATCGTTGAGTCCGTTGCCGTGGAACGAAAGGGGTGGTGGCGGATGAGGATCCTGTTCTTCTCCGACGACGAGGGGGTGGACCTGTCGGGCGACGCGGCGGACCTCGTCGCCCTCGCCGGCGCGCTCGCCGGAGGGAGGGGCGCCCTGGAAACCGCGGCCTCGGACGCACCGGACTTCGGCGGCACCGAATTGGCTTCGGTCGAGGTGCTGGGCGGCGACGGCCCGGGCGTTCGGATCCGGGTCGACGTTGAGCGGGGCGTTCTGCTGATCGAGGGCGACCGGCAGGGCCTGACGGCTCTCGCGGACGAAATCCGGTCGGTCGCGGGGATGGACGACGGCGGGCACCGGCACGTCGAGTACTACCCGGACCACCACTACCTGGCCCCCGATGCACTGCCCGTGGTCGTGAACAGCCCGCACGGGGGCATGCCCATCCGCTGAAGGCCCGACGACGGCGTTCGGCCGGGACGCGTGATCACTCCATCGCCGCGGCCGGATAGGCTCCCGCTCATGGGCGGACCCGTGTTGGTGATCGAGTTGCCGGAGCCGGTCCCGTCGACGGCGATCCAAAGGCTCCGGGAACTCCTTGTCCGGTCCTCATCCCACTTCGAGGAGAAGCGGGTTGGTGGATACGACCTGAACGTTCACGCGGCGAGCCTCGGTGTGGCGGATACGGGGGGCGTCGACGGACGTCGGCCCGTCATGGTCTCGCTCATGGGCCCCGGCATCGGCGACGAGGACATATTCGAGTCCGAGCACGCCGACGAGGGCGACCAGGAAACCCTCATCGGTTTCACACCGACGCACGCCGTCGACGTGATCGCCTGTTGCAACGAGCCGGTCGATCACGTTGTCACGGCCCTGTTGACCGCCGCCGTCATGGACGTGATCGGGGGAGTCGCCAACGTCGAACTCCTGGAGGATCAGATCCCGATCGTGAAAGGCCTTCCGGGCATCGTCGCGATGACGACGGATCCGTGGCCCACCGCTTACGGTTCGGCGGAGTTCCTCCGTGCCTGGGCTCGGCAGCCCGGCTTCCGGCTGCTGAAGTAGTCGCAGGCGGGCCGGTGGGCAGGGGATGGGGCCGGACGCCGTCAGGGCTTGAGGATCAGCCGGATCGGACTGCCCTCCTTGTTGTCCAGTGCCTCGACGGCCCGTGCGGCGTCGGCCAGGGGGAAGACGCCGCTGACCGAGGCGGAGAGGTCCAGGCGCCCCCTGCTCACGAGGCCGACCAGTTCAGCGAGGTCTTCGGGCCGTGACCCGTAGTGGCCGATGACCTGCTGTCCGAACCGGCAGAACCAGGTGCTGTCCTTGACCGTCAGCGGTTGGTCGGTGAGCCCCACCAGCACCAGCCTGCCCTGGTCCGCGAGGCTGCCCAGCGCTTGGTCCCGGGCTACCGGGACACCCGCGAAATCGAAGGCCGTGGTGATGCCCTGCGGGCCGGTGACGGCACGGAGTCCGGCGCCGAAATCGGGGTCGGTGGGGTCCAGGGCGGCGTCCGCCCCGAGCCGCAGGGCCCGTTCGCGGGCCTCGGCGAGCGGGTCCACCGCGATGATCGGGCAGGCCCCGACCAGCCGCAGCAACTGGACCGCGTGGGCTCCGAGTCCTCCGACGCCCCACACGCCCACCGCCTCCGCGGGCCGCACGGCGGCGCGCGAGGTGATGGCCGCCCACGGGGTGGAGACCGCGTCGGGGATGATGCAGGCCTCCTCGAAGGGGATTCCCGGGGGGAGCGGCACCACCGCGTCGGCGGCGGCGAGCGCGTACCGGGCCCAGCCCCCGTCGCAGTTCACCCCCCGGGTGATGAGCACCCCGTCGCGCAGCTCGCCGGCCTGGAGGACGACGTGGTCACCGACACCCACGGCGGTCACGCCCTCTCCGAGGGTGTGCACCACCCCTGCGGTTTCGTGCCCCAGCGTCACCTTGTCGCCGACCAGGGGCGGCGGCTTGAGCACGCCCTGGATGAGGTGCACGTCCGACAGGCAGACCCCGGCAGCCCGGACCTCGACCAGCACCTGTCCCGGACCGGGTACGGGCACGGGTACTTCCTCGACGGCCAGGCCGCCACCTTTGAGGGACAGCCGTGCGGCCGGCATCGTCTCCATGCTCCCGCTCCTTCCGGTTGCGGACGCGCTCGATCCCCCTCCCCTCCAGGTAAGCGCCTCGGGGCACCGGCGCAAATCGACGGAAGGGAAGGGGGAGACGAGGGAGGAGGGCGCGTCGTCCCGTCGACGCACCCCGTGCGCGGGGTCCCACCGGATCATCTCCACCGGGGTCACCCACGACACCGACGCGGTGTTCGATCCGGGGGCCCGTCAGGCCAGGAGGAGCAAGCAGTCCCAGGAGGCGCGTACGGGGCGGGCCGGGAGGTCCGCGTACTGGGCAAGGGCCAGGGCCGCTCCCGCCGCACCCGTCAGGAAGCCGGCGTCCCGGCAGCCGTCGCGGCCCGTCCGACGCTCCTCGGCGAGCAGGCGCACGGTCCGTTCGGCGGCGGTGTCGGCGAGTCCGCCGCAGGGGACCCGCAGAGCGGCCTGGAGCACCCCGGCGGCGCCGTGGCACAGACCGTACCCCCGGGTGTCCCAGGAGTCGGGAGCCCGGTCCGCGAGCGCCCGCAGTGAGGCCCGCCCCGCGTCCGCGTAGCGGGTCCGTCCGACGGCGGTCGCGGCGAGGTCCAGGGCGCGGCCGATGCCCGGAGCCCCGTAACACCAGGCGTCGCGGCGACCGTCCGGGGGGCCGCCGGGTGCCCGGGGCGGCCAGGACGCGCCCGACCGGTGGTCCAGCAGCCAATCGGCGGCGGCCTCGACCGCATCGCGCCGGCCGGGTACGGACACTCCGGCGGCCTCGGCGAGGGAGAGCAGCGCCAGCGGGCCGGCGATGCCATGGGCCATACCGGTGTCGACGACGCGGGCCGCGCCGGCGCCGACACGGGGGTCCGGAGCCCCGGCCGAACGGCCCGGCCGGTTCGACGTTGCGTCGAGGACCATGGCGGTCAGCAGGGTCAGGGCCGCAGTCAGCCCCGGAGCCGCGTCGCCCGCCCAGCCGCCCTCCGACGCGGCGAGCAGCAGCCGGCCGATGCCGCTGAGCCCTCGGACGACGTCGTACACCGGCGCCGGGTACGGCGGCGGTCCTCCTGCCGCGATCGCCTCGGCACGGTCGGACAGCCAACGGGTCCCCTCGCGCACCGCGTCGGTGGGAACCGCGCCCCGGGGCAGGTACGCGCTTCCGACGATCAGGGACGCGGCGAGGCCGCCGCGGCCCCGGAACGCGCCGTCCACGCCGATCGGACCGCAGTGGCGCAGTGCGGCGGCGGCCGACTCCCAGTGCGCGAGGGCGCGCCGAACGCCGGCCGGGTCGACCGCGCTGAGACGTGCATGGAGCAGGGCGGTACCGGCGAGCCCGTCGCCGAGGGTGTGGACGCGCTCGGCGGGCAGGCTCCGGACGATCGGCAGCGGATCGGCCAGAGCGTCCGCGACCTCCCGTACGGTCGTGGCGGCGCTCTCGCGGACGGCGGTCACCCGGTCACGCCCGGTACAGGGCGTCCGAGGCGAGGGAGCGTACGAGGCGCTCCGTCGCGGGGTCCGGGCCGAGCAACCGGTTGACGTGCATGTGGACGACATCGGAGGCGCAGAGTTCCGCGATCTCGTGGGAGGCCCCCGCCGGGGTCGGGCCGGCGGCGGTACGACCGGCGCCGGCCGCCTTGAGCACCGCACCGTAGGCGGCGAGCGCCGAGTCACGGGCGAGCCACGCCGTCCGCAGGGCCGTACCCCCGGCCGTCGGCTCGGGCAGGAGGTCTTGGAAGGGGCCGCGGAGCGCCTCGCGGCGCAGGCGTGCGTCACGGCTCAGCCCGGCCGTCGCGACGGCCCGCGGGGAACCGCCGGCCACCAGTCGGGCCACGGACACGGCACCCGCCGCGGCGAGCAGGATCCGTAGGTCCTCCACGGGGATCGCGGTGCCCCCGGACGCGAGGGCGTCGAGCGCGGCCAGGGCCAGTGCGCTGTCGGCCGCGAACACGGCTTCGGCGGCGGCCAGGCAGGTGGGGCCGCCGTACCGCTCGACCTCCGGAACGTACGGTTCCCACCGGGTCGAGCCGGCCAGCCCGCGGGCTGCCAGCTCCCGCGCCCAGCGTTCCGCCGCCGGCCGCAGGACATCCTCCAGCACCTCGGGGCCGCCGCCGAGACGGACCCTGAGGTGCGGTCCGAAACCGGGGGTCGCGTAGCGGATCCAGAAGCACCGGGCGGCCGCCTGCGGCGGGAGTCCGCCCAGGGTGTCGCCGAGCCGGCGGAGAGCGGCGTCCTGCCGCTCGCCCGGTACCTGGACGGCCAGCGACAGCCACGCGGCCGTCGTACGGTCCGTTTCACGGCCGTCGAGACACCGGGCGCGGGGCGCGCACCGCGGGTCCAGCCGTACGGGGTCGTCGCCGACCGCGACCCGGCGCAGCGGCACCACCACTTCGAGCAGGTGCGCGCCGTCGGGGCCCCGGACGACCGCCGGGTCGGTGGCGGCTCCGAGGGATTCCAGTACCGCCCGTACCCCGTGCCGTGTCCGGGCGCGCAGGATCTCCCGGTCGCGCGGGTCGTCCAGATCCAGCGGCAGCAACCGGTCGGCCTCCTCGACCGTCACGTACCGCGGCGGGCACGGCCGGGTGCCCGTACGCCAGTCGTCCAGCCGGGCGGCGAACTCCGCCGGCCGGTCGACCGCCTCGGTCAGCGTCCCCGGCAGCGTCCAGCGGGCCGGGGCGAGGATCACGTCGCCGTGCCGGACGCGCGGGGTCGCCGGCAGCTCTGCGTACGGCCCCCACGACCAGGTGCGCCAGGGGCGGGTACCGGCCTGCCCGAGCAGCCGCAGCAGCCTGACCGAGGCGGGCAGCAGTTCGGGGGTCAGGCGGTGCGACACGACGGGGACGACGCGGCGGCCGTGCCGCGGCGACCAGAGGACGAGACGGTGCCCGTCGGAGGCGACGTACAGGTCTGCGGGGGTGAGGTCACCGGGCCGGGCCGGGACGCCCACGGCGATGCGCGGTCCGGGGCCGTCGGCGGGAGGCGCGAGAGCCGCGGCCCCCGTTGTCAGGGGTCGGCACACCACGTGGGCGACGAGTGCGCCGACGCCGTTCCCGCCGTTCCCGCCGGCCCGCCGGTCGGGCGGCGGGCCCGGGTCGTCGTCCGTGAGTCCGAGCGCGGCGAACCGGGTCGTCGCGGAGCCCGCCTCCTGGGATCCCGCGCCCGGGCAGACGGCCGACCGCAACGGCCCCGTACCGTCGCGGACGACGCGGACGTGGATCTCCGCCGACCGGGGCGGGGGTTCGGTGCGGGCCGAGGCGAGCCGGTCCACCAGCTCCTCGGTGAGTACGACCTCGTTGTCCGGCCCGGGGTGCGCGGCCAGCCGGGCCAGGACCGCCAGGCGGCCGGGTGGGGACTCGTCGGAGGCGCCGAGCCCGTCGCCGGGCCCCGGCGGGCCCAAGCCCGTCGCGGCGTCCAGCAGGTCGGTCAGGGACACCATGCGGTGGATGCCGAACGCCCCGACGAAGCGCCGGTGGTAGTCCGTCAGCGGAGGCTTCGTGTGGGCCGTCCGCCACAGCACACCGGCGGCTTCGGCGGCCTGCTCGGCCAGCCGACGCGGCAGGACGATCGTGGCATCGGCCCGGGTGTCGGCGGTCAGTGGCCGACCGGGCGGATCCGAGTCCTTCAGCAACTGCTCGGCCCGTTGCAGCAGTTCGAGGCGCCGCCTCCCCCCGGGAGGATGCGCGTCGGCCCGTGCGAGCAGGTCCCGTACCTCGGGCAGCACGGACCAGGCGTCACCGGGACGCGTGAGCGAGGCCATCCGGGCGAGCGTCAGTGACGGCGGCCCGTCGGCGGTCAGGTCGGTCAGGAGAAGACCGGACCGGATCATCTGGAGCAGTAGCTGACGGGCGGTCCGGTCGTGCGCCGGCGCGTGGTCCGCCGTTCCCTCGTCGACCGGCGGGCGGCCCGCTGTCCGATCGTCGACGCCCACGGGGTCCGTCGTCCCTCGGTTCGCCGCTCGCCCGCCCGATGTGCGCTCGGAGGCCGGACCGGTGTGGCCGGCGAGGAGCCCGCGCAGGTGGGCCAGTACGTCGGCGGCAGGTCTGCCGTCCGCGCAGGTGCGCAGCAGCATCCGGGAGACCGGGGTGTCGCGGACGCTGTGCACGCCGACGACCCCTCCGACGGGCGCGTGGTCGACCTCGAACCTGCCGTCGACGGCGCGAACGGTGTTGTCCGTGGTGACGCCGACGCGGTCGAGGACGTCCGGGTCGTCGAGCATCCGGTCCGCGATCCTCGCGAGCCAGAGGCCGCTCGGCGCGGTCACCGCCCGGTGGGCCGTGCCCAGCACCAGCCGTTCGGCGCCGGCCGGTCCGCGGGTGAAGCGCACGGGGGTGATGCCGCTGAAGACCCCGCTGGGCGTGGGACGCGTGCGCGACCGGATCTCGTAGGAGCGCAGCGACCGCTCGCGGCCGGCACTCCCGTCGCTCGTGGCGCCGCCCCTTCGGCCGGCCGGGCCCCGTGTCCCCAGAACGCCCGGGGCCGCCAGGAACACCGCTTCCTCCAGCAACCCCGTGCCGGTTCCGGGCGGCGCGGCGAAGGGCCTCAGGGGAATGCGGGCCTGTGCGCCCGGCCCGGGTTCGAACACTCGTCGTCGCATGTCGTTCGGTGGTCCTGTCCCTGTCCGGCCCCCATCCCTCCAAGTCCCTCCCCGTCCTCCCGTCCTCCCCTCTCCTCCGGTCGCTCCGGGACCGGAGCGCGTGCGTACGGAGCGTGGTCGCGCCGCGCCCCGATTCCCGGAGGCGGCGCGCTACCGGCCGTCCTGCCGACGGTCGGAGCCCGGGTCGGCACAACCCGTGGTCATCCAGTCGGGGATGGACAGGTCGCGGGCACCGGAAGTCGCGGAATCGGCTGCACCGAACCCCGACGTGTCGACACGGGGGTCGAACCGGAATGCCTCGGCCAGGTCGTATGCGTTCATGGGATCTCCTCTCGGCCCGCCGGGGCGGGCGGCTCACTCGATGTTCCTCCGCCACGCTAGGAACGGGAGGAGCGCGACCGTGTCCTCCGTTCGTACGGCGAGCGGGATGAGCCTCGTCGTACGAGTGCGACGGGCGTGCGCGGTGAGGGCCACGAGGAGTACCCGGAATCCACCGGTGTGGACCTGGCCGCCCGGACGGCCATGGCATCGCCGCGGCGGACGGCGGAGATCGAGCGGGCGGGCGAACACCGTACGCCGGCGATCAGCACCCCCGTCGAGCGGCGCGCCGAGCGGTTCACCCCGGGCCAGGAGTACGTCGCGACGGGCGACGAGAATCGCCCGTACACGGGGATCCGCCACCGCGACGGCGGGGCGGCTCGGCTGCGCGGGTGGACCGCGCAGCGCAGAGGCTCCGGACCAGCTCCACGCTACGGAAAGTCAGCCGGCGGGCGGAGAGGACGGTCCTGGCATGCGCGGCTCGGTCGCCCCGCAGCCGTCCGTCCCGGAGGCTCGCTCAGAGCCCCGCTTGCTCCCCGTGGGGCCCGCGGTGCATCTCGCTGCGCCCCTGATCGATGAGTCGTCGCCCTGCCGTGCGAAGCCGGGGGTCCATCAACGCTTTGCCGTCGGCCTCCTGCTTCATGCCGCGAAGCACCTTCACTCCGCTGCGGATCTTGCCCATGGGGTCCTCCCTCGGAACTGATGGTGAGTAGCGGTCCCCGTTTCCCGCGCGACGTGACGTCGGGGACGCGTACGGTGCTGCGACCCGCGATCGGGTAGCAGGGATGAGCAGGGACGCATAGGCGTTATTACCATCACATACTCCGCAAAACGTACACCGGGCAATCGATCCGGATCCGGGGCGTGCCGGCACGGGATTCCTGGGTAGGTCGAGTGGCGATGCGGCGGGGCGTCGAGCGCGGCCCGATGCCCCGCCCGGACGATCATGGAGCCGTGCGGACCCCGTCCGGAGTCCCGACCGAAATCGTAGGAGCGAACGGATGTCGAACGAGCGAGCCGGGCAGTCGGCGAGGGCCGAGGACCTCATCGACGTGTCCCGCCTGGTGACCGCGTACTACGCCCTGCACCCCGATACCGCCGACCCGGCCCAGCGCGTCAGTTTCGGAACGTCGGGTCACCGGGGCTCGTCCCTCGACACGGCCTTCAACGAGGACCACATCGCCGCGACGAGCCAGGCCATCTGCGAATACCGGGCTCACCACGGCGTGGACGGACCGCTGTTCCTCGGCGCCGACACGCACGCGTTGTCCGAACCCGCGAAGGTCACCGCCATCGAGGTGTTCGCCGCCAACGGCGTGAACGTCCTGATCGACGCCGACGACCACTACACGCCCACCCCCGCCGTTTCCCACGCCATCCTGACCCACAACCGCGGCCTTACCGGAGCCCTGGCCGATGGCGTCGTCGTCACGCCCTCCCACAACCCGCCCGGCGACGGCGGGTTCAAGTACAACCCGCCCCACGGCGGGCCCGCCGGCTCCGAGGCGACCGGCTGGATCCAGGAACGAGCCAACGAGATCATCGCCGCCGGTTCCAAGGAAGTACGGAGGATCCCCTACGCACGGGCACTCGCCGCCGCCACGACCGGCCGGTACGACTTCCTCGACGCCTACGTCCGTGACCTCCCTTCCGTGCTGGACCTCGACGCCGTCCGCGCGGCCGGTGTACGCATCGGCGCCGACCCGCTGGGCGGGGCCTCCGTGGCCTACTGGGGGCGCATCGCCGAGGAGCACCGCCTGGACCTGACCGTCATCAACCCGGAGACCGACCCCACCTGGCGCTTCATGACCCTGGACTGGGACGGGAAGATCCGGATGGACTGCTCCTCCCCTTACGCGATGGCCTCGCTGATCGAGGGACGGGACCGCTTCGACATCACGACCGGCAACGACGCGGACGCCGACCGGCACGGCATCGTCACACCGGACGGCGGCCTGATGAACCCCAACCACTTCCTCGCCACCGCGATCGACTACCTCTACCGCCACCGCGAAGGATGGCCGCGCGGAGCGGCCATCGGCAAGACGCTCGTGTCCTCGGGAATGATCGACCGGGTGGCCGCCGACCTCGGCCGCGAACTCGTCGAAGTGCCCGTCGGCTTCAAATGGTTCGTGGACGGACTGGCCGACGGCTCCCTCGGCTTCGGTGGCGAGGAGTCCGCCGGCGCGTCGTTCCTGCGCCGCGACGGCTCGGTATGGACGACCGACAAGGACGGCATCCTCCTCGCCCTGCTCGCCTCGGAAATCCTCGCGGTGACGCAACAGAGCCCCTCCGAGCGGTACGCCGCGCTGACGGCGAGGTTCGGCGAACCCGCGTACGCGCGGATCGACGCGCCCGCCACGCGCGCGGAGAAGGCCGTGCTCGGCCGACTGTCCCCGGACCAGGTCACCGCGGACACGCTGGCCGGCGACCCGGTCACCGCGGTGCTGACGAGCGCTCCGGGCAACGGCGCGGCCTTCGGCGGGATCAAGGTGAGCACCGACCGGGCCTGGTTCGCCGCCCGCCCCTCCGGCACCGAGGACGTGTACAAGATCTACGCGGAGTCGTTCCGCGGACCCGAGCACCTCGCGGAGGTCCAGGAAGAGGCACGCTCCGTGGTGTCGGCGGCGCTGTCCGCCTGACCCCGGCGGTGGTCTCCGGGGCGGCCGGGGCGTCGATGCTCCGGCCGCCCGCCCGAAATGGTGGGACGCGCACCCCATGCCTCCGGCGTCCACCCGGAGGACCAGCAGTCGACCTCGTAGGGAAGCGTCGGAGACGCGATGAAGGACCGGGCGAGCTCCGTCGCCCTGCTCTGGCACACACCCGGCACGCGGCGGGGGACGGCCCGCGCGGCCTTCTGGACACCGGAGCCGTACTTGGCCAGGGTCGTCCTCATGAGTTCCGCGCACGAGGTGGTCCTGCGTCCCTACGATCCCGGCGACGAGCCCGCGGTGTTGCGGTTGTCGGCGGCCGACAGGCTGCCCGGTCAACCGGTACCGAACCCTGCCATGCTCGCAGAGGCCCTTGCGGGCCGTTCGCCGGTGGACGCTGCCTGGTGGGATGCGCTGGAACAGCCGCAGACCTGGGTCGCGCTGGACCGCGACGGCGCGGTGACGGGTGTCGTCTCGTACGCGCTCCGACAGGAGGACGGCACCGGCCTGCTCCTGTGGCTGCACTGCCGCGAGGACGAGCCCCTGGCCGAACGGCTGGTCCGGCACGTCCTGAGGGTGTTCGGGACCCGCCGCGTGGAGGCGTTCCAGTTCGCCTCCGCCCTCTCGCAGGGGCTTGAGGCGCTCCCGACGGTCCACCGCCCCTCCACCGTAAGGGTGTTGGAGCACGCCGGATTCACCGGCGAGCGGTTGTGGCGCTACATGCGCGCCGCTCTCCCCGCCCCGGCGCTGCCCCGTCTGGCCCACGTACGCGTGGGACCGGACCCGGAGGGCCGGCAGGCCCGGAGGCTGGAGGTGGGGGAGCGGGGCTCCGTGTACGCGGAAGCCGTTGTCGGCCTGCCGGTCCAAGGGGCCGCCGTGCTGTGGTGGATCCAGGTGGATGCCGCGGCGCGGGGCCGCGGCCTGGGTCGGGCCATGTTGGGCTCGGCTCTCGACGTGGCGGCCGACCTCGGCGCCACGGAGGTGATCCTGTACGTCGACGACGACGCCGTGCCCGGTGACGAGAGGGACCGCACGGCGGCCAACGCCCTTTACGACACGTCCGGTTTCGTGGAAGTCGACCGGCTGTACTCCTACAGCAGGGCACGCATCGCCTAACGTGTCGTGGCGAGTGATCGGTTCGGATCCCGGCGCGGTGCGGTGTGAGCCGGCCGGGGGCGAGGCCTTCACGCCCCGGGGCCGCAGCTGACCGTGCGCGCCGGCCCGAGTTTCTCCGATCAGCTCCGCCGGGCCAGCGGTTGGCCGGCGAAGCTCACCCCGCCCAGGCCATGGGCCATGAGGTTGCGAATGTTCCCGTGATCGGTGTCGTCCGGCGTCGCCAGCACGCTGCGGTAGTACTCGCCGAACGCCAGCAGTGCCTCCTGGTCGCTCAGTCCCTCCAGCAGGGCCAGCCCCAGCGTTTTGCAGGACCCCTCGTTCGTGCCTGCCGCATTCTCCAGGTCTCCGTTGCGGAACGCCTGCGGCTGGTAGTCGTAGTGCGCGGCGACGAAGGCCAAGGTGTCGGCGAACTCGTGCTCACCCGACGCAAGGCTTGCCCGCAGCGAGTTCAGATCAGTCATGGTGGTTCCCCTGGATCGAACGGACGGACCGAATGCCGTCCGAGACCGCACGACCATACCGCGCCGCGCGCAGCCGCCAGGAGCCGCGCCATACATCCGCACGGACGGTGTTTGCGCAGGTCACCATGTGAGACAGCGCGACCCGGGCACGCGTACCCCGACGTCCCCGTCAGGGTCCCTCCCGCGCCGGCGCCACACGTTCGGTGCCACGACGCGGGCGTACCGGGATACCGGGATGCGCTCGGCCGGCATGTCCGATATCAGCCGCATGGACGGCCGATCGGTCCCTGGTTCCCGGTGGCCCGCGCAGGACAATCGTCGTATGCCCCTCTCGAACCTCACGCTGCCCGTCGCCCTCAGCGCCGTCATGGCCCTGGTTCCCCTGGCGCACCGGGCGACCGCCGCGGACACCGCCGCCCCTGCCACGTCTCCGGTCGGCGCCTGCAAGGGTTACCGGACCTGCTACGTGGACGTCTCCGTCGCCCAGATCTGGGAGAGCCCCGAGAAGGTGCGGACGGTCGACGCGAAGGCGCTCACCAATCCGGTCGACATCAGGGGCTGGTTCGCCGCTATGGCCCACGACATCGATCTGCGCCGAGACGTTCCGGGTGAGACGCAGGCCCTGTACGGAGGCCGGGTCACCGTGGTGGACACGATGACGAAGGACGGCGTGCTCTGGGACAAGGTGGTGGTCCACGGTCAGCCCACGCCGCGGAACACGGCCGGCTACCCGGGCTGGCTGCCCGACCGGCAGCTGACGAAGGTGCGCAAGAAGGCCCCGTCCGGCACGACCCTGGAGCGCGTCACCAGCTCGACGGCCCGCGGCTACGCCTCCCGTCCGGCGCTCGCGGAGGGGACGCCGTCCAAGGGGGGCACCGAGTACTCGTTCAACACCGAGTTCGCCGTGAAGCCCGTCGCCGGCGCTCCGTTCATCGTGGAGGCCCGGGCCAACAACGGAACCCCGATCTACTTCCGGCGCGACGACCTCGCGAAGGTGCCGGCATCGGGGGTGACCGGCGACGCCGTGGTCGCCGAAGCGCGCAAGTTCCTGGGTCTGGAGTACCTGTGGTCCGGCACGGCCGGCTTCGGGTACGACTGCTCCGGCCTGACGAGTCAGGTGTACTCCGCCCTCGGGATCACCATCCCTCGGGACAGCCAGCCGCAGTTCGACGCGGGCGGCGGTGCCGCGCCGGCCGGATCGGCCGAGGGCGAGCGGATCACCTCCACCAGCGACCTCCGGCCCGGTGACATCGTGGGCTTCGGTACCGGCGCCTCGAACGTCACCCACGTGGGCATCTACGTGGGCAGGAACGACAAGGGCGAACCAATGATGATCAACTCGCCCAGGACCGGGGAGAGCGTCAGGGAGGAGCCCCTGGCGAACCGCCCGTTCGTGGGCGCGACCCGCTTCATCGGCCCCTGACGCCGCGCCCTCGTGGCGGCCGGGCCGGGGGGCCGCCGCCACGGGTGGGGTTCACGTCGCCACGGGCCGACTTCGCCCACCGTCGGGGTCGGCCGGCGCCGACTCGTCGTCCTCACAGTAAGGACACCAGGGTGCGAGGCGGTTGTGCGTCCGGGTCATCCACTGGGTGGTGGCGGTGAGGCCCAGCCCGAGACCGAGGAAGACACTCGCCAGGTTCTCCGCGTCCTCCATACCGACCGACTCGTACAGCGGTCGGCAGCCCAGGACGAGGAGGACGAACTGCGCCGTCGAACCCAGCAGGAACATCGGGAGCGGGCACACGACGGTGTGGAAAGCCCTGAGGGCCCAGCGCGCACCCACGTTCTCCCGGGCCGATTCCCCCGGGTTGAGCGGCATCGCCTTGACGCACTCCAGGCAGGGCGGCCCCCACCGGTGCCGGACCTGCATCACGGTGGAGGCTGCCATCAGTGCCCCGCCGATCACCGAGGCGATCAGGCCGACCGTCGTCCGGTACGTGACCATGAGCACCACCGCGGTGACGGCGGCGGGCACGAACCACATGTCCCCGTAGTGACGGTGCCGCACTTCGCGGGCCGGGACGCGCCAGTGCGTCATCCGTGGATCTCCTCTGTGGTTCTGCGGGATGCCGAGGTGGCCGGGGCGGACGCGTGACCGGCCGTGCGCGGTACGAGGGACACCATGAGGTCGGTGCCCAACGCCTCCGCGACCCTGCGCAGGACGTCGAGGCTCGGCAGGCTCCTGGCGGCTTCCAGCCGGGAGACGTGCGGCTGCCTCATACCGGCCGCCTCCGCCAACTGCTTTTGTGACCAGCCGAGTTCCGTTCGACGATCGAATACCGCCTGGGCGATCCGGTAGGCGAGATCGCGATCGTCGAGTTCGTCGGACTCCTGATGCTGTTTGCTTGGCATACCACCAAAGGTATGTATACCTTGAGTCCGACACAAGAGCGGGCGGTGCGCGCAAGGTTCACACCTTGCGTCGACGCCCTGCTGCAAGCGTTCCGACCGGGGGGAAGAGACGAATGCTCAAGTTCGCTGCGCGGTACCCGAATGTGATCGCCCTGTTCACCGCCTTGGCCGGTGGGCTCACGCTCGTCGGGGCGGAGGCCCAGGGGGATGTCCGCCCGCTGTGGTGGACCATCTGGGCGGTATCGGTGGTCATCATCCTTCTCATGGGAGCGGTCGGCGTAGCGATGACCCGCGGCTGGTGGAAGCCCGGCCCGCGGACTCCCGTCTCGGTGTCCGGAGGCCGGGCGAACGGTGGGGGTGACGCCGGATGAACATCGATCTGCTCGTCATCCACACGACCCGCTTGGAGGAGTGCCGTGCCTTCTACGCCGGCCTCGGCCTCGATCCCGTACCGGAGAAACACGGAAACGGCGTCGAGCACTACGCCATGACCCTCGCCGACGGAACCGTCCTGGAGCTGTATCCGGCCACCCGCCGGCCGGAGACCGGCTACCTGCGCCTCGGGCTGACGGCTCCGGCGAACGGCGAGGCCGGCAGGCACACCCTGACCGACCCTGATGGTCGCACGGTTGTCCTGACGGTGCCTCAGGCGAACTGAGGGAGAACACCGATCGACTGTGGGGGGGGTGGAGGTCCACTCCACCCCCACCGGATGATCGGTATCGTGCCACGTGCCGCTTCGGACGCACTGCATTGGCATACCAGCAGCAGGGCCTCGCCGCGGGGGAGGTGTCGCGCTCCCGGGCGGGGGCTCACCGCCTTGTCGGCCGACGCGGCCTCCGGGTGCGCTTCTCGTACGCCTCCCGGATCCCGCCGACCAGCCCCAGGATCATCGCCGTACCCACCGCCACCGCGGCTGCGGTACGCATTCCCCGGCCGTGGACGTCCCCGGCGGCCCGTGGGGAGACCTTTCCCTGCGGGTCGTGCACGACGGCCAGGGAATCGCCGACCTTCGCGAGCCGCGAGGGGGTGTTCAGGAATTCCGGGCCACCCTCGGGGCAGTCGAGGCGGTGGTCGTAAGACGTCCGGGTGGTATGGGTCCAGTGGCCCTCGGCATCCATCGAGGCGTCCGTATCGGTGCGTTCGGTGACCTTCAGAACGACGCAGCTGATCTCGACGCCCCGGTCCTCCAGCGTGCTGTGCCCCACGGACGCGAGCGCCAGGACGGCGCCGAGAGCGGCGGGCAGGGCGGACGACGCGATGAGCGGGGCTCCGCGCCGCGCCGCGAGGGCGGCGTGCCGGGCGAGCAGGGCCAGCGGGAGCAGCAACCCGCCGAGGAAGAACCACCAGGTGCCCAGGGACCCGTACGCGGACTGCCGGGCCACCGCGAACGCCAGGGCCGCGGTCAGCGGTGGCGCGGCCAGCGCCACCACGGTCCGCCGGAGCCCGCGTACCCATCCCCCTTGCCAACCGGCCATGCCCACCCCCGTGACTCGTACCTGCGCACTCCAGGTAACCGCGACGGCACGGACACGTAAAGAGCGCCCTGCGACCAGGGGCGCCCTTCGCGCGGCAGCATCGAGAGCGTCACGCCGCAAGCCGTTCGCCGTGCCTTTCAGGCGGGCCAGTCGACCATTCCGCCCGCGACCTGAAGGGCATCCGGAACATCGCTCTCGTGGAACCTGAGGAAACCGACGCGGACCGCGCCGTCTTCGCGCAGGTGTGTCGTCCGGGCCCGCGCTGCCAGCCAGCAGAGCAGCTCCCCGACCTCATCGAACTGGTCCGGGTGTATCTCCTGTCGGGACGTCAGCGACCAGCCCTTGCGGGGCTGGTCGTCGCGACCGGCCAGTGCCGAGACGAGCACACCACCCACGCGTGACGCCGGGCCCTGTTCGGCCAGCAGTGGGTGGGGATCGTTCTCGATCACCGGAGCACCCGAATCGTCCTCCACCACGACCGGGAAGTCGGTGATGATGGACAGGCTCTCGGGCCGCGGCCCGGCCCCCAGGTGCCAGCGCAGCTCGGCCAGCTCGGCCTCGGAGATCTCGTCCCGAAGGTCGACGGAGACCATCAGTTCATGGAGGTCGCTCACCCGACCAACACTACGGTCGACCACTGACAACGAGGGCGGAGCCGACGGTTCGTCCGGCGCCGGGAGCAGCCGGTCGGTCACGGTCTGCGAGGCCGACACGGTGTTCCCGAAGGCCCCGGCTAACCGAACCGTACGGGCAGGTACTTGATGCCGTTGATGAAGTCGGAGCGGAGCCGACGAACCTCTCCCGTCACGGCGAAGTCCGGATGACGGGCGAGGAGTTCACGTATCAATGCCTTGATCTGGGTACGGGCCAGGCCGGCGCCCAGGCAGAAGTGCGGTCCTCCGCCGCCGAAGGCCAGGTGCTCGTTGGGGGTACGGCGGACGTCGAAGGTGAAGGGGTCGGCGAACACCTCCTCGTCACGGTTGGCGGAGGTGTAGAACGTGACCACCTTCTGGCCCGCCGAGATCGACCGCCCGCGCAGGACGGTGTCGCGGGTGGCGGTGCGGCGGAAGTTGTGGATCGAGCCGCCCCAGCGCAGGAACTCCTCGGTCGCGGAGGTCCACAACGCCTCGTCGTGCGGGGCGGCCGCCAGCTCGGCTCGGGCGGCGGGGTGTTCGGCCAGGGCCAGCACCGTGTGGGAGAGGAGGTTGCGGGTGGTCTCGTTCCCGGCGACGCAGAGCAGCACGAAGAACATGTTGATCTCGTGCTGGGCGAGTCGGTCCCCGTCGACCTCGGCGTGGACCAGCGTGGAGAGGATGTCGTCCTGCGGGCGGGCACGACGATCGGCGGCCAACGCGTCGCAGTACGAGTAGATCTCGGCCGCCGCGAGGTCGCTGTCGTGCCGGCCGGCGGACAACTCGGGGTCCTGGCCGCCGGCCATCCGGTTGCTCCATTCGAAGATCAGCTGTTCGTCCTCGGAGGGCACGCCGACCATCTCGCAGATCGTCTGGATCGGCAGCCGGGCGGCCACCGCGGGGACGAAGTCCATCTCGCGACCCGGGACGACGGCCTCCTCCACCAGGCGGGCGGCCCGCTCGCCGATCCTTGCCGCGAGGCGACGTACCACTCGGGGGGTGAAACCCGCGCTGACCAGGGCGCGGTAGCGGGAGTGGCGCGGGGCGTCCATGCCGAGCAGGACCAGGCGCAGGCTCTCCAGTGACTCGGGGCTCTGGTCGCGGACCATGAACGAGCCGAGTTCGGTGGACCAGAGCTCGGGGTCGCGACTGACGGCCTTGACGTCGGCGTGCCGGGTGACGGCCCAGAAGCCCTGGTGGCTGCCGGGGCCCGGGATCTCGTGCCAGTGGACCGGGTCCTCGCGGCGCAGCCTGGCGAACTGTTCGTGCGGGACTCCGGCGGCCCAGGTGTCTTCGAGGAGGTCCACTTCGCCGGTGGGTATCACGCGTCCACGTCCCTTCGGGAGGTTGCGGGATTTGCGGGGCTTCGGCGTTCGGGGACGCCGGGAGCCGGGTCGGGCGTCGCGAGCAGGACACCCAGGGCGTCCACGACGAGCGAGTCGGGGACCGCGTGGGGATCCAGGCGGTGCTGCATGGCCAGGCCGAGCAGGAGCCCGAGGACCAGGGCGCCCGCCTCCTGGGGTGGCCGGGCCGGCGGGGTTCCCGTGGCCTCGGCCCGCTGCGTGTGCGCCTCGCCGAGCCGGGCGCGGACTTCGGCGTAGCGGTCGGCGATCCTGGTCCCGACGAGGGGGCCGCGGGCGCCGTGCAACCACAGTTCGGCTTCGAGGAGAAGCCAGGAGTCGCCGCGCTCGGGGTGCGGGCGGGTGAGGCTGCCCCACATTGCGGCGTGGCGTACGGCGGGGTCCTCGGGGGCGGCGTCGGCAGCGATCTGCGCGCTGAGCTCCTGCGCGGTGTTCTCCTTCCACACTTCCAGCAGCGCCAGGAGCAGGCCCTCCTTGCCGCCGAAGTGGCTGTAGAGGGCGCCGGTGGTCCGCCCGGCTGCCTCGGCGACGGCCTCCGCCGAGACGGCGTGGTAGCCGTGGCGGGCGAAGAGTCCGGCCGCCGCGTCGATGAGCCGCCCCCGGGTCTCGGCCTTCCGCCGCTCCTGCCGACCCGGCTCCGCGCCCGGCGGCGTACCCGACGGTGCACAGGTGCCGGACGGTGCGTCGGGTGACCGGGGTGCTGAGGGATCGGCTGCGTGGCGGCGCGGGGTCATGGCGGCTCCCGGACTTATATCGGAGTTCCGATATAAAGGTGCGCCCGAACCTGACGAGGCGTCAATCCCCGTGCGGAGTCGGAACCGGTCGCGTCGGGACCGCCGGTCCCGACCCTGCGGCCGGCCCCGGTGGTGGTCCGCCGGGGCCGGCCGCAGGCGGGGGCATCCCTCAGCCGGCGGGTGTGAATTTCGTCGCGGCGGGCGCCGCGGCGGCCTCCTTCACGACCTTCATACCGCCGGGGACTCCCGCGTCGGGCTTCAGGATCACGCTCTGCCGGGTGGAGGGCGCCTTCGGGTCCGAGAAGTCGTGGGTGATGCCGAATCCGTTGTCGTAGGACTTCAGGCTGAGCAACGCCGCGCGGATGCCCTCCCGGGTCAGGTCCTTGTCGGCGCAGGCCTTCTTCAGCACCTCGCCGAACAGGGCACCGGCGGTGAAGCCGGCCACCACGCCGTTGTCGAGCCCGGAGTCCGGGTACTCCGCCTTGTACGCGGCGGCCAGCGCCGCCGGGGCCGTCTCCGTGGAGCCGATCGGCAGGGCGGAGGAGGCGACGTAGTAGTCCTTCTGCAGGGCCGCGCCGGCCGGAGTCGCCAACAGCTGCGGGGCGAAGGCGGAGTTGTTGCCGACGATCGGCACGTTCCAGCCGCCCGCCGCGGCCACCCCGACGAGCGAGGCGGCCTGACGGGGCCCGGCACTGATCACCACGGCCTTGACCCCGGCCTGCTTGAGCGCCGCGACCTGGGCCGTCATGTCGTTGTCGGTCGGCTTGATCTTCTGTTCGACGACCGTCAACCCGGCTTCGGTGGCCACGGCCTTGGCCCCGGTCAGCGCGTTCTCGCCGTAGTCGCCCTCGAAGTAGACGTGACCGATCCGGTCGCCCGAGGCGATCCGCTTCTGGTCCAGGAGGAAACCGACGGCGTTGATGGTCTCCACGTCGTACGTCGCTCCCACCGTACGGATGTACGGACTGCCCAGCAGCGAGGCCGACCAGGCCTGCGGGATGACCAGGCCCTTGTCCCGGCCGTCGATCCGCTCCTTGACCGCGGAGACGAACGGGGACCCGATGAACTGGGTGAAGCCCAGCACGGTGGGCTCCAGCTCGGTGTAGGCGGCGAGGGCCTTCTGCGGATCGTAGCCGTGGTCGCGGACCGTCAGCTCGATGGTGCGGCCACAGATGCCGCCGCCGGCGTTCGTCTGCTTCGCCCACAGCTGCTGGGCCTGGGTGACGCTCTTGCCGAGGGACGCGTAGACGCCCGTCATGTCGGTGAGCGAGCCGAGCCGGATGCTCTTGTCGCTCACCCCCACCCCGGCCTTCACCCCGCCCGCGGCCGGCTTGTCCCCGTCGGCGGCCCCTTCCGGCTTGGCCTTGCCGCTGCACCCGGCGGCACCGGTCAGGACGAGTGCGGCCGCCAGGGCCGCGGCAGAGAGCCTTCTTCTGTTCACGTTCGCTCCTTCGGGGGTGTGGTGCGGTTCCGGACGGTCCGGGCGATGCCCGTGAGGCCGCCGGGCAGGAACAGGACGACCGCGACGACGGCCGCGCCGTAGAGGTAGCGCGAGGCCTCGCCCGGCGACACCCCACCCGTTCCGGGCGCGGACACCAGCGGGAGGGCGTCGCTGTAGCGGGTGAGCAACTGGGGCAGCAGGGAGACGAAGACGGCCCCGACGACGGCGCCCCGGACCGTACCCAGACCGCCGATCACGATCATGGCCAGGTACTCCAGGGACAGGACCATGCCGAAGTAGTCGGGCACGGTGCGCTGGAAGACGAGGGCGAGCAGGACGCCGGCGAGCCCCGCGTACATGGACGACAGGACGAAGACGGCGGCCCGGTACCGGGCGACGGCCACCCCCATCACCCCCGCGGCGATGCTGTGGTCCCGCAGGGCGTTCATGGCCCGGCCGGGCCGACCCCGCAGGACGCCGCGCGCGAACAGGGCGCCGCCGAGGAGCGCGGCCAGCGCCACGTACCAGAGCTTCTCCGCGGAGTGGAAGGGGACGGAGGCGATGACGGTCTCGGTGTCGTCGAAGGTGAATCCGAACAGGGACAGCGGCTCCACGGCACGCCCGTTGAAGCCACCCGTGAGACTCGTCGCGTTGAACAGCAGGTGCTGGCCGATGAAGATCAGCGCGAGGGTGGCGATGCCCAGGTACGCCCCGCGCAGCCGGCCGGCGATCGGGCTGAAGAGACCCCCCACGGCCCCGGCGAGGGCGACGGCCAGAGCGGCGGCCAGCCAACCGGGCAGTCCGAGCCCGACCGTCGCGTGGCCGCCGGCCGCGCCGTCGTCCCCGGCGAACGCGCAGTACCCGTAGGCGCCGACGGCGAGGAAGAAGGCGTGCCCCATGGACAGCTGCCCGGTGGCCCCGGTGAGCAGGTTGAGCCCGATGGCACCGATCGCGGCGGCGATGGCGAACAGTCCCGCCTGCAACCAGAACCGGTCGAGGTAGAACGGCAGCGCGAGGAGCACGAGGCCCGCGGCTGCCGCCGCCACGCCACGGACGGTCGCCGACCGTGACCGTCCGCCCGCCCGGGAGGCGACGGCCGCGTCGCGCCGCACGGCACTGCGGGTGTCAGACACGGGCGAGCTCCTTCGTACCGAGGAGGCCGGCGGGGCGGACCAGCAGGACCAGGACCATCACCAGGTAGGGGGCCAGGTCGCCGATGCCGCGACCGAGGAAGGCCAACTGGCCCTGGTAGCCGGTGGCGAGGGCCTCGGTGACGCCCACGATCAGCCCGCCCGCCAGCGCGCCCGACGTGGAGTCGAGACCCCCGAGGATCGCCGCCGGGAAGGCCTTGAGCGCGGCGAGGGAGGTGGCCCGCTCCAGGCCCGGCGTGGGGAAGACCGTCAGGAACAGGGCGGCCACGGCGGCCAGGGCCCCGGCCACCGCCCAGGCCGCGAGCGAGACCCGACCCAGCCGGACGCCCATCAACGCGGCCGTCTCGGGCCGCTCGGCGGCGGCGCGCATCGCCACGCCCCAAGAAGTGTGGCGGAACACGAGCATGAACACCGTGATCAGCAGGCCCGCGGCGAGGATCGCGGCGATCCTCGTCTGGGGCACCGTGACCGGACCGAGGTGCACGACGCGATCGCCCCACGGATCGCCGAGCGAGAGCACGTCCGTGCCGATGCGTCGGGTGAGGTCGGTGATGAGGAGGATGTCGACGCCGATGGTGACGATGGCCAGCACGCTCTGGTCCTGGCCCCGATAGCGTCGCATCACCAGGAACTCGATCGCCGACCCCACCACCGCCGCCGCGAGGACGCCGGTCAGGAGGGCCGGCCAGAAGCCCAGTTCCTCGTGCAGCGTCGCGGTGACGTACCCGCCCGCCAGCAGCAGCGAGGCGTGCGCGAAGTTGACCACCTCGGTCGCCTTGAAGATGACCACGAAACCGAGCGCGATCAGCGCGTAGACGGAGCCCATGGAGAGCCCACCGAGGAGCAGTTCGAGGAAAGTGGTCATGCCGCCGGCTCCTCCTCACCGAGGTACGCGCGGATCACCGCGGGATCGTTCTGCACCTGCGCGGGGGTTCCGCCGCCGATGCGCCTGCCGAAGTCGAGTACGGTCACCGCGTCCGCGAGCCGCATCACCACCCCCATGTCGTGTTCGACCAGCACGATCGAGATGCCGAGGCCGTCGCGCACGCCCGCGATGACGGCCGCCGTACGGTGCCTCTCGTCCGCCGTCATGCCGGCGACGGGCTCGTCGAGGAGCAGCAACCGCGGCTCCATGCACAGCGCCCGGGCCAATTCGACGAGTTTCTGCTTCCCGTACGGGAGGGAACCCGCGGGCGCCGCCAGGTCCCCTTCCAGTCCGACGAACTCGGCTATCTCCCGCACCCGTTCGCGATGCCGACGTTCCTCACGCGCGGCCGCCGGCAGCCGCAGCCCCGCGGCCAGGAACCCGGACCGCATCAGCCGGTGGCGACCCAGCAGGAGACTGTCCGCGACTGTGGTGTGCGGCGGCAGCGCCAGGTTCTGGAAGGTACGGGCGATGCCGAGGCCCGCGACGGCGTGCGGGGCGAGGCCCGTGAGCTCGGCCTCCCCGAACCGGACACGGCCGGCGGAGGCCCGGTACACCCCGGACAGCACGTTGAAACAGGTCGACTTGCCCGCGCCGTTGGGACCGATGACGGCGTGGACGCTGCCGGGCTCCACCGTGAAGGAAACGGAGTCGAGCGCGATCAGGCCGGAGAAACGGACCGTGACGTCGGTGACGGTCAGCGGCGGGGGAGGGGACGGGGACGCGCTCACGCCGACCACCGGCCCAACTCCCGCCGCTCCCCGGCGGGAGCGACCGCGGAGCCGTCCCCGTCGGTGATGCCGAGGTAGCGGCGCCGCACCTCGTCCGAGCCGGCCAGCTCGGCCGCCGGGCCGTCGAGGGTCACCTCACCGACCTCCAGGACGTACGCGTGGGAGGAGAGGCGCAACGCCAGCGCGGCGTTCTGCTCGACGAGGAGGACCGAGGCACCCGAGGCGTTGATCTCGGTGATGGTCTCCGCGATGGTGGCGGCCATCCGGGGCGCCAGCCCGAGGGTGGGTTCGTCGAGCAGCAGCAGGCGGGGACGGGCCATCAGGGCGCGCCCCAGGGCGAGCATCTGCTGCTCGCCGCCGGAGAGCAGCCCGGCGCGCTGCCGCGCCCGCCGGCCCAGTACGGGGAACAGCTCGTGGACCCGCGCGAGGGAGCGGGCGGTGTCCGCCCGGGACCCCGCCCGGCCGCCCAGCGCCCCGGCCCGCAGGTTGTCCGCGACGGTCATCCGTGTGAACACCTGTCGCCCCTCGGGAACCTGCACGACTCCCGCGGCGACGACCCGGTCCGGACCGAGCCCGTCCAGCGGCCTGCCGTCGAAGGTGATGCTCCCGTCCGTCACGGCACCCCGGTGGAACCCGAGCGTCCGTGACACCGCGCGCAGCAACGTCGACTTCCCCGCGCCGTTCCCGCCGAGCACGACGACCACCGCGCCGGCCGGCACGTCGAGCGACACCGAGCGCAGGGCCCGGACCGGCCCGTAGCCGACGGACAGTGCGCGCACCTGTAGCGAACCCACGTACTCCTCCTTCCTCCGAACGGCCCCCGACGGCCCCGAAGGTCCTTCGAGTGGGCTGCGTACGGTCTGTGTGCTGGCGCACACCCCAACATCGGCGCGGGGCGGCCGTCCACGCCCGGATGCGGAATCGCTGCCGATGACCAGCCGGAACCGGAACGCGTTGTGCACCGGCACAGACCTGATGCGCGCGCCCCTGACGGCAGCGGCGGCGGATGACATTCTCGGCGGCCATGGGCGGCGGACGCAGAACGCGCACGGAAGAGGAATGGTCGGTCCTGCTGTCGGCGGCGGACGTGTTGATCGCCGACATCCCCGGACTCACCGACCACCTGATCGAGGATCTGGCGAAGCACTCGCCACTGTTCGACCTGGCCGTCCCGCGCGACGAGCACTGGCAACAGATCAGCGAGGCCATGCACTACGGGATCGAGGCCTTCGCGGCCCGCCGGTCGGCGCCCCGCAAGGACCTGGCGTACGCCGAGGAGTTGGGCCGCCGACGCGCCGAGCAGGGGCTCCCGCTGGACCTCCTCCTCCACGCCTACCGCCGGGCGGGGCGGCTGACGTGGGACGCGCTGCTGGACATCGTCACGGAGAAGGATCCGGAGGCGCTGCCGGTGCTGGCCCGCGCGGCCGGGGCCATGTGGGCGGGTATCGAGCAGCAGGCGACCGCGACCGCCGAGGCCTACCGCACCGCGGAGGTGGAGATGCGCCGGCGCAGCGACGAGAGGGTGCAGGTCCTCCTGGACGCCCTGCTGGAGGGGGAGGGCGCGCCGGCCCTGGCCGCCCAGGTGGCACTCGCCCTGGACCTGCCCGAGCAGGGCCGGTACGTGGTGGTGGTGCTGCCCGCGGACCGGGGCGAATCGGTGCACCGGGTGGCGGCGGCGAACGGCATGAGACTGTTCTGGCGGATGCGCACCGATCGGGAACTGGCCGTGGTGGCGTTGGGCGACTCCTCACCGGGCGACCTGGTGGCGGAGCTCGCGGACCGCTGTCCGGGGCCGGGCGGAATCAGCCCGGTGGTGGGGGGACTCACCGAACTGGGCCGGGCCCGCCGACTGGCGGAGACCGCGCTCCGCACCTGCGGGCAGGAGGAACGGGTACTGGTGCAGCTGGCCGACCGGCTGCCCACCGCGCTGGTGGTGCGCCAGCCCGAACTCTCGGCGGAACTCGTCCACGCGGTCCTCGGCCCCCTGCTGGACCTGGACCCGGCGGACCGGGCGATGCTGCTGGAGACCCTCGACGCGTGGCTGGCGGCGGAGGGCTCGGCGGGCCGCGCTGCGAGCCGCCTGTACTGCCACCGCAACACGGTATTCAACCGGCTGCGCCGGCTGGAACACCTGACCTCGACGTCCCTGTCCCGTCCCCGAGACCTGATCGCCCTGACCTTGGCGCGGGACGCCTACCGCCTGTCGGGCGGCTGACCGCGAGGCCCTCGACGCCGTGGCGACGCGGGCCTCGCGGACGCCCGGGCGGGCCGGCCCCCGTCGCCTGTGTCAGTGGTGTCCGTCGGCATTGCCGGAGCGGGCCCTTCGGGACTACTCCGACATGGCGGCGCCGCGACCGTCGGCGTCGGTGAGGTAGTCCAGGGTTCCGGTGAGGTGCAGGAGGCGTTCGAGGCGCAGGGGCCGGTTCTCCAGGCGGAGTCGGATGCCGGACGCGTCGGTCTGCCGTCGGATCATCAGCAGTTCGGCCAGTCCCGTCGAATCGACGTCATCGACGTCCGTGAAGTGCAGGCGGACCTCGCGGAGGCCGGAATGTTCGGCGAGCACCCGGGTGACGGCGCCCAGGAGGACGTGGGCCGACGTGTGATCGAGGTTGCCGGACAGCTGGACCCGGACGGTGTCCTGCGCGACGGCACACGACACCTGGAGCGGGCTGTGGGGCACGGTGCTCATCGCGAAGTCCTGGTGGGGCCGAGGGTGAGGAGGGCCGACGGCCGCGGACGGCCTTGAGGCCGCACGCGTCCCGCGAGGAGGTGCCGGCGGGGCGGCGGCAGGTCCGGGAAGGGAATCGCGTCACGCGGGGGTGCGAGGGCCGGGGCGGGTGTCGCGACGAGGGCGCGCGACGCGACCGGGGTGAGGGCCGCGACGAGGTCGAGCCGGGTATCGAGGGTCACGTTCCTGCCTTCCGTCGGGTTTCGACCGCCTGCAACTACGGAGTGTTGCCGGGATACGGCCCCGCAAACGCGGCGTGTCATTTCGACGGCCGCTCCGCCGCTTCCCGGTACCGGCCGTCGCGGGGGAGACGCCCCCCTGCGGCGGCGGACCGCTTCGACACCACTCCCGTCCTCCGGTGCCCGGCAGCATCACGTGCACGCGCATGCCGGGACAACGACGTGCCGCCGCCACCGGTCACCCCCTCGGCACGCCGTCGACGATGCGCCGCCCACCCCGTACGCCCGTGCTGCGGACCGGGCGCTGCTCGGCATCTCCAACGGATCAGGGCCCTCCGTGTCCCGGATCAGGCCTGGGTCGGATCCGCGGGGATCGGGTGCACTTCGACCGGGTCGTTGCCGACCTTCCCGCCCGCCCCCGGGCACGCCGATGCCCGGGCGGCGATTTCCAGGGCGCGGTCCTCGCTCCGGACATCGACCACCCAGTACCCGGCCAGGATGGAGCCGGGGTGAGCCGGTCCGTCGGTCACCTGAGGGCGCCCGTCGTCTCCGGCCCGCACCGTCTTGACCAGGGAGGGGCCACCGAGGCCCTGCCCGTCGACCCACTCCCCGGCGGCGGTGAGGTCCTCGTTGAGGGCATTCATGTGGGCGAACATCGCCTCCATGTCTTCCTGCGAGTACCCGGACATGACGGCGTCCCACTGATCGGCGGGCACGTTCATCTGGATCATGTACTTCATCGTCTTCACCCTTCCGGGGCGGCTGGTGGAGCGTTTCGGGCTTACACAGGTTGGACCGCTGAACGCCGCAGAACTCATCGGTGCGCCGGCATCCACTTTCCGCCAAGCCGGTTTCGCGCAACGCGATCCGGTTCGTGACCGGGTCAAGATCCTTGAGTTCCTCCTGGGGGAGGAGCGCTCCCAGGAGCCCCGAGGCGTGGTTCTCGCCGATCAGCCTCAAGAGCCGGGCCAGGTCGCGGGCGGCTGCGACGGGGCCGGCGTCGAGGTCGGCTTCCGCTCGACGGCGAATCGAGTCGCGGACCGACGGGGCGACCCGGCCGTCACCCGTAGTGGTCTCCAAGTCCCGCGTGAGTCCCGTCACCCGTGCACCGACGGTCCCGTCTCCGCCGCGCCGGCCGGGCTGCCATTGCGGAACGGTGACGCGACGTCGGTCACCCGGGCCCCAGCACTCCCCGTGCGATGATCGCCGCACGCAGGTCTGCGGCCAGCGCCGCCGCCTGGTCCGGTGACGGGGCCAGGACCCCGTTCTCCGTCATCAGCGCGTGGAACTGCTGCTCGGCATAGGGGACGCCGGGGGGCAGAGCGGCGATGTGCCAGTGCAGGTGCGCATTGCCCTGCTGGCTGCCGAGCGAGTAGAGGTAGGTGCGCTCCGGCTCGCAGACGGCCTCGACGGCGAGGGCGATCTCCCGGACGAACAACATGAGCCGACCGTAGGCAGCCTCGTTCAGGTCGCGGACGGCGTGCTCGACGTGTGCCTTGGGTGCGACGAGAACCTTTCCCGGCACCGTGGGCCACCGGTCCAGGAACGCCACGTGAGCGGCGTCCTCGAAAACCGTCTCGTGCGGGTAGTCCGGGTTCCCCGCCAGGAAGGCACAGACGAAGCACGGACCGGTCCGGGTCCGCTCCGTGTACGCATCAAGGTCCATGGGCAGCTTGTCCGTTGACACCGGGGCGCGCCTCTCGGTAGGGGATCGACCAGTCTGCCGCAGCACCACGACAGCCACCAGCTCGACGCAACGCCCGTGGCCGGACCGAACACGATGGCGGGAATCGATCGGTTAGCCTGCCCGGCATGTCAGTGAACATTGGATTCGATCTCCGGGTGTCGACCGTCGCCGACGAGGCGCAGGCGCGAGCGATCGTCGCGGAGCTCCGGGAGTTGCTGCGGGACGAGAGCATCGCCGACCAGGTCGGGGTGACGGCGGAAAAGGACGGCGACGCCTGGCTCGTCGAGGGGAGGACCGACTTCCCGCTCATCGTGAGCCGCTCCTACCTGTGGTGCCCGAAATTCGAGGAGTCCGTCGTCTGGTACGTGAAGGAGGTCGCGCCGTCGGCGACGGTGGTGCTGGAGTGGAACTACCCGGACGAGGAGTACTGACGGTCGAGGCCATCGGCACGTGGGACCTCCCACGGGGAGGTCGTGTCCGGTCGGCGAATCCGAGGAACCGGCCGGACAGGCAGTCAAGCCCACGAGTTGAAGAGCACCCCGCCCAACGTGGTGATGCCGTAGGAGCGGATCTGGCGCCACTCGCCCCGCGTGAGCACTGAAGTGTCCATCGCGGAGAGAGGTGTGGCGAGCTGCTCGCTGCTCAGAACCGCGAAACCTGCTTCGGTGAAGGCGCGGGCCCACGACGGAGGGCGGCGGAACTCCTCCAGGTACCAATCGCGGCGTTCCTCGGCGAAGGCGATCCACGGGTGATGGCCGTGGCACAGGACGACGCTCTCGCCCGTGCGATCGATGACCGACGCGGTATGGAAGGTGCGGGGGTACGCCTGCTCCTCGACCTCGCCCACCCGGCCCCCGACGACTCGGGCGGCGGCATGCAGCGCGCTTCGGAACACCCTCAGGTCGGTGTCCGGGAGCGGACCGTCACCCGGCACGAAGAAGCCTGTCGCACCACGGAGCAGCGCGAAGTCCGTGTTCCCCTCGGTGTCCAAGTCCCTCATCCTGCCCGTTCCCACCTCGTGACCTGGTGCAACGGTACGCCCCAGGGAACGCGCATGATCAGGGCCGCTTCCTCCCCCCCCATGGGACCGTCAGGCCTGAGCCATGGACCGTGCCCCGAACCTGTGACACCCCTATGACAGGAACTGTGCCCTCCGCCACAGGCACGGGGCCCATCTCCTGATCGGATGACTGGATGCTGAGAACCGCCCCCCTACGTCCGGCTCGTGCCCGCACCGCTCCCTTCCTGTCGGCCCTCGCCGCGACCGCTGTGCTGCTCACGGCATGCGGGACCGAGCAGGGCGGCACCGGGAGTGCCGACGCGTCCGATCCGACGTCCCGTACCCAGGTCGACGACCCGGGCAAGGACGGCGTGAAGGTCACCGCGCTGACCCTTCCGAAGCCCTCCGCCTCCGCCTCCCGCGGCCACTCGGTCTCCGCCGACGGCCTGCCCGCGGACGCGGGCGTCGGCGCGGCCTACGAAGTCACGAACACGGGCGCCGAGGCCCTGACCTACACCATCGTGTTCACCTTCGTCAGCGGCGATGGTCAGGCACTGACGAACCGCACGGCGACCGTCCGCGACGTCGGCCCCGGGAAGACCGTACGGGGCACCGTCCGGGCCGGGGAACTGCCGCCGGCCGCGCCACGGATCACGCGGGCCAAGGTGCTCGAAGTGGCGAAGGTCCCCGCGAGCGAGGCGCCCACCGATCCGGGCACGTGCCCCGCTTCAGGGATCCGTGTCAGCGTGGACCAGGGCGATGCGGCCATGGGCCTGCGCGTCGTGGGCCTGCACCTCGACAATTGCGGCACGCGCGACTACGCCGTCGAGGGCTACCCCCTGTTGGAGCTCCTGGACGGCGAACTCAAGCCCGTCGACGGCATCAGGATCCTCAAGGGCAGCGGCGAGATCACCACCGGTGCCGGGCCCGACGAGCAACCCCGGCCCGTCACGCTCAAGCCCGGTGAGTCGGCGATCTCCGGTCTGGTCTGGCGCAACACCACCGAGTCCGGCACGCCTACGAACATCCCCCACGTGCGGGTCCGCGCGAAGTCCGGTGCCGACCCGGTCGTGGTGACCCCGAACCTCGACCTCGGAACCACGGGAAGGCTCGGGGTCAAACCCTGGACGAAGGCGAAGCGCTGACCGGATCGCGCAGCCATCGCCGAGTACCGACGCCAAGGTCCGCTCGCTGGTCGGGTGAGTCCGCGTCGGCCCCGGGTGGCGGTGCCCGCTCACCGGGCGTCGGCCGGAGTTCCTGCCGGAATTGGCTGGCAGGTGCATGACGGGTTGAGGGGGAGTGGGGCTACCTTCTTAGGGCTCCGGAGGGGCGGCTGTCCGAACGCGCGGGCAACAGGCGGGCGGTGGCGGCGTCTCCAGTGCCCCGGCTCCGCCGAGGGGCCGGGCCCCCCACGCGTGAAGGAAGACGACCATGTCCCTGGGCATCTGGCTGAAAGCAGGCACCTCCGCCGCCGCGCTGGTCCTCGCGGCGGCAACCGCCGCGACGGCGGCACCCGCACCCGCACCGGACGCCACCGCGGCGGTGGTGACGCTCCGCTATGACGACAGTCGGGCCGGCGGCTGGGAGGCGGCCATCGCGGCCGGCGTGGCCTCCTGGAACGCGAACGTCAGCAACGTGCGGCTGGTGGAGGCCGCGCCCGGAGTCCGGGCGGAGATCGTCATCGTGGCGACCACCGGCTGGCCGCAGGCCACACTCGGCCCGGTGCGCCCCGGGCGGCAGGTGCGCGTCGAACTCGGTTCGCAAGCCGTGAGCCAGGGGTACGACAAGACGCGCATCGCCGCGCACGAGCTGGGCCACAGCCTGGGCCTGCCGGACACCAAGCCGGGACCGTGCTCCCAGCTGATGTCCGGGTCCAGCGCCGGTACGGCCTGCGCCAACGCCGTGCCCAATGCGACGGAGCGGACGCGCGTGCAGAACGCGTACGCGAACGGGCTCGCGGCCATCGTGCCCACCGACGGCCGGGTACTCATCGACGCCCCCTGACCGTCGGGGCCGGCGTGTGGGCCGGTGCGGGCGCCCGGCCGGGACGGACTCCCGGAAGGCGCCCGCGCCGGTCCGCCGCAGGCCTTCGTCAGAAGCGCCGGCAGGTGAACCCGGATTTCGCGGCGCGTCGTTCTCGGGCCGATCGCTGCCGGATGGCATGGGATGCCACCTGATCGGGCCGGACGTCATCGTGCGCGGCATCGATCGACCCGGACCGGATTCAGCGGGATCAGGAGAAGGGCTGCTCGTCCGGGCGGCAGGTGGTTCCGGGGGGCGGCAGCGTGCCGTCGATGAAGTAGCGGCTCTCGTACGCCTTCACACAGCCACTGGAGTTGTTGAACAGGACGGTGTGGCCGTACCCGTCGTGGGTGAGGAGGCGGGCGTTCGCCAGTTCCCTCGCCATGGCCCGCGAACCCGCGTACGAGGTGGAGGGGTCGTAGGTGGTGCCGACGACGAGGACGGGGTGTGCGGTGGGGTTGTTCCACGGTCCGGTGTACCCGTCGGCGGCCCGGGCCGGCCAGGTGGCGCACGGCTCTCCGGCCCAGGTCCAGAAGCGGCCCGCGTCGCCCGCCCGCTCGGCGCTGTTTTCCTCCAGGGCGTGGTAGGCGGCGGGATCACGGGGGTTGGGACTGTCGCCGCACCACACGGCCATCGCCTGTTCGTCGCCGAGGTACGGCTCGGGGTCGGCGACGGGCGGAGGGGACGGGAGCGCGGCCGGTTTCGGGGCCCGCCCCTCCCACAGGTCCTGGAGGCGGCGGGCGAGGTCCGTCCAGCCCGGGTCGACGATGTAGAGGCCGTTGACCGTGTCGGCGACCGTCCTGGCATAGGTCCACGTGTCCATCGGGCGGACCTTGAGGCGCTGCATGAGCTGGTCGAACTTCGCGCGGGTCGCCTCAGGACCGCCGGCCGAGAAGGCGCAGCGGGCCGTGGTGGCCGATCCGCACAGATCGAGGAACTTGTTCAGGGTGGCGGAGGCGCTGAGGTCGGAGCCCATGCGCAGGAAGGTGGGGGTCCGGGCGTCGGCACGGCCGCCGTTCGTCCACGCGGAGGGCGCGATGTTGCTGTCCAGGACCATGGCGCGGACCTTGTCGGGGAACAGGTTCGCGTAGGTGGCGCCGAGTATCGTGCCGTAGGAGACGCCGAAGTAGTTGAGCTGTTGCTCTCCCAGAGACTGCCGGAGCAGGTCGAGGTCCCGGGCGGTGTCGGCGGTCGACACGTGGCGCAGGAGATCGGCGTCGCGCTTCTCGCAGCGCCGGCCGAGGTCCTCGTAGGCGTCGATCCAGGCGGTGCGTTCCTTCTCACCCACGGGGAAGCCGACCGGCTTGGTACGCCCCCATGCCCCGGCTTCTTCGGCGTCGGCGAAGCAGTTCACCGCCGTGCTGTTCCCGATGCCTCGGGGGTCCCAGCTGACGATGTCGAACCGTTCCCGCAGTTCCTTGGGGACGGAGTCGTAGTTCTGCGGGACCTGCACCGTCCCGGGCCCGCCCGGTCCGCCGGGGTTCACGAAGAGCGTTCCGACGCGGTGTGCGCCGTCGGTCGCCTTCCTGCGGACCACCGCCAGGTCGATGGCGCGGCCGGCGGGGGCGGAGTGGTCGAGGGGGACGCGGGCGGTGGCGCAGTCGTACGGGCTGCCGGGCGTGCAGGGCCGCCAGTCGAGCCGCGGGACGCTCGGCGACGGCGACGGCGTTTCCTGCGCGGCGGCGGGTCCGGGACAGCTGAGCAGCGTCGAGCAGACCGCTGCGGCGACGAGCCCGGCCGCGCGGTACCGGCGGCCGCCGGTCGGTACGGACAGGGGCATGGCCGGCCCTCCTCCGTTGCGTTGGGCTCCTGCCTCCGTTGCGTTGGGCTCCTGCCGACCCGCACACCGCGTCGGGGTGTGGCGTGAGCCCCTCCCACCACGAAACCGCGATTCGGCACACCGCGCGAGCCGAACGCGCTGAGCACCGGTGGCGCACCGGCACGGGTGCGGTGCCGACGCCCCGTCCGGATGCGAGGGCCTGAGGAACTCCGGTCGTGATCGGTGCGCCCATTGCCGCTCCGCACGGCGTCGCCCCTGCGGCCACCCGGGAAATTCCGGGGCGCGGTCCGCGCGGGCCCTCCACAATGAGCGGCATGACCGCCCTCCACACCAACCCGCTGTTCGCCCGACTCGACAGCGCCGAACGCGTCCTCGTCACCGGCGCGGGCGGGGGGTTCGACATCTACTCCGGACTCCCCATCGCGCTCTCCCTCATGCACCAGGGCAAGGACGTTCACCTGGCCAACCTCTCCTTCAGCTCACTCGCCGGACTGCCGACCGAGGACTGGGTGGCACCCGACCTCGCCGCGATCACCCCTGAGACCGCACCCCACCAGGCCTACTTCCCCGAGCGGACCCTCGCCCAGTGGCTCCGTCGCCTCGGCTACCCGTCCACGGTGTACGCCTTCCCACAGGTCGGGGTGCAGCCCCTGCGCGCCGCCTACCGGGCCCTGATCGACCTCCACGGCATCGACGCGATCGTCCTGGTCGACGGGGGCACGGACATTCTGATGCGCGGCGACGAAGCCGGGCTCGGCACCCCCGAGGAGGACCTGACGAGCGTTGCGGCGCTGGCGGCGCTGGACGACGTACCGGAGCGCCTCGTCGTGTCCGTCGGATTCGGCGTGGACGCCTACCACGGCGTCAGCCACGGTCTGGTACTGGAGAACATCGCGGCCCTGGAACGCGACGGGGCGTACCTCGGGGCGTTCTCGGTTCCGCGGGCCACCCGTGAGGGCGCCCTCTACCTGGACGCGGTGGCGCACGCCCAGGAACACACTCCCGAGCGTCCCAGCATCGTCAACGGCTCCATCGCGGCGGCCGTGCGCGGTGCGTTCGGCGACGTCCGGTTCACCGAGCGCACCCGCGGCGGCGAGCTGTTCGTGAACCCGTTGATGTCGCTGTGCTTCGCCTTCGAGCTGCCGGCCCTGGCGGCGCGCTGCCTCTACCTGGACCGCATCGAGGACACCTCGCTGCTGCGTCAGGTCCAATCGCGGATCGCCGAGTTCCGCGAGGAGATCGTCACCCGCCCGGCCCGGCGCATCCCGCACTGACCTCGATTCAGGTCAAGGGGCGGCGAGTTGTTCCTCGCAGGCGGGAGTGGCGCGGACCGCCACGAGCGACAGGTACGCGGTCCCGCCCGGCGGGTCGGGAGTGACGACCAGGCTCCAGGTGCCCTTTGCCAGGGCCACCGCCACGGGGGTGGCGGTCCGGCGTTCGGTGATGCGCCAGCCGCGGTCCGCCAGCCGGTCCACGATGACGGCCAGCTGCGCGTCGCTCGTCGAGCCCATGTGGTTCTGGGCCGCCACGCACCCGGCCGCGTTCACCACACCGCCGCCGGCGATACCGGGTCCCAATCCTGCCGACGCCGCCACGGAACCGAAGTCCTGGAGAACGTCCTCCTGAACGGGGTCCGGACCGGTGTACTTCGGCGCACCGGAGTCCGGCTCCGGCTTCCAACCACTGCCTGTGGAGCTTGTGCCATCCGGAGAAAGCAGCCCCCCGGCCGCCAGAACGCCGAGCCCGGCGATCACCACCGCGAGCCCCTTGACCTTGTTGTTCATGTGCCCCCCCTGCAAGCCGTTGGAGCAGGTTCGTCGCGGTGCACGGAGAAGTCCCGCGCAACCCCACACGCTCGTCCCACCGGCCCCGAGGCAATGCCCAGAAGGCAATGCCCACCAGGCGCATGTGTTCTGCTCCTTCATGTGCCCGGCCGGTCCGAACTGCTGAATGATCGCGGTGACGACACGCGCCGCCGACGAGATCCTCGACAGGGTAGCCGTTCACGGCCGGAGCTCCACCGCAACAGGTGCGCCCGTCCCCGTCGGCCGCTCATGACCCCTGGGGTAATCGACCACGGTCTCCTCCACCGGCAGGATCGAGCACATCGACGGAAACACCGTCGGTAACGCAGCCGCGAGGAGAGCGCCATGTCCGTCCGGTCCACCGTGAACACACCGCGTGCGAACACCACCACGAATTCCGTTGCCGCAGCAACCCGTGCAGTGGTGCAGGAGTTCCTCGCAGCCCGGACGGCCGGGGACATCGGGCGGCTCGTCGAACTCTTCGCCGGCGAGGTCGACTGGCTGCTGGCCGAGAACCCCGGCGTCCCGTGGATCCGTCCGCGGTCCACCGCCGCGGAATGTGCCGCCCAGCTCACGGAGTTGCTGGAGCACACCGTGCCCGAAGAGGCGCGTGCCTCTGTCGACACCTTCCTCGTCGACGGCACGGAAGCCGTCCTGATGGGGCACCTGTCAGGGACCGTGCGTGCGACGGGAAAGTCCTTCGAGGGCCCGTTCGCGCTGCACCTCACCGTCGAGGACGGCCGGATCACTCGGCACCACCTCTACGAGAACAGCAGGTCGATCGCCGAGGCCTGCACCCCGTGAGCCGGGGAAGCGGTCGGCTACGACCGGAGACTTCCGCTCGCGCTCGCGATTCCTGCCGTTCTCGCCGATTCGATCGAGGCCTCCTGCCTTCCCCGCGTGGACACCGACGCCGCACCGTGATCGCGGAGGGCCACGTGCAAGGGGGGATTCACGATCACGGGGCATGAGTTCCACAACTCCACCCCGACCGACAGCAGTTCCCATGCCGCAGCGTGTTCCGCGGGAGTCCATTCGACGCACTCGTCCGCGAACAGTTTTTCGTAGGCGCTGTCGTGCGGAGCGCTTTGCCGAGGCAGCCGGTCGTTTCCTCGGAGTCCGCGCGACAGGTCCTCGAAGAAGTTCCATGCCTCCAGCACAGGCCCCGAGGGGACCCGCCGACGCTCCGGAGCCTCAAGCCAGTACTGGACACGGGCCAAATCCAGAGTGTTGGCCTCGGAGGAAGCGGCGGGCCTCGGCCCCTGCCGGTTCGCGTACGTCCGTGCCCGTCGGACGGTCGTGAACACCGGTACCCGATAGCGATCCCCCTCCGGCAGCGCCAGCACCTGATCGGGTTCGTCGCCCCTGCCGCCCCTCCAGAGGATCACCGCGCTGCGGTCTCGTCCCCGAATTCGATAGGGGTGGAGACTTCCGAACCCATCGGTGCTTCCAGCCACGAACCCATCCGCCCCATCGATCCTGGTCACACCCTCACACTGGCACGATCCGCGCGGATCCTCGCGGATTTTTCCGCCGTGAAGCTGTCGGATCGCAGCGTTGACATGGCCCCATACTCCCAGCCGTAGATCGTGATCTTCATGGCTGGACAGCCGCTTGATGCCGGTGGTTGCACCGGCGGGCGCGAGCTTGATGCCGGCGTCGCGAGTGTGACCAGGGCAGGCGGCGTGCGAGGTCGTGGGCTGGGCATATCAGTGCCGCGAACAGGTGCTCGATCTCATTGCCGGTCATGGGGCTCAGGCCGTCGGGGGCGGGTCGGTCGCGGCGTTGGGCGGCTGTGGTGATGGCGGGCGCGGTGAGAAGCAGCGGTAGATGGCCAGTTCAACGGTGTGACGGGTCGGATGGGGCAGCAGACACCACTCACCGAGCCGACCGATGCGGCCGTGGATGTCGATCCGGGCTCAGTCGTAGTACCGCTCGCCCTTCGCGCCCGCGCCGGTCGACAGCCGCTGCCAGGACCGCTTCGGCATCCGCGCGGCCAGGGTCTTGGACTGGAACTTCCCGGCGGGCGTGATGACGGGTGGGTGCTGGACACGGCCAGGACGTAGCAAGTCCGGCGGTGTTCCAGGGCGGTCCGCGGCTGCGGGTTGTCGCCGTGGACTCCGAGATCACCGCGTGATCCTTGATGATCCGCACAGCACCCAATGATCAACGGCGGCCTCACCTGCTCGGACGCCACCGAAACCAGTAATCGAGCCCCACGACCCGGTAGCGAGTGCCGGCATCGAACCGCAGCTCACCCACAAGCCGACGCGCGCTGTCCGGCGCCTGGTGGTGCGGCGCCAGCAGCAGCTCCAGCTCGTCATAACGGGCGTCAATTCCGCCGTGGCCCGGATGGCTCTCCGGTCCGACCTCGCCGGCCTCATGACGCTCGTTCCACCGGGCGAAGATCGCCCACTGCTCGCGCTCCAGCTCCACCGCCGCCTCGCTCGCGGGCCAGACCTGGTACACATCGGCTCCATCGCGGTGGTCGTAGTCGTGGTTCTGGAAGTAGTGCGGCTTCCCGTCGACGTCAGCAAGGCCGGCGCGCGGTCCGTCGTACCAGTCCAATTCGGCGTACACACGCTCGAAGCCGTCCGCAATCAACTGCTCTTCGTTCCAGGTCTCAGCCACGCGGGCAGGCTACCGGGGAGCTACGACCTCGGCCTCCAGGATCACGATCTGCTGCTGAAATCTGAGCCGTCGGCTCGGTGGGGCCGTGCCCTCAGTCCGTCGGCAGTTGCTCGGCCGGAAGGCGTCCCGTGCGCACCGCGTCCACCAGTGTCCGGTGGTCACGCTCGTTCTGGTCCGCGTACTCCTCGGCGAAGTGGACGAGGGCCCGGTCGAAGGAGTCGCCGCTGCCCAGGTAGGAGGCGATCGCGATCCGGTCGCCCGACCGCGCGTGGGCGCGGGCCAGTGTGATGCCGCAGACCTCGCCGAACGTCGCCAACTGTGCGGGTGACATCGTCTCCGGCATCGCGATGCCCTTCCAGTCGCGCAACTGGCGGATGTAGAAGTCGCGACGCTTGCCGTCGATCCCGTCGACCCTCTCCCAACCCAGGAACATGTCGCTCGTCGCCTGCATCAGTCGTTGTCCCGCGACGACGCGCTCGCCCTGGTTGCGGTACTGGCCGGTCCCGAGGTGGTCGGAGAGCACGGAAGGGCCGGCCTCCTTGGCCTGCAGCAGCAACGGGTCCCCGCCGTCCCGCCCGAGCAGCAGGAAGATCCAGCACCGGGTTCCCACGCTGCCGACCCCCACCACCTTGCGGGCGACGTCCTGCAGCCGGTAGTCCGCCAACAGGTGTCGCCGGTCGGACGGCAGTGTCAGCCCGTACCGGTCGATGAGTCCGCTGAACTGCTCTTCCAACTGGCTGCGTTCGGCGTCCGGCAGGAGGTCGGCGGCCCGGACGAGCAGCGGAGGGTCCGGCGCGATCATCGCGTCACCGTCGACCGACCGGGTGAGCTTGCCGAACGCCTGCAGGGTGTCCCGCGACCGCGCCCTTGCCAGGGCGCGGTCGAGCTTCAGCCGGCCCTTCCTGCGGAGCCGGGCCGCTGCCAGTTCCTTGAGGCGTCCGGCGTCGATCTTCGCGTACCAGACGTCGAGGTTCCCCATGCGGGCGAAGTCGATCATCGCCTCGCGGTAGGAGCGCACGGTGCCGCTCACGATGCGAGCCCGCTCGGCGTCGTCGAAGCCGTTCGCCCGGCCGGCGATGACGAAACTCGCCGACAGCCGTTTCACGTCCCACTCCCACGGGCCGGGCAGCGTCTCGTCGAAGTCGTTGATGTCGAACATGAGCTCGCGCTCGGGCGATGCCAGCAATCGGAAGTTCAGCAGGTGGGCGTCGCCGCACAGCTGGGCGTGGATCCCCGAGTCGGGGCTGCCCGCCAGGTCCGCGGCCATGATCGCGGCGGCGCCCCGGTAGAAGCGGAACGGTGACTCGGTCATCCGGCCGTAGCGGATCGGTACGAGTTCGGGAACCCGGGTCGCGGACTGTGCCTCCAGGACCGCCAGCGGGTCCCGCCCTTGCGCCGGGGGTTCGTACGCCGCGTGTCCCGAGCGTGGCGAGCGGCGCCGGGCCTCCTTGCCACGTGCGGCCCGCTCCGCGGGGCTCGCCCGGTGCGACGCGCGCATCGCGGTGCCCGATTGGCGGTCCATCCGAGCCCTCCTGCCTGGCCCTACGGCCGTCGAGCAGCACCCTGTACCGACGAGCCGCCGGGGCGGTGGGGGACTTCGCGCTCCCAGCACTGCCGGATGCCGGGGCTCCTTGCCACCATAGATCCGCCCCGGGCGCCCCGCACGGCGCACGGACACCACCGGGCCGCCGGGAATCGTCCTCCGTGTGACCGGGCGGTCGTGCGGGATGCGCCTCAGGAACAGACCATGGCAGGTGTCTGGTCGGTTCGGTCAGACGTGTTCCGTGTCCTGGAGGAACCATGTCGGACCTCAAGTTCGAACAGAAACGCTCGTTGTCCCGAAGCGAGGCGGCCGAGCAGCTCGCGGCGCTCGCCGAAGCACTGAGGGAGGGTGGGAACGCCGAGGTCACGCTGGGTTCGGGCGTCCTGAGCCTGCGCGTCCCCGACGAGCTCCGCAGCGAGATCGAGATCGAGGTGGACGGTGACGAGATCGAGCTGGAGATCGAACTGAAATGGACGACCGGTCGACCTCGTACGGCTGCCCGCGCCGGGCGGGAAACCTCGCAGGGCACCTCGGACGAGGGAGAACGGGCGCCGACGGCACAGCCGCGCCCCGCACGACCGAGGAAGACCGCGGCGACGGCCAAGCCCCGGCGGTCCGCCGCGAAGCGTCCGTGAGCCACGGCTCGGCGGCCCCCGGGACGCGGAGTCCCTCGGCCCTCAGGACGTGAACGAGGAGACGCGTGGTCGAACGGAGGCCCCCCACGTGAGCATGTACGCCCAGGCACGTCTGGCCCTGCTGTCCGGCGCGGCGGCCCTCATCGTCATGCTGGTCTTCGCCGGGCTCCGGAGCTTCGTCCTGGTGGGCGTCGGGCTCGTCGGAGTGTCCCTGACCGCTGTCGCCGCCTGGCTCGTCCTGTCGCACCGGGGACCCGTTCGGTGGATGGCGGCGCTGTTGCTGGTGGCGGCTCCCGTCGCCGTGATCGTGTGGTTCTCGCGGGTGGGACTGCTCAGTGTCGTGATCTGCTCGGTCCTCCTGTGGGTGCTGGCCGCGGCGTGCGGACGCGCCGCGCTCGCCCAGGAGGGGCGGTCCCGGATGCCCGAGCTGCCGGCCGTGCCGCCGCGACGGCCGTACATCATCATGAATCCCCGCTCAGGCGGGGGAAAGGTCGGCTCCTTCCGCCTTCGCGAGAAGGCCGAGGCGATGGGCGCCCACGTGGTGCTCCTCGACCCGGAACATCCCCAGGACGTCGCGGCTCTCGCGCGCCGGGCGGTGGACGAGGGGGCCGACCTGCTGGGAGTCGCGGGTGGCGACGGCACGCAGGCCCTCGTCGCCGGCGTGGCCGCGGAGCGGGACGTACCGTTCCTGGTCGTCAGCGCGGGCACGCGCAACCACTTCGCCCTGGACCTCGGACTGGACCGGCGCAACCCGGCGACCTGCCTGGACGCCTTGGCCGACGGGGTCGAGGTCCGGGTCGACCTCGGCAGGATCGGCGGCCGGCCCTTCGTGAACAACGCGTCCTTCGGGACGTACGCGGAGGTGGTCCGGAGCCCGGCGTACCGCGACGACAAGATCCGTACGATCCTGGCGCTGTTGCCGGACCTGCTCGCGGGCCACACCGGCCCCGGGCTCAGTGTGCGCGCCGCGGGGTTCGCCGTGGACGGTCCGCAGGCCGTTCTGGTGAGCAACAATCCGTACGGCCGGGGTGACGCGGCGGGCCTCCGCAGGCGCAGTCGGCTGGACACCGGCACGCTCGGCGTACTGGGTGTGAAGGTGACCAACGCCGCCCAGGCGGCGGGAATCCTGCGTCACGGCCGGGCCGGCGGTTTGACCTCGGCACGTGTCCGCGAGGTCGTCGTGGACTCGGACGGTCCGGTCATCCAGGTCGGGGTGGACGGCGAGTCCCTGACGATGCCGGCGCCGGTGCGCTGTCACGTGGAGCCGGGAGCACTGCGGGTCCTGCTGCCCCGGCACCGGCCCGGGGCCGGTGCCGGGGCACCGATGAACTGGCCCGAGGTGCGCAGACTTGCCTTCACGACGAAGCGGGCCGCGGGCTCCGGCCGGTAGCCGATGGCGGGTGGCCGCCGGTGGGGTGCGGGCCGCGGCGCGGTCTTGCCACCGGCTTCACAGCTGGGGAACGTACGGGGCGATACCGACGATGAGGACGGACCGTTCGCCGGGCCCCGGCCGGGAGCCCGCGCGGACCGGGCCGACGTAGTGGCTGACCCGGTGGTCGTGGACCGCGTAACCGTCCAGTGGGTCGGTGAGGGTGAAAGCGGCGTGGATGTCCGCCCACGGGTCGTCGGGCTGGAGGCCCGCACCGGCCGGTGTCGCGATGACGTTCTGCCCGCCGGTGACGTTGGTGCGGCTGATCAGATGGGCGAAGGTGAACGTGCCGGTCGAGCCTCCGTCCTGATGGAGGCAGTTCGGTGAGGACACGGCCTCCTGCCCCGGCCCGTCGACGCCGAGTCGGATCAGGTGGACACCGACCCACAGGGGACGTCGTCCCAGATCCTTCGCACTCAGCGCCTGCTCGACGTCCCCGTGCAGGAGTCGCAGCAGCAGGGCGTTGTCGAGCAGGGTCTCGGGGATGGCGGGGAGCGCGCGTCTCGGGCGGAGGCGCTCACGGTCGTCGCTGCCCTGCGAGAAGTCCGTGACCGTTCCGTGTACGGGGTCGGGGGCCCCGGGAATCCAGGACAGCTCGCCCTTCCACGGTAGGTGCACGGCGTGCGAGTACCGGCGGAACCGGTTCGTTCCCGGCACGTACGGATCGGGCGGCAGCGCCGAGCAGACCTCCTGGATCCTGGCCAGATCGGCGGCGAGGGATCCCGCCGGGACGGTACCGAGCCGGTCCGCGCCGAAGCGGGTGAACCCGAGCTCGCGCAGATCCTCCGGGCCTCCACCCGCCCGGCCTCCAGCCGGATCGGCCGCCTCGCAGGGTGAACTTCGCCCGGGTTCTGCCTCTTCCACGCGTCCTCCACCCAAGTAGCCCACCAGGGCCACGGATCCGCCCTGCCCGCGTCGGTCCGGGGAGCAGTCGGCATCCTTCCATGCGAGCGAGGAAAGTTCGCGTACGCACGAGCCCCGCAGCGGCCTGTCTGCTGCGGGGCTGTCGGCTCAAGCGAACTCCGAGCGGCGGGGGTCAGCCCTTGACGGTGGGCACGTTCGGGACGCAGAACAGGCCCTGGAGGTATCGGAAGACGATGTGCTGGCCTTCGGGACACCAGCCCTGGTTCGGGTCCTTGTCGAACGGGATGCCGTCGTACACGCCGCGCGTGCAGAACGCCTTCGCGTCACTGTTGTATCCGCCGAAGAAGCCGCCGTTCTTGAAGCACTGATCGGCGGTGACCGTGGTCGCGGTCGCGGTCGCGGTGGCGGCGGAAGCGGTCGCCACGGGTGCGATGGCGAGAGCGGCCCCGAGGGCCAGGGCGGCAGCAAAGCGGTGTCGCATGAACAACTCCTGAGTAGGTCGGACAATTTGGCAAACGCCGCCCCTCATGCTTCCCGCCCGGCAACCCGCGGACCACAGGACCCGACCCCTGTTCCGCCCCTAAAAGCCCCTTACCGCCACCTCCGCAACCCCCGTCCCCGGAAGACGTGTCGGAGCCGGGAGCCGGGAGCCGGGAGCCGGTGGACGGGAGCCGTAGGTCGGCCCGAACGGCCTGTCAATCCTCGTCCGTGACCGTGTCCCAGGACGGCAGCGACGTTCCGGCCGCGGTCGTGATCCCAACGACCTCGCAGCCCATGTGGAGAACGGCACCGAGGAGGCGCTGCTCGACCCGCCCGCTTTCCTCGGGCGGGAATTCGACCCGGATTTGGTGGGGCCCGGAGGCGTCGTAGGTGAGCAGCCAGTCGTCATCGAGGGTGGCGAAGTGGTCCTGTCCCGTCTCGTCGTGCTCGGACCGCCATGAGCCCCGGTCGGCAGTGGGAGCCAGTGCTTCGAGCAGGAGCCGTAGGCGTTCGGCGTGGGAGAAGGGGCCTTCGGACAGCCGCAGGCACCGGTGCGTACGCGGACGGAAGGAGTCGAACCAGGGAGCCAGGCCCGGATCCATGCCCACGAGCACATCGGAATCCGTTTCCCCGAGGGTCCAGCTCTCGATGAACTCGGCCGCGCCCATGGCGTGGGTCTCGTACCGGCCCTCGCTGCTCCATACCACGACGGGCCATTCCTGGGGGTCCCCGCCGGTGAGCCAGCACAGCCGGTCGGCGTCCATCGTGGTGCCCCAGATCAGCAGTGCGCCGGGAGCGGGATGCTGCGGATACGGGTGGAGCCTGTGGTCCTGTTCGCGGGATCCCGTCGGGTGGACCCGCTGCCATTCGATGCCGTTGTGCCTGCTCGTTCCGAACGGTGTCCGGAGGCGGAGGAAGTCACAGAACTCACCCCAACCGTACGCCTGGACGAGCTGCTTGTAGTCGTCGGGAAGCGGGGTCCCGAGCATCGCCTCCGCGCCGGCCCAGTCACCACGGGAGTCGACGAGGACGGCAGGCGGTTCAATGAGCCGGAGCAGCCGGACCAGCGGGTCGTCGTGGTCGGGCGTGTTGGTTTTCCGATCAGCCATGGAGGCACCGTATGCGTCACCACGCGCGGGGATCGACGGGGTTTCGCACCGGGGCGGAGCCCCGACGCACTGCCGGGCGAATTGCTCAACATCGTTGTCCGGGCTGCGAAAACACGTGCGAGCGCCCCGGATCGCCGGGCAGTATGTGTGTTCGAGTACGCCATGATCACGAGGGGGGCCTCACACGTGAGGAAGAAGAACACCGTCGCAGTCGTCGCAGCAGCCGTGCTGGCCGGGTTGGTGACGGCCGCAGGTCCGGCCGGGGCCGCGCCGTCCGCCGGCTGCATACCGGAGATCCGGACCCTGCAGGCATTGCCCGTCGGGTCCGTCGCGGACGGGGGGACCGTGTCGGACTTCGGCCGGGCGGATCTGGCGGTCGGCACCAGCAAGGGCCTGCCCGTGTACTGGACGGGCACCACGGTGCACGCCGTGCCCCTGCCCGACGGGTGGACGGGCGGGCAGGTCTCATCGGTCAGCGATGGCGGGCTGATGGTCGGCACGCTCCGGCGCGACACGGACACCACCGTCGCCTTCAGCTACCGCCCCGGTGACGCCGCGGTGAAGACGCTGACCACCCCCGGGCGCCACGCGTCCTCGGTGGCCGTCAACGAGGGCGGACGCATCGTCACGAGCGAGGACGGCATCGCCAAGGAGTGGGCGAACGGCAAGGTCGTCCGTGAACTCCCGCTGCCCGCCGACGCCTTCCCCGGCAGCAAGCTGTCGGTGAAGGCGATCAACAAGCGGGGCGACGTCCTGGGCCACGTGAACGCCGAGTTCTACGACCAGGACAACGACCAGAACATCATGCGTTTCCACCCGGTGGTCTGGCCCGCCGGTGGCTACCCGCCGTACAGCCTCCGCGTCTGGAACGAGGAGGCGCAGGTGTACAGCACCGTCGGCACCGGCATCGACGAACGCGGTCGGGTGGTCGGGCACGAGCGGACGAGCTGGCGCGAGCTGCGCGAGCACCGTCCGGCGACCTGGAAGAAGCCCTACGACGCCCTGCCCACCGAGCCCGGACGGCTGGCGGGGGAGCCGGAGTTGGCCCTGGAGGGCACGAGCCCGACCTCGGGTGTGGCAGTCGGTTACGCGGCGTCCTACGAGGAGCTCTGGACGGCGAGCACCCAGCCCGCGTACTGGCCGGGCAAGGGGCCGGTGCTGGCCCTGCCGGGCGGGGACGGCCCCCGTCGCGGCAGCGCCCACACCGTCACCGACGACGACCGGGTCGGCGGCACCCTCCTGGACGCGAACGGCCTGGGCAGCCCGACGGTGTGGACCTGCGCCGCCAAGCAGGCCTACCTCCCGCAGGGGTAGCGGCACCGCGGTACCACCCTGAACGTCCACCGGCCGACCCCCGGACGTAGGGCGACCCACCGCCACTGCCGAGGTGGTCACACACCATGACCGCGGCGCGGCCGGCGGTGACGCCGAACTCGGGCCGACGCACGACGGCGGGGCCCGACCGGCAGATCCGTCCGGCCCCGCCGTCGGGCCCCGACCGAGGTCAGGACCGTGTCGGGGCCGGCCCCCGGCGACGGACCGTGGGCCGCGCCTCCGGCGGAGTGCAGGGATCCCTAGGTGCTCAGGGGGAAGGAGGCTCCGGCGCGTACGGCACGGATGACCTCCTCGTGCAGGGTACGGCTGGCCTGCTCGTCGGCGCAGGGGACGGGGCTGCCGGCCATGGGCAGCCACTCGGACGCACCGCTGTACTGCACCGTGACCTGCGCCAGGCCGTCGGCCTCGGTCCACGTGGTGTGAATGTCGAGCTCACCGGTGAGGACGGGACCCTTCTCACCTGTGTGCACACCGTCACGCCCTGCGAAGACCCCGCGCGTGGTCCATGACGCCCAGTTCATCCGGCCTCCCGGCAGTTCTTGGTGCTACCAGTGTGCCCTGCGGATGCCGATTGCCGAGTGCGCCGAGCCGCGAGAGGTCGCCATTGGCGCGGAGTTCGTCGCATGCGGGTGGGCGAGCCGGAACCTGCCCGGAGTGCCCGAGCGGATGGCCGCCCACCGCCCCGGGCGGCTGTGGGACGGGAACGGGGAGGGCGCACGTCCCGGCGCGCCGGTCACTTCCCGCGGGTAAGGGCTACCAGCCCTGCGAGCCGGGCGTGCCCTTGAACGGACCCGTGATCTCGGACGTGATCCAACCGCCGTAGAAGTCTCCCGGCTGGGCTTCCACCGGCTCGTCCTCGACCCAGCAACCCTCGACCCTGGTCGGGTAGAAGGCGACGCAGCCGGTGATCGGGGCGAAGGCGGGCGAGGGATCCTCGTAGCTCCAGGCGGCCTTCACGGATCTGTCGCGATCCGGGACTACGAGGTCCCAATACGTTGCGATTCCCTTCCACTCGCAGAACGAGCGCGACGCGGATCGGACCAGGAAGTCCGCTCGGACGTCGTCGAGCGGCAGGTAGAAGACCGGCGGGTGACTCGTCTCCAGGACGCGCAGAGCCCTGCGGGTATCGGCCACCCGCACGCCTGCGTACGTGACCACCACGTGCCGATCATCAGCCTCGACCCGGGGCGGGCGGGGATAGCTCCAAACGGACTCGGCCTCCCGTCCGGATCCCTCACTGCCGCTACGCATCACTGCCGCCCTCCGGATTCGGCCGCGGGAGCGATCCGCGGCAGTAGGTGGCCATCCGTACGCACCCGGTCTCCTGCGGAGGCCTGACGGGTGGGGCTGCGGACGCTGTCATGGTTCCTCCTTCGTGTGCGTCGGCCGCGAGCGGCCGGCCGGCCGGCTGTTGTTCCGCCGGATGGACCTGGGAGCGGCCGGCCGTCACCCTCTCCCTTCGCCTCTTCCGGCTGAAAGGTTGCAGCGCATACGTCCCCCGCCGCGCGTGATCCCACGATTCGTAGGAAACGACAGAACGGTCGGGCAGTCCCGGAGGTGGATCATCGACCCGGTCCGCACACCGTCCGACCGGCACGGTCGCGTCCGCACGCCGCCCGGTGCGGGGCGGTGGAGGTGCTTCACGCCGTCGATGGCGCAGCACCCCGCTCGTCCGGGCCTTGTCCCTTGTGGAGTTCGGCGGTGAACTGTGCGCCGGTGAGCAGGGCGAGGTTGGAGAGCCAGAGCCAGACCAGGAAGACGACGATCCCGGCCAGGGATCCGTACAGGCGGCTGTAGGTGCCCAGGAAGGAGGTGAACAGGGAGAAGCCCGCGGAGACCGTCAGCCACAGGACGGCCGCGAGCGTGCCGCCCGGCAGGCTGTGGCGACGGCGGTGGGCGGAAACCGGACCGGTGTGGAAGAGGACGACCACGAGGGCCGCGACCAGGGTCAGGAGCAGCGGCAGGCGGACGAGTCCCCAGACGAACGGGACGCCGCTGTCGAGGTGCAGCAGATGGCCGATGCCGGTGACGACGGGGCCGCTCAGGATCAGGACGAGGGAGATGACCGCGAGCAGTACGAGCAGCGTGAGGGCTGTGGCGAGGATCCGGTGGGCCTTGCGCCAGGGGGAGCGCCGGTCGGGGACCCGGTGCATGTGGTGCAGCGCGCGGCGGAAGACGGCCAGGTAGCTGGAGGAGGACCACAGGGCGCTGCCCGTGCCCGCGGCCAGGAGCGTCCAGGCCGCGGAGTGCCGGAGTCGGGTCTCAGCGGACATGCGGTATCCGGTGGGTCAGGTGGCTCATGCGCAGGCGGGTGTCGACGTCGTAGGGGGCGGTCGCGGCTCGGGCTTCGGCCGCCAGGGCCGTGAGGGGTTCGATGACGGTGTCCGGGGTGGTGTCGGGGTCCAGCCACAGGCGCAGGTCCAGGCGCAGGCGCCTGCGGCGATGGTGGACGCGGGTACGGCAGCGGCCGATGCCGTCGATGGTCAGCGCGCGCTCGGTGAGTGCCTCCTCCAGGGCGCGCGTGCGCAGGGAGCCGCCCGCCGCGGCCAGCGGCAGGGTACGACGGCGGCGGCGGTGGAACCGGCTGAGGAGCCGTTGGGCGAGCAGGACGGAGGCGAGGACTCCTACCGTGATGACGGTCGGAGTCCACCATCCGTGGGTCCGGAGATCGGCCAAGGCCTCACGGTCGAGCAGGGTCGCGTCGGGCGGCGCGGTGGGCGGACCGGCCGGGAGCCACCCGGAGAGCGAGGTGTGGGCGGTCGCCGACCAAAGGCCGCCGATCAGCAGGAAGAGGCCCACGGCGGCGAGGAGAAGCCGGTTGGCAGTGGTACTCGGTGCGGCCATCAGACGCCTCCCTTCCCCGGGTCCGGAGCGGGGGTGTCCGAGCCGGACGCGGAAGCCTGCCAGGTCGATAGAGGGGTCACGGTCACCTTGTGTCGGAGGGTGTGCCGGAGCGCGCAGGCGGTCAGGATCCGGTCCACCGCAGCCGTGGCACGAAGGAGCGCCGCGTCCTGGTCGCCGAAGGCCAGACGGGCACGGGCAGTGACGCGGCGGCGACCGACCCGGACCCGCACCGCGTCGATGCCGTCCACAGCGCCGACCGCGTCACGCACCAGGGTGGCCACGGTGGAGCGGTCCACCGCGACCGTCCGGCACGCACCCGAGCCCATGACGACCAGCCGCCGCCGGTGCCCGGGAGCGAACGCCAACACGATGAGCACCACCCCGACCATGGCGACGGCCAGGGCGCCGATGGTGACGGCCCGGTCCGCGAGGCGGTGCCCTGCCAACCACTCCACCGTGGACATCCGCCAGGCGGCTGCGGCGTGATGGGTGGCGTGGACGCGAATGACGTCGGCGGTCACCGCCGCGAAGACCAGCAAGGCCACGAGGAGCAGAACCACGACGGGCAGGCTGCGCGCCGACCACCACCGGCGCGGGCTGCGCCGCGGCGACCCGGCCGATGGCGTCGCGGCCGGCAGCCCAAGTGCCTTCTTACGGGCGACCAGTTGGTCGACGGCGAGTCGCGGCCGGACGATGTCCAGCCCCGTGAGCTGCCGGGTGCGATCCGCGACGTGCTGTTGCACGTGGCGGGTCGTGTCCGAAAGCGGCGCGGGATAGGGCAGCGCGATGCGCAGGGCCACCGCGGCCCTGCGGCCGTCGACGGTTGCCGTCCCGCCGACCTTGCCGACGATCGTGGCGGGGAGCGCTTCCCCCACCGCCCGCTCGGCGATCTTGCGAACGACCTTGTCCGCGACGGTGGTCGTCCCACGCGCGGCGGGCGGGGTCGACCCGCGGGGCGCGGGGGCGGTCATCGCCGGCCCCGATCGAACATCGCCCGCAACTCGTGCGGCTGTCCGCCGCCGTCCAGCCAGGCTCCGACGGCGAAGCCGATCGTGCCGAGGGCAGCGACCAGCACGAACGCGGCGAAGCCTCCGAAGTATCCGGCGAACGCCAGAGCCATCCCTGTGAACATCCCGATGAACGCCCTGCTCACGTCTTCTCCGCCTCTCTGCCCGTGCGTCCGAAAGGGGACGGCGCGGTGGTCATTGGCAACCCGTGCACACCCCGTGCCCGCTATTCGACGCGGGTCTCACCGGACGCGGTCCGGTCCTCGTCCTCGGGGAGGTGGACGTCGTTGACGGCGATGTTCACCTCGACGACCTCCAGGCCGGTGATGCGCTCCACCGCGCCGATGACGTTCTCCCTCACATCGGCCGCCACCTCGGTGACGGAAACGCCGTACTCGACCACGAGGTCCAGGTCGATGGCGGTCTGCCGCTCCCCGACCTCGACCTTCACACCCCGACCGATGTTCGGACGGCCACCGGGCACCCGGTCACGAACCGCGCCCAGCGTGCGTGACAGGCCACCGCCCATGTCGTGGACGCCGGGGATCTCCCGCGCGGCAAGTCCCGCCACCTTCACCACGACGACATCGGCGATGGACGTCTTCCCCCGCGTCTGTGCGGGCTCGTCCACCCCCGGCCTGCCGAGGGTGATGTCGGTCGTACCCGTGGCCGTCGTGTCCGTCTGGGCGCGGTGGTCCTTCTTCGGCGCCGGAACCAGCTGCTCGGTGGGCATCGTCGTACATCCCTTCTCCGGGCGCCGCGGGAACCGGCGCCGTGATGTGCTGTCACTTCCATAGACCCGGGCGACGGCCGGCTGTGACGCGGCCGCCACGAGAAATCCGATCCGCTCGCCGCGCGGGCTCCACGGCCTCCGGATTCAGGTGCCGTCGGGCCGCTTCCGCACGAAGGGTTCTCGCGGGCTGACCCGGACCGCACCCCGACGAACCTTCGAGCAGCGCCCACCCGATCACCCCACCGCTCCGAACCTCTCGGATGGACGCCCACCGCCCGTGCACGACACCATTCCGGGCAGATTCGTCACATACCGGTTTCGGATCGGGCTGCCGGGAACATGCGGGGGATCGGAGGAACCCCGTAACGAAATGGGTGTCTGCTGTGTCCAACATGGAGAGCGCGAGAGGAGCCGACGCGTGACGGCTGAGCGGGACGAAGGCCCACAGGAGTCAGGAGCAGGGGCGGAGCACGACGACGCCCTCCTCACCTCCCGGGCGGCGGAAGGGGACGAGGAGGCCTTCGAGGCCCTCGTCCGCCGGCACGGCCCTGCCCTGCTGCGGCTGGCGGCACAGTTCCTGGGCAACCGATCCGAAGCGGAGGACGCGGTCCAGGACGCATTCGTCAACGCTTGGCGCAAACTCCCCGAATTCCGCGGCGACGCCGGATTCGGGACCTGGATGCACCGGATCGTCACGAACCGCTGCCTGAACGCGCTGCGGGCCAGACGCCCGATCACCGACATCGACGTGCTGCCCGAGCAGGCGGCACCCGAACACCAGAGCTCCCCGGAGCGAGCCGCGGAGTCCCAGGCCGCCGTCCACGCCTTGGGGAAGGCGATGGCACTCCTCTCGCCGGAGCAGCGCGCCTGTTGGATCCTGAGGGAGATCGAGACAATGCCGTACGAGACGATTGCGGAGACGGTCGGGATCAGCCAGGAAGCCGTACGGGCCAGAGTCTTCCGAGCACGGCGCTGTCTGACGGAGGCGATGGACGCATGGCGATGAACGAACCCCACGAGCCACTGAACGGCGCGGGCACCGAGGACGACGACACCGTCCTGCCCTGCGGCAGGGACCTCGCGCTCCTCTGGGACGAAGGGGCACGGAACCAACCGGGCGCGACCGGGCAGGGCGACGACGACCCGCACCCGAAGGGATGCCCCCACTGCACCGCCGCACTCGCGGACCTCGCCCTGCTCCGCGACGCCGCCCTGCACCGAACCCGCGAGACCGGCGCCGACGGCGACACCGACACCGACATGGCCCGGCTCACCGCGAGCATCATGAACGTCGTGCGCCTCGAACTCCGCCCCGGTCACACCCTCGCACTGGGGGACACGGACGAGGACGCCTGGATCTACGAAGCAGCCGCGGCCCGAACCTTCCGCGCGGTGGCCGAGCGGGTCCCCGGGGTGCGGGCGGGCAGCTGCCGCATCCATCCCGAACCCTCCCCTCGCCCCGATGCCCGGACACCGGCCCGCGTTCGGATCGAAGTGACCATCGGGATGCACCAGGACCTCCAACCGACCGCGGACCGGATCCGCGCAGCGATCGCGGAATCCGCCGAACAGGCCCTGGGCCTGCGGATCACCGCCATCGACGTGGTCGTCATCGACCTCCATGAAGAACCCACCACCGAGGACCCCCGATGACCACAGCGAACAGTGACGAAGCGGCCCGGACGGCCATCGCCGACGCCGTCCTGGGCGTGAGCGGCGTAGCCTTCCTCAAGCCCGCGCTCGGTGACGTCCTGCGCTCCGCCGTCGCCTCCAGGACGGGCCCGCGCACACCGGGAACACCCCTGCGCGGCAACGCCGGTGTCCGGATCACCCGTACCGACGGGCAGCCGGCGCGGGTCGAGGTCCACGTCGTCCTGCTGCACGGGCACCGGGCCGTGGACGTGACGCGGGACATCCGCGACGCCGTCCGCACGGCGTACCCGACCGGCACGGGGACGACCCCGGTACGGGTCACGGTGACCGGGATCCTGTGACGGGAGGTCGTCGAGCCAGGTGGTCCGCCGAGCCGACCCGAACCCGGCACTGATCGCTCGAACCGACACGAGCATCCTTCACGGCGGGCCCGGCCCGGTGCCGCGGTTGCCCGACCCCGGTCGTGACGCGACCGAGCCCGCGACCGTCGGGCAGTGGCAGGATGGCGTGGTGTCCGAATCCCTCCGTGAACTCCGGCTGCGCGGAATCGCCTTCAACGAGGCGGCACCTGCCGACGTGCTGAAACGTCTCCTGGACGAAGCGGCCGGCGAGGCCGGCTTGCTGATGTGCGAGCGCCGCGACCTGCCCGACGCCGTCATCGACGCGGCACTGCGCCACGAGGTCGATCACATCCGGCGTGCCCTCGCCCGCAACCTGCACGTCGACCCCGCACGCCTCGCCCCCTTGGCATCGGACCCTTCGGGAATCGTCCGCGCGCACCTCGCCGGAGGCGCCCGCGGCCGGCTCGTGCCCCGATGGGTCCGGCCCCTGCCGAACGACATCCTCGTCACCTTTCTCACCGCCCAGGACGGGGGCGAGGACGGCAAGGTGGATGAAAAGGACATCAGCGGGCAACTCTGGTGCTCCCGGCGGGTCCCCCGCTCCTTCCCGCGGGACATGGCAGGTCACGACCACCCCGCACTCCGCCTGCACGCCGCGCTCCAGTGGCAGTCGCTCACCGCCGCGCAGCGCGATGCGCTGCTCGACGACCCGGACCCCACGGTGCGGACGGAGGCCAGGGAGCACAACTGGGTGCTGGACCCGGAGGCGGTGGAGGCCAGGCTTCAGTCCGTCGAAGCACGCGAAACCGTGTACATACTCGCCACTTGTGCCCTGTCACCCGCGGTCGTCGCGCAGTGTGTCTCGGACGGCGAAGTGCACCTGCTGGCCGGGAACCGCCATGCTCCGGCCGATGCCCTCGCGCGACTCGCCCGCCACCCCGATGCGGAAATCCGCAGCCTGGTCGCCACCCGGCCCGACTTGGGACCGGAGGCGGCGGAGCTGAGGCAGGATCCGGACGAGGACGTGCGGATGCGTGCCCGACTTCAGCCCCTCATCCGCACCTGGGGCGAATGCGAAGCGGTTCGGAGTGTGCTCGATCACGGTCCGAACTGCACCTGCCCGATCACGGTCTCACCCGACGAGCCGTCGACCGACTGGTACGCCACCTGCGCGGTGTCCGAGGAACCGGTGCTCCGCCGGGTCGCGGCGAGTTCGCCCGGCCTGCCCGCAGAGCTCGTCGGGACGTTGGCGCTGGACGACGACGAGGAGGTGCGGATCCGGTTGGCCTGCCACCACCCACTGGCGCCGCCGCACCTCCTGTTGGACGTCTTCGTCACCCGCCCGGCCCACCGTCCGCACCTGCTGACCCTGCCGGCGTTCCCCCGCACGGGATGGACCCACCTCATCGGCCACCCGGACCCGGAGGTGCGCGCCCGGGCCGCGGCCGACCCGATGCTGACCGAACCTCCGCTGGAGGACCCCGACGACGCGGTACGCCGGGCGGCGGCCACCAACCCGACCCTGACAGCGGCAACTCTGGAAGCCCTCCTCGCCGACCCCCGCACCGCAGAGGGCGCCGCGGCCAACCCCTCCCTCCCGGTTCCCCGCATGCACGCCCTCCTCGACCATTGCCTGAACGCCGCCATCACGCCGTAGCGATCCGTTCGCAACGAGAGCAGACCGAAGAAGTCGGCCTTGACGTGATCGAGTTGTGGAGAACGCCGCTCGACGCGGCCCGGCAGGCGACGCCCCGCTCGCCCTTGAAGCCCGAACTCCGCCTCGCCCGCTGAAGCCCACAGCCGCCGATGGAACCCGAAGGGCCGTGTGGACATCTCAACTACGAGTCCACTCAGGAGGTTTCGGACGGGTGAGTGATCAGATGGGTACGGACGAGGACGTCATCAGGCCGCTGCCGGTGCTCCTGCGCGAGCATGCCGGGAGCATCGGGGACCGGGTCGCCTTCGAGGACCCCCGAACCCGGCTGACCTACCGGGATCTGGAACGCAGAACCCGACGCCTGGCGGGGCATCTCGGGGGGCTGGGCCTGGCGCGCGGGGAGCGGGTGGCCGTCCTGCTCGGCAACCGGGTCGAGGCCGTCGAGAGTCTGCTGGCCGTCACCCGGGCGAGCGCGGTGGGTGTGCCGCTGGACCCCGACGGCTCCGGGCCGGAGCTGGCCCACCTGCTGGACCACAGCGGAGCGCGCGTCCTCGTCACCGAATCCGCCCGCCTGCCCCGGCTGCGCCCGCTCCTGGAGGCCCGCCCCGCACTGACCGTGCTGGTGCTCGCGGAGGCCGAGGACCCACGGGGGACGAACCCGAACGGTGCCACCCGGGGCCACCCGCGGCCGGGCAGCACGGACCACGGCCTCCTGCACTACGAGGACCTGGTGGCCACCGAACCGGGCACGCCCGCGCCGGACGACCTCGGGCTGGACGAGGTGGCCTGGTTGCTCTACACCTCGGGCTCCTCGGGCACCCCCAAGGGCGTACTGCTCACCCAGCGGAACCGCCTCGCGCCCGTGGCCGCCGGCCTCGTGGGCGTCCTCGGGATGTCCCGGCAGGACCGGCTGCTGTGGCCCCTGCCGCTGCACCATGCCATGAGCCACGTGGTCTGCGTGGTGGGGGTGGCGGCCACCGGGGCGAGCGCCATGATCCCGCGCCGGTTCACCGTGGCGGAGGTGCTGTCCGAACTACGCCGCACGGACGCCCCGTACACCCTCCTCGGCGGGGTGCCGACGACGTACTCCGCCCTGCTCGACGAGGTGCGCGCCGAAGCGGCACGCCGTACGGGCGAGGACGACGCCGAGCGCGACCGCCGACCACCAGCGGGCCTGGGCGCGCCCGCCCTGCGCGGGTGCGTCAGCGGTGGCGCCTCGGCGGGGCCCGCGTTCCGCCGGGAGTTCGAGGAGGTCTGCGGCGCCCCCTACCTGGAGCACTACGGCAGCACCGAGGCGGGCCCGGTCACCATGGCGGCGCCGGGCGCCCCGACGAAGGCCGAGTCCTGCGGCCGGGTGCTGCCCGGCACCCGGGTCCGGGTCGGCGGCGGAGCGGACGGAAGGGACGTGGGCGAAGGGGAGTTGTGGGTGAGCGGGCCCGGAGTGACGGCGGGGTACCACGGCAATGCGCAGGCCACCGCCGCGGTGCTGCGCGACGGCTGGTTCCGCTCCGGAGACCTGGCCCGGATCGACGCGGCTGGGGAACTCGTGATCACCGGCCGGGCCGGTGATCTGATCATCCGCGGCGGGGCGAACATCCACCCCTCGGAAGTGGAGGCCGTGCTGCGCCGGCTGCCCCGGGTGGCGGACGCCGCCGTGGCCGGCCGCCCGCACCCCGCCTTCGGCGAGGTACCGGTCGCCTTCCTGGTCCCCGAGCCCGGCCGCGTACTCGACCGAACCGAAATCCTGGCGGCCTGCCGCCGGGAACTGTCCCTCTTCAAGGTGCCCGCCGCCCTGTACGAGGTCGAGCGCATCCCCCGCACCTCTTCCGGGAAGGTACGGCGGCACGGGCTCGCCGACCTGACCGGGCGGCGGCTGGGCGCAACGGCACCGGCCGGGGATGCGAGGGCCGACGTACTGGCCCTGGTGCGGGGCGCCGCAGCGGACGTACTGGGCTGCGCGCCCGATGCGGTGGAGCCCGGCACCGCGCTGCGGGACCTGGGGATGGACTCGTTGACCGCAACGGTGCTGCGGGAGCGGCTGGCCGCGGCGACCGGCATCCCGCTCTCCGAGGCCGTCGCCTTCGACTTCCCGACGGTCGCGGCCCTCGCCGACCACCTGGGCACGCTCGGCGCCGGCGCCGGCGAGGCCGACACCGGAACCGCCCTCCCCGACTGTGCCCGGGCCCCCTCCGGCGGCGGGGACCGCGACGACGATGACGACCCGGTGGTCCTCGTCGGGATGGCCTGCCGCTACCCGGGCGGGGTGAGCACCCCGGAGGAACTGTGGCGGCTGGTGGCCGACGGGACGGACGCCATCGGCCCGTTCCCCGCGGACCGGGGCTGGGACACCGACGGGCTGTACGACCCCGACCCCGACCGCCCCGGCCGGACGTACGTCCGCGAAGGTGGATTCCTTCGCGGCGCGGACCGCTTCGACGCTGCCTTCTTCGGCATCTCGCCCCGCGAGGCGCAGGCCATGGACCCGCAGCACCGGCTGCTGCTGGAGGTCGCCTGGGAGGCCGTCGAACGGGCCGGGATCGACCCCCTGACCCTGCGCGGTTCGGCGACCGGGGTGTACGCCGGACTGATGTACAGCGACTACGCCGCCCGCTTCGCGGTGACACCCGAACACGTGGAGGGCTACCTCGGCATCGGGAACGCCGGCAGCGTCGCCTCCGGTCGTATCGCGTACACCTTCGGCCTGGAGGGGCCGGCGATCACCGTGGACACGGCCTGTTCCTCGTCGCTGGTGGCACTGCACCTCGCGGGCCAGGCGCTGCGCCGCGGCGAGTGCGCGCTCGCGCTGGCCGGCGGGGTCACCGTAATGTCCTCGCCCGCGTCCTTCGTGGAGTTCAGCCGACAGCGGGCGCTGTCCCCGGACGGCCGCTGCAAGGCGTTCGGGGCGGCGGCCGACGGCACGGGCTGGGCCGAGGGCGCCGGGATGCTGCTGCTCAGCCGGCTGTCGCACGCACGCCGTACGGGCCTCACGGTGCTGGCCGTGGTCCGCGGCTCGGCGGTGAACCAGGACGGCGCGAGCAACGGGCTGACCGCACCGCACGGCCCGGCACAGCAACGGGTGATCCGCCAGGCCCTGGCCGACAGCAGGCTTGCCCCCGCGGACATCGACGCGGTCGAGGCCCACGGCACCGGCACCCGGCTGGGCGACGTCATCGAGGCGGAGTCGTTCCTGGCCGTCCACGGGCGCCCGTCACGGCAACGACCGCTCTGGCTCGGCTCGATCAAGTCGAACATCGGCCACACCCAGGCCGCTTCCGGCGTGGCCGGCGTGATCAAGATGGTCCAGGCGATGGAGCACGGCGTACTGCCGCGCACGCTGCACGCGGACGAGCCGAATCCGGCTGTGGACTGGCCGGCGGGGCGGGTGGCGCTGCTGACCCGGGCGGTGCCGTGGCCCGCCGGCGACCGCCCGCGCAGGGCCGGTGTCTCCTCGTTCGGAATCAGCGGAACCAACGCGCACGTCGTCCTGGAGGAACCCCCGCCCGAGGACCGGCCCCGAGCCCCCCGCCCCGAACCGGCCCCCGGTGCCGTCCCCGTACCGTTCGTACTGTCGGCCCGGAGCCGGTCCGGGCTGCGGGACCAGGCCCGGCGGCTGCACGAGCACCTGTCCGCCGTGCCCGGTGCGGATCCGGTCGACATCGGCTACTCGCTCGCCACCACCCGCGCCTCCTTCGAACACCGGACCGTGCTCGTGGCCCGGGACCGGGCGGAACTGATCGCCTCGCTCCGGGCACTGGCCGGGGGAGGACGCCGACCGGGCGTCCACACCGGTGCGGCCCGCCGATCCGGCCCCCTGGCCTTCCTCTTCACCGGGCAGGGCAGCCAACGCCTCGGCATGGGAGTGCAGTTGTACGGTCTGCGGTCGACGCACGCCGCCTTCGCCCGCTCCTTCGACGAGACCTGCGCGCTGTTCGACCCCCTGTTGCCCAAGCCCCTGCGGGACGTGGTGTTCGCCTCCGACGCCACCGAGGCCGACGCCCTCCTGCGCACGACCCGGTTCGCGCAACCGGCGATCTTCGCCCTGGAGACGGCCCTGTTCCGGCTGCTGGAATCCTGGGGCGTGCGTCCCGGCCTGGTCGCCGGGCACTCGATCGGCGAGGTGGCCGCGGCCCATGCCGCCGGGGTGCTGTCCCTTGAGGACGCCTGCACCCTCGTGGCCGCCCGGGGCCGGTTGATGGACGCTCTGCCGGGCGGCGCGATGGCCTCCGTGGCGGCCGGCGAGGACGAGGTCGCCGCCCATCTGGCGCAGACGGGGTGGCCGGTGGAGATCGCCGCCGTCAACGGCCCGGCCGCGGTGGTCGTCTCCGGGGACGAGGTCGCGGTGCGCGAGACCGTCGCGTACTTCCGTGACCTGGGCCGCTCCACCACGCCGCTGCGCGTGAGCCACGCCTTCCACTCCGCTCACATGGATCCCATGCTGGCCGAGTTCGCCGAGGTGGTGAAGGGCCTGTCCTTCGCCGCCCCCGCGCTTGCGTTCGTCTCCCCGGTGGAGGGGCGGCAGGCCACCGATGAGGAGCTGAGCACACCGGAGTTCTGGGTGGACCACGTGCGCCGACCGGTCCGGTTCGCCGACGCGCCCGCCCACCTCCGAGCACGCGGAGCGGCCCACCTCGTCGAGCTGGGCCCGGACGCCGTGCTCACCGGCCTGGCACGCACCTGCCTCACCACACCGGAGCCACGGCCCACGACGGGACCGCCGCCCCCGACCGCCGACACCTCACAGGACGGTGCACCCGCCCCGCTGATCCTCCCGACGCTGCGCGGCGCACGGCCGGAGGCGGGCGCGTTGCTCGACACGGTGGCCGCGCTGCACGCGCACGGCGTTCCGGTCGACTGGCGAGCCGTTTTCACCGGCCACGGCGCGGCATGCACCGCGCTGCCCACGTACGCGTTCCAGCGCCGCCGGTACTGGCTCGACGCGGACCCCCCGCGGACGCCGGCGCCCGCACCGGCCGGTCCGCCCCATCCGCTCCTGCGGTCCCGGACGGCCACGGCCGACGACGACGGTCTGCTGCTGGGAGGGCTCCTCTCCCTGCGCGACCAGCACTGGCTGGCCGACCACACCGTGGGCGGGAACGTCCTGGTACCCGGGACAGCGTTCGTGGAGATGGCCCTGTACGCGGGCGAGCAGGTGGGAACGCCTGTCCTCGACGAACTCACCCTGACCGCGCCCCTGCCGCTGCCCCCGGACGGGAGCGTCGAGGTCCAGACGAAGGTGGCGGGCCCGGACGGCGCGGGCCGACGGACCCTCACGGTCCACGCCCGTCCCCACGACCCCGCGGGGACCCCGGGCCCTTGGCGCCGGCATGCGACCGCAACCCTCGTACCGGAGGGCGCAACGGCCCGGGAAACGTCCGACGCCCCGGCGTCCGAACACCCCTGGCCCCCGTCGGGGGCGGTCCCGATCGACCTCGACGGGGACCCGGCGGCCGGAGCGCCCGACGGCGCGTACGCGCGCCTGGCCCGTGCCGGACTCCGCTACGGCCCGACCTTCCGGGGACTGCGCGCCGCCTGGCGCCTCGGTGACGAGGTGTACGCCGAGGTGACCCTGCCCGAGCCCGACGCCGCTCCCGCGACGGGGGAGGGGACGGCGCGCTTCGCCCTCCATCCGGCACTCCTCGACGCCGCGCTGCACACCGTGGCGCTCGCCGAACTCCCCCCGGGGGAGGGCGAGGACCGGCACGTGACCGCACCGGGCGGGGGAGCGGTGGCCCTGCCGTTCGCCTTCGCCGGGGTACGTCTGCACGCCTTCGGCGCGCGGCGGCTGCGGGTACGCATGACGCATCCCGGCCGAGCGGCCCCCGAGGTGGCGGCGGGGATCCGGCTGGAGTTGACCGACGAGGCGGGCGCCCCCGTGGCGACGATCCGTCGACTGACCCTGCGGCCCCTGCCGCCCACCGGCTCCGGCACGACGCGACATCCGGTCGCCTCGCTGTTCCGGGTGGACTGGACGCGGTCGCCGCAGCAGCCCTCGGACGGCCCGGTGCCGAGGTGGGGGGTTCTCGCCGGCGCCGACGCCGGTGCCGACACCCGTGCGGTCGCCCAGCCGTACGACGTCCTGCCGCACGCGCGTGACGGGATCCCGCTCCACACCGACCTCGCGTCGGCCGCCGCCGACGCACCGGAGGTCGTCGTCGCCCTCTGCCCGCCCCCCTCGGCGGCCGAAGGCGCCGTGGATCCTGCCGGGCAGGTGCACCGGACGGCGCGTTGGGCCCTCGCCCTGGTGCAGGCGTGGCTCGCGGAACCGGGGCTCGCCGACTCACGCCTCGTCGTCGTCACCACCGGCGCCGTCGATACCGGCGCCGTCGATACCGTTGATATCGATACCCGTACCGGCACGGGCGCCGGTACCCGGACCGCCACCGCCCAGGCAGCCGTGTGGGGACTGGTCCGCTCGGCGCAGCGGGAGAACCCGGACCGCTTCGCCCTGGTCGATCTCGACGACGACCCCGAATCCGCGACCGTGTTGCCCGCACTCCTGGCGGACGCCCGGCCCGAGACGGCCGTACGGCGCGGCGTGGCCCACGTACCCGCGATCGTCCGCGTACCGGAACCGGCGACGACGGCGGACGCGCCGCACCCCGTACGCGGGCTCGACCCGGAGGGCACCGTCCTGATCACCGGGGCGACCGGTTCCCTGGCCATGACGGTGGCGCGCCACCTCGCCACGACGTACGGCGTCCGGCATCTGCTGCTCGTCGCGCGACGCGGCTCCGACGCCCCCGGAATGACCGAGCTGTGCGCAGAGCTCGGAGAACTGGGTGCCCGGGTCACGGTGCGGGCGTGCGACGTCGCCGACCGGCGGGCACTCGCCGCCCTGCTCGACGAGGTACCGGCAACCCACCCGCTGACCGGGGTGGTGCACACCGCGGGGGTGCTCGACGACGGCATCCTCGCGGCGCTCGACGGAACCCGGCTCGACCGTGTGCTGCGGCCGAAGGCGGACGCCGCCCTCGCGCTGCACGAGCTGACCGCGGACCGCGAACTCGCCCTGTTCGTCCTCTTCTCCTCGGTGGCCGGGGCGTTCGGCTCCGCCGGTCAGGCCGGCTACGCGGCGGCCAACTGCGTCCTGGACGCCCTGGCCCGCGAGCGCCGACGGCTCGCCCTGCCGGGCACATCGATCGCCTGGGGACCCTGGCAGCAGAGCGGCGGCATGATGGCGCACCTCACGGACCGGGACCTCCGACGGATGGCCCGCGCCGGATTCGCCCCGCTCGCACCGGACGAGGGCCTCGCCCTGTTCGACGCGGCCGTCCGCGGGGCCGAACCGGCTCCGGTGGCGGCCCGTCTCGATCCGACCCTCGCACCCGGCGCGCCATCCCGCCCGACCGCGACCCGACCGACCGGCTCGGAGGAGCGAACCGGGAACACCGGTCGGACCGCAACCGCCCTACCGGGCCATCGGGTTGATGTCCCGGCCGCCGACCCGCTCGTCCGTCGGCTCGCCGCCGCGCCGCCCGGTGAGCGCAGCGGGCTGCTGCTCGCCGAGGTGCGGACGCTGGCGGCCGAGGTGCTCGGTCACACCGAGGACGACGAGGCGATCCACCCGGACGACCTGCTGGCCGATCGGGGACTCGACTCCCTGGCCGCGGTCGAGCTGCGCAACCGCCTCGCGTCCGCGACGGACACCGTCCTCCCGCCCACCCTGCTGTTCGACTTCCCGACCCCCCGCGCGGTCGCCGCCCACCTGGCGCAGCAGGGCGGGACGCGCCCGACGCAGCCGCCCGCGACACCGGCCACCACCACCGCGGCGGGCGAACCGGCGCACGACGCGGAGTTGCCCGACTCGCTGGCCGGGCTCTTCCGTACCGCCTGTGAGCGCGGACGCAGCATCGAGGCCATGGGGCTCCTCACCCTCACCGCGCGGCTCCGCCCGGTCTTCGACCGCGGCGAGGCGCCGGGGGCGGCAACGGAGGCGGTCCCGCTCGCCGCGGGCGGAACGGAAGCCCGGCTGCTCTGCTTCCCGGCGCTCAGCGCACTGTCCGGACCGCAGGAGTACGCCCGCCTCGGCCGGGGACTGGCCGGCCTGAGGCCGGTCACGGCCCTGCCACATCCGGGGTTCCGGCGCGGGGAACGGCTGCCCGCCACGCTCGACGCCTTCGTCACCGCCCAGGCCGCCGCCGTTCTCACAGCCGCGCACGGCGAACCCTTCGCCCTCCTCGGCCGTTCGGCCGGCGGATGGGTGGCCCAGGCCGTGGCGGAGCGGCTGGCGGCCGAGGACGCCGCCCCGATCGCCGTCGTCCTGCTGGACACCTATCCAGCAGCCCGCGCCGACGCCGATGAGGCCCTCGCCCCGATGACGGTCGACATGCTGCTCCGGGCATCCCGGTTCGCGTCATCCGACCCCGACCGGCTGACCGCCATGGCCGGCTACTTCAGCCTGTACTCGGGGTGGCGCCCCAAGCGGTCGGCGGCACCGACCCTCTTCGTCCGCGCCGGGGAACCGCTGCCCGGCACCGCCCCCGCGCCCGCCTGGCCCCTTCCGCACGCCGAGACCACCGTCCCCGGTGACCACTTCACCCTCCTGGAGGGACACGCGCGCTCCACCGCCGACGCCGTCCACCACTGGCTGACCGAACTGCCCGACCGACCCGGGCAAGCCGGCGGACAGGCGTGACGGGTCAGATCGTGACCGTGCCGTGGGCGGTGGCGAACTCGACGGTGACCAGGCCCGGTTCCTCGTCCGCGACCCAGGTGACGTCGATCTGGTCGAGGGGGTGATCGGCCGGTTCGCCGAGGAATTCGGCGATGGACGCGGCATCGCCGGCGATGGAGACCCCGTGGATGGTGGTCGAGGTGCGCGGGTCGGAGCTCGGGCGTTCCTCGGTGGGAACCAACCATTGGAGGAAGTAGGGCAATTGTGGGTCCTCCATCAGTTCCAGCACACCGATCTGCTTCCACCTCAGGTCGAACCCGTCGGGGCGGACACGGTGGCCCTCGGCCGAGGTGCGGCCGAGGCGGGCCTCGACCGGGGAGATGTCATCGACGGACACCACCCAACCGAGCCAGCCGCCACCCTCGGCGGCGCGACGCGCGACCGCCTGGCCGAAGGGTGCGCGGTCGGCGGCGGGGTGGTCGAGTGTCGTGACGACCTCGACGTAGGTGCCGCCGCTCAGCGGGAGAATGAAATTGCGGGTGCCGAATCGCGGGTGCACACCCCCGTCGACGAACCCGGCGCCGAGGGCCGATCCGATCCACTGGACGGTCGACACGAAGCTGTCGCGGGCCACCGCATAGGACACGTGATCAAGTTTCACTGCGGGATCATCACCCGGTAACCCGTACAACTCCCGACGCCACGCCCGCAGCCCGGGCCGTCTCCGTCGTGGGTTCAGCCGTGGAGCGGATCGATCGCCACCACCCCGGCCGGGAGGTCCGGTCGAAGCACGTGCGCTTCCGCGGCTGGTGAAGCCGCTCATCGGCGCAGCGCGTGGGTTGCGCGTCCCACCGGATCGTCAGGTGGCTCTGGACATGCTCCCGTGCCACTGTGATGATCAGTTGCATGATTGACTTCCGAAAGGCCCATGCCGCGTAAACGGCCCAGCGTGCTGCGCGCGCAACGACCGGTGCCCCAACAGGTCCATGGAGCCGCCCGCCATCAAGGCAAGGGGTATCCCAGGCGCTGGCGTCTCTCTCCACGGACCGTCTCCCTGATCCATCGCGAAGAGTACCGACGCCCTCACGAAGGGTTGTGGCCCGGAGCGACCGGGGATGCGCTCGCCGTCTACCGGAGCTTCCTCGCGCGACCGGGCAAGTACCGGTACCTGAGGTGGTCCATATGCGGTTGTAATGACCACGATTTCCTGGACAACGTCGCGGCGGCACGGGACCTCCTCGAAGTGGCCGTATTCAGGCTTCCGCCGCGTCCGCGTCAGGAACTGGAACGGCTGCTGGCTCGAATGGATGAGGAACTGTGGCGTAGAACCCTCCCGGACCCGTTCGCGTATCGGCAGGCGCATCGCAGGGGTGGTTGGTGGCACTGGCGGCTCTATCACGAGACCAGTCACATGTGACACTCCGACCCTCCGTGTGACCATCGCGTGGTGACGTTCACCGCCGGCCGGCTCCGCGTCACTCACGAGGCGCCATCGTCGAGAAGAAGGAGCACCACATGAGTCCCCGTCCGGTCCGGATCCTGCTGCGCGCGGGCGGGGTGGGCGCGGTGGCCGTCCTCGGGGCGTGCCTGACGTTCGGAGGACCGTTCGATCCGTCGCCCGAACCGCTCGGCGAACGTCAGCTGATCGATGCCCTGCCGAGCGGGAAGGAGGTGCCGGGCCATCACGCGCGCCGAGCCGTTGCGGACCTGTCCTTGGGCCCCTCCCAGGAGCACCCGTGTGGTGCCGTGGAGTCCGCGCTGTTCACCCGTCACCACCGGCCCCTGGGTGCGGCCGAGGTGGCTCTCACGCCGGTGGGGCAGGAGAAGGCGCGGCACGACATCGCGTTCTACAGCTACACGAAGGACGACGCCGCACGGATCATGGGGCGGATACGCGCGGCCGTACCGAGCTGTGCGCACTACAACTCCTACTATGCGGACCTGTACTCGCGCCACGGCCTGCGGCCGACGGAGTCCCCGTACCGTGTGGGGGATGAGACGGTCAGCTACCGGATGCTCGAACCGCCGCCCGGAGACGTTGCGTTGGCCGGATCTCACCTTCCCATGGGACCGGGTCCCCTTCAGGAACCTGGCAGGACGATCACGTTCGTCCGGACGGGCGGTGTCATCACCCAGTACAAGGATCCTGTCCCGAAAGCGGTGGCCGAGGACTTCGACAGAAGATTCAGGCGGGCCGCGACACGGTGAGTCGCTCGCCCTGCACGGGAGCGTGCGGACCGATGGTGCGTGAAGGCTTGTCGCGGCTCTGATGGAACCCGGATGGTCGTGTTGCACATGCCGTAGCGGCATGTGGTGTGGTCGGGGCATCACCGAACGAAAGGCCCCGTCCCATGTACCCCTCCATCACACCTCCCCGCATGGTCAAGATCGGTGATGCCGCCGCGTTCGCCGGGACCACCCCGCGCGCCATCCGCCACTACCACCACATCGGCCTGCTGCCGGAGCCGGAGCGAGGCGGGGACGGCCGTCGCCGCTACGGCTACGACGACATGATCCGCCTGCTCTGGATCCGCAAGGCCGCGGAGGTCGGCATCAGCCTCGACGACATGCGGGCCGCCTTCGACGATGCCCGGGACATCGAGGACATCCTGAGCGGACTGGAGGAGACCCTGGCGGCGCGGGAGATCGAAATCGCGCGTCAGCGCGCGGCCATCCACCGCCTGCAGGCGGTGGGCAACCCGCTGGGGCTGCTCTCCGAACTGGTCACGGACCGCCTCAGCCGGCTGCCCCCGGGGTCACTGCGCCCCTCCGACCTGGACACCCTGCTGGTCACGGAACGGATCTTCGGCCCGCTGGGCGCCGCCATCCAAGCCGGCGTGTTCATCGTGCTGGCCACCCACCCCGAGCTGAGGGCCGAGGACGACCGACTCGACGCGGCCGAGGCCGCCCTCGACGACGGCGTCGACCCCCACGACCCACGCGTCGAAGAACTCGCCGTCCAGCGGTGCGCCCATCAAAGGGCTCTGGAGCAGGCCGGCGAGGCAGCCGGGTTGGACGAGGCCGAGGAGAAGCTCTTCGAGATCTACGACGCCGACCTGAAGGGGGAGGAGGACACCCGGATGAGTGCCTTCGAAGCGATCACCAAGATGCCGTACGACTTCTCCCCCGCCCGGATGCGGTGCATGGAACTCACGGCGCAACTCCTCGCCGCAGACCACTGAGCGCTCGTGCCCGGCGCCGAGGTGGTCCGACAGCCGGTCGCGTCGCGTCCGTCCGACCGGGGCTCGCCACGCCTCACTGCGGCCCCGCGCGAAGCGACCCCGTCCCCGGGCCGCCGGGACGTCGGCGTCCCCCTACGCCGACCGCCAGCGTCAGTTCGAGGACGCCCTGCGGCGATCCGAGATCGGGGAACAGCTCCCGCAACTGCGACATCCGGTACCGGACGGTCTGGGGATGGACGAACAGCGCCGCCGCCACCTCGTCCCGCCTGCCCTGGTGCAGCAGCCACGCCCGCAGCGTCTCCTCAAGCCGCCGCGAGGTCGCGTCGGGCAGGGCCCGCAGCGGCGCCAGGGCTCGGGTTCGAAGGTCTGCGAACGCGTCCGCGTCGGCGCTCAGCACCAACTCGGGCAGGTGGTCCTCGGTGTCGCGGATGTCGGGGGAGAGGGAGCGCGCGCGCACGGCGCGTGCGTAGGAGGCGGACGCACGCGTCCATGGCCGGGCCGGGCCGACCACAGCGGTGAGGTCGGGCAGCTGCCTCAGAAGATGCGCCCGGTCGGCATCGGGGACGAGCAGCACGCCGGAGGCCTCCGGCAGGTCGTCGAGGACGAGGGTGCCCGGATCGAGCACGCGGTAGGTCGGCCGGGCCTGGGCGGCGGGCAGCAGGACCGCGGTCAGGGATACCGGCGGCTGCCACCTCGCCCGTTGAGCAGCGGCCAGGAGCGCGTCCGGGCTCGCGCCGGCAAGGAGATCGCGTGCCAGTTGTTCCAGGTGGCGTTCGTGGGCGCGGCCGCGGGCGGCCAGCTCGTCGGCGTGACCCGCGGCGCTCGCGGCGGACAGCTCGTCGATGTAGGCGAAGGTGAGCTCGGCGAACTTGGCGACCTCGGCGGCGGGCAGTCCCGCGGGTACGGCACCTGCGGCCAGGCCTCGCCAGGCCACGCGGGCGCCTACCCGGTATGCGCTCAGCAGGGCGTCCATCGAGCGTCCGTCGCGGACCTCGCCGCGGCCCAGCTCGTAGGCAGCCGCGCCGGCGTCGCCGCCCGTGGCGTTTCCGCTGGCGAGGTCCAGGTAGAGGCCCAGGGCGGTGCGGACGGCTCGCCGGATGGTGGCGCCCATTCGGCCGGAAAGGGCGTTGGCGTAGGGAGGGACTTCGTCGATGATCGCCTGGACGACCTCGTCGGCGGTGGTCCTCAGCGCGGCCCTGAGCGCCGTGACCGTCGTCTCATCCAGGACCAGCTCACTGGCCCTCCGGGTTGCATGGCTCACGTTTTTGTTCCCTGCGAACAATTCCACTGATCAGATTCACGTCCTACGGACAGGACTTTACCCCCGGCAGCGCATCAAGCTGGGGTCATGACGAGTGCAGCCCTCCGCAGTAGGGCGTGGAAACTGCTGGAGATGGTCACGACGCCGCTGCTGCCGTCGGACTACCTCGACATGGTCGTCCCGCTGCGTGCGGGTGCCGACCTGCGGGGGCGCATCGAGGCCGTGCACCCCGAGACGGGTGACGCCGCGACCATCGTGATCAGACCGGGCCGGGGCTGGCGCGGCCACACGGCCGGTCAGTACGTGCGGATCGGGGTCGACGTCGACGGGGTGCGCCTGTGGCGTGCCTACTCGGTCACCTCGCCGACGAACCGCCGGGACGGCCGGATCACGATCACCGTGAAGACGATCCCGGAGGGCAAGGTCAGCAACCATCTGGTCCGCGCGGCGAAACCCGGCACGCTGATCCAGCTCGACCAGGCCACCGGTGATTTCGTCCTGCCGAAGACCAAGCCGGCCAAGGTGCTCTACCTGACGGCCGGCAGTGGCATCACGCCGGTGATGGGCATGCTGCGCGACAACGATCTCGACGACGTCGTCATGGTCCACTCCGCACCACAGGCACAGGACGTGCTCTTCCGCAACGATCTGCACGACCTGGTCGCGGACGGCAAGCTGCGCCTCACCGAGGTGCACACCGCGACCGACGGCATGCTCGACATCGCCCGCATCGGCGAGCTCGTGCCCGACTGGGCCGAGCGCGAGACCTGGGCGTGCGGGCCCGTGGGCCTCCTCGACGCCGCCGAGGAGCACTGGAGCGGGCACGGCATCCCCGAGCGCCTGCACACCGAACGCTTCCGCGTCAATGCCGTCGTCGCGGGCGACGGCGGCGAGGTCACGTTCGGCACCACCGGCAGGACCGTCGACGCGGACGGCGCCACGCCGCTGCTGGACGTCGGCGAGGAGGCCGGGGTCCTCATGCCGTCCGGGTGCCGCATGGGCATCTGCTTCGGCTGCGTCACGCCGCTCACGGCGGGCGCCGTCCGCGACCTGCGCACCGGGGAGATCACCGAAGCCGGGCCGGGCGTCCTCATCCAGACCTGCGTGTCCGCCGCGGCGGGCCCCTGCGACATCGAACGGTAGGAACACCTTGACCGCCATCGACCCCACCGCCCACCTGAGCGCGGAGCAGATCGAGGAGCTCGGCCGCGAGCTGGACGCGATCCGCGACGAGGTGATCGCCGACCGGGGTGAGAAGGACGCCGCCTACATCCGCAAGGTCATCTCGGCGCAGCGCAAGCTCGAACTGGTCAGCAGGGGCGTCCTGCTGTTCTCGATCTTCCCGCCCGCATGGCTGATCGGAACCGCCGGCCTGTCCGTGGCCAAGATCATGGACAACATGGAGATCGGCCACAACATCCTGCACGGCCAGTGGGACTGGATGCGGGACCCGAAGATCCACTCCACCACCTGGGAGTGGGACCACGTCTCGCCCGCCGACCAGTGGAAGCACTCCCACAACGAGCTGCACCACACGTACACCAACGTGATCGGCAAGGACAACGACCTCGGCTACGGCATCATGCGCGTCGACGAGGACCAGCGGTGGCACCCGTTCCACCTCGGCCAGCCGCTGTGGAACTTCCTCAACGCCTGCTTCTTCGAGTACGGCATCGCCGCCTACGACCTGGAACTCGGCAAGAACCTGCACAAGCGCCGCCGCAAGAACCCGGAGTTCCGCGCGCGGGCCAGGGCCGTGGGCCGCAAGATCCGCAAGCAGGTGCTCAAGGACTACGTGATCCACCCGCTCCTCTCGGGCCCGTCCTTCCTCCCCACGCTCGCCGCCACCTTCACCGCCAACCTGGTCCGCAACATCTGGACCCACTCGGTGATCATGTGCGGACACTTCCCCGAGGGCGTGCAGGTCTTCGAGCGGCGGTCGATCAAGGGTGAGACGCGCGGCCAGTGGTACCTGCGCCAGATGATGGGCTCGGCGAACATCAGCGGCAGCAAGGCCATGCACTTCATGACCGGCAACCTGTCGCACCAGATCGAGCACCACCTGTTCCCGGACCTGCCGAGCAACCGGTACGCCGAGGTCGCGGTGAAGGTGCGCGCGCTGTTCGAGAAGTACGAGCTGGAGTACGTCACCGGGCCCCTGCCCAAGCAGGTGTTCTCCGCGTGGCACAAGGTCTTCCGGCTCTCGCTGCCGAACAAGAAGCCCAAGGCCACGACGCCGAACCGCGAGCAGGAGCTCATCGCGGCCTGACCCTCACCGGTTCCGGCGTCGTGCGTTTCCCGCCCGGGGGTCGGGAAACGCACGACGCCGGACCTTCACCCACGGCTACTTCGTCGTGGCCTTCCCCAGCGCTTCGATGGCCTCCTCCATCTCGCGGACCCTACGGCGCAGCAGAACCAGTTCCTCGCGCTCGGACCCGGTCAGCGCGCCCGCCGGCCCCTGGCCCCGCTCCGCCGCCAGCTCGTCCGCGACCGCCGCCGCGAACGCGTCCACGTCGTCCTCGGTGGTGTCGAAGGAGGTCATCCAGCGGACCTCGCCGGTCTGCTCGTCCCAGGTGTAGAAGCGGAAACGCTTCTGCAGACGCTCGGTGACGGCCGGGGGCAGGACGGCGAATATCTGGTTGGCCTGCACCGGGCGGGAGATCTCCACACCCGGCAGGCCGCGCACCGCCTCGTACAGTCGCCGGGTCATCGCGTTGGAGCGGGCCGCCGAGCGCAGCCACAGGTCGCCGCCGAGCAGCGCCTCGAACTGGACGGACATGAAGCGCATCTTGGAGCCCAGCTGCATGCTCGTCTTGCGCAGGTGGGCCATGCCGCGCACCGCGTCCTCGTTGAGCACGATCACCGCCTCGCCGAAGAGCAGCCCGTTCTTGGTGCCGCCGAGCGAGAGGACGTCCACCCCGACGTCGGTGGTCATCTCGCGCAGGGACGCGCCGAGGGTGGCGGCGGCGTTGGCGAGCCGGGCGCCGTCCAGGTGGACGAGCATGCCGAGGTCGTGCGCGTGGTCGCAGATCGCGCGGATCTCGTCCGGCGTGTAACAGGTGCCGAGCTCGGTGGACTGGGCGATCGAGACGACCTTGGGCCGCGCCCGGTGCTCGTCCTCGAAGCCCCATGCCTGGCGGTCGATCAGCTCGGGGGTGAGCTTGCCGTCCCATGCGGGCACCGTCAGGAGCTTGATGCCGGCGACCTTCTCCGGCGCGCCGCCCTCGTCGACGTTGACGTGGGCCGACTCGGCGCAGACCACGGCATCCCAGCGGTCGAGCATCGTCTGGAGCGCGACCACGTTCGCGCCGGTTCCGTTGAAGACCGGGTACGTGTGCGCGGTGGGTCCGAAGTGGCCGCGCACCACGTCCTGGAGGCGCTCGGTGTAGACGTCCGCGCCGTAACTGACCTGGTGGCCACCGTTGGCCAGGGCGATCGCCGCGAGGACCTCGGGGTGCACCCCCGCGTAGTTGTCGCTGGCGAAGCCGCGCTCGTCCGGGTCGTGTCGTCGTTGTACGGTCATGGTGCTCGCTGCTCGCTCACTTGGTTCGGTCGTAACGGTGTGACGGATGTGGTGCGTTCGGACGGGCGCCCGCCGGTCGGTCCGCTCAGACGGGCGCCGGCTCGGGTCGCGTCCGCGCGCGGGCCTTCTCCAGGCCGCGCACCATCGGCGGCGCGGCGCATCCCAGGACGGCGAAGAGCACCGCGAGGACCAGCCAACCGGTCGACGCCGCGCCGACGACCAGGGAGGTCATCAGCCACGGCCCGGCGAACTGCTGGAACCCGCGCCCCAGGGAGAACACCGCCTGGTACTCGCCCTGCCGGCCCGCGGGGGCGAGCCCGAAGGCCAGGCCCCAGCTCGCCGACGCCTGGAACAGCTCGCCGAGGACGAGCACCAACGCGCCGCCCAGCAGGGCCGCGCTGTCCAGGAGCGCCCCGTGGCCCCCGCTCGCCGCGAAGACCAGGCAGGAAGCCCCCAGCGCCCACCCCGCCCAGCGCAGCATACGTGCCGATCCCGCAGGGGTACGCGCACCCCTGCTGACCGCGACCTGGAACAACAGCACCAGGACGGTGTCCAGGATCAACAGCCCCGACACCAGCAGCGCGGAGGCGTCCGTGGAGGTGACGATCCACAGCGGCAGACCGACCGTCAGCAACGGGTGGTACAGCTCCAGAGCGCCGCACACCAGCGCGACCGCCACGTACCGCACGTCCCGCAGGGCGCCGCTGCGCAGCACCCCGTCCGAGTCGGCCGAGGAGGTCCGGGGCCCCGGGCCCGCCGGCAGCCGCATCCCGAGCAGCAGGCCGACGCACACCAACTGGAGGACGGCGTTGGCGAGGACCGTCGCGTACAGGGCCGTAGAGGTGCCGGCCGCGATGGCGGCTCCGGCCAGGGCGGCGCCGCCGAGGAAGCCCAGGTTGAACAGGCTGCGCATCTGCGCGCTCACCCTGACCCGCTCGCTCTCGCCCACCAGCGCGTCGGTGAGCGACGCCTGGAGCGCGCCCGCCGAGGTCTCCAGGACCGCGATGGCGCAGGCGACCGCGAGGAACGCGACGAAGCCGTCCACCAGGCAGTACGCGGTGAAGCCGACGGCCGCGAGCAGGAAGTTGACGGTGAGCACCCGGCCCGCGCCCAGCCGGTCCGCGAGCCGCCCGATGGGCACCGTGCAGATCAGACCGCAGAGTCCGGCGACCGACAGGGCGAGGCCGACGCGCTGGGCGGGGATCCCGATGGTCCGGGTGAAGAACACGGCACTGGCGGTGAGGAACACCCCGAGTCCCAGGGACTGGATGAGTGTGAGGACGCCGAGTTTGCGCGCGTTGCCGGCGGCCGGGACCGTCTCCCGGAACCAGGCGCGCAGTACCGCGCCGTACCGGCGGCCCTCAGCCATGCGGCGCCGCTCCCTCGGCCCGTTCGGTCCGCAGCCCGTACACCTCCATCGAGGCGTGCACGGCGGCCCGGACCTCGGCGGCGCTGCGCCCTCGGAACCGGAAGATGCCGCAGCCCTCGTCGTAGCTGCCGGGCCCGGTCATGATCCGGCCGATCTCCGGCAGTTCCTCGTGGTAGACCTCGGGGACGGTCGAGCGGGGCGAGGTCCGCGCGACGACCCGGCCCGGCAGCTCGCGCGGAGCGGGGTAGATGAGCCAACCCCCCGCCCGGGGTTCCACCGGTTCCGACGGCTGCCACAACGGGGGCAGGCCCAGGGCCGCCCGGAAGGCCTCGGCGAACAGGTCGATGCCGTGGAGGTCGACGTGCAGGAACGGCACCTGCGCGCCGCCCGGCCGCAGCCCGACCTCCAGGAACACCAGCTCGCCGCCCGGCCGCCGGATCGCCTCCAGGTGGAAGGCGCCGTCCCGCAGCCCGAGCGCCTCCAGACACAGGTCGGCGAACTCGGTGAGTTCGTCGTGCTCGGGGCCCGGGTCGAGCAGGACCGATCCGAGCGGGCTGCCGTGCGCGTAGTCCAGGCAGGTGTTGACGTACTGGGAAGCGGTGACGAAGTGGAGGCGGCCGGAGCGGCGGACGCCGTCCACGTGGAGGATGTCGCCGGCGACGTACTCCTCGCACTCGTACGCCTCGACGTCGACGCGCGCGAGCGCGTCGCGCAGTTCGTCGGTACTGCGGGCGATCGTGACGCCCTGGGAGCCCGCCGCCGCGCGCGGCTTGAGGACCAGGGGCAGACCGCCGAGGGCCTCGACGACCGCTTCCGCCGAGGGCGCGTCGTCGAGGTGCCGGAACCGGGGAACCCACAGCCCGGCCGCGCCCACCGCGCTCTTCATGGCGGGTTTGTCCTTGAACCGTTCGACGAGGTCGAGACCGTGGCCGCCGCGGACGCCGAGCGCCGCCGAGAGGCGGGCGGCCGTCAGGATGTCGTACTCGGACTGGCCGAAGACGACCTCGGGCGTGCCGTGCCGGTCCGCGATCCCCCGTACCAGGGGCAGCAGGTCGTCGTGGGCGAGGCTGTCGCACACATGGACCTCGGTCGCCCCGTCCTGGTCGAGCGCGGGCAACCCGCCCGGCGTGGTGAGGTACACCATCCGGCAGGGGTGGCCGTCGAGGAAACGGTGGTATTCGCCGAACTCGTCGCCGGAGCGGTTGAGGACGACGTACAGGGGTGTGGTCGGGTCGGTCACGCGTTCGCTCCCGGTCGCAGGGTGTCGGGCAGGCAGGCGTCCAGATCGGCGGCGCTCACCCGGTCGAAGCCGGGCGCGGGGCGATCCCGGTGAGCGGGGGTCCTGGTGAGGAAGGCCGCCGCGCGGGGCTCCCCGGCGCCGCCGAGGCGCTGCCACAGGAGTTCGGCGAGGTCCGGCATCACCGGGAACGCCAGTAGGGCCAGGCCCTTGAGCCACCAGTAGGCGCCGTCCTCGGCAGCGTGGGCGATCGCGTCGTCGGCGCACCAGCGGTCGAGCGCCGCGACCGCGCGCCGGGTGGATACGCGGGCGCCGTCGAGCGCCGCGGACTGCTCGGCGAGCAGCAGTTCCAGGAGGTCGGCCACGGCCGGGGCGGGCGCCTGCGGCGGCCCCTCGGGCAGCCGGCTCCAGGCGGCGTCGATCTGCTTGTCGAGGCCGTCGGCCAACGTGGCGTTCGCGGTGTGCAGGAAGTCCGCCGCCTCGAAGCTCGCCGCCCCGGACTCCAGATCGGCCCCCGCGAGGTGGTACCGGACGGTGTCCACGCCGATGGCCGGCGACGCGGCGATGTCCGCCGCCCAGATGGCGTGCCGGGCACTGGTGGAGAACTTCCGCCCGGCCAGTTGGTAGAAGTGGTTGACCAGGCACCGGTCGTACGGCTTCATGTCGCCGTGCAGCAGGCTGGTGCCGACGATCGAGACCAGGGTCGGGATGACGTTGTCGATACCCAGGGTGGTGATGGTGGTGACCCCGGAGTCCGGGTCGAAGGCGTTCACGCCGGTGCCGGAGAGCCGGCCGTGGACGGCACCGGCGAGGCGGGCGAACATGAAGATCCCGGCATAGGGGAACAGGGCGCGGGGCACGTCCGGCTCGGCGGAGGGGAGCGGAAGACCCCACGTCTGCGGGGCGCTCAGGCGTACGGTCAGTCCGTCACGCTCCAGGAAACGCGCCACGGTCGCCCGGTAGCGGTCGGCGACGCCCAGGTCGACGAGCGTGCGGTCCAGGACATCGCGGTCCGGTAGCCGCAGGAAGAGGCTGGATATCTCCCGCCAGGTCAGCGGCCCCTCGTCGAGCAGGGGGCGCGGCTCGACGACCGACTCGGGCAGGAAGTGCGCACTGCACTCCTCACAGAAGTAGCTGGTGATGCCGGCCCCGCACTCCGGGCAGCGCCCCCGGAGCCAGCCGCCCACCACCCAGCGGTCCGACGCCGCGCAGTGGGGCACGCGCTCGGTGCGCGCGATCACCGCGCCCCGAGCCGTCAACCGTTCGACGGAGGCGGTCACCTCCTGCTCGAACTGCTCCTTCCAGGGCTCCTGATCGGGAACGATGAACGCGTCGACGCCGATGCGCAGCGCGGCCAGGTCGTCCTGGATGCGCCGCCCGTAGCGGGCGGCGACCTCGCCGGGAGCGGAGTGCTCGGCGTGCGCCCTCAGCTCCACGTACGACTCGTACACATCACTGCCGGTGATCACCAACGGCAGGTCACCGCAGACCCGAAGATGCCGCGCGATCATGTCCGACCACAGGAAGGGGCCGCCGATGTGGCCGAGGTGCAGGGGGCCGTTGGGCGTGGCCTCCGGCGGCACGAGCAGGTAGTGACGGGGTGGGCGCGCGTCCCCGGTCAGCAGGCTCATGTTCGCGTTCTCCCGTCGAGCAGGTTCAGTGCGTCCTCGGCCATGGCCGGGGCGAGTCGGTAGCCGGATCCGGAGCCGCCGATGGCCATGACGACGTCGTCGCCGCCGACCGCGGCCACGACCGGCAGATGGCCGGGGGTGAAGCAGTCGCTGAACACCCGGCCGCCGATCAGGTGCGGCAGGAATCCCGGTACGTGCCGGGCGAGCAGGGCCCGGGCGAGGTCCCGGTCGCGGGCGTCGATGGCGAGCGGTTCGTCGGGGCCCCGGTCCCAGTCGGGCGAGGTGATGCTGAGGATCCAGTGGCCGCCGGGCCGGTGGGGCAACAGGAAGGCGTCGGCGTCCTCCATGACGAGTGCCGGGGCACCCGGCGGGGGCGGCGTCATGACGTGGAACGCCACCACCTTCTTGACCCGGGCCCCGCACTCGCGAGCCGCGTCCGCCACCGGGCCGTCCAGGACCCAGGGGCCCGGAGCGAGAACCGTTCCGGCGGCGGTGATCCGGCTGCCGTCGGCGGCGACCAGTTCGACATGGCCGCCCGCACGGCGTACCTCGGTCACCCGGAAGCCCTCCAGGAGGGTGTTGCCGGGACTGCCGACCACCTCGTCGAGAAGCCGGTCGGTGAGCCGTTGGGGCTGCCCCGCGGTCATGGAAGTGCTGGACAACAGGACTTCGTCACCGCTGTGGGCGAGCCCGGGGAACGTCCGGTCGAGCACCGCCCGCTGCTCCTCCGTGACCGGACGGGTACGGCCGCCGTCGGCCATGGTCGCGTCGAGCGCGGCCCGGTTCTCCCGCGCCACCAACCAGCGGACCTCGACGGGAACGCGCCCGGCGTCGCCGAGTCCGGCGGCGAGCTCGGCGAAGAGCGCTGTGCTGCGGGCGGCCAGCGCGCGCTGGGCCGGGTTGTGCCCCGTGGGCGTGTCGAACCCGGCCGAGAAACGGGTCGCGCCCGCCCCCCGCCCGGCATGCGTGATCACGGCGACGCGGCGCTCCGGGTTCCGGCGGACGGCGTAGTACGCCACGAGGGCGCCGACCGCGCCCGCGCCGACGACCGCGAGGTCGTAGTGCGGTACCTCACCGGTTCCGGTGGTGCGCTCACTCATCGGGAGCCGACCACCAGAAGGAGTGGACGACCAGTTCCTCGCCCCGGTCGGCGAAGATCTCGTGGCGGGCCTGCGAGGCGAAGCCCACCATCGAACCGGGCCCGACCAGCGACCGTTCGCCGTCCACCTCCAGGGTGCCGGATCCGGCGTGGACCAGCCAGATCTCCTGGACCGCGTGCTGGTCGGGGGAGCTGGTCCCGCCGGGCGGCACAGTGAAGCGGGCCGTCTCGAACGGCACGTGGGGGAAGACGGAACGGGCGAAGTCCGCCTCGGCCACGGTCACCCCGTCGGACTCGACCTCGGTCGGTCCGAAGGGGACCAGGGCTCCGCCCGCCTCGGCCTGGAACTGCGGGACCTGAGTCGCTTCCGCACTCCGACGCGTCGTCATACCGGGTACCTCGTCTCGCCCAGGATGCTGTTGAGGATGACCGCGCTGCGCCAGGCGAGCAGACTGAGATTGGGGTCGGCGACGCCCCATGAGTGCCGGGCGCCGTTCTGGAGGTGGATCCGGTTCTCCGCGGGCCCGTCCCAGGCGACCGAGAAGTCGTCACCGACGACGAGGTCCCCGCCGTCCCTCCGGAGCCGCGCGTCCAGCGGAGCCATGAACTCGGGTAGCCGATAGGCATATCCGGTGCTCAGGATCACGACGTCGGCGGCGAGCACGTCGGGCGCGTCCGGGCCGGACGACTCGACGACGAGCTTCCATTCGTCGGGGCCGCCGTCGATCGCGGTGACCGCACAGTCCGAGAGGAAGCGAAGCCTGCCGGGCCTGTGCTCGATGAACTCGTCGCGGTAGCCCAACCGGTAGATTTCCTGCAGGACTTGGAGGTCGATGCCGTCGCTGGTGTACTTCTGCCGCTCCAACAACCGGACCTTGTGGTCGGTGGGCATCGCGTGGAAACGACGTACGTACTCCGGCGTGTACAGGTCGTTGGCGAACGGCGAGTCGTCCATCGGCAGGAACGACGTGCGCCGGCTGACCCAGGTGATGGTCTCCGGAGCCCCGCCGACCGCCAGGTGGCGCACGATCTCCGCGCCGCTCTGGCCGCCGCCGATCACGACGACCCGGCGTCCCGCCACCTCGGGGGCCCGCAGGAGGAACTCCCCGGAGTGGAAGACGGTGGGCCCGAGGAAGGGGCGGAAAGGCTCGGGGACGGACGGGGTCAGCCCGGTACCGAGCACGAGATGACGGGCCGTCATGACGTCGTGACCGGTGCGGAGGTGGAAGGCGCCGTCGTGGAAGTCCACGCTCTGTACGTCCGCCCCGAACGTCAGGCTCGGCAGCCGCCCGGCGACCCATTGGAGGTACTGGTTGAACTCGGCGCGCAGGACGGCCGGGAAGTCCGCCGCCAGGAAACGGTAGAGCCGACCCTCGTCGGCGAGGAACGACAGGAACGAGAAGGGATTGGTCGGATCGACCAGTGTCACCAGGTCCTTGAGCAGCGAGACCTGGAGGGTGGCCTCGGGCAGCAGGAGCCCGGGGTGCCAGGAGAAGCTCTCACGGCGTTCCAGGTGGACGCCGCGCAGTCCTTCGACCGGATGCGCGAGGGCGGCGAGGCTCATGTTGGCCGGGCCGACGCCGACGGCCGCGTAGTCGAGTACGTCAGTGTTCATGGTGGGATCCGCCGGCTCAGGCGGGGACGACGAGGTCGCCGAGCGCCTGCCAGCGGTCGAGGGCGCCCTGCGGCGAGTCGGCGGTGAACAGGGCATGGCCGAGGCGCGAGCGGCAGTCCTGGACACCCGGGATGACTTCGCCCGGCGCGAAGTACACCGAGGTCTCGGTGACTTCCGGCAGTGCCTCCAGCTCCGACCATCCCGTGAGCTCCTGGTAGGAGGAGCGGCCGGCGGCGGAGAAGAAGCGGATGCCGGCGCTCTCGGCCTGCGGCTTCGCGAAGGCCCCGGCCGCCTCCGGGGCGATGCCGAGCGCCATGGCGACGGCCACCCTGGGCAGGCTGACGCCCGTCACGAGCCGCAGTAGCTCCACGATCCGGTCGCCCGGCAGCCGGGCACCGATCTCGATGAGCACCGGACCCTCGGCGGGCAGGCGCAGTTCGCAATGGAAGGGGCCGCTGGTGATGCCGACGGCGCGCACGACGTCACCGACGTACGCCTCGACGCTCTTCAGGGTGGCGTCGTCGACGAGGGCCGGGGTGAGGTGGCCCAGCTCCACGAAGTCGGGCTCTGGGCCGAGCAGCGTACGGCTGAGGGCGACGACGGTGACCTCGCCGTCCTCCAGGACGTAGCCGTCGGCGCTGAACTCGGGTCCCTGGACGTACTCCTCGACGAGCACCCGGTGCTCGTGCAACTTGCCCATGTCGGGCTCCGGGTCCGTCACGAGCCGCCGGAACGCGGCGGTGAGCCGGTCGAGGTCGTCGGCGCGGCTGACGTGGATGCTGCCGGAGCAGGCGACGGGCTTCAACACGGCCGGGAATCCGACCCGTTCGGCAGCCGCGCGCAGTTCGGTCTCCGTGGTCGCCTGGGCGAAACGCGGGGTGCGCAGCCCGGCGTCCGCCACGGCGGCCCGCATGACGCTCTTGTCCCGGACCCGGTCGACGGTCTCCACGGGCAGGCCGGGCAGGCCCAGTGCGGCGGCGACGCGCGCGGTCGCCGTCACGTAGATGTCGGACCCCGGCAGCACGGCCTCGAACGGTTCGGCCCGGTGCAGTTCGAGCGCGGCGGCTTCGAGCGCGGCCTGGTCGTTGGTCTCGACCGTCAGCACCGAGTCGGCCGCCGCGCGCACGGCGTCGGAGAGCCGGCGGTCGCCGGAGTCGGCGGTGGCGACGACGACCCGCAGTCCCATCTCGGCGGCGACAGCGATCAGTGTGGCGCCTCCGGAGGAGGCGGGTTCCACCACGAGTACGCGGGCAGGACGAAGTACATCTGTGTGCGGCAAAGCGAAATCCCCCGGGCAGAGCTGTATGGACCGGATTGGTGATCACGGCCCTGATGACGATCTTTCTATCCGGGCGCCTTGACCTCGGTCAACGGATTACCGCAAGGAATGTCGGCACGAGGGTGTCGAACCGTACATTTTCCGGAACAAGGGCTCTGCTGACGCCTGTTCGGCCCTCGGGGGCCGTTCGATCGGCCCGGGCGTGAGCCTCACGTCACTTGCGGAAGAGGGGGTCCGACCCGGAGGTGGAGAGGTGGGACCCGCTGGAGTCGGTGGCAGGGTGTCTAGGTGTCCGGGACGGGCGGGTCCATGCGGCTGCCGAGGGCGGAGGATCGTTACCGTGCCTCGGACGGGTGGCCGTTCCGTCGGCCTGATCGGGAGAAGAGGAATGAAGTGGGATCTTCGGTGCCGGAGCTTTACGGACGGATCGCGGAGCGTTTCGGAGAACTGATCCTCGGTTGCCCGCCGGAACGCTGGGAGGAGCCGTCCCCGTGTCCCGGATGGACGGCTCGGGACGTTGCGGCCCACGTGGTCTCGAACCACCGGCGGGCCGTCGCCGGGCTGGACGGATCGGACTATTCCGCGCCGGGGCGGGGCGAGGACCTGGCTCGGGCATGGGACACGGCATCCGGGGAGATCAAGGAGGCCCTGCATGACCCGGTCAGGGCTCGTGCCCTTCTGGGAGAGGAGTTCGGTTCCATGCCGTTCGAGGAGTTCGTGAGGCGGATGGCGTGTGCCGATACCTTGATCCACGGATGGGACCTGGCGCGGGCGACGGGTCAGGACGAGGCACTGGATCCCGAAGCCGTGGCCATCGCTACGGAGATCCTGCTGCCGGAGGACGGGGACATCCGCATGCCGAGGGCGTTCGGCGCCAAGCTCGCTTCGGCCGCCGATGCGGACGCCCAGACCAGGTTGCTCAATTTCCTCGGGCGCAGGGTGTAGTCGGGCCGTCCGCGACGAGGCTGCCGGGGCGGGTTCGGGCGGCGCCGGGCACCTGCGAGGCGGTCACGGGCGCGCCCTGACACCGGAGGGGCCCTCGCGCCCGGCCCTGGACCGGCCCCGTACAGGAGCCCCCACGCCCACCGCCAACTCGTTGTTGGGGTGGGCATGTCATCATGCACGCCTCGGAACCGAGGGACGACGGATGGAATCGGAGTGGTCCCGAAGAAGAAGGAGGCGCGATATGAGAGGAGTTGGCCACGAAGGAGCGGCCGACCCGGGGACCGTGACGACTCGGTTCAGTGATCGGGTGCAGGTGACCCGGCCCTGGCCGCGAGCGCTGCGGCCGTACCTGCACAGCTACGACGGATACCGGGTGCCCGCGGCGATTTCCTACCGGGTTCGGCTGGTGCCCAGGGGACGAGCCGTCGTAGTGATCAATCTCGGGGAGCCGTTCGCCCAGGTGTTCCGGCTGAGGGACACGGGACCCGCCGTACGCGTGGTGGGCTCACTGATCGCGGGGCTCGAAGACGGGCCGCGCGTGTGCGATCACCCGGGTGGCCAGGAAGCGATCAGACTCGAACTGACTCCGCTCGGTGCGTACCGACTCTTCGCCCTGCCCATGAAGGAGCTGACGAACTCGGTGTTCGAGCTGCGGGACGTCCTCGGCGCCGGGGCGGACGAGCTGGTGGAGCGGATGTCGGCGACCCGTGACTGGGCGCAACGGTTCGACCTGCTGGACGCCGCGCTGCTGGCCCGGCTGGACCGCGGCCCCGATCCCTCGCCCGAGGTCGCGCAGGCCTGGCGGCTGCTCACACGGTCGGCGGGGACGATTCCCGTCGCCCGGATCGCCGCCGAAGTGGGCTGGAGCCATGGGCACTTGATCCGCCGCTTCACACAGCAGGTCGGCTTGACACCGAAGACGTCCGCCAGGGTGCTGCGCTTCCACCGGTCGGTGGAGCTGCTGTCCGGGAGTTGGAGGGACCTCAGCGAACTGGCCACCACCTGCGGCTTCTACGACCAGGCCCACCTCAATCGCGAATTCCGCGCCCTGGCCGACGTCACTCCCGCTGAAATGGCCATCGCACGCCGTGTGGAGGGCGCCCACGAGCTGTGACAGGCGGGCCTCGACAGGCCGACCATGAGCGGCGAGAGCAAATTTGTCCAAGCGGGACCGCCGGTGCCCTCCCTATGGTCCCTGTAGTACGCAGTCGATCCGCACAGTCACACCAAGGGGATACGCATGTCGCTGTCGAATCCGAGGTCGGGCAACCCGCCCGCACGCCGAGGCCGGTGGGAGCGGTTCAAGGTGACACGCCCGTTCTCGCCGCAGGACCTGGCCGGTCTGTGGGGCTCGATCCTGGGCGTGATCGCTCTCGCCCTCCTCCTCGGGTGGGCCCTCGACATGAAGGGCGGTGTGGTGATCGTCGCGGCGATCCCCTTCATCTCGTCCTGGTTCGATTCCCGTCGCATCCTGTTCCAGTTCGACGCGGCCGGCGTCCGGATCGACGACGTACAGCTGCCCTGGAGCGACGTCACCCAGTTCGTCGTGGCCACCCCCCAGGGCAGTGAGCACGTGCTGATCGGCGCACGGCTGCGCCAGGGGGTGAGGGCGCCGGCCGGGACGAGGGCCGGGGCGACACATCCGGCGATGCCGGCGCTGCTGCACGTGCCCGTGCAGCGCGAGAAGTTCGACCTGGCGAGAATGGTGACCAAGGCACGGAAGTACGCCCCGTCCCACGTCCAGGTGGTGGTCGCCGAGCCGACGGGAGAACGCGTGGCGTCGTGATGACGACACGGGTCACGGGCCCACCCTCCACACCGGCCGGTGCGGGGAGCCCGCCGCGACGGCGGGCGACGAGGAGGGCCGTCACCCGTCCCCGCGACGCGGGGACGGTGCTGCCCGGCGCGGTCAGCCCGCCGCGCCGGGCAGCGCCGTGAAGGTCGCGCTGGCCGACCGCGAGGACACCGCACCCTCCACGGCGAGTTCACCGTCGATGCGGATCGTGCACTGGAGCCAGCCGTCGGGATGCTCCGGGGCGGCAGTGACGATCGTCAGCATGGGCATCGCGCCGATGCCCGACAGCATGACGTCCTGCTTCCACGGCGTGACGACGTCCTTGACCTGCTTCTCCTCGCCCTTGAGCGGGTCGCCGACGGCATAGGTCACCTCGCAGGAACCGCTGCCCGTCACCTCATAGGTGACCTTGGTCCCGCGCTTGCGCCGGAAGGGGAGAAACTTGCTGGTCATCTGCGGCCTCAGGGACATCGGGTGATGCGGAACCCGGCCATCCTCGCATGAGCCGCCGAATCGCCCCCGGGAGGTCAACGCGCCGCGGAGCCGGTCCTACCCCGGGGGGACACTAAGGGAGAGGACGGGGACTGCCCGTCGTGGTGGTGGGCGCCGGTGTGAGGGGGTCCCCGTTCAACTCGGTCTCGCCGGCGAAGGCCCACCACAACTCCCGCCGAGGAGTGAGGTACGGCACGAGTCCATCCACCTCCCCGCCGTGGTCGAGGGAGTCGGCGACGGCGGTCAGGTAGGTGGCGAGGGAGGGCCAGCCCTCGTGGAAGCAACCGGTGTCGTCGTGTGCCGCACTGCCCAGGCGGCCCCGGTCGGGGCCCTCGCGCATGTCGATGACCTGGGAGTCCCCGTCGCTCTGGGCCCAGGGGATCCACAGCGGGTGCCACCAGGGCTCACCGCCCGGTTCCGAGGGTTCGGTCAGGTCGGTGTCGTCGCCGGCGATATCGACGCACATCTGCCAGTGGTCGACGATTCCCGCGACGGACATCGGTGGGCGACCGGGGACCAGGTTGGCCCACTTCGTGAGTCCGTTGTGGCAGGCCAGGGATTCCAGGAGGTCGGCGGGAAAGCGCACGCCGATCGTGTGCTGTGCGGCTTCGACCTCGGCCGGGTCGGCCGGCGGTGCGAGCAGGGAGCAGGAGGCGGGGGCGTGCTGCCGCATCCAGGTGTCGATCCTGGCCCAGGAACGGGCGACCGGCCGGGGTGCGGGGAAGGTGAGCACCTTGCGCAGCCGTAGCAGGGTGCGGGACCAGTGGCCGTACTCGTTCGTCCGGGACCAGAGTTCCCGGAGCTCGGAGGGTTCGGCATCGACGCGTTCCAGGACCCGGGCGGCGATGCCCCGCAGGTCGACGGGAAGTACGGGGACGGGCAGGTCGGGCCCGTAGACGCTGGTGACCGGCCGGCCCCCGGGGCACTGGGCGGCGACGAGGGCCGCGGCGGCCACGGCTTCGACCGCCAGGTGTTGGTCGAGGGGATCGTCGGCGTCGAGGACGCGGACGAGCGCGTCGCGAACGACCCCGGGCCGGTCGGCCTCGGAGGCCTCGTCGAGGGAGGCACAGAAGTCCGCCGCGGCGTCGTTGTCGAAGGGGCCGACGTCCCAGGTGCCCATGGATCTCCCTTGAGGTGGTGGTTCCCCGGGATACTGCCAGGCGGCACCGACAACAGCGCCCTGCGGGGTGTCGGTGGGCCGCGCGCGGTTCGAAAGGGGTGGTGACCCGCGCGCGGCACGGATGGACGGCGGCCTGTGGGGGGTCCGTCCGGGAGGCCCGCGTCAGGCGCGCGGCGTCCGGCGCCCCACGCCCCATTCGCCGAGCGGCGAGACCAGGTCGGAACCGGACACGGACAACTGGTCACCGATGGCCACGGTCGCGCGCGGGGCGGGGGTGGACACGGGGCGTCCGCTTTCCGCCGGGGACGCCTGACCGGTGGCCGCGGCCCCGACGACGACACCGCCGGCCAGGGCCATGGCACCGACAACCAAAATGATCTTCTGCTTCATGCTGGGTTCTTGCCTTTCGATCTGCTCTGCGTGTTCCGCGCTTCACCCCGGACCACCGAAGGGGGCGGGGGTCCGGACGGGAGTCCTGTGCGTCGGCGGTGGGGTTGTCCGCCGCTGCCGGGCAGCGCTCCTGCGGTGGCACCAGTCGATCACCGTGGACGGGTACGTTCCCAGGCAATTCCACCCGCAGAAGTACGGCCGACGTTCTTTTGCCGGGCCCCGGACGCACCGTGCCGACGTGGTCGCCCGCCTCCGCATCCTCGTGATCGAGACCGCCTTGTGATCGGACGCCGGTCATCGTGTCGGCTCGGCTCCGGTTTCGACGAGGAAGGCGGTCAGTACCTCGGCAAGCCGTTCCGGCTGGTCCTCGGGAACGAGGGTGGACGAGTCGGCGATCTCGACGAGACGGCCCTTCGGGTACAGCTCGGCCAAGCGGGGACCGTGTTCACGTGGCATCAACCTGTCCTCGGTCGCCCAGACCACCAGGACCGGCCGGTCGAAGGTACGCAGTCGCTCGCTCCAGGCCGGCAGGGTCCTGCGGTCGGGTGCTCCGGTGGCGAACTTGGCCAGGTCCCTCCGAATCGCCCTGTTGCGGGTGGCGGGAGCGAACCAGTCGTCCAGGATCTCGTCGGGGATCCCGCGCACGCTCATACCACCGTACCCGGCCCGGTGGTGGCGGAAGACGCGAACGCTCATGAGCGACGTCAGCAGCCTGACGCCGCCCGGGACCCTGCACACCTGCGCCATGGCCTTGGCGGGGCCGGGGGGAAAGTTGTCGAACGCCTCGCAGGCCACCAGCACCAGGCGGGCGATGCGCTGGTCCCGGCCCTCCGACACCAGGAACTGGCCCCCGCCCCAGTCGTTGAGCACGAGCGTCACCCGGTCGAGGCCGAGCCGCTCGATGAACTCGCCCAGCAGGAGGGCGACACCGCGCTGCGACAGATCGGCATCGCGGTTCATCGGCCGCCGGTGCCCACCGAGGGGAAGCGTGGGCAGGACACAGCGGTATCCGCCCAGCAGCGGGACCACCTTGCGCCACTGGGTCTCGTTCATCGGCATCCCGTGTCCGAAGACCAACACCGGCCCGTCGCCGCCGGTGTCCTGGTAGTCGATGGAACCGGACGAAAGTTGGATCCTGGGCATCGGCCCCCCGTTCGATGGATTGCTCTCCTGCCATCGTGGACGCGGGGGAGGGACGAGGACAACGAGGCGGCACGGAGCCGAGGCCGCCGAACCCGCCCGGCCCAACCGGCCGCACGCGCCCGGCTGCTTCGGGGGAGGACACCGGAGGCGAACGGTCGGCCGGATCCGCAGTGGACGGCCGCCGTGCGCGAGAGTCAGGTCGCACACCCCGTAGGGCGGGTCGGAAGTCCGGTCTAGGTTTGGCCCGTGAATCACATCAGCTCCGCGGCCGGGGCGCCCCGGGAACCCGACGTGCCGCCTTACCGAGTGGTCCTGGCGGAGACCGATTGGGGTTCGCTCGGGACGCCTTTCGGGAACGGCGAGTACCTTCCCGAAGTCCTGGGACGGCTGTTGGAGCCCGATCCCGGGGTGCAGGTGACCGCTCTGTCGGAACTGGCAGAGCTGGTCGGCCACCAGAACAGCATCTACGAGGCCACCGCCCCCGCCGCCGTGTACGTCGCCGGCATCCTCGCCCACCCGGCGGCCATGACCCCCCGGCCGTATCGCAACGTCCCCTTCCGCGCGGCACTGTTGAACTGGCTGGCTTCCACTTCCTACGACGCCTCCGACGAGATCGTCGCCCGCACCGAGCGGTACTTCTCCGGCGTCCGCACCCCCGGCACCGCCGTGGCGGCCTTTCGGGACCTGCGCCCGATGCTCCATAGAGCCGTCGCGCCCTTCCTCCAGGACGGCCACGAGGACGTGCGCGAAGCCGCCTGCCTCGCGGCGCTCATCCTCGCCGAACATCCGGCGCTCGCCCAGCACCGTGAGGACCTCACCGAGCACGCGCGCCGCATCCTGGACACCGGCAGCGACGACCACAGCCGGCGCGTCGCCCGAAAGGCCCTCGAAACATGGGGCCACGACATCACGGGCATCGAACCGGTTCAGGACGAGCCGTCGTACTGCGGGCCGCACAGTGATGGCCGTGGCGACCTGGAACCTCCCTTCTGACGGAGGGACGAACGGCCCACCCGTACACCTGCCCACCCCCCCCAGCGGTCCAAGAACCCGCACGAACCGGGCCCGGGTCAGGCCCGGGGCAGCAGGCGGTTCTCGTGGGCGAAGACCACCGCCTGGATCCGGTCGCGGAGTCCCAGCTTGACCAGGACCCGTCCCAGATGGGACTTCACCGTCGCCTCCGCGAGGCGCAGGACCGCCGCGATCTCGGCGTTCGACAGACCGCGACCGACCTCGACGAGCACCTCGCGCTCCCGGGCGCTGAGCCGGTCCAGCCGGTCGTCGCGGACGGCGGTGACCTTGTCGGTCAGGTGCGGACGAAAGTCCTCCAGCAGACGCCGGGTGATCCGCGGGGAGAGCACCGCGTCGCCCGCCGCCACGTTGCGGATCGCCGCGAGCAGCTCCTCGGGCCGGGTGTTCTTCAGCAGGAAGCCCGAGGCCCCGGCGCCGATCGCGGCGAACGCGTACGCGTCCAGGTCGAAGGTGGTCAGGATCAGCACCCTGCTCCCCGGGGAGACCGCGACGACCTGCCGGGTCGCCTCGATCCCATCCGTTCCGGGCATCCGGACGTCCATCAGCACGACGTCGGGACGCAGCTCCCGGGCGAGACGGACGGCCTCGGCTCCGTCCGCGGCCTCCCCGACCGGCGTCATGTCGGGCTGGGCCTCCAGGACCGTCCCGAAGGCCATCCGGAGCAGCGCCTCGTCGTCGGCGATCACGATGCGGATCGTCATACGGACCCCGTCCCACCACTGTTGAGCAGGAGCCGGGTCCGCACACCCCAACCGCCTGTCGGAAGAGGTCCGGCCCGCAACGTCCCCCCGTACGCGGCCGCACGTTCGCGCATGCCGAGGATGCCGTGCCCGGACGGTGCAGCGGCGGCGGGAAGCGCCGGCCGGGGGCCGCTGTCGGTGACCTCCACGCCGACGCTCCCGGCCGAGCACTCGACCAGGACCGTCGCGCGCGTGCCGGCGGGGGCGTGCTTGAGGGTGTTCGTCAATGCTTCCTGCACCAGGCGGTGGACGGTGAGTTGCGCGGAGGCCGGCACATGCGCGTAGCTGCCGCGGACCTCCAGGCCGGTCGGCAACCCGGCCGCGGCCATCCGGTTCGCGAGGGCCTCCAACTGGGCCATGCCCGGCGGGGGATGACGTTCGGCATCCGGCTCGTCGGGCCGCAGGACGCCCAACGAGCGCCTCATGTCGGTGAGGGCCTGCCGGCCCGTCTCCGAGATCCGCAGCATCGCGGCGGTGGCCCGGTCCGGGGACCTGTGCTGCGCGTACACGGCGGCGTCGGTGAGCGCGACCATGACGGACAGGTTGTGGGTGACGATGTCGTGCATCTCGCGGGTGATCCGGGCCCGTTCCGCGGCGACGGCCAGCAACGCCTGCTGCTCGTGGTGCAGCGCCAGCCGCTCGGCCCGATCCTGAACGGCGGCGAGGTAGGCCCGGCCGGTCCGCACGTTCACCCCCAGGACGGCGGCGGCGACCACCATCGCGGTGAGCGCGACGAACGGGGTCAGGAACGCGCCGTCCGGTGTCCAGCGCAGGCAGGCCAGCACGGCGCCGCCCTCCACGACGGCCGCGGCGAGCAGCGTCCCGCGCCGCCCCGAGTGCGCTGCCGCCGTGTACAGGGCCACCAACAGTGCTATGTCAGCCGTCAGTTGGACGTCCGCCAGCCACTGGACGAAAGCCGCGGCCACGACGGCCGCGAACACCGGGAGCGGGGCCCGGCGTCGCACCGTCAAGGGCAGCGCCAAGGCGGCGGTGAGCGCCGCCGCCACCGGTAGTTCCCGGGCCGGGTAGGTCGTCACGACGTGGAGCATGAGCAGCGCCGGCAGCGCCGAGTCCCACACCGGCGCTGGTATCCGGTCCCGGTGGCGCACCGTCACACCTCTCCGTTCATCGGTTCCGCTCATCGGTCGAAATGGTGGCCCGGCGGGGCCGCCACCGCGTACAGCCGCAGCGTAGGCGGCGGGTCCACGCCGCACATGAGCCCGGCGTCGCATCGCACGGGGGAGTGGGTGCGACCACAGGAGGAGACCGCCACCCCCCACGGTCGCAGGCCGGCCACCGGCCCGGAGTGCCCGGTTGCCACCCCGGTCGCATCGCGGCACGTCCCCGTTGCCACCCCGGTCGTGGTCGGCGGCGCCCCGGGGGCGATGCGGCGGCGCGGGCCCGGCGCCGAGTATCGGCGGGTGACCGAAACCATCCCGGGACTGCCCCTGTCCCTTCCGGAACTCCTCGTCCTGCTGGGCGCCGTCGCACTGCTGGTGGCGCGTTGGCTCCCCCCTGCCGCCCGCCGGCCCGGTACCGTCGCCGCCGGGGCGGTTCTCTTGCCGTCGGCGTGCGTACTGGGCATCGTGGGGATCCGCTGGCAGCTGCTGCCGGTTCTGGCCGGCGCCGCCGTGGCCTCGGTGCTCGCCCTCCCGCCCCTGCTGCGGCGCCGCACCGGGCGACCGGCACGCCGGGCCCGCCGGTGGCCGCCCCTGCTGGGATCCCTGGCCTGCGCCGGCCTGATCTCCGTCGGGCCGGTGGCCGCCTGGGCCTTCCCCGTGCCGGTCTTCCCCGAGCCGACCGGCCCCTTCGCGGTCGGCACCAAGGTGGTGCAGTGGACCGACCCGCTCCGCCCGGAGATCTTCACCGCCGATCCGGACGACCGGCGCACCGTCGTGGCCCAGCTCTGGTACCCGGCGCGGAAGAGCCCCGCGGGCGTGCCCCGGGCCCAGTACCTCGGTCGTACGGAGGCTGAGGCGCGGACCGTCGCCTCAGCCCTCGCCGACGGGGTCGGCCTGCCCGCCTTCCTGATCGACGGGGTCCCGAGGGCCCGCAGCCACGCGGTCGTCGACGCCCCGCCGGCCGATGGGGGAGAGCGGTTCCCGGTCGTGCTCTTCTCCCCCGGGTCGGGCGGAGTGCGGTCCCAGAACACTGCCTGGGCCGAGGAACTCGCCGGCCACGGCTACCTCGTCGCGGCCCTCGACCACCCGTACGACTCCGCCGTCGTCGTCCTCGCCGACGGCCGCACGATCCGCGCGACCACCGCCTCCTCCGGGGACCGCGACAAGGACGAGGAACTCGCCGCCGGATGGACCGCGGTCCGGGCAGCGGACCTCGGCTTCGCCCTCGCCCAACTGGAACGCCTGGACCGCGGTGACACCTCCGATCCGCTGACCGGACGCCTGGACACCGGCCGCGCCGCCGTCGCCGGCCACTCCCTGGGCGGAGCCGCCGCCCTGCAGGCGGCCCGGCAGGACCGGCGGTTCGACGCCGTCATAGACCTGGACGGCTACCCCCACGGCCCCACCACGCCCGACCTCACGCAGCCGGCGCTCGCGCTCACCCAGGAGATCACCGGCGGTACCGATCCGCGCTACCTGCCCCGGCTCACCGAGGCCCTCGGGCGCAGCACCGCGCCGAGCCACCGGCTCACCGTTCCCGGCGCCGGCCACCTCACCTTCATGGACGGCCCGCTCTACCTGCCGCCGGTGCCCTCGATCGTGGGCACCCTGGGCCGTACCGAGAGCCCGCGCGTCGTCGCCGGGGCCACCCTCGCCTTCCTGGACGTCACCCTAAGAGGCCGCCCGGGCGACCCGGCCGCATCCCTACGGGCCTACGGCACGGTCTCCTCGTCGCCGGCTCCTGCGTCACCCGTCGGTGCTTCACCGCATTCGCCGACCGCCCCGACCAACGCCTCGACGTCCTGACCGCAGCCCAGCAACCGGCGATCCGAGGATCCGAGAACGCCACCCGGGGCAGGAGCGACCCGGAGGGGGAAACGGCCTAGAGTCGGAGCATGCGCATCGTCTCCCTGCTCCCGGCGGCCACCGACATCGTCGCCGAACTCGGGCTCGCCGCCGACCTGGTCGGGCGCACCCACGAATGCGACTGGCCGCCCACCGCGGTGGCCTCCGTACCCGTCGTCACCCGCGCCGAATTCGACGCGGACGCCCTCAGCAGCCGGGAGATCTCGAAGGCGGTGGGCGGCTCCGCGCACTCCGGCTCCTCGCTCTACACCCTGGACACCGAAGCCCTTGCCGAACTCGCACCGGAGGTGCTGCTCACACAGGACCTCTGCAAGGTGTGCGCGGTCTCCTACGAGAACGTCACCCGGGCGGTACGCGTCATGGACACCGGCCCCCGGGTTCTCAGCCTGGAACCCAAGACCCTCGACGACGTACTGGACTGCCTGGTCACCGTGGGCGATCTGCTGGGCGTACGGGAACGGGCCGAACGGCGCCGAGCCGAGCTGCGGGACCGGCTCGCCGAGGTCCGGCGCCTGACGGAGGGCCGGCCGCGGCCCCGGGTGGTGGCCATCGAGTGGCTCGACCCGCTGTGGCCCGCCGGCCACTGGGTACCCGAACAGATCACCGCGGCGGGCGGCGCACCGCTGTTGGCCGAGCCGGGCGAGCACACCGAGCCGATGACGTGGGAGGCGGTGCGCGAGGCGCGGCCCGACGTGATCCTCGTGATGCCGTGCGGCTTCCCGCCCGAGCGGACCCTGACGGAACTCGACCTGCTCACGTCGCTCCCCGGCTGGCACGACCTGCCCGCCGTGCGCGCCGGCGAGGTGTGGGTGCTGGACGGCCCCGCCTACTTCAACCGGCCGGGCCCCCGCGTGGTCCGCGGCGCCGAGGTCCTCGCCCACGTGCTCCACGGGGTACGTGCGGGGGACCCGGTGACCGGGTCGGAGGCACGCCGACCGGGATGACTCCCGGACGGTCCTGACCGGTGGCTCCCCACGTGGTGAGCAGGGCCGCGGTCCCCGGGCGGAGGCCGCTGTCCGCCCGGTCGAGAAGGGAACGGCCGGTGCCGTGCTCTTCGCCGAGGTCCGGATCGAGGCCGTGGACGGCCGGGCTCATGTGGGACCCCCGTGGGAGGAGGGGGTGTGGAAGGGGAAGAAGGGGAGGGTGCCGGTGACGTCCAGGAGCCGTTGCATCTGACGGTTGGGGGAGCCCAGGAGGAGGTCGACACCCGCCCGTCGGGCGGCCTTCCTGGCGAGGAGGAGGGCGTTGAGGCCCGCCGAGTCGCAGAAGGTGACGTGGCTGCAGTCGACGACGAGCGGCTTGGCGGGAGTGGCGTGTCGGAGCGCTTCGGTCAGCGCGCGGCTCAGGTGCGGGCCGGTCGTGATGTCGATGTCGCCGACGGGCCGCACCGTCACGGTCCGGTCCAGAACGTCCACGCTCACACCGCCCTCACCGGCGGCCCCGGACGGATTTGCGGTCATGGTGGGCTCCCTTTCGTGCGACCGCGCCGCGGGGGACGCGGTTCCTGCCGGCGATCAGCCGGCGGCGTTGCGCTGGTCGTGGCTGTCCTTGCGCAGCCTGTCGGTGTGGCGTGCCATCGCGTCGATGCGCTCGGCGAGTTCCGCGTCCTGCGGTCGCAGGTGTGCGCGGGCTCCGCTCAGCGGTCCCACGAGCCGCGCGACGTCGTTGTCCGCCAGTGCCCGGTCCAGCTCGGTCATGGAGGCGGTGGCGTCCGACGGCAGGTCGGAGAGGGAACTGACCTGCCCGGCCAGTCGGCGCAGGTCCGCCGCATTGTCGCGGGCCCATGCGGCGACGCTGCGGTCCGCGGCCCGCGAATCCCGGGTCGCCGCGACCCGCTGCTCACCGGTACTGCCGGCGGCTCCGGGACGTAGACGCAGGTAGCGGCGTTCCGCGGCCTGGCGGCTGGCGACGCCCAGCGGTCCGGCGAGGTCGGCCCAGCTCGCACCACCTCCCCGGGCCGCCTCGACCAGCCCGCTCTCCCACCCGGCGAGCCGCTCCCGGATCTCGCGCAGCATCGTCAGCGCGTCCAGAGCCGGATGCGGACCGGCCTCCGTGGCGTGGAGGGGGGCGAAGGCCGGGCTTGAGGGGGCTTCCGCCAACGCCCGGTCGATGGTCTCCAGCGCCGCCAGGGCAGCGTCGAGGCTGACAGGGTCCTGCTCCGGCATGTCGCCTTCCCTTCGATTCGGTCATCCTCCGAGCGACATCCACGGTGTCGCCCTTTGCATGACATCACCCTAGTCATCCTAGGGGCGACATCCTGCTTGTCGTCATCTGGATGACATGCTACAACGGAGACACGTTGAAGCGCATTGGCAGTTTCTGCCCGAACCAACTGGAGGTGTTTCGCGATGTTGATGCGCACTGACCCGTTCCGCGAGATGGACCGGATCGTCCAGCAGCTGTCGGGAGCGTCGGGAACCTGGTCGAAGCCGTCGGTGATGCCGATGGACGCCTACCGCGAGGGCGACGACTACGTGATCGCCCTCGACCTGCCGGGGGTGAGCGCCGATGCCATCGACATCGACGTCGAGCGGAACATGCTGACCGTGAAGGCCGAGCGACGTCCGGTCGCCAAGGCCGAATCCGTGAAGATGGAGCTTTCCGAGCGACCCCTGGGCGTGTTCTCCCGCCAGGTGATGCTGGCCGACACCCTGGACACCGAGCGGATCCGGGCCGACTACGACGCGGGTGTCCTGACCCTGCGCATCCCGATCGCCGAGCGCGCCAAGCCCCGCAGGATCAGCATCGGCGGCGGCGCCGGCCGCAAGCAGATCCCCGGCTGATCCCCGCCGGCACCGACGGGCAGCGGAGGCGGGACGCTCACCCCTCGACGTCCCGCCCTCCGCCCCTCACCGCTCGCTCCCCTTCGGAGGTGACGTGATGTGGATGCGCACGGAATCATTCCTGGCCCACGTCCAGGACCGAGGCGAGTACGCGACGACCGACGAGGCCGACAGGGTCGCCCGGGTCGTCCTGGCCCTGCTCGGGGCCCATCTGGTGGGCGGCGTACGGTCCGAGCTCGCCGCTCGCCTCCCCGAAACCTACGCCTTGATCCTTCTGAACCCGCTGCGCGCCGCCGAACCGCTCTCACCGGAACGTTTCGTCCGTGCGACCGCGGCCTGGATCGAGGGCGCCACGGAGAAGACCGCCCTGTGGGACATCGGCGCTGTCCTGTCAACGACCGCCGCCGCGGCGGGCGATGACCTCACCCGCGACATCCTGCTCCAACTCCCGCACGGCTACGACATCCTCTTCGGCCGCCCCTTGGCCACCTGACCATCACCGCACGACAACCGGATTCCCTCGCGGAGAAAGGCATGCGACACACCATGTACGACCGGCCACGAACCCAGTACCCCCAGGTGTCCATGACGTTCGAGCAGATGCTGGAACGCGTGCGGTACGAAGGTGCCTACCCCACTCGGGAACGTGCCGCCGAGGCCGTCCACCGGGTCCTCGCCGCCCTCGGCCGTCAACTCGATGGCGACGAACGCACCGACCTCGCCCGGCGTCTGCCCCTCGAAGCCGGCCTCGCTCTCACCGCCGTGCTGCCGGACGGCGTACCGCTCACCGGGTGGGGCTTCGTCAAGGATCTCGCCACCGCCCGCACCGGTGCCACCCTGGCAACGGCCCGCTGGGAAGCCGGCGCCGTCCTCACCACCGTCGCCCGCCTCGCCGGCCCCGACCTCCTCGCCCGCATCCTCAGCCGGCTCCCCGACGGCTGGGCCCTCCTCTTCGGACGGGCGGAACTGCGCCGCCCCGAACCCGCCGTAGCCTGACCAGTCCCCACCGGTCGGGCAGCCGCCACGATGCGTCGCGCGGACAGACCTCCACCGCGCCCTGGTTTCCCCACCGGCCGACGCGCCTCCCGGCAACCGGGGCAGCACCTGCTTCCCTGGGGGACGACGGGGCACACCTCCCTGCCCTACGCGTCGTCCGAGGGGCTGTCGGACCAGGTCAGAGGCGGTCGGCGGCTCGGGGTGGTGAGGTTCGGGATTTCCGGGGCACGAGAGTCGACAACCATGGGAGGTAGTCGTGTCGCTTGATCGGATCGGGTTGGCGGAGGTACTGGGGGCGGCGGAGGCCGCCGCACCGGTGGAGTCGCTCGCCGTCGTGGCCCGGAACCTGCGCGACCGGTTCGGCGCCCGGTACGTGTCCTTCCTCTTCGTCGACGTCGTGGGTCAACGTCTCCTGCGCGTCAACGACACCGAGGAGACCTACCGGACGGAGCGCGCCGAGCAGGTCCCCCTGGCGGGCAGCTCTTCCTACGACGAGGTCCTGCGCACGCAGGAGCCCGTACTGGCGGTCGAGGACGGGCAGGGGCAGCGCGTGCTGGTCCCGGTCACCCACCGCGGCGACAGCATCGGGGTCCTGGAACTCTTCCTCGCCGATGTCACCGACGAGGTGCTGGTCCAGGTCGAGGAGGCCGCGCACGCGCTGGCGTACATCATCGTCACCGACCGCCGCTTCACCGACCTCTACCACTGGGGCAACCGCACCACCAAGGTGAGCCTGGCCGCCGAGATCCAGCGTCAGCTCCTGCCCTCGGCGGCCTCCTGCGAAGCCCCGCAGTTCACCCTCGCGGGAGCGCTCGTTCCCGCGTCCGACATCGCCGGCGACACCTACGACTACAGCCTCGACAATGACACCCTGCACCTGTCCGTCACCGACGCCATGGGCCACGACGTCAACGCCTCGCTCATGGCCACCCTCCTGGTCAATGCCTCCCGCGGAGCCCGCCGCGCCGGAGAACCCCTCGCCGAGCAGGCCAGGCAAACCCACCAGGCCCTCGTCGAACACGGCAGACGCACCTTCGCCACCGGGCAACTCCTGCGCATCCCCCTCGACGGCGGCACCGCCCAATTGGTGAACGCCGGCCACCCCTGGCCGCTCCGTCTGCGCGACGGCGCCGTCGAGGAGGTACGCCTCGCCATCAACATGCCGTTCGGCATCGCCCCCCACGGCGCTTTCCGCGTCCAGAACATCGAACTGAGCCCCGGGGACCGTCTCCTCCTGTACACCGATGGCATGCAGGATCGCGAGGCCTCGGACGTCGACCTGCCCGGGATACTCCGCAAGACCGCGGCCGAGCATCCCCGAGAGGTCGTACGCGCCCTGGTCACCGCGGTCAGTGACGCCTACGACGGGCGCCCCCCGCGCGACGACGCGACCGTCCTGTGCCTGGACTGGCACGGCCCCCGACCCTGACCGACCCGTCCGGGTGGAGCCCCCCGTGACGCGCCGCCGCACGTCGCCCCGCCCGTGCTCCGCGTGACGGCGGGGCGCCGCGACCCCGGACCGGTCGACCGGCGAGGGTCGCCGTGGCCCGCCTACGCCCCCACGGGCTGGGGGCGGCAGCGGTTCGAGCGAGTCGGGCGCAACCGGCGCAGCGCGACGGAAGGAGCCCCGATCGGCCCACCGGCCCCCAACTCCCATGTTTTCCAAGCACCTTCGAGGTCAGGGTGCCCGGCGGGCCGTCCGCGGGGGCTACTCCGACGCGTGCTCGGCGGGGGACGGCAGTGGGCCGGTCGGCTCATGTTGCGGTGGCGCAGGGCGCGGCGGTGGGATACGGGGTGCGCGCCTTGCTGATCGTCGGCTCACCGTCAGTGCTCGTTGACGGCTCTGGCCTGCCCCCGGATGAGGAACCGATGTCCCGCAGACACCTGCGCGCCGCGATGGTCGCCGCACTCGCCACCGGCACGCTCCTGGCCCCACTCCCGGCGTTCGCCGACGCGGGGAACATGACGTTTCTCCCGGCCGTACGTGCCGACGATCGCACCGGGCGCGACCGGGCGCGCCACGATCGTGGCGGCCAACGGTACAGGTGCCGCGTTCGTCAACGCATTCCGGATCACCGCCCCGAACCGTACGACGTTCGCCGAGCCGCGGTACTACACTTCACCGACTCGCAGGGCTCGATCCCCTGCACGGCATCGCCGAACAGCCGCCTGCTGACCTGCGACGCGGGAGCCGCGTCCAGTTTCAATTTCCCGGCGAATTCCCGTACCCGACTGTCGGTCGTCCTCAAGGTGGACGCGGACGCGCCTGCGGCCACGACCCTGGAGGGCGGCCAATGGGTGGTGGAGAACAACTACCCGGCATCCCCGGCCCTGTACGCCGTGAACACACCGGCCGCACCGCTGAAGGGCGACAAGGGCGACCCCGGTGCGAAGGGTGACACCGGGGCCAAGGGCGCCAAGGGCGCCAAGGGCGACCCGGGGACGAACGGGAGCAACGGCGCCCCGGGGCGCGACCGGCCCGCCGGGCGCGAAGGACGACCCGGGCGCGGCCGGCGCCACCGGCGCGGCAGGCGCGAAGGGGGACAAGGGGGACCCGGGCCAGACCGGGGCGAAGGGCGACACCGGCGCCACCGGCGCGCAAGGGCCTGCTGGTTCGGTCGGTCCCAGGGGTGAGACGGGCGAGCGCGGACCGGTCGGTGCCGCTGGTGCTCCTGGTGCTCCTGGTGCTCCTGGTGCGACGGGTGCTGCGGGAGAGGCGGGTGCGCCGGGTGTGAAGGGTGATACGGGGGCGCCGGGTGTTGCCGGTCCTCGTGGGCCGCAGGGCGAGGTGGGGGCTACCGGCGCCAAGGGTGATCCGGGTGTTCAGGGGCTCCAGGGTGCCCGGGGTGAGGCCGGAGCGACGGGCGCCGCAGGCCCCAAGGGTGACACCGGCAGCACCGGCCTGGCCGGGGCACGAGGCGAGATGGGCCTCCAGGGCCCTGCCGGAGCCCGTGGCCCTCAGGGCGAGCAAGGCCTGGCCGGTGTCAACGGCCAGAACGGTGCCACCGGCCAGGCTGGGCCCAAGGGCGACAACGGAACCCCTGGCCGCCAGGGCGAGCGTGGCGAGACCGGTCCGCAAGGTCCTGAAGGAGCCCAGGAGCCCAGGAGCCCAAGGGCCGCAGGGACACACGGGTGCTGACGGGGTGGCTGGGCCCTCCGGGCCCCGAGGCGAGCAGGGTGCGGCCGGGCCGCAGGGCATTCCCGGACCGAGTGGAGACGATGGCCCGGCGGGTCCCGCCGGGCAGGCCGGAGCCAAGGGCGAGCAGGGTGAGGCGGGCCGGGTCGGCCCGCAAGGTCGGCGCGGTGATCAGGGTGAGACCGGTTCGGCGGGCGCGCAAGGACCGGCCGGAGCTCAGGGCCCGGCCGGGCCGCAGGGTGTTGCCGGCAGCCATGGTCCGGCCGGATCGAAGGGCGACGACGGCGAACCCGGCGTGATGGGCCCGGCCGGACCCGCCGGTCCGGCGGGTGCCAAGGGGGAGCAGGGCGACCCCGGTTTGTAGGGCGACCTCGGTGACCGGGGCGACGCCGGACCGCAGGGCCCGGCCGGGGTCCAAGGACCGGTCGGCCCAAAGGGAGAGTAGGGCGAACCCGGCGCCCGGGGAGAGCAGGGCCTCACCGGCCAGGCAGGACCCGACGGCCCGGTCGGCCCGGTCGGCCCGGCCGGGTCGACCGGTGCGGACGGCGAACCGGGACCCGCCGGCCCCGCCGGTCCCGCGGGCCCGAAGGGCGAGCTCGGCGAGCCCGGACTCCGAGGCGACCAGGGCGACAAGGGCGACAAGGGCGACAAGGGAAACAGGGGCGAGAAGGGCGAGAAGGGCGACGCCGGGGTGTGCGAGAAGTGCGCTCACCACCACAAGGCCAAGGTCGTTTCCCACGGACCGCTCCCCGTCCACTTCGGCCCGCACCGCACCAACAAGACCGTCGCCACCGTCCAGTCGGGGACGGTCGTGGCCGTCACCTGCAAGGTGAAGGGCGAACTCGTCGGCGACAACCAGCTCTGGTACCGCCTCGCGGACGGGCGCGGCGGGATCGCCGCCCGCTACGCCAGGAACCTGGGCGACATCCCGTTCTGCGGTTGACCCCTTGAGGTGGCCCGCCCCGGACCCGCCCCGGACCCGTCCCGGCACGGGCCCGGGGCGGGCCACCGCGCACCCGTAGCCGCTCCGGGGCCCGCGTCCGCGGGGGTTGGGCTGCCGGGATGTTCTGGAAACGGCTCGGGGAACCGACGGCTTCGGGTGTGGCACGCGGGGCAGGCGCTGGGGCCGTGGCGGCATGCGTGTCGGCCGACCCCGTCACGGACGTCGAGCCGGTGGAGCTGCGTCCGCCCGAGCCGTGGGATCCGGATCTGCCGTGCGCGCGGCTGCCGGTCCACAACGGCGGGGAGCGGCCGATGGAGCTGTTCATCGAGCCGTACTGCTTCAGCGAGCCGCTGGAGGCGGACCAGCGGGTCACGGTGATCACCCTGGGATCCTCCGAGGACCCGAACCGGCCGTGGTCCGGTTCCCGCGACCCGCTCGAACCGTTCCATGTGGACTACTACCCGGACATGTTGGTGGTCTGGCCCAACGGCGGGACGTGCATCGTGGTGGACGCGGACGGGAACGAGCTCTTCCGATCCTGAGGTCCACCCAGGGCGCCCGACCGGCTGGGCCTCACGAAGGCCGGCAGGTCCGGCTCGCCGGTCACCGGTCCGCCACCCCTGCGCGGCGATCATGTCGGCGGGACGGCGACCGGTGCCGCCACCGGGTGACGTGCAGCCGACAGGTCGCCGTCCTCTCTCGCGATCCCTACCGTGGCCGGCTCCGGAGGGACAGCGTCCCGCTCCACTCCATGGCGCCGGCCGAGCGGCCCACCATGATCCGGTAGGTCCCGGGCTCCGTGCGCCAGGCGCCGTCGGGTTCCGACCAGTACCGCAGGGCGCGGGCGGGGACCTCCACGACCGCCGTGACCGAGGCTCCGGGTTCCGCGTGGACAGCGGCGTAGCCGGCGAACCATCGGACCGGACGGTCGACCGGGGCCGGCGGGCCGCTCAGATACACCTGCACGACCTCCCGGCCCGGCCGGGAGCCCGTGTTGCGCACCGGCACGCGGACCGTGAACGTGGATCCTTCCCCGACCTCGGCCGGGGCTCGCACCGTCCCGTACTCCCACGTGGTGTAGCCCAGGCCGTGCCCGAACCAGTAGGCGGGTGCCCGGGCGGACAGGAGCCAGGCCCGGTGGCCGACGTGCAGGCCCTCGCCGTACACGAGCCGGCCGTCGACGGGGTGTACGTGGGTGACGGGTGCGTCGGCCAGGCGGGCCGCCCAGGTGGTGGGGAGCCGGCCGCCCGGCTCGACGTCCCCGAAGAGGACGTCGGCGAGCCCGGCTCCGGCCTCCTGCCCCGGGAACCAGCCCAGCAGGACCGCGCCCACCTCCTCGCGCCAGGGCAACTCCACCGGGCCGCCGCTGTTGACCACGGCGATCGTGCGCCGGTTGACCTCCGCCACGGCGCCCACCAGCGCGTCCTGGTGGCCGCCCAAGGAGAGGTCGTCGCGGTCGTGGCCCTCGGTCTCGGTGTGTTCGGTGGTGCCGACGACCACGATGACGGCGTCCGCTTCGCGGGCGGCCCGCACCGCGGCGGCGAGCGCGGTCGCCGCATCGGGCTCCGGCGGCGCCGCGGCGACGATGGTGGCGCGCCCCGCACCGGGGACCAGTTCACGCCGGGCCGTCAACAGGACGGGTTCCGTGGTGTGCAGGGTCGCCCGGACCGTGTGCAGGGGCGGGTTCACGTGGACGACGGCCGGGTCGTCGGTGGTGCACGGGAACGCGCCGTCCAGCAGGACGCGTCCGCCGAGGGTGACGCTCATACGGCCGAAGCCGCCCACGCCGAAGGTCCATTCCCCCGTCGCCCGGGGCCGGACGAGGGCGCTGATCTCCACCGTCCGGGCCCCGGGGGCCACCGGCGGCTCCAACTGCGCGCCGGACGAACGGTGTTCCGCGTGGAGCTCGCGGCCTGCCTCGTCCAGGACGCGCAGCAGCACACCGGGCGCTCCCGAACGGGGATCGCTGCACCAGTCGGTGCCGAGCGGCGCGGGGGGCACGCCGAGCCCCGGGCCGGGGACGTACGTGACCTGGGCGAGGCCCTCCAAACGGCCGCGGATCCCTTCGAGGGGGGTGACCACGTGCGGGGGGAAGACTCCCGCGCTGCCCCCGCCCTGAACCCGCGGCGAGGCGGCGTGCACGCCGATGACGGCGACCTTCGCCAAGGACGACGGGTCCAACGGGAGCACCCCGCGGTTGCTCAGCAGGACCGATCCGGCGGCCACGGTGCGCCGCAACAGCCTCCGTGTGTCATCCGGCCCGAAGGCCGCGGTCCTGGGGCGCCGATTCGCGGCGAGGGCTCCCACGCGTCCGGCCAGCCGCAGCAGGCGCCGCACCTTCTCGTCCACGGCCCCCTCGGGGACGTGGCCGTCCTCCACGTCCTGGACGAGGGAGGCTTCCCACGGGCCCTGCGGTCCGGGCATCGCCAGGTCGAGTGCGGCGAGGGCCGGTTCCCTGGACGAGCGCACGGCGCCCCAGTCGGAGACCACCACCCCGTCGAAGCCCCAGTGGTCCTTGAGGGGGTCGGACAGCAGCGCGCCGGCCGTCATGGTCGTGCCGTTCACCCCGTTGTAGCCGGCCATCACCAACCAGACGCCCGCCTCCACGGCGGCCTCGAAGGGAGCCAGGTACACCTCCCGCAGCGCCCGTTCGGAAACCCGTACGTCCACGAACATCCGCCCGGTCTCCGAGTCGTTCGCCACGTAGTGCTTGGCCGTGGCTCCGACTCCCGCCCCCTGGATGCCCCGGATCAGCGCCGCGCCCGTACGGCCCGTCAGTACGGGATCCTCCGAGAAGCACTCGAAGTGCCGCCCGCCCAATGGCGTGCGGTGCAGGTTCAGTGCGGGCGCCAGGACGACGTCCACGCCCTTGCGGACCGCCTCGGATGCGAGCAGACCCCCCAGCTCCTCGGTCACGCCGTCGTCCCACAAGGCGCCGATCGCGGAGGGCGAGGGCAGCAGGGCGGAGGTGCGCCGTTCGTCCCAAGCCTCTCCTCGTACGCCGGCGGGACCGTCGGACATGACCATCCGACGCAGCTCGACGGCCGGCTCCTCGGCGGTGCGCCAGGTGGTGGCACCGCTCAGCAGCCGTACCTTCTGCCGCAGATCGAGCTTTCCCAGCAACAGTTCGATCACGTCGTCGTCGGTCATTCCCACCCCGGTCACATCGGTCATTCCCACCCCGGTCACATCGATCGCCCACCACGAGGGAGAGCGCTCTCCGAACTTTTCTCCGCGAGGAGGTCCACGTCAAGCCCCCTCGGCCGGCCGACACCGGCGCACGCGGGAAGGCCCGGTCGCCCCGCGTACGGGACGAGGCGACCGGGCCCTGCGCCGTACCCCCGGACTCAGGGCAGACGGTGGTCGGCGTTCAACACGGTGCCGCGTTCGGGCCGGTACAGGTCGAAGCCGCGGGTGTCGCACTGCAGGCCGCCGACGATGCAGTGGTCGACCAGGGCCTTGAGGGTGCGCTCCTCCCACGCGTTGAAGAAGTCGTAGTGGAAGGAGTAGCCGCGACCGCTGGCCAGCCGGACCTGCGACATGTCGCCGTTCACCGGCCACGCCATCTTGAACTCGATCATCGGCAGGGCGACGGGGTGGGAGGCCGGGCACATGTTGTCGTTGGTGCCGGGCTTGACGACCGGGTAGGCCATGTGGCTCTTGTGGTCGGGTGTGTCGAGGTACAGGCCGTTCCAGCAACTGGGGGCCTGCATGCGCAGGTTGAGCTGCACGTCGGGTCGGCTCGGGCAGCTCGCCGGGATGTCGGTGTTGAAGAAGCTGTCACCGCATTCCCAGCCCTCGACGAAACCCTTGTGGCCGCGGAACTCCTGCGCGCTCTGCAGCGGATTGCCGACGACGTAGCGCAGACCCTTGGGGAAGGGCCGCACGCTCCGGTAGTCGGTCACGCCCGCCTTGTAGTAGATGACCTGCGGGCCGACGGGCAGGATCTTCTGGTCGCCCTTGTACAGCGAGGGCATCCAGTACGCCGAGGCATCCGCGGGCGCCTTGCACGTCGTGTTCCCGCCGTGGAGCGAGCCGGTGGTGCTCGCGGCGTTGGTGGAGGTGTTGCCCATGAACGTGTGGTCGTGGGACTTGCCGAACTGGCCCGGGTAGACGATCGGGTCGTCCGGTGCCGTGTGGGTGACGGCGCAGCCGGCCTGGAACTCGTGGTGATAGGCCGGGGGCGGGGTGTCCGTGGACGGGGTGACACCGGTGACCTGGGGCACGGCCGGGATGTAGCCGTCCCCGTCGGGGTCGTCGCCCGACGCCTGGGTGGACGCGGCCATGGAATGCCCGCTGTGGACGCCGACCGCCGGGGGAGAGGCACCACCCGGGTCCCCCGCGTTGGCGATCGTGCCGATGCCCAGGGCACCGGCGACGAGCGCGGTGCCGAGGAGGACCCCGGAGAGCCGTTTGGAGGTCAGTCTCATGAAGATCTCCTGACGGAGAGGTGGAGGTTGGTGTCGTGCTGTCGTGTTCCGGTGCTGTCGTGCGTGCGTGGGTGGCGGGAGGTGGCTCGCTCCCGCCACCCACGGTCCGGCCGTCGGGTGCGGCCGAAGTCGGCGCCGCGACGGACGTCCGCCGCGGAAGGGACGGCCGGTCGGGCCGTCCCGAGGGCTCGGGTCAGCCGTAGATGCCGAACTCGTGGAGCGAGTAGCCCCACCCGGTGCCGCGTGCGGTCAGGTACAACCGCACGTGGCGGGCCGTGGTCGCCACGTCGACCGTGTCGACGTCACCGTTGCCCGTCGTGGTGGTGTGGACCGTGCGCCACGTGGTGCCGTCGTCGGACACCTGAACCTCGTAGGACTTGGCGTAGGCGGGATCCCAGACCAGTTGGAGCTTGCGGATCGCCGTGGGGGCACCGAGATCGACCTTGATCCACTGCGGGTCGCTCCAGTCGCTGGCCCACCGGGTGCCGGTGTTGCCGTCGGTGGCGTTGCCCGCCGGGCACGGGCAGTCACCGTAGCCGGCTTGTGAGGAGGACGCGGTGGTGGGCTTGTTCAGGGCGACGTTGGTGCCGGTGACCGGCGGAGCGACGACCTTGACGGACTTGGTCTCGATGCCCGCGTTGCCACGTCCGTCCTCGGCCTGGACGTACACCTTCCACACGCCGAGCTTCTCGGGAGCGGTCACCGCGAAGGTCCCGTTGCCCGTCGCGCGCCACCGGGCCTCGACCAGACGCTTGTCGCCGTTCGCGTAGTTGCCGCTCAGGAAGATCTTGTACGTCAGGGGGTCGTTCTGCGGGTCCCTGATGTCGGCGCGGACGGTGAACTCACCGCCGGCCGGGGCCCGCGAGGCCTGGTCGACGACCATGTCGCTGATGACCGGCGGTGTGTTGTCGCCCGCGGTCGACCCGGTGTAGGCCTTCTTCACCGCGTAGTACGCCAACGTCCTGAGGCCGTCGGGCAGCAGGTTGAACCAGATCCCGCCGAAGTCGTGCTCGATGCCGTAGTGGAACATCGTGGCGCCCAGGGCCACGCCCTGGTGAGCGGTGATGCAGTTCCAGGCCTGGGTGTAGCCCTCGGCCTTCTGGACGTCGGTCTTCTGGTCGGGGATGCCGTTCGCGTCGTTCGGGACCTCCCACTCGCCGGCCGGGCCCGTCTCGGTGATGATGTACGGCTTGTCGTAGCCGCCGTCCACCCAGTCCTGCCTCACCCCGCAGATGTCGCCGTACGAGTTCATCGAGTACAGGTCGAGGTCGGGGGCGTTGCGCTTGTAGTACGGCCACGCGCCGGTCCAGGCGTCGGTCGAGGTGACCGGATGGTCCGGGTCGATGCTGTGTATCTTCTTGGCCACGTCGTTGACGAACGTGGTGTACGCGTTGCGCTGCGCCTCCAGTTCGCTGCCGCTGTAGCAGTTCTGCAGGCCGAGGACGGATTCGTTGCCGACGTTCCACATGAGCGTGGCCGGGTGCGACTTGTAGGTGTCCACCCACTTCGCGAACTCGGTCAGCATGGTGCTCTTGTAACCGGCGTCGGTGACGTAGTTGACGCAGCCGCCCGAGCCGGGGCCGCCGCCCGGTTGCAGCCAGAACCCGTTGATCACCCGCACGCCGTTCGCCGCGGCCGTGTCGAGCAGCGGCTTGCTCGACGCGTCCGTGCCCCACGTGCGGATGGTGTTGACGCCCATGGACTTCACGTCGGGCATGTACTTCGGGGCGTCGGCGAAGGACGGCCCCCAGGTGAGGCCCTTGACCGTGTACGGCTGCCCGCCGACGGTCAGCCCCCAGTTGCCCTGGGAGCCGGCCACGCGCACCGCGCCCCCGGGGCCCGGAGGATCCACCTGGGCCGAGCCGTACACCTGGAACTCCCACAGGGAGTAGCCGTAACCGCCGGAGCGGACCAGGCCGTTCATCCGCACGTAACGGCCCCTGCCGGAGACGGAGATCTCGTCGGTGCCGCCGTCGCCGCCGGTGACGGACCCGGCGGTGCGCCAGTTCGTACCGTCGTCCGAGACCTGGATCTCGTAGTTCTTGCCGAAAGCGCCCTCCCAGCTGAGGACGACACGGCTGAGGTCGCGGCTCGCGCCGAGGTCGACCTGGATCCATTCGGCGTCGCGCCACTGACTGGCCCATCGGGTGCCGGTGAGGTTTCCGTCAAAGGCGGCGGCCGCGGAATAGCCCTCGCCCTCCTGGGAGGAGGCCGTGGCCGGCTTCCCCTGGGAGAGCAGGGTCTCGGCAGCGACCGCGGCGGGAGGCGAGACGAGCGTCAGGGAGGACGCGAAGAGCGCGCCCAGTGTGGCGAGGGCGGCGACGCCGCGCTTGCTGCGCAGCGTGCTTCCCGTGGTGGGAGGGGGGAACATCACGGCTCCTGGAGTCAATGGCGGTGAGGACCGACCAGGTCTCCCGTCGGGGGAGTCCCGCCCGTGGGACGGCGCTCTCCGTTGCGACGGGCACGGCCGCGCCCGATGCCCGGGCCCTGCTCCGGACGGACGCGAAAGGGCGGGCTGGTCGATGGGTGTTCGGAGCCCCCGGGCCGGGGTGCGGAAGTCGGTTCACCCGGCCCGGGGGAGTCGGGCGCGGCCCCGTCGGGTCGGCGGGACCGTTCGAGCGGTGGAGCCCCCGGGCCGCGGCGGCAGGGCGGAAACCGGGCCCGGGGAGTGTGGTCCGGTTCCGGTGGGGCGCCGGAACCGGTGGGGGAGGCCGGACGGCTCAGGGGTACGAGACCACCGAGGAGGGGACCGTCGAGGTGCCGGCCGGGACCGTCGACGCCCCGGTCCCGTTGATGACGTGCTCGTAGTGGCCGTTGCCGCCGAGCGACACCGTCAGGAGGCTGTGGAACTTGACGCCCGGTGTGACGGGGGCCTTGAACCCGTGGTCCTGGCGGATGCTCGGGTCGACGTTGTAGTTGCAGTAGCTGCCCAGGCCCCAGGCCTCGTGGGTGGTCACCGAATCGTCGACCCGGTAGGCCGCGTAGCCCTTGGTGGCGCCGTTCTGGATCGCGGCCTGGTTCGGGGCGTCGTACGCCTTCTCGTTCTGGTAGAAGATCGTCCTGCCGCGTTCGCCGAACCACTCCACGTCGTACTTGTTGAAGTGCTCGACGAACAGGCCCGTGGCCAGGACGTCGTCACCGTTCACCCGGACCCCGTAGTCGGCGCGGTTGGTCTCCCAGCCGACGCCCTCGCCGTGGTCGGCACGCCACACCCAGGTGTGGTCGACGATGGTGTCGTCACTGTTGACGACCATGCTGGTGGTCGCCTTGCCGGCGCCCGCCCCACCGACGCGGATGTATACGTCCTGGACGGTCGTCGGGTTCGCTGCGTGGTCGGCGGAGGCGCCGGCCGGGCCGATTTCCAGGAGGGTCGGCGAGTTGACCGGTCCGGCGTCGATGAGGAAACCGGCGAGCCTGACCCCGTCCACGTCGGCGACCTTCATGGCCGTCACCCCGTTGTCCGGGATGATGGTGGCCAGGCCCAGCCCCAGCACGATCGTGCCGGGCCGGTCGACATTGATGGTCCGGTCGACGTGGTGGATGCCGGGCGTGAACAGCAGGTGCAGGCCCTGGGCGAGCGCGCGGTTGATGGTCGCGGCCGTGGCTCCGGGCTTGACCACGTAGAACTTGCTCAGCGGGACGGATTCGCCCTGCGGCGCACCGCCCGCCCAGGTGGTGCCGCGGGCGTTGGTGCGCTTGGCCGGCGCGAAGACCTTGTACTCGTCGCCGTCCAAGTAGAGGAAGGGCTTCTCGCGTGAGACGGGGGTGGTGTCGAGGGTGGTGTAGCGGGGCTCGGGGAACGCGTTGGCGGGAGCGCCCTCGACGCCCGAGAAGGTCATGTTCCACACGCTGTTGGTCCAGCCGCCGATCGTGCTGTCGCGGGTGTACCACTGCTGCTGCGAGTACGGGCCGACCGTGCCGTCGACCTTGCTGTCGGCGATGTAGCCGCCGCTGGCCCATCCGTATCCGGCGGGGGCGAGGTTGAGGTCGCCCTTCACGTGCATCCGGCGGAAGGAAGCCGCCTGGGACACCGCCCAACGGTTCGTTCCGCTGACCGGCTTGACGGCGAAGTTCTCCGCCGCGCGCCAGAAGTTCTGGGTGGCGTTGCCGCCGAACCAGCCGGCGTCCACGGTCACGTCACCGTTGAAGGTGGTGTCGTCCGGGTTCAGCCCGAGGCCGGCGATCTGGGTGTAGAAGCCGATCTGCGCGTTGATGTTGTTGTAGGTGCCCGGCTTGAACAGGAAGGCGTGCCGGCCGCTGCCGAACTGGGCCGACTCCTGCTCGCGGAAGACCTGGTCCAGCTTGTCCTGGATACCGGGCGTCGCGGGGTCGATGACGTGCACGTTGGGTCCGAGGTCGCCGCCGCCCGGCAGGGTCGGGCCGCCGTCGTCGCCGCCCGTGGCTCCGAACACCTTGAACTCCCAGAGCGAGTATCCGTAGCCGGTGGCCCTGGTGACGCCCTGCATGCGGACGTAGCGGGCGGTTCCGGTGATGTTCACGGTTTCGGTGCCGCCGGAGCCGGTGGCCGTGGAGTAGGCCGTGGACCAGTCGGTGCCGTTCGTCGACAGTTCGATCCGGTAGGCCTTCGCGTACGCGGCCTCCCATTGCAGGACGACCTTGCTCAGCTCGGCCGCGGCGCCGAGGTCGACCTGGAGCCACTGGGCGTCGGAGGCGGCACTGGACCAGCGTGATCCGTTGTCGCCGTCGACGGCGCCGGCCGCGGGAGTGCCGTAGTGCTCCTGGCTGGAGGCCGTCACCGTCCTGCCCTGGGAGAGCGGCGGCGTCTCGGCGGAAGCGGCCGGTGAGGACGGTGCCATCGCGAGGAGGCTGCCGAAGAGGGCGGTCGTGACGGCCCCCGCGATCCCCCGCCGGGTGGACGGAGGACGCCGTCGCCTCCGGGGCAACACGTCGATGGGTATGCCAGTTGGCATGGGTGCTCCTTAACGAACCTGAAATGGGAGAGCGCTCTCCAGACCTTGCCCGTAACGCGATGGACCGGTCAAGGCTGCCGACCGCTTTTCTTTTGCCTTTCATTAAGTAGGGAGGTGGGAGTGGGTGGGCTTCCCCCGGAGCGCGTGGGGAGCAGCGCGTAGGGTTCGGGCTATGAGCAATCGGGGGCCGACGCTGGAAGACGTGGCACGCAAGGCGGGGGTGTCCCGGGCGACGGTGTCGCGGGTGGTCAACGGGGTCCGCAATGTGGACCCGGACATCCAGGAACTCGTCCGGATCGCGGTCGAGCAGACGGGGTACAGGCCGAACCGGGCGGCTCGGTCCCTGGTCACCCGGCGGACCGAAACGGTCGCGCTGATCATCTCCGGTGCCGGGGACACCTTTGCCGCGCGCGTGTTCGCAGACCCGTTCTTCGGGCGGGTGGTCAGTGGAGTCGTGGGCCACCTGCGGGCGCACGCGATGCACCCGGTCATCCTGGTCGCCGAGTCCGAGGTGGCCAGGGAACAGGCGGTGGACTATCTGAGCCAGGGCACCGTGGACGGCGCCCTGGTCGTATCGATCCAATCCGGCGATCCGCTGCCCGCGATGCTCCTCGCCGCACGGATCCCCGTGGTGCTCTTCGCCCGTCCGGACCCCGAGCAGGCGGTGAGCTACGTCGACCTGGCCCATGCCGACGGCGCCCGGCTGGCCGCCGAACACCTCCTGGCCCGCGGATGCCGGCGGATCGCGACGATCTCCGCTCCCCAATCGATCCCGGCGGCCAAGGACAGGCTCGACGGATTCCTGGCAGCCCTGGCCTCGGCGGGCATCGGGGAGGTTCCGGTCGCCGAGGGAACCTTCACGGTGGACAGCGGCGCGGCGGCCATGGCCGGGCTGCTGGTCGAGCATCCGGACGTGGACGGCGTGTTCGCCGCGAACGACCTGATGGCCCAGGGCGCTTGCCAGGTCCTGCGCGAACAGGGCAAACGGGTGCCCGAGGACGTCGCCGTCGTCGGCTTCGACGATTCCAGCGTGGCCGAGACCTGCCGGCCCGCGTTGACGACGATCCGTCAGCCCGTGGAGAAGATGGCCGCGGAGATGGCACGCCTCCTGGCGGAACACGTCGGCGGCGCGCGCACGGAACCCGCCTCGGTCATCTTCGAGCCGGAGTTGGTCGTACGCGACTCGGCCTGACCCGCTTCCCGACGAAGCAGCCGATGTGGCGCGACCGAGCAGGCGGCCGGGGCCGCCGCGCGCGGGTGGGCCGGACGCCCGGCCGGGGATCCCGGCCGGGCGTCCGGCGTGTGGGGCGGGCGCCCGTGCCCGCCGGGTGCGAAACCGGCCGGGGTGCGGGCCCGTTCGCCGGACCTACGCGTGGAGCCCGCGGTGCGCGCGGACGATGTCGGCGTAGCGGCGGCCGCTGGTCTTCACGGTGCGCTTCTGGGTCCCGTAGTCGACGTGGACGAGACCGAAGCGCTTGTCGTAGCCGTAGGCCCACTCGAAGTTGTCGAGCAGGGACCAGGCGTAGTAACCGGCCAACGGAGCACCCCGGCGGACGGCGCGGGCACAGGCTGCCAGGTGCTGTTCGAGGTAGGCGGTGCGCTCCGGGTCGTCCACCGCGCCGTCGGGGCCGACGGTGTCGGGGAACGCGGAGCCGTTCTCGGTGACGTAGAGCTTGCGCACCCCGTAGTCGTCGGTGAGGCGCAGCAGCAGGGATTCGAGGCCGTTGGCGTCGATCTGCCAGTCCAGGCCGGTGCGCGGCACGTCCGGGAGACGGACCTCGCGGGCGAAGGGAACCGGGCCGTCCGGGTCGTCGGTGACGGTCGCGGGGAAGTAGTAGTTGAGGCCGTGCCAGTCGAGGGGCGAGGCAATGGTCTCCAGGTCGCCGGCGTGCTCGGGCAGTTCCACGCCGTACAGCTCTCGCATGTCGGCGGGGAATCCGCGGCCGTGGACGGGGTCGAGCCACCAGCGGTTGGTGTGTCCGTCCATGCGGACGGCCGCGGCGAGGTCCTTGGGGCGGTCCGTGGCGGGTACCACCGTGGAGTGGTTGGTGACGAGGCCGATCCGCGCGCCGGGTGCCGCCGCGCGCAGGGCCTGGGTGGACAGGCCATGGCCGAGCAACAGGTGGTAGGAGGCGCGGACGGCGGCGGTCAGGTCGGTCAGGCCAGGGGCCATGCGGCCTTCCAGGTGGCCGATCCAGCCGGAGCAGAGCGGTTCGTTGAGGGTGGCCCACTGGGTGACGCGGTCGCCGAGGCGCTCCGCGACCACGGTCGTGTAGGTGGCGAGGTGTTCGGCGGTCTCGCGGACGGTCCAGCCGCCGCGGTCCTGGAGGGCCTGGGGGAGGTCCCAGTGGTAGAGGGTCACCGAGGGGGTGATGCCGGCTTCCAGGAGCCCGTCGATCACCTTGTCGTAGAAGTCGAGACCACGGGCGTTGACCGGTCCGGAGCCGTCGGGAACGATGCGGGGCCAGGCGATCGACATGCGGTAGGCGTCGGTGCCGAGCTCCTTCATGAGGGCGATGTCCTGCGGCCAGCGGTGGTAGTGGTCGCAGGCCTCGTCCCCGGTGTCACCGTTGTCGACCTTGCCGGGGGTGTGGGAGAACGTGTCCCAGATGGACGGTCCGCGGCCGTCCTCCTTGACGGCTCCCTCTATTTGATAGGCGGAAGTGGCCGTGCCCCAGGTGAAGTCCTGAGGGAAGGCGCCGAGGTCAATGGAATCCGACACAGCAGACCTTTCGGAGAGACGTGTGAGCAGGGCCGCGCGACGGCGCCGGCGGTCAGCCCGGAGCCGGGGCGGCGATGGAGGAGAGTTGACGAGGGCTGCCCGGAGGCGCCGTCGGTCGGTCCGCCGACGGGACGGCGCCGGACGAGGGCGGGAAGGGCTGTTCGGAGGGCTATTTGACGGCGCCGGCGGTCAGTCCGGTGACGAGGTAGCGCTGGAGGAGGAGGAAGCCACCGACCACCGGCAGGCTCACGACGAGCGAGGCTGCCATGATCTGGTTCCAGTACACGTCGTTCAGCGTCGAGTAGCCCTGCAGGCCCACCGCGAGGGTGCGGGTCTCGTCGTTGGTCATGACCGAGGCGAAGAGCACTTCCCCCCAGGCGGTCATGAAGGCGTAGACGGCGACGGCGACGATGCCCGGGATCGCGGCGGGCACGATGACGCGGAAGAGGGCGCCGAGCGGACCGCACCCGTCGACCTTGGCGGCCTCGTCGAGGTCCCGGGGGACCGAGTCGAAGTACCCGATCAGCATCCAGATCGAGAACGGCAGCGAGAACGTCATGTACGTCAGGATCAGTCCGAACCGCGAACCGAACAGCGCGATCCCGGTGACATCGCCGAGGTTGACGTAGATGAGGAACAGCGGCAGCAGGAAGAGGATGCCGGGGAACATCTGCGTCGACAGCACCGTGACGGTGAAGACCCGCTTGCCCCGGAAGGAGTAGCGGCTGACGGCGTAGGCCGCGAAGATCGCGATGACGACCGAGAACACGGTCGCGGAGCCGGCCACGATCAGCGAGTTCACGAAGTAGTCGCCCAGGGGGACCGTCTTCCAGATGTCGAAGTATGGCCCGATCGTGAGGTTCGAGGGGATCCACTGGAACTTCCCCGAGACGTCCTGGAGCGGCTTGAGGGAACTGGAGATCATGACGTACACGGGCAGCAGGACGAACCCGGTGAGCAGCGTCAGGAACACCAGTCGGCTCACGAGGAACGACCTGGGCGGTGCCATGGGCGACCGGGGCCGCACTGCCCGGGTGTGGTCAGGCATCGGAGGCGCTCCTTCCTCGGGAGGTGAACAGCAGGTACAGGCTCGTCACCAGGAGCAGGAACAGCAGCAGCAGGACGGACATCGCCGAGCCGGTGCCGAAGTTCCAGGTCTGGAACGAGGACTGGTAGATGTGGAGGGAGATCAGGTCGGCCGAGGCCGGCGCCGACTTGCCGAAGAGGACGAACGGCGTGTTGAAGTCGTTGAACGTCCACAGGAACAGCACCAGGACCAGGACCTGGTTGACCGGGCGCAGTGACGGGAGCGTGATGCGGCGGATCTGCTGCCAGACGCCCGCCCCGTCCAGGGCCGCAGCCTCGTAGATCTCGCGCGGGATGTTCTGCAGGCCGGCCATCATGATGAGGAAGGCGAAGGGCCAGCCCTTCCAGACGGAGACGACGAGCAGGGTGACGAAGGCGTTGTCGCCGATGAGCCAGAACGGTGGGCTGTCGGTGAGTCCGAGCTGGTCGTGGATGACGTGGTTGACCATGCCGTTGTCGCGCTGGAACATGAAGGCCCAGGTGATCACGGCGGCGTAGACGGGCAGCGCGTACGGCACCAGGAAGATGGTGCGCAGGACGCCCCGGCCCTTGAACGTCTCCTGCATGAAGATCGCGGCCGCCGCGCCGATCAGCCAGCACAGCCCCACCGAGAAGAGGGTGAACAGGCACGTGGTGAGGAACGAACCGAGCAGTGCCCGGCCGACCGGTGCGTCGAAGTCGACGGTCAGGGAGTAGTTGTCCAGGCCCGCCCAGGGCGCGCCGGACCAGTTGCGGAGATGGAACTGCGTGAGTTCCCGGAAACTGGCGGCGATACCGATCAGCATCGGGATCAGGTGGACCAGGAGCTCAAGAACCAGAGCGGGGAGCAGCAGCAGGTACGGCAGGGAGATGCGGCGGAGCCACCCGGGGCGGCGCGTGCGGGGCGCCGCCCCGGGGGTGTCCTTCCGTACCGTCCGCCTGCCCGCTTCGGGGGGTGCGGTGGTGGTCATCGGATATCCCGTACCCAACCTACTTCGTGGACATCTGCTGCTGGGCCTTCTCCAGCTTGGCCTTCACCGACCCCGTCGTCACCGGCCGGCCGGCCGCCGCGTCGGCGAACAGCTCCTTGACCGCGGTGCCCACCACGGTCTCGAACTGCGATTCCTCGGGGACCTGCGGAAGGGCGGAGGCGCTCTTGGTGAGGGTGTCGCGCAGGACCGCCAAGGCCGGGGTGTTGAACGCGGGGTCCGTCTGCGCGGACTTGACCGGCGGGATGGAGCCGTAGGCCTTGTTGAGGATCTTCTGCTCCTCGTCGCCGGTCATGAAGTCGACGAACTTCGTCGCGCCGTCGATGTTCTTGGTGTTCTTGAAGACGGCCATGTTGATGCCGGCGACCATCGAGTTGGTGGACGTACCCGTCCCCGGTGCGCCGGACTGCACGGGCGCGGGGACGACGCCCCACTCGTCCTCCTTCATGCCCTGTGCGGCGAAGGTGGCCGACGCGGTCTGCCACAGCAGCATGGCGGTCCTGCCCTTGGCGAAGTCGCTCAACGACTGGTTCTGCGCGTACTCGGCGTTGCCCTTGGCGACGATCTGCGCGTCGGCCATCAGGTCCACGTACTGCTTGACGGCCTTGACCGCGCCGTCGGAGGCGAAGTCGGCCTTGCCGTCCGCGGTGAAGAAGTCCGCGCCGTGCTGCTTGCCCAGGACGTAGACCTGGTGGATGTTGTTGGACAGGTTGGAGCCCTCGACACCGAACCCGGCCTTGCCGTCCTTGGTCAGCTGCTTGCCCGTGGCCACCAACTCGTCCCAGGTGGTCGGCGGCTGGGCGACGCCCGCGTCGGCGAACGCCTTCTTGTTGTAGTAGAGCGCGTAGGCCATGGAGTACAGCGGGACGGCCGCCGGGTCCTGGCCCTGGGCCCCGGTGGAGCCCAGGGCCGACTCCACGAACCTGTCCTTGCCGCCGATCTTCTCGAAGTTCTTCGCGTCCCACGGGAGCAGCGCACCGCTCGCTTGCAGCGAGGCGCTCCAGGTGTTGCCGATGTTGAGGACGTCGGGGCCCTGACCGGAGGTGGTCGCGGTCAGGATGCGGGTGAGGAGGTCACCCCACGGCACGACCTCCAGCTTGACCTTGATGCCCGTCAGCTTCTCGAACTTGTCGAGCTCCGGCTGGAGGACCTGCTTGTCGACCTCGATGCTCGAACCCTGGTTGGAGGCCCAGTAGGTCAGCGTCTTCGGCTGCTCGTTGGACCCGCTCCCGCCGGTGGAACCGCCACCGCAGCCGACGGCCCCGAGGGCGAGGGAGAGGGTGATGGCGCCGACCGCTGCGACTCTGATTCTGCGCATGGCTCCATGGGCCTTTCAGGAAGGGACGGGATGCCTGCTGCGGACCGGGAGCGGACGTTCCGCGGCGCGCCCCCAAAACCGCATGGCTTAATTTAGGATGTGAGTTAAACCTCAAGCGAAGGACTCGTCAAGAGCGTTCACGCAGGTATCTTGCAGTCATGGGCATCGGAGTCAGGGGGCAGAGTGCGAGTGCGTAGCGGCCGAACAGTGCGTGACCTGCGGCGGGAGAACCGGACCGCCGTACTGGAACAGTTGTACTTCGACGGCCCCCTGAGCCGGTTCTCGTTGGGACCCGCCACCGGGCTGAGTTCCGGATCGATCAGCAACGTCGTCGCGGAGCTGGTCGGCGACGGCCTGGTCGAGGAGGCCGGGAGCGTCGAGTCCGCGGGCGGACGCCCCCGGACCCTGCTCCGCGTCAGCCCGGACAGCGGTTACATGATCGGCGTGGACGTGGGGGAGACCCGTGTCCGGGTCGAGCTCTTCGACCTGACCCTGACCGAACTCGCACGCGTGGAGCGGCCCCTGGAGGCGGCGGGACCCCGCCGCATCGACCGTTACGACGTCGCCGTCGTCGTGCAGCACCTGCGCGAAGGCATCGCCGAGGTCCTGCGCGCGGCCGGCATCGCCCCCGAGCGGCTGCTCGGCGTCGGCATCGGCGTTCCCGGCATCGTGGCCAGGACCGACGACGGCGCCGTCGTCCACGGCCAGACCATCGGATGGGACGCGGTTCACCTGGAGCGCATGCTGCGCGACTCCCACCTGCTGCCCGAAACCGTCCCGTACTACGTCGACAACGGGGCCAAGACCCTCGGCCAGGCCGAAATGTGGTTCGGCGCCGGGCGCGGGGCGAGCAACGCCGTCGTCGTGCTCTTCGGTTCGGGCGTCGGCGCCTGCGTGGTCAGCGACGACACCCGCACCGGCCGTGCCATCGAGTGGGGCCACCTGACGGTGCGCGTCCGCGGGCGCCGCTGCCGCTGCGGCGCCCAGGGCTGCCTGGAGGCGTACGCGGGAGCCGAAGCGCTCCTGGAACGCTGGGCCGAGGCCGGTGGCCGCCCCCCGGCCGGCGCGGACGAGGAGACCGCCCTGACCGCCATGCTCGCCGCCGCGTACCCCTCCATGGGCGCCGACGGCTCCACCCCGCAGGCCGACATGACGGCCCTGGCCGTCCTGGAGGAGACCGCCGAGTACCTGGGCGCGGGATTCGCCGACCTGATCAACCTGTTCCAGCCCGAACGCATCCTCGTCGGCGGCTGGGCCGGACTCCAGCTCGGCACTCGCTTCCTGGACTCCGTACGGTCCTACGCCACGTCCTACGCCCTGTCCCATCCGGCGGCCAACGTCCGCATCGACCTCGGCACGTTCGGCCCCGACGCCGTCACCGTCGGCGCGGGAATCCTGCCGCTCGCCGACTTCTTCGCCCGCGGCGGCCACCGCACGGAACCCGAACGCGAGGAGCCCCTCCCGGCCTGGCGCACCACATTGCAGGAACGAGCGGCCCACTGAACCCTGCCCGATCCCCGACCCGGAGCACCCGGCTCACGCCTCCGGCGACCAGGGCGCGGAGCGCAGGTGGGCGATGGCGTGCCGGGTTCGTCGCTCGGGGCGTTCGTCGGCGGCTTTGCCGATCGCGACCATGCAGACGATCGCCCATCCGGGGTTCGGGGCCAGTTCCTTGGTGAGTCCTTCGAGGTCGAAGGCGCGGAATTGGTGTGCGGCCAGTTCCATCGCCTGGGCCTGGACGGTCATGTGGGCGATGGCCTGGCCGAGGTCGTAGTCCGCGAACTCGGAGTAGGGCAGTTGGGTGCCGTCGACGTGGCGGCGCGTCAGTGCGACGACGAGGAGGGCGGCATCCAGGGCCCAGCGGGCCGAGCTCGGCGCCAGATGGGGGACCAGCCGTTCGTGCGCGCGCTCGGTGGGCCTGCCGGTGAAGAACCCCCAGGGCTGGGAGTTGCCGGCCGAGGGTGCCCATCGCGCGGCTTCCAGGAGCAGGTCGAGGGTGTGGTCGTCGACGACCGACGACGGGTCGAACCGCGAGGGACTGAAGCGCTCTGCGAGCAGGGGGTGTATGCCGCTGGACGGCTCATGCGGAAGGGACACGTTCGGCTGCAACCGGGCACTGCGGGCGGTCATTCCCCGCAGGCGGGCCCGCGCCGGGTTCTGCCGCCGCTTCGCCGGCCTCACCGGCGCCCGAGCCTTCGGCCTCCCCTATGTAACGGAGTCCTCCTCGAATCCCACACCCCGCGGTGCGTAAGCCCTGAAAAGCGACAAATTACCCTTGCGTGGCGACTCCACCTCGGTCGCGGTGCTTGAATGGACCGTCGTTCCTGGTCCCGCAAGGAGAAGCATCGTGCCCCTGGTGTCTGTCGTGATGCCCGTGTACAACTCGGCCGCCACCCTCGGCGCAGCCGTCCGTTCGGTGCTCACACAGACCCACGTCGATCTGGAACTGTTGGTCACCGACGACCGGTCCACCGATGACTCCATGGACCTGCTCCGTGCGTTCGCCGAGCAGGACGAGCGGGTCCTGCCCCGGTCGGCACCCGAGCAGGGCGGCGCCGGCCGGGCCCGCAACCTCGCGATCGAGCGGGCCCGCGGCGACTACATCGCCTTCCTCGACAGCGACGACATGTGGCTCCCGGAGAAGACCGAGAAGCAGCTCGCCTTCGCCAGGGAGGGCACCGCACCCCTGACGTTCACCTCGTACTTCAAGATGGACGCCGACCACGACGGCGAGAGCACCGACTGGGTCCCCAACGGTCGGGTCATCCGTGCGCGGGAGCACGTGGACTACCGCGCGATGCTGATCCAGGACCACATCGGCGCTCTCACCGCCATGTACGACCGCAACGTCCTGGGCACCAGGCTGATGCCGGAGATGCGCAAGCGCCAGGACTACGCGCTGTGGCTGTCGATCATGCGGGACGGCGCTGATGCCCGGGGTCTCGTCGAGCCGCTCGCCGTGTACCGGGCCCACCAGGCGGGATCGCTGTCCTCCAACAAGATGTCCCTGGTCAAGTACAACTGGTCGCTGTACCGCGAGCACGAGCAACTGTCCGTCCTGAGGGCGACGCGCGCGCTGGCCGGCGCCGTGCGGCAGTCACTGCGCAACTCGCGCGTCTAGGCCGTCCCCTCAGGACCTGCCCGGACCAGCCGGGACCGGATGAAGCCGAGGGACCGCGCCGCCGTTCGGCTCGACCGGGCGGTGGCGCGGGCCGGCGTAATGGCCTCGAACACGGAGCGCCGCCGCGCCGCCCACCGGGCGTCCTCGGCGCCGGGCGGCGCCCGATCGGATATCGGTTCGTCGGCGCTTGGGACGTTCGAGGGAACTCAAAGACTCACGTGCTTCCCTCTCGGAGCCCCTGCGCGGCCCGGAGGCGCTCGATCTGCCGGAGGGAGGCCGCTTCGGACAAACGCGGGTACGGCTCCGGACCCGCGCCGGACAGGTCGGAGATGCACGATCCGACCCGGGTGACGATGCGGTCGATGACGTGGGCGGGCTCTGTGGAACCATCGTCGAGGGTGGTCAAGCGGATGCGGATCGTGTCCTCGGGAAAGCCGGCACCGTCGAGTTCCTCGTACCGCAGGGTCGTCAGAGTGCCGTTGTCATGGATGGTGGGGCAGCCCGCGACCGCCGAGCGGAGTTGGGCGAACGTCGTCTCCGCCGTCTCATGGGACGCGAGGAAGTTCACGTTCGGTGAGCCCGGCTCCGTGTTGGTGAAACTCTGCGTGACGGCGGCCCGGGCGCCCCGCTGGCTCGACAGGGCCCATACGGCGGTACAAGGGGCGGACAACTCAGCCGGTGACAGTGGCGTCAGCTCGCCGGGGTGCCGTTCGGTGCTTCCGTGGTCCCCCTCCGCCACCCCGGGGATCTCGCCCGGCTGCAGTGCCAGCTGACGCAGTCGGGCGGTGTCGGGAATCTCGCCCGCAGCCCCGGGTGTGGGGAGGGCCACCGCAACGGGGGGCGAGGACGGTGGCATCGCCTGCGAGGAGGACGGGGCGCCGGATGCCCGCGTCCCCGTGGACGGTGAGCCGCCACCTTCGGTGCTCGGGACACCGGAGCACCCGGAGACGACGAGGCAGCCGACGGCCACCGCAACGGCAGACATACGACGCCTGAACATGTGGATCCCCCCGGAACGAACGGATCAGCATGATCCGCCCCGCACTGTAGCCCTGCATCCCCCACTTCTTGCGGGCGGGTGTGCCACAACCCGGGCAGCCCGCGACGGGGGCCGATCCGTGTGGGTGGACCGCACCATCCGGGCCCGCCGGCTCACCGGAGTCGGCAGGCGCTGACCCGCGCGTCTCGGTGCCGCGGCACCGACCCCGGTCGGCACCATCAGCGACGTCAGCGGACCGGACGCAGGGCGGCCAGGTCGCGGGCGGCGAGTTCGGGGCGCGAGGCCAGGGAGGTGTGTACCGCTTCCAGGACCGGCAGTACGGCGTGGTCGAGGGCCAGCGCCACGTCCTTGGCGGCCAGCGCCACAGGGAAGTGGGAGCCCTCGGCGTAGGCCCGGGCCACCGCACCGGCCAGCGGACCGCGGGCCAGCTCCGAGCGCAGCAACTCCTCGGGCAGGCCCAACGAGGCGCCGAGCCGGAGAACTTCGGTGACCAGGGCGACCCCGCCGATGGCCGCGTTGATCAGTACCAGCTTGAGCGCGGCGCCGGAGCCCACCGGACCGCACTCGGTCACCTCGCCGAGGGTGTCCAGGACCGACCGGACCGGTCCGGGCAACGGGCCACCGGCCAGCACCCACAGCTCGCCGGATGCGGCCCGGTCCACGCTGCCCATGACCGGGGCGTCGGTGAACAGGACCCCGGAGGGCAACCGCTCCGCCAAGTCACGTACGGCCTCCGGGCCGACGGTGGAGGTGTCGATCCAGTGGACGCCGGGCCGCAGGGTTGGCAGCAGGTCCTCGGCGACTGCGCGCAGGGCCGCCGGGTCGGCGAGCATCGTGACCACGACGTCCGCCTCACGGACCGCCTCGGCGGGGGTGGCGGCAGGGACCGCGCCGGCGTCGACGAGCGCGCGGGCCTTGACCGGGGAGCGGTTCCAAACGGTCAGCCGATGGCCGGCGGCGAGCAGTCGGCGGGCCATCGGGGTGCCCATGCTCCCCAGGCCGAGGAAGGCGATGTGCGGCGAGTCGCCGGTGGTGGTGTCCATGGCATCGACGCTAGGACCACCCCGGTCATGCGACAAGCGAATGAATAGCATGGTAGCCATGCCGATACCGCATGACCTCTACGAGGTCTTCCGCAGCGTGGCGAGCCACGGATCCTTCACCGCCGCGGCCGGGGTCCTGGGCTACACCCAGTCCGCGGTGTCCCGTCAGATACAGACGCTCGAAGAGGAGTGGGGCACCCCACTCTTCGACCGGCTGCCGCGCGGGGTCCGGCTCACCGAAGCCGGTCGGGCCCTGCTGCCGCACGCCGAGGCCATCGACGAGCGGCTCCGCACCGCCCGCGCCGAGCTGGACGCGCTGCGCGCCCTGGACGGCGGCCGGCTGCGGATCGGTTCGTTCTCCACGGCCGACGCCGCCCTGCTGCCCCGGACCCTCGCGGCGTTCCGGAGGCGGCACCCCGCCGTGCGGGTGACCCGTACCGAGGGAGGATCCGCCCGGCAACTGGCCCTCCTGGCAGCCGGGGAGCTGGATCTCGGCGTGGTCGGGACGGCCTGTGGCCGACCGTTGGAGGGGTGCGCACTGCACCACCTGCTGGACGAGCGGATGTACGTGGCGGTCCACCGCGGCCACGCGCTGGCCGGGCGGCGCTCGGCCCGGATGGCCGAGTTCGCGGGGGAGGAGTGGATCGCGGCGAGCGTTCGCCCCGAGGAAACCTTGATGGCCGGTGTCCCGGCTGAGGACTTCCAGCCCCGGATGGGATTTCTGGCCGCCGATTGGATCGCGAAGCAGGGCTTCGTGGCGGCCGGCCTGGGCGTCACCCTGGTACCCGAGCTGGCGGCCTCCTCGGCCCGCTCCGACATCGTCCTGGTCCCGCTGCGGGCACAGGACTCCCCGCGCCGCGCGGTGTACGCGGCGACCCCCCGCGGTTCTGCTCCCGCTCCCGCCACGACAGCCTTCCTGACGCTCCTGCGCACCGTGGCCGCCGAGTTGACCGCTCACCGAGTCGGCCCCGCACGCCGGCCCGGGCGGGAGCAGACCGACTCCTGACGGCGCCGGAGTGTCCGCAGCCGGCCCTCGAACGGGCGGCTCCGATGTCGAACTGAAGATCGTCCGCCTGTAGGCTCCGTCCGCAACACGACGCGAGGGGGAACGCGGTGGCGCGGGTTGCGGTGGTCGGTGGGGGAATCAGCGGGCTGGGGACAGCGCTCATGCTGGGCAGACGAGGCCATGCGGTCACGCTGTTCGAGCAGGCCGCACGTCAAGCCCGGGACGACTTGGACGAGGACTTCTTCCACTGGAACAGGCCCCGGGTCCCACAGGCCAACCATCCCCACTCGTTCCTCGCGCCCGTTCGTACCGTGCTGCGTGCCGAGACCCCCGATGTCTTCTCGGACCTGCTTGCACGCGGCGCCCGGGAGTACCACGACTTCGACTGGTTCGATGAGCATCCGCCGCAGCGGACCGGCGACGAGGACCTGGTGACCCTGCGTACCCGCCGCATCGTGCTGGAGGCCGCCCTGAGCGCCGCCGTGAGGCGGGAACCCTCGGTCGAGATGCGGCAAGGCTGCCGGGTGGACGCCCTCACCTTCGCCGAGGGCAGCCCCACCCGGGTCACGGGGGTGCGAGTGGGCCAGGAGACGCAGCACGCGGACCTCGTCGTCGACGCGGCCGGCCGCCGCTCACGGGTCCCCGCCTGGCTGACCGCCGCCGGCTGCCGCCCGCCCGTCGTCGACAGCCACCGCACCGGGATCGCCTACCTGTGCCGCTGGTACCGCCTGCGCGCCGACGGCCCACGCGACCCCGGACGGGTGAGGACCGGCTCGGCGGCACCCTTCGCCCTCGCCGGGGTCTTCCCTTCCGACAACGACGTCTTCGCGGCGCACCTGGTGCTCCCCACGAGCGATCCCACCCGCGGCGCGCTCACCGACCCGGCCGTGTTCGAGGCGATCGCCCGCCTCTTCCCCGCCACCGCCGCCTGGCTCGACCTGGCCCCCGAACCGCAGACGGCCGTCCTGGCGATGGCCGGCCTGGACAACCGTTGGACCTCCCTCTCCGACGATGCCGGACCTGTCGTCACCGGCCTGGTCAACGTCGGTGACAGCCTCATCCACACCAACCCCACCTCGGGCCATGGCGTCGCCCTCGGCCTGCGCGCCGCCCAGTACCTCGCCGCCCACGTCGAACGGATCGCCGCGGACCCCGCCGGCTACCACGCCTGGACAGCACAGCACCTCCGCCCCTTGTTCGACACGCAGGTGGCGGCCGATCGCGCCAATGAGCGACGCCTCCGGGAGGGCGCGCCACCCCCGGATCGACGGGCCGCCGCCCTGGCCGCGTGTGCCTTCGACGATCCCGTCGTCATGCGGGCCCGCGCACGGGCGCGCCATCTGCTGGAACCGGCCGGCGATGCCTACGGCACCGACGAAGTGGACCGAGCCGTCACCCGATGGCTCGCCGTCCGCCCGGACTTCACCCCAGCTCATGACGGTCCGACACGTGATCAGTGGAACGCACTCATACCGAGCTGAACGCGGCACCGGAACGACGACGCAACAGCGACCGGGCCGGGGACGGCCGCGGTCGACGAGCCGCCCCGGAAGCTGATGCCGCTCGTAGGTGCGCCGCCCTGGGCCCCCACCCCGACCGCGATGGCGTCACCACCGCCCGAGGCCGTCGCCTTGCGTGAGCAGCTCGTCTCCTTCCTCACGTTGGCCGCGGATCCGGCCCACCCCGGGGCTGAGCGTTGGTTCCCGGGCGGGGCCCGGTAACCGGACGGCTTCACCTACAGCCCCCTTTCCGTCATCGACCCCGGCTCGGGTCGGATGGACGGGACCGCACGGGTCCATCATCGGCAACTCTCCGAGGCCGACAGGGACACGGTGTTGGCCGGCGTGTCGCGCAACGGACTGGTCGTCCCGTCTACGTTGGAGATCACCTCGGCATCGAGGGCAGACCGGGAATGAACCCTGAACTTCGAACTCAGGGCCAAGCCGGACCTTCTGGTGACGGGTGAGGCCGCGTTCACCACACGGGACACCACGGACCCGGTCATCCTGCGCCTCACCTACGACCGCTGACACTCCGGTCCGCGGGGCCGGCAGGTCACCACGCGTCAACCCGCGCTCGGCGCGAGTCCGATGCGGTGGGCGAGGACGACGGCCTGGACGCGGTCGCGCAGGGCCAGTTTGGTCAGGATCCGGGACACGTACGTCTTGACCGTCTCGGGAGCGATGAACAGCGCTTCGGCGATCTCGGTGTTCGACAGTCCCTCCGCGAGCCGGCGCAGGACGTCGAGCTCGCGCGGTGTGAGGGAGCCGACGACGGTCTCCCGGGCCGCGCGGTGGCTGCCGGCCGGGCGGAGGTGGGAGGCGTAATGGCCGATGAGGTGGCGGGTGACGGCGGGGGCCAGCAGGGCATCGCCGCGGGCGACGGTCCGGATGCCGTGGATCATCTCGGCGGGCGGCGCGTCCTTGAGGAGGAAGCCGCTGGCTCCGGCGTGCAGGGCGTCGTAGACGTGGGCATCGACGTTGAAGGTGGTGACGACCAGTACTTTCGGCGGGTCCTCGGCGTCGGGACCCGCCAGTTGCCGGGTTGCCCGGATGCCGTCGAGGAGGGGCATCCTGATGTCCATCACCACCACGTCGGGGCGCAGAAGCCGAGCCGCTCGGACCGCTTCGTGCCCGTTCTCGGCCTCGCCGACGACTTCGAGGTCGGGCTGCGCGGAGAAGATGGTGACGTAGCCGGTGCGTACGAGCGCCTGGTCGTCGCAGACCAGCACGCGGATGGGGGAGGGCGTTTCGGGCACGGTCTACTCCTGGGCGGCCTTGGACGGGATGACGGCGTGGACTTCGAACCCGCCGTCCGGACGGGCTGCCGCCCGCAGCCGACCACCGGCCAGCTGTACCCGCGTGCGCATCCCGGCGAGTCCGCGGCCGCCCTTCGGGTCCGCCCCGGGTGGGGGAGGGGCGCCGGTCGGGGTGCGGGTCGGTCCGGCCGTCGTCACCGTGACGTCGAGGTGTTCCTCGTGATGCTCGACCACGACGTCGGTGGGTGATCCGGGCGCGTGCTTGAGCGCGTTGGTGAGGGCCTCCTGGACGACCCGGTAGGCGGCCGGGTCCACGTCGACGGACCGTCCCCGAGGGGTGCCCCGCTCATGGAAGCGGACGGGCTGACCGGACCGTCGGGCCTGCGCGACCAGGTCCTCTACCCGGCCCAGGGTGGGCGCCCGGTGCGGCTCTTCCGGACGGACGGACGCGGCGTCGCCGGTCGCCTCCAGGACACCGAGGAGGTGGCGCAGCTCGGTGAGCGCCTGGCGGCCCGTCCCACTGATGGACGAGAGACCGTCGCCCGCCTTGTCGGGCGCGCGCGCGAGGAGGAACTGCGCGGCGTCGGCCTGGATGACCATGGCCGTCACATGGTGGGTGACCACGTCGTGCAGTTCGCGGGCGATCCGGGCGCGCTCGGCCGCCGTGGCCGCTTCACCGGCCAGGCGGTGGCGCCGCTCCTCCCGCGCTCGTCGTGTGCGCACCGTGCTCCCCACGATCCAGAAGGCGGCCAGGGCCACGTAGAACGCGGCGAAGTCCGCAGTGCCCTGCGGTGAACCGCGTCCCGCCAACACCACCACCAGGACGGCGTAGCCCGCACTCACCACCCCCAGCAGGCTGCGACGACCGTGGCGCTGGTGGGCCCCGGCCGAGTACAGGGCCAGGTACAGCCCCAGGCCGGCGAACGTCGTCGGGAAACCGAGCGCCTGGTGCACGGCGAACGCGCAGGACACGACGGTCAGACAGACGACCGGGTTCGATCGCCGGACGGTCAGCGGCAACGTCTGGGCCAGGACCAGACAGGTTCCCAGCGGACCGACGGGGCGTGGTGGAAGGTCACCGATCTGCGCGCCGACGGTGGAGAGGGTCGGTACGAGAAGCGCCAGCAGGCCGCCCATGAGGGCCAAGGCGCCGTCCGTGACGAGGACGTCCTGCTGACGCTGTCGCCGGAACCCACGCGGCGCCACGAACAGGTCCGGTCTCCAGGTTGCCTGACGGAACGTCATTTCTGTCTCCTCGGGTCACCGCCCGCGGGTGGGTGCGGACCGGCGCGGCAGGAGTCTGCCACTCGCCCCGGCGAGGGAGAACAGCCGGGCGGCGATCAGCACACCCACCAGCACGCTCAGCAGACCCGCCTCAAGGCCGAAGCCACCGCCGGTCAGCCAGGTTCCGCCCCGCACGTCGACGCTGAACAGTCCCTCCGAGGCGTGCCCGGACACCGGAATGCCGAGCAGCCCCACGATCAGGTTCCAGGCGAAGTGCACCCCCACGACGAACCAGACGCTGCGCCGCCACAGGAACGCCGCACCCAGCATCACGCCCGCCTCCAGGGCGATCGCCACCGAACTCCACAGGGTCGCGTTCGGGGCGCTCCAGTGGGCGACGCCGAAGAACAGGCCGGTGATCACCAAGGCGACCCGGCTGCCCCACAGCTCCTCCAGCGCCTGCAGTGCCAGGCCGCGGAACATGAGCTCCTCCGTCACCGCCGCTGCGGCCTGCACCACGAACGTGCCGAGGAGGACGGTGAAGAAGCCGTGGCCGGCCCAGGAGAACGAGTACCCCCCGAACAACACGATCAGCAGCGTCGAGACCAGCACGAAGCCCAGACCGACCGCGCAGCCGAGCAACACCTCACGGCCGGCCCCGCGCCAGGCGAGCTCCGGCGTCGCACGCCGCGCGAGTCGGCGCATCACCAGCCAGTACACGACGACCGCGGCAGCCGCACCGAGCAGCGGAACCGGCCCGGGACCGGAGGCGGTCGGACCGGAGACCAGACCGACGCCGACCAGCCCGGCCGCCATCCACCCCAGCGGAGCCCGCGATATCCGCCGCACCCGGCCACCGGGATCGGACCCCGGGGCAGGGCCGCGGTCCGGACCGCTGTCCCCCGCGTACGTGGCATCGAACGGCGCTTCCATCGTGGGCCCTCCCGGGTTCGGCCGCACCCGCGGCGACCTGGACCCCACGCTAGGAACCGTGCGCCGCCGGCGGATCACCCGCGCCGGGGCAATGCCCGTAGCTCGCACGGGGGATGCGCCGAACCCGAACCCCGTGCACACGATCGGCCGCCGCCCCCCCGGGGGGACGCAGCCCGCGCCGCGTCATGGCGGGACGGCCCAAACGCCGGAAGGAGGAACGGGATCGGACGCACGGCGAAGGCGAGGACTGGGCCGGCAGGGCGGCGGACCTCGTTCAGCCCAGGTCGGCCAGCAGTCCGACCTCGGGGGCGAGCGCGCCGGCCTGGGCCAGGCTCCGGACGTCCGACTCGATCGTGTCCGGGTCGAGGACTCCGGTCCGTATGGCGTGGTGGCGCACCAGCGTCCAGAGGAAGACATCGGGGTCGTCGAACTGCGTGTGCGCCTCGATGGCCTCCTCCTCGTGGAACCAGAGCGCGACGCGTCCGTCGGCCAGTACGACGAAGTAGTTGCCCCCGCCGTCGGCGCCGAGGGACCAGACGTCTTCGTCCGAGAGCTCGTTCTCGTGGTCGGTGTCCAGGATCCGGCAGTCGTTGGCGGCGAACTCGAAGGCGTACGACCAGTCGGCGACGTCGAGGAGGGCGGGCAGTGTCCCCGCGCGGACCCGGCGGTCGAAGGCCGCGAGCGCGCTCGCGGCCGCGTGGGGGAGCCGGGCGAGGAACGGGCCGATCGGGCGGGCATCGGGAACGGCGGTCCGCTGCGCGTCGGGGAACCAGCGCGCGAGGTCCGCGTCCAGGTCCCGCTCGATGTATCCGGCCAGTTGATCAACGGTGAGTGCCATGCCGGGAGAGTAGGCGCTGACCGGCGGATCGGACCAGCCGCGGCCCGATCGAGCATACGGCGATGGCCCGTGCGGCAAACCGGTCGCTCGCTGCCGACGTCGAGGCACTCGGGAGCACCCGGCCACGGGCCCGGCGGCCGGCCGCTGCGTGAGCCGTCCGACACGGGCACGGACGAGGTCCCCGTCGTCCTGACCACCGTCCCGGCCGAATCGTTCCCGCCCGCCTTCCCGCCCCCACCCGCCACGAGCCCACCCCCCTCGCCGGTGTGCGCCGGGGGAGCGCGCGCACCGGTGCTCTCCGGACGGCGCGCGGGGCATCCGCCTGCCCACGACGGGTGTTCGGGGTCCGGGCGCGCTGCGTAGAATCCGGCCGCATGACGGCACGAGCGGGTGCGGCGAGGCTGGTCGGGCGGGACGACGAACTGCGCATGCTGCTGGGGGCGATCAACGGACGCCCCTCCGTGGTGCTCCTCGAAGGCGAGGCGGGCATCGGCAAGACGCGGCTGGTCCGCGAGGCCCTCGCGGGCCTCCCGCGGACCGGTGGCCCGCGGGTGCTGTCCGGCTCCTGCCCACCGTTGCGGGAGCCCTTCCCCTACGGACCGCTCTTCGACGTCCTGCGCACCCTCGCCGGGAGCGTCCCCGCAGGCCTCAACCCCGTGTGCGGGGCCCTGCGTCCCTACCTCCCGGAACTCGTGCAGTGGCTGCCGCCGTCCTGCGAGCCGCTGCACGACCACGCGGCGGCCACCCACCGGCTGTTCCGTGCCGTCGGCTCGCTGGTGGCCGCGGTCGGCCCGGCGGTCCTGGTCGTCGAAGACCTCCACTGGGCCGACGACGGCACCCGGGACCTCGTGCGGTTCCTCATCGAGGACGCACCCGCAGGACTGGCCGTCATCCTCACCTACCGACCGGAGGACCTCTCCCCACCCGGCCTGCCGTTGGGCCGGGCCTCGCGCCGCCCACCGGGCAGCACCTCCCTGATGATGCGCCTGGGCCCCCTCGACGCCACCGGGGTCGCCACCCTGGCCGCCGCCCTCACCGGCGCCCCGATCCCCGACCGACGGGCGGCGGAACTGCACCGCCGCACCGCCGGAATCCCTTTCGTGCTGGAGGAGTTCGTCCGGACACCGAGCACCCACGGAGCGGTACCCGCCCTTCTCCAGGAAGCCATCGCCGACCGGACGGCGACGCTCGGCGCGGACGCCCTCGCCGTGGTGCACGCCGCGGCGGTGTTGCGGGACCCCGCGGGCGAATCGCTGATCGCCGCCGTGGCGTCCATCGCGGAGGACGCCGCGGCCGACGCGATCGGGCAGGCGCTGCGCGCGGGCGTCCTGCACGACTGGGGCGCCGACCGCTACGGGCTGCGCCACGGACTTGCCCAACAGGCCGTCCACGCGCTGCTGCTCGGGCCGCACCGCCGCAGGCTGCACCGAAGGGCCGTCGACGCCCTCGCGGCCGCTCCCGCTCCGCCGTTGGTGCGCCTCGCCTACCACGCCCGACAGGCGGGAGACCTCGACCGGTGGCGCCGGCACGCCGAGGAGGCCGCCGGGCAGGCCCGGGAGGTCGGGGACACCGCCCTGGCCGTGGAACTCCTGGAAGGACTGCTGGACGACCCCGGCCTGCCGGCCACGGACCGGGCCCGGCTCGCACTCCAACTGAGCCGGGCCGCGGTCATCGGCCTGACACACCGCCGCACCGCCCGGCTGTTGCGACGCGTCGTCGACGAGGGAGACCTGCCGGACGCCGTACGCGGCGACATCCGGCTGAACCTCGGGCTGCTCCTCAACAATCAGGGAGGCGACCACCTGCAGGGCCGCACCGACACCGTCCGCGCCGTGGCCGAGCTGCGGGACCGCCCCGCCCGCGCCGCCCGCGGCATGGCGGGCCTGGCGATGCCGACCTGGGGCGACGACACCCTGGCCGGCTACCGGACCTGGATCGAACGCGCCGAGGCGCTGGCCGCGGAACACGGAGACGCGGCCCTGCGCCTCGCCGTCCGGGGCAACCACCTGGTGCTCCGCATGAACGAGGGCGACCCGTGCGCCGCACCCGAGGCGCAGGCCCTGCTCGACGCCGCGACGACCGAGCCCGCCGTGCGCCTCGAACTCGCCCGGATGTGCGGCAACCTCGCCGACGCGGCGGCGTGGCTCGGCAAGGACACCGTCGCCGAGTCCTTCCACCGGGAGGGGGGCCGGATCGCGGCGGACTGCGGCGCCCCCTTCCTGCGGGGGATCATCGACGCCACGGCCCTGCGGCTCGACTGGAGCCAGGGACGGTGGGAGGGACTGGCCGACCGTGCCCGGCAGGTCCTGGAGGCCGCCCAAGGCGCATCGGGCATCGAATCGGAGGCACGACTGGTGCTGGGGCTGCTCGCCGCGGTCCACGCCGACTGGGAGGACGCCCGCGGGCACCTGGACGCGTCGGGGCTCCGGGACCCGGCCAACGCCGCCACACCCGTGCTGGCGACCGCGTCGGCTGCGGTGATACGCATCCACCTGGCGCGGGGTGACGTGATCGCAGCCCGGGAGGAGGCGGACCGGAGCCTCCTGCGGGTCCGACGCAAGGGTCTCTGGGGTTGGGCCGCAGACCTCGTCCCGGCTGCCGTGGCCGCGTACCTGCGCGACGGCCGCGCCCCGCAGGCCCGCGAGGTGGTCGAGACGTACGCCCGGGCGGTAGAGGCACGCGACCTGCCCCTCGCCGCCGCCGCTCTGCCCCTGTGCGCGGGGCTCCTGGCCCGGGCGGACGGCCGCCGGGCGGTGGCAGCCGCCCGGTACGGCGAGGCGGCGGGGGCGTTGACCGCCCTGCGCCGGCCCTACACCGCCGCGCGGGCGGCCGCTGCCGGCCTCGCCTGCGATCCCGCAGGGACCGCAGGCGCCGACCAACTTTTCGCCCTGGCAACGGAATTCGAGCGTCTCGGCGCGGTACGGGACGCCGCCAGGTGTCGCCGCGCACTGCGTGAGCGCGGTGTGCCGGTCGAACCGGCGCGCGGCAGGCGCGGCTACGGCGGCGCGCTGTCCCCACGTGAATCGGAGGTCGCCGGCCTCGTCGCGTCGGGGCGGACCAACCGCGAGATCGCCGAGTTGCTGTTCCTTTCGCCGCGCACGGTCGAGCAACACGTGGCGAAGGTGCTGCGCAAGCTCAAGGTGTCCTCCCGCACCGAAGTACGTACGGCCGGCGCGACGGGGACCGAGGAGAGCTCCGCGAATAGGTAACGCCTACGGATGCCGCTACGGATTGTTCCGCACCGCCCCCGCTCCCAGGGTGGTCCCTGCGCCCCGGTCCCCACGCCGCGGCGCTCAGGAATCCGAACAGTAGGAGCACTTGGATGCGTGTACAACGTGCTGCAAGCACACGGCTCGGAGCGTTGTGTCTCGGCGCCGCCGCCGCGACCGTACTGGGGTTGGTCGCGGGGACGGTACCCGCCCACGCCGACCCGGCGCAGGGCCGGGTCCTCGGGGAGGGCGCGGTGGACACGGTCGCCGGCCAGTACCTCGTCGCCCTCGACGGAGCCCCCTCCCTGCGCGCCACCGCCACGGCCGAGACCTCGGGGGCGGCGAAGAGCCTGACGGACCGCCACGGAGGGGCGGTCCGTCAGGTCTACAGCGCCGCGTTCCGCGGCTTCGCCGTCACGGCGAGCCCCGAGCAGGCCCGCCGGTTGGCCGCGGCCCCGGGCGTCCGCTACGTCCAGGCGAACGGGGTCTTCCGGGCCATCGGCACGCAGCCGAACCCGCCGTCCTGGGGCATCGACCGGATCGACGGCGCCAAGGACTCCTCCTACGCCTACCCCAACGACGCGAGCGGCGTGACGGTCTACGTGGCCGACACCGGTCTGTACAAGCAGCACCCAGGCTTCGAAGGCCGTGCCGCCTCGGGCTACGACTTCATCGACAACGACGCCGACTCCGCCGACTGCCACGGCCACGGCACGCACGTCGCCGGAACGGTGGGCGGCAAGGACCACGGCGTGGCGAAGAACGTAGCCCTCGTCGGCGTACGCGTCCTGAACTGCCAGGGCTCCGGCACCACCGAGCAGATCGCCGCCGGCATGGACTGGATCGCGCGCAACGCCAAGAAGCCCGCCGTGGTCAACATGTCGCTCGGCGGGAGCGCCGACCGAGCCCTGGACGACGCCGTCGCGGGGGTGATCAACGCCGGCATACCGGTCGCCGTCGCGGCCGGCAACGACAGCAAGGACGCCTGCTCCACCAGCCCGGCCCGACTGCCCGCGGCCATCACCCTGGGCTCCACCGACAGCAACGACGCCCGCTCCAGCTTCTCCAACTACGGCTCCTGCCTCGACCTCTTCGCCCCCGGCGGCTCCATCGTCTCGACGAAGATGGGCGGTGGCACCCAGACCATGAGCGGCACCTCCATGGCGACACCGCACGCCGCCGGAGCAGCGGCGCTCCACCTCTCCGCCCACCCCGACGCCACCCCCGTCCAGGTCCGCGACGCCCTCGTGAACAACGCACAGTCGGGCGTGGTCACGGGCGCCGGTTCGGGCTCGCCCAACAAGTTCCTGAACGTCACCAAGCTGGGTGGCCCCACCCAACCCGGCTCGCCCACCGCCGACTTCACCGCCCAGTGCTCCACCTCCGCCGCGACCTGCGCCTTCGACGCCTCGGCCTCCAAGGACCCCGACGGCACGATCGCCTCGTACGCCTGGGAGTTCGGGGACGGCACCAAGGGCGAGGGCGTGCGGCCCTCCCACGACTACGCGAAGGCCGGCACCTACTCCGTCAAGCTGACCGTCACGGACGACGGCGGCCGCACGGGAACGACCACCAAGCAGGTGACCGCGGGGACCACACAGCCGCCGACGGGCACCCCGCCGACCGCCTCGTTCACGGTGTCGTGTTGGTACCAGGACTGCTCCTTCGACGCCTCGGCCTCCACCGACAGCGACGGCACGATCGCCTCGTACAGCTGGAAGTACGGGGACACCACGGCCGGCACCGGCCGCACCACCACCCACCGCTACCCGGCGGGTCAGCGCAGCTACACCGCCGAGCTGACCGTGACGGACAACAGTGGCCTCAGCTCGACGGCGGCGCGCCGCATCGACTGCTACGGCTTCGGCGCCCAAACCCTCTGCTTCACCTCCTGACCGTCCCTCCATGACCGTCCTCCCCACGACCGCCCGGCCCCGGCGCACACCGCCGGGGCCGGGCCGTCTCGGTGCCGGCGCTCAGAGCGACGTACGCGGGGCTGCCCCCGACCCCCGCGCCCCCGAAATCCCCTCGCCACCGGTCCGGCGCCCCAGGAATCGGGCGTGCGGCCCGCAGCACCCCACGAGGGCGTTCCTCCTGCGGGTCGGCCGGACGGATGACAAGTGCCGCACGACCGTCGGGATGCACTGGAACGGTGGTGCCGCTTCTCCTTGATCGCGCATCACACGGCGCGGGCCCGGACTGACGAGAGCGGGCCGTCCGGGCCCGCGCCGGCCACCATCGAGGCACCGGGACGCATCCCATGACACGCTCGCTGATGCGTCGGTGCAGGTCAGCCGAGCTTGGTGAGCTGGATGTCGAGGACGTCCAGCGCCAGCTCGGGCTTGAGGCCGACGGTGTAGGCGGTGGCCAGGGTGTTGCCCTTGCGGATGACGACCAGCCGGGAGTTGATGTCGTCGCTGGTGAGGGTGAGGGTCACGGATTCGTCGGCGCCCCTGACCGCGGGCCCGGGAGCAACCTTGGTGATCTTCTCGTCCGCCTGGGGCAGCGCGTAACCACCGGCGCAGGCGGTGCCTGCGGCCTTGACCGAGGCGAGTGCCTCCTCGGCACCCTTCCCGTCGTACGAGGTGAGGGTGAGGCCGGTGAGGCCCAGGCCGGCCACACCGGCGCTCTCCGGGGTGCTGACCTTGGTACGGGCGGCACCGGTCGGCGTCCCGACGGCGCCCAGGGTTTGTGCCTGGGCGAGGACCTTGCACTCGGGCTTGTCGCTGGTGATCGTGGAGGCGGCGGCGACCTCAGTCGGGGTGACCTCCGTGACCATGCGGTCGTGCACGTCGGCCTGGGTGACGATCAGCTTGGCGAGCTCGGCGTCGGTCCTCCCCTTGGCCGCGGGCGCGGCGGCGGGGGCCGACGACGACGCGGCGGCCTTCGACTCGTCCTTCTTGGCTGCCGGCTCGTCCGAGCTGCAGGCGGCGGCCAGCAGCACCAGCGACACGGCGGTGCCGGTCATGACGGTGCGACGGATGATGCTGTGACGCATGGCGGAAACCCCCAGGGATGGCAGTGTCGCGGCAGAATCTACCGCCTGGTAGCCGGAGTCGATCAAGATCGTCGTATCAAGCCCGCATGCCCGGCGGCCGGCGCGTCGGCCGTGTACGCAGCAGGTAGGGGAAGCCCCTGTCCTCGCGGCAGAGCATCCGCATGCGTCACTGAAGCAGCACCTCGACGCTTCGGTCGACCACAAGTGAACTGCGGACGGAAACCGCGATGAGCAGCGCGACTGAGACCAGGAGACCACTGACCCACAAGGGGCCGAGCGTTCCGAACGTCGTGCCGAGGGCGAGCGCGGCCAGGAGGGGGCCGACGACGGCGCCGACGTTGAATGCCGCGGTCGCATAGGAGCCGGCCATGGTGGGGGCTCCCGCGGCCCGTGCAGAACCCGCGTGATCAGTGTGCTGCCCAGCGCGAACGACAACGCGCCCTGCACGAACACGAGGATGAACAGGGCGAACGGCTCGTCGGCCGGCATCGCCAGCATCGGCCGGCCGATGAGCAGAGGCGGACCACCGACCGCGATGAGCAGACCGGGCCGCTGGTCGGAGAATCGGCCGGCGACGGTGACGCCGACGAAGAAGCCGGCCCCGAACAGCACCAGGACGACCGGGACCCACATCGCGTCCAGTGCGGCGATTTCGGTCACCACGGGGGAGAGGAAGGTGAAGCCGGCGAACGTTGCCGCGTTCACCAGCGCACCGAGCAGCATCATCACGATCAATCGAGGCCCGGCGAGTTGGGCGAGCTCCGCTCGCAAGGCCCGCACACCCGTCGCCCCTTCTCCCGCAGGTCCCGCAGGGATCCCTTTCAGGATGCCCAGAGCCGCAGGCAGGCAGAGAGCGGCGACGGCCCAGAACGTGGCGCGCCAGCCGAGCAAGGCACCGAGTACCGACCCACCGGGGACGCCGGCGATCGTGGCCACCGTCGTGCCCGACAGCAACACGGCCAGCGCGCGGCCCTTCTTGTCGGGCGGGACCAACGCGGCGGCGGCCGTGAGAGCGACCGCAAGGAATCCTGCGTTCGTGAGCGCGGCGACCGTCCGAGTGGCGTACAACAGGGGCAAGTTCGTGGTACGGGCGCCCACCGCGTGAGCCGCCGCGAAGGCGAGGATGAATCCGAGAAGGCTCGAACGCCGATGAGGCTGCGGGCAAACCCACAAGCAGGCCGTTTCCTGCCGGCCGGACCCGACAGGTCACGGAGGTCGGCGCGGACCGGGTGTGGACCGCGGCGGCCCGCTCCGCCAACCGCTGCGCCCGACGCTGCGCCCGATGAGGCGCACGCGCACGGGGTCCGGGTCAGGGCCCACCTCCGCGACCGGCTGGGACCGGCCTGCGACGGCGTGCCCGGACCGACTGCCATGAGAGCGCGCCAGAGGCCCGCTCGCCGTCGATCGGACCGGCCGTCGGAACAGGTCGGATGAGCCAGTCGGAGGAACGGGACCTTGGTCCCGCGTGGTGCGCTCCCGAGCGGATATCCGTACGTCATCGATCGTTCGCACGGAGAACCCGCCGCGCTGCTCAGGCCTGGTATCCGTCGGCCTCGTCACAGCACCGACTACAGCAAGGAACATACATCGTGGGCATCATCGCCTGGATTCTCATCGGCCTCATCGCGGGTGCCATCGCCAAGGCACTCACGCCCGGGAAGGACCCTGGGGGCTGCCTCGTCACCATCCTCATCGGCATCGTCGGTGGTCTGCTCGGCGGCTGGCTCGGCAAGGTGATCTTCGGCGTGCACTCCATCAACGGGTTCTTCCACCTTTCCACGTGGATCGCCGCGATCGTCGGCTCGGTGATCGTGCTCCTGCTCTACCGCCTCGTCACCGGTCAGCGCTCGCGCTGACCACGACCGGAGGTCCCTGTCCGTCGCGGCGCCGACACACGTCTCCGTTCACCGTTCAGCACCAGGAGACGCGACGAAACCCGGGGTCACGACGTTCGCGGGGCGAATCGTCGACGGCGACCTCGACATCGACGCCAACGGACCGCGCGTGCCCATCCGGGGCCCATGGCCGACGAAGAGCTACTGGGCGACATCCCGTGCATCGCGGCACACGTTGACCAGTGCCAGGCCGAACCGCACCCCTGGATGGGGGAGTTGTGCCGACGCGGCATCGCCTCGGCCGGTATCGGCGACGCCCTCGGCGTCACCCGCCAATCCGCATCGGACCACTTCGCTGACCCGGAGTGACCGGCGTTTTGAGAGCCGCCCCGGGTGTCCGGGGGTGGGTACCCCGGGTACCCACCCCCGGACACCCGGGGCGGCCGAGCAGAGCCTGGCACTCCATGCATATGAGTTCTCGCGCTTCCGGGGTGGTGTTGGAGATCCCTACGCCGAGCGTCGCGATCACCTGCTCGGCCTCACCCTCGACCGCCTCCCTTCCTTCTGGGTGCGGGAGTGCCGGCATCCACGCGAAGGAGGCACCGGCGGCCTGCTCCCGTCCGGACGAGAGCGCGGCAGTAGGTCCAAGGTTCCGCCGCTGTTGTGATGTTGGTGGTGTGGCAAGGTGGTGGGGCATGTGGCCCTTGGGCCTGAGAACGTGAGATGGGTATGTCATGAACGAGGCCGAGCTCAGGGCGCTTTTCGCCGAGATAGACACGGATGGTGACGGGCGGATCAGCATCGTGGAATTGGCGGAGAGGTTCAAGGCGGAGGGCGCCCAGGGGCACCTCTCTGAAGAGGTCAAGAAGGCCATGGTGGCCGACGCGAACCAGGACGGGGTCCTCGACTTCGAGGAATTCCGCACCCTGCTGAAGTAGTTGCGGGCCTGACAGCCCGGGCAGGCCTCAGTCCAGCCTGGGCAAGCCTCCCGTGGGAATGGCCTCACCGTGCCACGGGCGCCCCGACGCCCGTGGCGTAGCACTGATGGACATCCGCATGCCGGGCGTCGATGGGCTGGAAGCCACCCGTCTGCTCCGCGCCCGCGCCGATGCGCCCGAGGCCGTCATGCTGACGACCTTCACCTCCCCCCGAGGCCCTCGGCCAACTGAGCGGGGCCGTGACGGCCCCGGCCACCGATACGACCCGGCGGCCCGGCCCCGCCGGTGCGCCGGCTGCCCTCGCGCAGCTGGGGCTGCTCGGCAGTCGGGAGCGGGAAGTGGCCCGGGCGGCGGGCGAGGGCAGGACCAACGCCCAGATTACGAAAGCCCTCCACATGAGCGTCCCCACCGTCAAGGCCCACATCTCCCACATCTTCAGCAAGCTAGGACTGAACAACCGGGTCCGGATCGCCCTGCTCGTCCACCGGGCCGGACAGGTCTGAAAGCTCCGGCAGGACACACCCGCGCCATCCGCGCGGCCTGCGCGGTCGTTGACGTCGAGGTCTTGCCGGACGCAGCGGCCGAAGCCGCTCACTGACTTCGGGGTGTCCTGTTCGGCTGGGCGGCGGCGCCGCCGGCTGGTTCATCAGGAGAGGACGACGACCAGGTTCGGGTCGGCTCACGGGGCGCGCCACCGTCATTAGGACCGACGATGCGGAAGCAGAGCGTGTTCGCCGGGCGGGGCACGGGCCCAGTCGGATGAAATGGCGCGCGATCCGTCAAGCCGACCATCGCCCCAGCCGATGACACCTGAGCACGGGTGTACGAGTTGTCACCCCACGTGAACGAAAGGTGGAGTCATGTCTTCGGTAGTAACCCACCGACGGGCGTTCGGATCGCGCACCGGAAGGAGAAACTGGCTCGTCGGCTGCGCCGTGGCGTCGCTGTTCGTAACCCTGCCCGTCATGAACGGGGCTTCGGCGGTCGCCGCCCCGCACGGGTCCGTCGTCGCCGCGCACAGCGTGGACCCGGGCCCCGGTCACCCCAACGGCCCTGGCGGACCGATCGGTGACACCGACCCGGTCGGCGCGAGCGTCTTCAACACGACCATCCAGAACATCCCCCATGCGGCCTCCACCAAGGTCAACCTCAACACGTCCGTGTACACCACCGGCGTGACGTTCGACCCGGCCAACTCGACGCTCACGATCGACACGCCCGGCCGCTACCTCATCAAGAGCCGCGTCCTGTGGAACGTCGTCACCCAAGGGGTCCAGGCCAACGCCTTCCGGTCCGTGCGCATCAACGTCAACGGTGGCATCTACGCCGAGGACGACCAGCCCATCGGCACCTACACGACCCCCACCCAGGAAGTCTCCACCATCCTGCAGCTCGACGAGGGCGACGCCGTCTCCCTCAGCGTCTTCCAGACGACCGGGTATGAGGCGGAGCTCTACCCCGGTAGGGGCGCGGACCCCGCGCAGAACGTCGCCCCCCAGCTGCAGGTGGAACTCCTCTCCTAAGCCGTCAGCAGCAGGCATCCGCCGGAAGCCCTCCCGGACGCCAGGACCGGCAGGCCCGGGTGTTCGGCCGGGGCCAGGGCTGTGCCCGAGGCCCCGGTGAGCAAGCCGGGGCCCGGTTCCGCCCCCGTCGGCGACCATGCGTGCGGGGGCGGAGGCTTGGTCGGCCAGTGCCGTGCCGGGCAGACGCGGCACGGCCAGAGCACTCCGGCCCGCGCCCAGGCGCGGCCGGGCCCCAGGTGTCCCAGGCATGAACCGTTCCGACTTTCCTGCCGGTGTTTACCGGCCCGCGATCGGTCGGCTCGTGCTTCTGTGTCAGTGCCGTGGGCCGCCTCGAACTCGGCAGGGCCGATCGTGCCCGGACTCGACTTCAGGCGTCGGTTGTCGATCTGTCGACCCAGCAGGCGGCGGCGTACTCGACCTCGGAGACGGTTCCCGGGGCCGCTGTTGAAGACGTCGGTGCGGACGCGCCGACGAAAATGCCCCGCTGCAGGCCGGCAAAGGCTTCCGCAACTCCGAGCCTTGCCTTCCCTGATCGCCGAGGAGCCGGCGCAACCCCGCACGCGGATTTACCGCGGCTCCCGACAGCGCCGAGGACCGGCTTGCCCACGCTCGGTGCGTGGTACGCCGGTCCTTGGGGGCTATTGCCAGGTGTCGGAAACCGCGCGGTGCAGGACGTGTTTGCCGAGAACGATGGTGTTGCCGGATCGGACGGTGCCGCGGAGGTCCGAGAGATTCCCGTCGAGGCGGATGGTCTTTCCCGCGATGCGGTAGGTGCCCTTGTTGACACCGATCTTGAATGCGGGGCAGTCGTCCAGGTTGCAGATCACGTTGTTGATCTGCTCGAAGCGGCCGTCGGCGGTGAGGGTCAGCTTCTCGATGTAATGGGTGATGCCGGGCCTGTTCCTGTCGACGGCTTCGGTCCATTCACCTGCCGGCCGGGCCTCGTGTGCGGCCGGGGCGGTTGCCGCCGGCGGTTGGGCTGCCGCAGAGCTGCTGATGGACGTCATGGCGGCCGTCAGCACCAGTGCGCTGCCCAGTAACAGCTGGATTTTCATCTTCATTTGCGAGCTCGTTCCTTGTCCGTCGGTCGAGGTCCCCGGGGTACAGCCGGTGGCGGTCGGCGCGACAGCTATGCCTCGCAGACCCTTGCCTCAGCGGATGCCTCGGACAACCTCCGTGGTGAGTGCTGTCTGGGGTCGTCAGCGAACCCGACGGTATCGGCGCACAGAGCGGGTCCGTTCCGCCCCGACAGACACCACGGCTCGATTCGGTTGCTCCGTGAACACGGTGGACACGCCTCGTCGACCGTATGGGACAGCGGGAAGGGGCCCCATTTTCGTCCTCCGGCCCGGAGCACACCCGCGGACACCGATTGGCTTGGGGTACCGCCCCATCGAGGGACCTGCAGCCGGGGGCACACGTAGGCAGCGGCTCGACCGGGACCCGCCCGCGGGGAGGGACTCCCTCCCCGCGGACGTGGCAGAGGAGACCGGATCAGTTTCCGATGCCGGCGGTTCCGATGCCCGAGTTGCCGATGCCGGCCGAGCCCAAACCGGTGTTCGCGAAGCCGGCGTTGCCGATGCCGCTGTTGAGGACGCCCGCGTTGCCGATGCCGCTGTTGAGAGCGCCCGCGTTGCCGAGCCCCTCGTTCGCCACACCGTGGTTGCCCACGCCGTGGTTGCCTACGCCGGAACTGCCGATACCGTCGGCGCTGGCCAGGCCGGCGCCACCCAGGCCAAGCACCGCGGCGGCGCCGAACACGGCAGTGACACGGAGAAGTCGTGTACGCATCGGATACCTCTCTTTTTCGGTATAAGTCGAAAAGGTTCTAACATCTCGAAGCCGTCTTGGAGGCGTACTCAGCACCGGCGCGCCACATGTTGTTCAGGGTGGAGCAACATGCCTTCCGCATCGTCGTCCGAAACGGAGGGTGGCGTGAGCCCGGCCGGGTCCGCCGAGGCGATCCCGTGAACAGGAGGCGCCACCGCAGCGGCTCGGGGGTCCACAACGGCCCAGGAGGGCGGGGGCCCTGCCTGCCTGGTAGCGCTCGTCCCGGACGAGGACCCGAATCCGGAACCGACCGTCCATGTCCACAGCCCTGACGAACGCGTGCTGCCCTACGAGATCATGCCCTGGTTCATGGAACAGCCGGCCGACCAGGTTGAACCCTGCCGCATCGCGTTCGAGCAGGGAGAACCTCAAGCAGTGGAATGATCAAACGGTGGCTGGTGTGACCACGGCGGCGGGCGAAGGCCGCAGTCGGGAAGACCACGGTGATCGGGGACGGCGGGTACCGCGGCCGGCCTACTCAGCCTCATTGCCGCGAAACCCGCCTGACGTCACGTCCTGGAAGGAGGAAGGCAAGGCCTCGCACCGCAGGATTCAGTCGATGCAGAACTCGTTGCCCTCGATGTCCTGCATCGAGATGCACGACTCGTTGACCCCATCGGCGCGCTGCGTCAGTACGTGCGTCGCGCCGAGCGCCATCAGCCGTGCGCATTCGGCCTCAAGCGTGGCCAGGCGCTCGTCACCCACGAGGCCTGTACCGACCCGCACATCGAGATGCAGCCGGTTCTTGGCGACCTTGCCTTCGGGAACGCGCTGGAAGAGCACGCGCGGGCCCACACCGGAGGGATCAGCACACGCGAAGTAGATCTCATCCTCGGGCGGCAGCGAACGGTGGTACTCGTCCCACGTGGCGAAGCCCTCCGGTACCGGCGGCACGACGTACCCCAGAACCTCGCACCAGAAGGCGGCGAGGCGCGCAGGCTCCGCGCAGTCGAAGGTCACTTGGAACTGCTTGATCATTGACATCGGCGCACGATAACAGGGGCCGTGCTCATCTCCTCGGGCGGGGAAGCCCACACACCGCCGGCCACCTCTCCCGAAGGGCGGCACACCGGATCCGATCTGTCCTCAGCGAGCGTGGAGGAAGTCGAGCGGTTCCTTCTCCCCGAAGCGGACCCACCGAGCCTGACTCGGTGTGCCGTTCATGTCGAGAGCGAAGATCATGTAGTAGCCGGGCGGTGCGTCAGCGGCCGTGGGTGGTGCCAGGACCGTCAGGGCTGTCCGGGATCGGGATGTGATCTCCAGGTCCAGGTACCGCTGCGTCGTGTTCACCGAGTGGGTGACCGCGGTCGGGGCCACGGCGACCACGCGAGTGATCTTGCCGGCCGTTGTGCTCGTGGTGACGAACGAGGTGCCGTATGCGACGGTGCCGGACCGGATCGTGTCGAGTGCCGGGCGTTCGCCGCGGTGCAGGTAGGCTGGCTCGTACAGTTCGATGCTGCCATCCAGATTGTCTTCGATGTCGGGATCGTTGGCCACCTGCTGCAGGTCGTCGCCAGTGATGAGGACTCGGCCGTCGGGCATCAGCAGGGCGTTGGAGTGATAGCCCCGCGGCAGTCTCTGCGCAGGTCCCAAGGTCCATCGGCCGCCCGCGTCGCGTGTCTCGATCTGACGGAACTTGAGGTCGGCTTCCGGGTTGAACGCGCCGTTGCCGTAGTTCCGCGAGTCCACCGATCCGTTGACGGTCAGCAGCCGGCCGTCGGGGAGCAGGACGGCGTTGTCCTGCGTCCGGCCGAAGGTACGTGGCTGCTCCTTCGCCCAACCCTTCGGGGAGAAGCGGAACGTGCTGGGGTCGCGCGCATCGCCACCCATGACGAGGACCGAGTCGGGGCCGCGCTTCCCGGCGGGCAGCGGTACGGCCGAGCCGTAGCCGCGCCAGTCGCCCGGTCTGCGGGGCAGGGCGGATCGTGTCTCGCGTACGGAATCGAAGACCCACTGCTGGTCGGCGTCACGGCCCAGTCCGTAGAACCGGCCGTCGCGCAAGGAGAACAGATGGGGATAGTCGTTCCGGTAGGGCCCCTCTGCCTTGAGGCGCTGCGTCGCGATGCCTTCGGGGACATCTGTCGTGCGTACGGGGACGGGGTGTGACTTCTCGGGGAAGAGCTCCACCACCGGGGTCGGGTTTCCGCTGCCCAGCTCGGACTGCCCCGACAGGATGAGCAGGCGCCCGTCAGGCCCCTCGGTGGCCGTGGGATACCACCGGCCGACGACCATGTCCTTGTTGCGGTACCAGGTTTCCTTCCAGGGGTCGAAAACGAAGGAGAACTTCGCTCCGGTGCCGCCCTTGCCGCCGCCGTTGCCCCCGAACACGGCAAGTATCCCGTTGGGCAGGAACGCGTGACCCGAGCAGAAGAAGGGCGCCGGCCGTGCGACGCCCGTCCCGTCCGGGACCAGGACGCTGGGCGGACCCACTTCCTTGAACGCAGCTGGTGACGTCCCGGCAGCGGGATCCCAAAGGAAGGCGCGTCCGGCGTTCGAGGGACCGATGGTGTTCGTGGGACCGGTCTCCTTGCGCGGGTCCGTCTCGACTCTCAAGAACGAGAAGAGAAGGATCTTTCCCGTGGGGAGCTGGGCGGCGTGTACACCGAAGTCGGGCGACTGGAAGTACTCGGTGAAACGCCCGAACTCCCTCGCTGGATACTTCGCGTTCTCCTTCTCCTGCGAATCGGTGAGTGCTTTGAGACTTGCCGTTCTGCGGGCCTGCGAGTACTGATCCGCCGCCCGTACCAGCGCCTCGACCTGCCGATGCTCTTCGGCGTGTGACATCCGTGGCTCATCGTCCGCGTTGCCCGCGTAGTGATGCCCTGCACGGCTCGCATCTCCGTCGTGATCACCATGGAGGGAGGGGGCGGTGACCGGAGCCATCGGCCGTACGAAGGGTGCCGCATGTGCAGGTGCCAGACCCATGACGACGAATGCGGCCGTGAGCACGCTCAACCGATGAGCCCACGGACCGGTACGGCGCCCGGCCGCCACAAGGCGTGCCGCACTCGCAGCCGTTGGATTCGGCCCCATCGTCAACTCCCGACTGTCACCGTGCGCGAAGGCCTCCATCCTGGCCGCGTACCGATGGTTGATGCTCCCCGGACACTCGAAGAATCCCCCGACCGGCGCACCGGCAGCGCCGCTCCATGCGAGGGCAATCCCACCGTGCTGGCCAGTCCTGCGGAGAACCATCACCTGGCTGTCCGATGTCCACGCGTTCGTCTGGGCACGTCCAGACGGCGTCCGCCGACTCGTCAGAACCGCTGGGATCCCGCGAGGGGAACGTACGACGGTCGGCGTTTTCGATCAGCTGCAGCGGGTGCGGCTGTCGGAGCTGGACGCGGTCGGTGAGCCGGATTGGACCCGCACGCGTGTGGACGCCTCCCACGTTTGCACGGCAAAGAGTGGCGCGACGACGGGCCCGCCGTCCGGCGACCGCCGCAAGAACAGCAAGTACCCCCTGATCTGCGGCGGCACCCCACTCCATGCCACCACTACAGCCAACGTTTCGAACCTCACCCAGATCCTGGCCCTGGTCGCCGGCGTGCCTCCGGTCGCCACCGCGTCGGCCGCCCACGCAAGCCCCCGTACCCCTGCTCCGCGACAGGGGCTACAACAGCGAACCCAACCGCCGTGAACTGCGGCAACGCGGAATCCTGCCCGTCACCTCTCCGCTACGACGTCGAGCGTCCCTTGGCCCTGCTCCACCCGTGGGGTCTTCACCGGACAGGCCCTGGCGTAATCATGAGGTCGATATAGTGACGAGCCACCAGGCTTTCGCCGTTCGTGAAGCGGCTTACCGTTGCATTCTCGTTCCAGTCGGCGAGAGACGAGAGGGTGTGGCGCGCCAGGAGGGAAGCAAGGCGCCCCGGAAAACAGGAGTGAGGGCCGAACCCGAATGCGATATGAGGGTTCGGGGAGCGATCCAGACGCAGTCGATCGGGTTCTTGGAAGACCCTGGGATCTCGATTTGCGGCCCCGATCATGATCAGAACCGTGTCCCCTTTTTCTATGGCGAAGTCGGCGACTTTGCGGGGTTCCACGCACAAACGACTGACCATCCGGATCGGTCCGTGCATGCGTGCCAACTCTTGTACGGCCAGGTCGGGTCGTGCACTCTGTGCGAATTCCCGCAAAGTTCCTTGCCGAGAGAGTGCGGCACCTACGGCGTTTCCCATGAAATAGCGAGCCATGGTACTTATGCCCCCGAGTATGGCTCGAATGGAACCTGCCAGGATTTCAGGCGGTATTCTGGTTGCGCGCGGGTCGGTTCTGACGAAACCGAGCAATCCTCGGTCCGTATTTGCTGTCCACTCCGCCAGCATGGAACCTACCAGGCCTCGGGCTCTCCCGGCTGCCGCACGCACATCGGGGTCTGCGGATCCTAGGCTCTTGTCGATTTCCTGCAAGGGTCCGGATATCCCTGCAACATGTTCTTCGGGGACTCCAAGGGCGTGCGCGCTCAGACGCAGGCACGCCGGGCGGGCCACTGCTGCGATGAAGTCGACCGAGTCATCCCTTTTGATGGATGCCAGTCGCTGTTTAATCCACGACCCGGTATCTTCCACCAAGTCGGCCAATTCGAGGGAGCGAAATCCATCCGACAGCAATGAGCGGACATCCTGTTGCGCAGGAGGATCCAGCGTCTGGAGAGTTACCGCCTCCTTTTGTGCCGGCCTGTCCGCCCGCCGCGGATCCGTAGCGAATCCCTCGTGGTCCCGCAGAATCCTCCTGCAATCCGAATGCCGAGAAACGGTCCACGCCTGCACGGATCGGTTCCAGGTCACCGACCCCTCGGCGTGCATCCTCTGATACATGGCTGTCGGATTGTTCATGATCCCGGAATCAAAAAAGTCGATCTCGCTGGACTGTGGAAGTTGCATTTTTCTCCACGCGCTTCAGTAGGAGATTGCAGGGTGTCGCCAAGCTCGAAGCCGGGCGACACCTCATGCCGTTCTCTGAAGGTTCAGTAGACCCAGCTGAAAATCTGCTGCGTATTGCGTTCCGCCTGCTCCATCTCCTTCACCTCCTCCGTTTCCGCTCCGGCCTTCCGCTCGATCTTTGCAAGAGGGGCCGAGTGCCACGTCAACCATTCAGGCGACAGGGCGGATGAGTCATCTGTCGGTTGACTAGCCTGGCCGCTCCTCGTTCGGATGCACGGGGCGAAGGAACAGCCTGCCGACTGAACGTCCTGCGCCCTGAATAGCTGCAGGTCACCAGGGTGTGGTTCCAGGATGGTGGCCCTCCGGTCGGTGGCGCATCGCGCCCGTCGGGGGGGAGTCTCCATGATCCATTGGTGCGCAGCCGGTCAGCAGGGGGATCGGAGGGGCCGTCGCGATTGAACGCTGCGGCGAACGCGCTCCTTCCTGCCGAAACGCGGTGGCCCACCGTGCTTTCGGACGGTCCCGCGGCCAACCGACCACGACACAGATCCACTGAGCCGCTCAGGGGTAGGGTCGCCCCGGCTATACCGGTACGAGGGAGTGGGATCTGCCTCCGGCTGGACGTTCTTACGCGGTCGGGGCGTGGCCCTCGTCGCGGCCTCGGTGATCAGGCCCACCACCTGCCGGCCGTGCCCCAGCCGGCCGCTCGGCTGGGCCTGCAATCCCTGCTACGCCCCCGCGAGCCAGGGCTGGCCGGCCCTGGCCGGCGGTGAACGTCCTGCCGCTCGGTAGCGCGTGGACGGGCCTGCGGGCCGACGTGCGGAAGGCCGAAGCTGACTGGGAGCGGTTCGTGATCGTCCCTGAGGCGGTGGACGAGTCCCCTATGGACCGTGCTGTGGGGAGCCGGATGAGTAGCTCGGCCACGTTACTGACGTTGTAGGCGTGGTGTCGTCAGTGTGAGACCGGTCCCGGTGAGGCATCCGTCGATGATGTCGCTGCGGTATTGGATCTGGCGGAGGCTGTGTCGTAGCCGGCGGATGAGGTGGTCAGGGTCGGTGAAGGTGGTGTTGGCCTGGGTGGTCCGGCGGAGTATCGACCAGATGCCTTCGACGGGGTTGAAGTCGGGTGCGTAGGGCGGCAGGTGGTAGGCGGTGATCCAGTCGTGTGCTTCGATGAAGGCCCGCATGCGGCGGTCCTTGTGGACGTTCAGGTTGTCCCATATGAGGACGATGGGTCCGTCGAGCTGCCGGTGGGCGGCGATGAGAAGGTCGCGGTACTCGGTCCAGGCGAAGCTCTTGCGGCCGCCGCTCCTGTGGTCGGTATGCCGTTTGGGCCGGCAGATCGGGCGGGATCGCTCGCCGGGCTTGTAGCAGCACAGAGCTGCCACGGAGAAGCGGTGCTGGGAACGGCCTCTCACTCGGATGACCGGGGTGGATCCGCGCCTGCACCACGTGCGGGAGGTCGGCGGCGTCATCGAGAACCCCGCCTCGTCCTCGAAGACGAGCCAGGCCCCGAGCGCCGCCGCGGTGGTGCCAGGTGAGGCCACACCTCCTTCACCCGGCCGACCACCGCCACCTCGTCACGCTCGATCGCACGACGGGCCGGGACCTGGTGGCTCCAGCCGTGCCTGCGCAGCATCTGCGAGATCCCCGACAACGTCATGGACTTGTGGAACCGTCGGCCGATCAGCGTCTTGATCCGGGCGAGCGTCCACCGCTGATCCGGCCGGCCGTGAGCGGCCGGGCCCTTGGCCAACTCCTCCTCCAGCACCGAGAACAGCCGGTCATTGAGCTTCGGCCGGGACGCCGGGCCGCGGGAACGAACCGCGTCCCGACCGGCCTCCAGCCAGGCCCGCCGCCACCGCTGCACCGACCGGACGCTGACCCGTAACTCCTTCGCGACCTCCGTACTGCCCCGCCCGTCGGCAAACATGGCGACTGCTTCCATCCGGACCCGCTCGCGGAACGCTTGCCTCTCCGCGGTCAGCCCCCCACCCTGCGGATACCTCATACCTCCGGCATACCGCGACGATCACCAACCGTCAGCCCCTACGACAAGACGACTTCAAGGTCAGTAGCGGACGGCGCAGCAGCGACCGGCCCCCTACGAGCCCGAAACATCTGCGAAGCCTTGACCACGACCTGCTGCCGAAAAACCATCGAGGGCACGCGCAGCGCTGAAACGCCTGATCAAGCGCGACATCCTCACCGAAGCCGACACAGGCAGCTTCCCCAGGAAGCAGTAACCCGCACCAGCCTCACCCGGAAACGGACACCACCTCACGAGCCGCCCTCTGGCAGGGGAGCTCGCGCGTCGCAGCGCGGAACGTGGCGGGGTCGGCAGCCTTGGCGGCGGTGCCGGCCTGACCAGGCTGGAGCCGGGGCCGCCGGTGAGACAGGGACCGGCATAAAGCTGCTGTGCGGAACCTGACAGCGAAAGGGCATGGACCCGACGGACGACGAGGGGCACCCGGCTCGGCCGGGCCGGCCGGAACGTCCTCGCGCCGGCGGCGGAACTCGACGACGAATGCGAGCTCCTCGTGAGGCACGGCCTCCTGCCCGCCGACCTGGTCGCCCGCAACCGCCAGGTCGCCCAAGCCGCAGTCCGGCCCCGGACTCCTGCGTTCACGCACGGCGACCTGCAGATCGCGCACCTGTTCCTCGACGGTGACAAGGTCACCGGCATCATCGACTGGTCCGAGGCGGGCCGGGGCGATCCTCTGTACGACCTCGCCACCTTCACCCTCGGACACGAGGAGCACCTCGACGACGCATCACGGGCTATGGCACCGCCATCGACCGCGACGTGATCCAGGGGTGGTGGTCGTTGCGCAGCCTGCTCGCGGTTCGCTGGCTGACCGAGCACGGCTTCGACCCCTTCTCACCGGGGTGCGAGGTCGACGTACTGAGATCCCGGATGTGAGGCTGCGCACACCCTCAACCTCGCCGCAGCAGCCCGCGTTCGCGAGCTGTCTCGTCCAGAAGTCTTGCAAGTTGCTCCGGGGCCATTGGGTTGGCGAGGTGGCGAACCTCGACCGCGGTCGTCGATCCGGGCCTCGGCCTCGATCGCCGTACGCCACGCATCGCGACCCTCGTCGCCGCGTGGGTCCCGGAGTGGCCGATGAGTGCTTGTCCGGAAGTCTCCCGATGTGGGGCGGGGTGGCAGAACATATGCGGACTGCGTCCGGTGACGGATGTGCCGACCGTTCCGTCGCGGCCGGAATTCACCCAACCATCCCATCAGCCCCTTTGGTGTATCGATGGGTGTCGAGAATGGCTTGATCCGGCTATTTCGGATGGCCGATGTGCGTGCATCGTGCGGAATGTTGAACTCCGAATCAGTGTCTCACGGCGTTCACGAGATGTTCACAACGCGAGAAAAGGGGCTACCCCTCTCGCGTATGCACGCGAAAGGAGCAGCCCCTTTTTCGGGAGACCGGCTGGTGGAATGTCAGACGATGTGACGTCCACCGTCGACGGTGAGGACGTCGCCGGTTGTATAGGCCGCATTCACCAGATAAAGCGTGGCCTCCGCCACGTCCTGCGGAGTTCCCACACGGCGCAGCGGGGTGTTGGCGGTGATCCAGTCGCGCGAGCTCTCCCAGACCTCCTCCGCCTCCTGGTACCAAGGCGTGTCGATGAGCCCGGGGGCGACGGCGTTGACCCGGATCGCGGGGCCGAGCTGTGAGGCCAGCAGCCGCGTCATGTGGTTGACGGAGGCCTTGCTGACGGCGTAGGGGATGGAGCTCCCCAGCGCCCGAGTGGCCGAAACGGAGCTGATGTTGACGATGGAAGCGGCTCCGGAGGCCCGCAGGTGCGGGGTGGCCGCGGTGATCATCTGCCACGCGCCGATCACGTTGACCTCGAAGATGTCCCGCCAGGCGTCGGCGTCGGCCCCTTCGAGGTCGTCGAGCGGGATGAACCGGGTGGTGCCGGCGTTGTTCACCAGGATGTCGAGTCGTCCATAGGCGTCGACCGTGTTCTGGACGATCCGCTTCGCGTCCTGTGCGTCGGCCACGTCTCCCTGTACGTACACGGCTTCCCGGAGTTCCGCGGCCAGTGCCTTTCCGGTCGCTTCGCTACGGCTCGAATTGATGACGACCCGTATTCCTTCCGAGGCGAATCGGCGGGCAATGGCGGCGCCGATTCCCGATGACGAACCGGTGATCAGTGCGACGCGATTCTCACTCATTGCAGCCCCCTTGGGGATGTGCTCGTTGACAAGATCCGGAAAACGATCATAGTCTACCGCTAGGCGGAACAAAAGTTCCGCATTGTGGAAACGAAGCCTCCATAGCGCGTGTGTCGGGATACTATGTCCGAATTTATCTCTGCGCTCTCGGATGGCTTTCCCCTGGTCCTGCCGGGGCGTTTCGTTGCTACTTCGCACCCGGAAAATTCGGGTATCAGGTACGAGAACACTGGGGGAGATTCATGGGTTCGTCGCCCGTCGATACATCGTCGCGTGGCATCGGGGGAGTCCACCGCCTTGTCGCCGAGCGCGTCCAGGATTCTCCGCACGCCTGCGCCGTCCGGGAAGCCGGTACCGGACGGGAGCTGACGTATCGACAGCTCTGGGACAGGGCCGGCCGGACGGCCGCCCTCCTCGCCGGACACGGCATCGGCGAGGGCGGACTGGTGGCCGTGGACCTGAACCGCGGCGCCGAACTGATCGTCGCTATCCTCGGCGTCGTCCGTGCGGGCGCCGCCTACCTACCCATCGACGGTCACGCCCCGGCCGACCGGGTCACCGGCGTCCTTGAGGACTCCGGGGCCCAGGCCGTGTTCGTGGGCCGGGGCGCCGACCGCCGGGCCCGCCTGCTCGACACCGACGCGGCCACCTTCGTACTGACGGTCCCGGAAGCCGACGAGGGCCCCGGCGCGACCGGAGCCGCCGCGGACGACGGGTACCCGGACGCCCAGGTGGACGAGGAGAGTGCGCTCTGCGTCGGCTACACCTCGGGCTCGACCGGGCTCCCCAAGGGCGTGGTCGTACCGCACCGCGCCGTCCGCGACCTCGTCACCGACGCCGGCTACGGAGCCATCACCGCCACGGCCCGGGTCGCCCAGCTGGCCAACCCCGCCTTCGACGCCTTCACCTGGGAGGTCTGGGGCGCACTCACCGCCGGCGCCCCGCTCGTCGTGATGCCCTCCGTCGTCGAGGTCGATCTGGAGAGCTGGACGAACCTGCTCGTCAGCGAGCGCGTCAGCACCGCCCTGCTCACCACCTCGCTCTTCCACATGGTGGCCCGTGAGGCGCCGGCCGCCCTCGGCACGCTGCGCGAGCTCCTGGTCGGCGGCGAACAGCTGGATCTGGCCGCCACCCTGCGGGTACTCGCCGCCGGCGGCCCGCGGAAGTTGGTGAACATCTACGGCCCCACCGAGACCACCGTCTTCGCCACCTGCTTCGAGTGCACCGAGGAGTCCCTCGCCGGACGCACCCGCGTCCCGATCGGTCGCCCGGTGCGCCGGGCCAGGCTGTTCCTGTTGGACGAGACCCTGCGGCCCGCGGCTCCCGGCGAAACCGCCGAACTCTGCGTGGGTGGGCCCTCCGTGACGAGCGGCTACCTGAACCAGCCCGAGCGCACGGACCGGTCCTACGTCCGGTACGAGGACGGCGCCGGGTTCGCCGGGACGGTCTACCGCACCGGGGACCTCGTCCGCCTGCTTCCCGACGGCTCGTACGAGGTCGTCGGCCGGGCCGATCGGCAGATCAAGCTGCGGGGCTTCCGCATCGAGCTGGAGGAGGTGGAGCAGGCGGCCCTCGCCACGGGCCGGACCGAGGCCGCGTTCGTGGAGAAACATGGTGAGAGCCACACCGCCAGGCTCGTCGGCGCCTTCCTTGTTCCGCCGCCGGCCGCTGCCGCCGCAACCGGTTCCGACTCCGCCTCCGACCCGGCCCGGGAGCTGGCCGAGGCCTTGGCGGAGCGTCTGCCCTCGTACATGCTGCCCGCGCGCTGGCTGCCTTTGACGGGGATCCCCTACGGCTCCACGGGCAAGGCCGACCGCTCCCGGATCAAGCAACTGCTGGCCGAGTTCGCAGCGTCCCCGGCGTCCCCGGCGGACGGCGGCGCTGCGAACCCCGTCGAAGCCGGTGCGCTCAACGGGGCTGGAGGGGACGATCCGGTGACGCTGCGGATCATCGAGACCTGGGCCGAACTTCTCGGAGTTCCGGGTGCCTCGATCGAGGACACCGACGATTTCATCGGCCTCGGTGGCAATTCGATCCTCGCCACCCAGGCGGCGTTCCGGCTCACCGAACAGCTCGGCACCCCGCTTGACCCGACCGACATCCTGCTCGCCCCGAGCCTCGCCGACCTGGCCGGACAGCTCCGTACCGAGCCGGGCGGCACCAACCCCCGGTCCTGAACCCCCGGTCCGCAAGACCCGGTCCGGAAGTCCTCGACCCTTCCCTGAAGCCATCGGCCACGAACACCTCGGCCGTGAACACCCCGGCAGTCGATCACCCGGTGTCGAACCGCCCGGTGCCGAACCTCCGGCCGTGAAGCCCCCGGCCGTGAAACCAGCTGTGAAAGACCCGCAAGGAGAGTCACCCATGGCGCCACCGCGCCCGCCCGCCCCCGCACGCGGGGGAGCCACCACGGCACCCCTCTCACCGGCGCAGGAACGGCTCTGGTTCATCCACCAGACCGCCCCCACCTCGCCCGTCTACAACGTTCCCCTCCTCACCCGGTGGCACGAGCCGATCGACGTACCCGCCCTGACCCGTGCCCTCGAAGCGCTCACCGCCCAGCACGAAGTGCTCCGCACCACCTACGCGTCCCAGGACGGCAGGCCGGTACAACTGGTGGCGGAGCCCGGCCCGGTCCGCGTGGAGGTCGTCCACGCGAGCCGCGCACCCGACGAGGCCGAACTGGCGCGCCACGCCCGGACGCCGTTCGCGCTGACCGACGAGCCGCCACTGCGCGCCACCATCTGGCCGGGGGGCGCGGGCCACCCGGGCACCCTGCTCCTGAACATCCACCACATCGCCGTCGACGGCTGGTCACTGCCCGCGCTCTACGACGGTCTCGCACACGCCTACGAACGGGCACTGGCCGGCGGCCCCGACCTGGAGCTGCCACAACTCCCCGTGCAGTACGCCGACTTTGCGGTCTGGGATGTGGCGAATTCCCTCGACCCGGCGCTCGACACGCAGCTCGACTCCCGCGCCGAGCTCCTCGCCCGCGCGGCAGGCGAGGAGCTCGTGCTCGCCCCGGCGGCCCCCCGCGAACGCGTCATGGAGGGGGACCGCCGCGGCGAACAGCACCGCTTCGCCCTGGACGCCGAGGTGGAGTCGGCCGTCGCGGAGCTCGCCCGCAACCTCAAGGTCACCCCGTTCGTGGTTCTGTTCGCCGCCTTCCAAGCGGTGGTGCAGAGGTGGAGCGGGCGCGAGGAGTTCCTGCTCGGCACGGTCGCCGCGAACCGTCCGCACCCCTCCGTCGCAGGGCTGGTCGGCTTCTTCGTGAACACGGTTCCGCTGCTCTGCGCACCCGACCCCGAAGCCGGGTTCGACGCACTGTGCACCGCTTCCCGGGCCGAGTCCTTCCGGGTACTGACCCACCAGAGGCTCCCGTTCGACCGGCTGGCCGCCCGGCTCGGCCTCGCCGGGCTCGCCGATATCGGGTTCGTCCTGCAGAACGCTCCGGCCGCGGGCGTGTCGGGCCGCTGGGCGCCGCCCGAACTGCTGCCGACCGGAACCGCCAAGCAGGACCTGTCCCTCGTACTGGAGAGCGAACCGGGCGGCGGCCTGCGGGCCACCGTCGAGTACGACACCGGCCGGTACACGGCCGACACAGCCCGCCACCTCGCCGAGAGCTACGTGGCCCTGCTCACCGAGGCGGTGGCCCGCCCCGGCACCCGGCTGAAGGACCTCCCGGTCACCTCCCGCCCCGACACCGCCCCGCCGCACGGCGTGCTCGTCGGAGCCGAGCCCGGGTCCTACCCGGCGGACACCGCCTCCGAGGCGCTGGAGCGGGTACTGGCCGCCGCCGATCCCGGCACCGTCGCCGTCGAATGCGCGGGTGCCCGGCTGACCTGGGGCGAACTGGACTGCTGGTCCGCGGCCGTGGCGGCCCGGCTGCGCGGTGCGGGGACCGGCCCCGGTTCCTTCGTGCCGGTGTTGGCAGCCCGGGGTCCGGCCCTCGTGGCCGCCTGGGTCGGCGTCCTGCGGGCCGGCGCGGCCTTCGTGCCGCTCGCGATGGACACCCCGGCCGCCCGGATCGCGTACGTCCTCGGGCAGACCGAGCCCGATGCGGTCCTGGTGTGCCCCGAGGGCGCCGCACTGCTCGCCGGGATCGACACGGCGGCGAAGCCGCTCGCCCTGAACGAACTGTCCGCGTGGCCAGGTGAGTTCGATGCGGCCTCGTGGTCCGCGGCCGGGCCGGGCGACCCCGCGGCGGTCATCTACACCTCCGGCACCACCGGCCGCCCCAAGGGCGTGCTCGTGCCGCAGCGCGGGCTGCTCAACACCGCTCTGTGGTGGAGCCGCGACTGCGGCCTCGGACCGGCGGACCGGCTGCTGCTCACCGCCGGAACGGCCTTCGACCCGGCCGCCTTCAACGTGGTCGAGGCCCTGCTGGCCGGCGCCCGGCTGATCATCGCCGACGACGTCGAGCGCCGGGACCCGCGAGCCCTGCTGGGCCTGGTGCGCGGCCCGCACGGAGCAACCGTCGCCGGTTCGCTCACGCCCAGCCTGCTGCACGCGATGCTTGAGGCGGACCCGGAACCCCACGAGGGCACCACCCTGCGGGCCCTGTACTCGGGCGGCGAAGCACTCGCGCGCCGGCTCGCCGCGCAGTGCGCGAACCGCTGGGGCACCGAGGTCATCAACGTGTACGGCCCCACCGAGGGCTCCTGCAACAGCACCTACGCCCACATCGACCCCGCCGACGAGCAGGCACCCGCCATCGGTGTCCCGCTGCCCGGCACCCGCGCCTACATCCTCGGGCCGCACGGCGAGGAACTGCCCCCGGGGGTTCCCGGCGAGCTGTACGTGGCCGGCGCAGGTGTGGCCATCGGCTACCTCGGCCGCCCCGACCTGACGCAAGCCGCCTTCCTGCCCGATCCGCACGCCACCCGCTTCCACGAGGGTGCCGGGGCCCGGATGTACCGGACGGGCGACCGCGTGGTCCTGCGCGAGGACGGCCGGATCGGCTACCTGGGCCGCGCCGATGACCAGGTGAAGATCCTCGGCAACCGTATCGAACCCGGCGAGGTCACGCGCCTGTTGGAGGAGGACCCGGCGGTCGCGGCGGCCGCCGTCCACGCCACCGGAACCCCGCCGGCGCTCGTTGCCTACGTCACTCTGAGCGAGGCCGCCGGATCCGAACCGCCGTCCCACGGGGAACTCCTGCGCCCGCTCCTGCGATGGCTGCCCGCGGCCGTGCTCCCGACAGCGGTGTACGTCGTCGACTCCGTACCCCGCACCACCAACGACAAGGTCGACTTCGCCGCCCTGTCAGCGCTACGGGACCGCCCGCTGACCCTGGCCGAGGACCGGCCGGCGGAGCTGACGGGAGCCCAACGCCGGGCCGCCGCGCTGATGGCCGACATCGTCGCCCGGCCGCCGCACAGCCAAGGCCCCCAAGGCCCTGAGCAGCGCATTGACGCGGACGCCCTCGGACCCGACACCGACTTCTTCACCCTGGGCGGCCACTCGCTGCTGGCGGTACGGATGCTCGCGGAGGCCGAACGCCGCTGGGGCATCCCGGTACCCCTGCGCGGCTTCCTCGCCGACCCCACTGTGGCCGGGCTCGCCCGCTGTCTGGAAGAGGCGCGGACGGAGCCGGCCGCCACCCCGGCCCAGCAGGTCGACCCACAGGGCGAGCACCCGGCCAGTCCCGTGCAGCAGCGCATGTGGGCCATCGACCGGATCCGGAGCCTGCGTACCTCCTACCTGGCGCCCAGCATCGTCGAGATCGACGGACCCGTGGACCGGCAGGCCCTGCGCACGGCTTTCGCCCGGGCACTGGAGCGGCATCCGGGGCTGCGCTCCCGCTTCCGGCTGGACGCGAAGGCCCGCCGGGTGTTCTACCGGACCGACGGCCCGGCTCCCCAGGTGGTCCACGCCGACGGCACCGGATGGAGCGCCGAAGAACGCGAGGAGCGGCTTTCCGAGCTCTGCTGGTCGCCGTTCGACCTGGCACGCGAGGCCCCGGCGCGCGGCGCGGTGATCGCGCTGGGTCCCGAACGCACCCTGCTCGTCTACGGAGTGCACCACATCGTCTCCGACGGATGGTCGCTGGACCTGGTCCTGCGTGATGTCGCCGCGCTGTACCGGTCGCTGACCGGTGCGGTCGGCGCGGTCGGGACGGCTCCTGACGGTGTGACCGACCCCAAGGGTGCGGACCCGGAAGGGTTGTCCCTCCCCGGACACCCGGCCGCGGTGCGGTACGCCGACGCCCTGGACGAGGCGGCCCTGGAAGAACTGCTCGCGGGCCTGCGTGGCGCACCCACCGACATCGCGCTGCCGTACGACCGGCCGCGCGGGAAGAGCCAGTCCGTGGAGGCGGACACGCGCACCCGCGAACTGGAGCCCGCGCTGGCCGCACGGCTGTCCGAGGTCGCCGCCGGGGAACGCTGCACCGCCTTCATGGTCGCGGCCGTGCTGCTCGCCACGGCGCTCGCGCGACGCGGGGACCAGCGTGACTTCCTGTTCACCTTCCCGTGGGCGGGCCGCGACGGCGCGGACCGGGCCCACACGGTCGGCATGTTCGTCAACACCCTGCTCGTCCGGGCGGACCTGCGCGGCGACCCAGGCTGGCGGGAGGCACTGACCCGGGTCCGCGCCTCGGCGCTGGCCGCCTACCGGCACCCCGACACGCCGTTCGACACGCTGGCCGCCGCCCTCCATCCCGACCGTGGCCTCAGCCGTCCCGCAGTGACCCCGGTGTACCTCAACGCCGCGAGCGAGGCGGCCCGGCCGCCCGCACTCGACGCGCGGACCCGGACGAGGTTCGCGACGCCGCCGCGGCTGAAGTCCAAGTACGAACTGGAACTGACCGTCACGGCGGGTCCGGACCGGTTCGCCCTGTCATTCACCTACCTCACGGCCCTGTTCGACGCGGACACCGTCGACGGGCTCCTCACCGACGTGGCGCAGGCCGCCACCGACCTCATCGCAGACCTGGAGAATTCCGTGCTCACGACCACCGTGCAGACCCAGCCCACCGAGACCGTTCCTTCCGCGGACCTCGCCGACCGGATCGCGGTCCTGTGGAGCGAGGTGCTCGAAATCGGCGACCTCGCGCACGACGTCAACTTCTTCGACGCGGGCGGCGACTCGCTGCTTCTCATCGTCCTCATGGAGCGGCTGTCCGAGCTCACAGGCCGTGAGCTGGACGCCGCCGACCTCTTCGAGCACAGCACGATCGACGCCCAGACCGAGTTCCTCACCGCGGCGGACGCGCATGCACCCGCCGAAGGGGCCACCGCCGGGACCGGCACCGCCGCGCCCGCCTCCGAACAGCCCGCCCCGGTGGTTCGCGCCCGCACCGGACTGCGCGGCCGGGGCCGTGGCACCGGCCAGGCACAGGCCCCGGCAGTCGTCTCCGAGGAGGGCTCCGCGTGAGCGGCGAGGACGCGATCGCCGTCATCGGGACCGGCTGCCGGTTCCCCGACGCCTGGAGCCCCCAGGAGTACTGGGCCAACATCGCTGACGGGCGGGTCTCCATCAGGGACCTCGACACCGACCGGCTCACCGCGGCGGGCCTGAGCCGCGAGGCTCTGGACTCGCCCGAGTACGTGAAGCGGGCGGCGGGCATCCCCGCCGCGGGGGACTTCGCGGCGGAGTTCTTCGGCTACTCGCCGGCCGAGGCCGCGGTCATCGACCCCCAGCAGCGGATCTTCCTGGAAGCCTGCTGGCAGGCCCTGGAGTCGGCGGGCCACGCGCCCCGCGGCGGCCACCTGGTCACCGGCGTCTTCGCGGGCGGCAGCCCCAGCACCTACATGGCCGCCCTCCAGGCCTCCCGGGCATGGGCGGACGGGGTCATGGGCGCCGTCGACGACGTCGCCCTCCACTTGGGCGGCCTGGGCGACTTCCTGCCCTCCCGCGTCGCCTACAAGCTCGGGTTGCGCGGGCCGTCGATCGGGGTGCAGACCGCCTGCTCCTCCTCCCTGACGGCCGTGCACTACGCGGTCCTCAGCCTGCTGTCCGGTGAATGCGACATGGCGCTCGCGGGGGGCGCCTCCGTCAACGAACCGATGGTCGGCTACCGCTACCACGCGGGAGGCCTCCAGTCCCGGGACGGCTACTGCCGCCCCTTCGACGCCCGCTCCACCGGCACCTCGTTCAGTTCCGGGGTCGGCGTGGTGGTCCTGCGCCGTCTCGCCGACGCCCTGCACGACGGGGACCCGGTCCTCGCGGTACTGCACGGCACCGCCGTGGGCAACGACGGATCGGCCCGCTCCGGATTCACCGCACCCAGCCCCGGCGGCCTCGCCGACGTCGTCGCCGCCGCGCTGGACGTCGCGGGGATCCGGGGCGAACAACTGCGCTACGTGGAGGCCCACGGCTCAGGCACCCCGCTGGGCGACCAGATCGAGCTGCGCGGCCTGACGGCGGGCATCCGGGCGGGACTCTCCCGCTCGGCCGCCGCACCGGCCGGCTACTGCGCCCTGGGTTCGGTCAAGGCGAACATCGGGCACGCCGGCCCCGCCGCGGGCATCGCCGGGCTGATCAAGGCCGTCCACGTGGCCCGTACCGGCGCCCTGCCCCCGCACCCGCTGTTCGAGCGGCCGCGCAACCCCGGCGTGCTGGCCGAAAGCCCCTTCACCATCACCTCCGAGGGCGCCGACGCGGGCGGGGACCCGGCCTACGTCCTGGTCAACTCGATGGGACTCGGCGGCACCAACGCCACCGCGGTGCTCGGACCGCCGCCGGCGCCCACCCGGGCCGAGGCCCCGGCCCGTGACACGGTACGGCTCGTCCTGTCGGCCCGCACCGACTCGGAACTGGACTCCGTCGCCGCGGAACTGGCCGCGGCCCTGGAGGCGCCGGGAGCACCCGCCGCCGCCGACGCGGCCCACACGCTGAGGGTCGGCCGCACCGGGCAGCCCCACCGGCGCGTGGTGACGGCCCCCGCGGGCGACCCGCGGGCCCTGGCCGCGGCCCTGCGCGCACCCGCCGGGACACCGCCCACGCCGCGCCGCAGGGTCGTCCTCGTACCGCCCCCGGGCGGCGCCGACCTGCCGGTCACCGCCCGGCTCGGCGCGGCCTTCCGGGGGCGCGTCGAGATGGCCCCCGACCCGGCGCAGCCGCCCCGCCCGGACCGCTTCACCATCCTGATCGGCCACGGCGAACCCGGCGAGGGCCGCCACGTACTGCCGCTGGACGGCCCCGCGGACGAGGCCGAGCGGATCGAGGAGGCCGTAACCGCGGCCTGGCTGCACGGAGCCGAAGCGGACTGGGAGGCGGTGGCCGGGGACACGGGCCGCCGCACGGCCCTGCCCACCTACCCCTTCACCCGGGACCGCTACTGGGCCCTGGACTCCCTGCCCCCGCTCGCCGCACCCCCCGCCGCTCCCGCGCCTACGGCCCCGGCCGAGCCGGCGCAGGGAGCCGACGCGGTCGAGGAACAAGTGCCGGCCGGCGCCGACCGGTTCGAGGGCGAGATCCTCGCGGTGTGGCGTCGGGTGCTCGGTCACGCCGGCCTCGGGCTGGACGACGAATTCGGACCGCACGGCGGCGAATCGCTGTCCGCCATGCGGATCGAGGGCGCCGTCCAGAAGGCCTTCGGCGTCGCCGCCGACGTCTACCGCGCAGGCGGGGCCGAGGCGACCGTACGCCGCATGGCGGCCGTCGTCCGCTCCGCGTCCACGCGAGCCCCGGACCGGGCGGCGCCGGCCGAAGCGGACCTCGTCGGCACCGACCTGGCGCTCGACCTCGGAACCCCGGTCGCGGCGAGGACCCGTACGGGGGCCACTGACACCCTGATGACCGGGGTGACCCGCTTCCTCGACACCTTCGTCCTGCACGAACTGCTGCTGAACTCCACCGGCACCGTCCACTGCCTCGTACCCGTCGACGACGAAGCCGAGGGCCGGGAACTGCTGCGCTCCAACGCCGCCGCCTGCGCCCTGCCCGAACCCGACCCGCGGCGGATCCGGGTGCTGCCCGTCGGGGCCTCCGGGGACCCCGTGGACCTCGCCCACCGCGACGTGTCCCTCGGCGCCCGGATCGCCCGCGTCATCCACACCCCGGCGCCGTTCGGCCTGACCGGCTCCTACGAGCAACTGCGCGAGGACACCGTCCTGCCGCTCGCCCGACTGCTCGCGTGGATGCGCGGCGAGGGCGTCGACGACCTCACCCTGCTCTCCACCCTCAGCGCCTGCGGCTCCGGCCTCGGTGCCGGAGCGCGCATCGAGGAGACGCGGGAACAGCCGCTCCGCCCCGGCATGCCGGGCGGCGCGGTCGCCGCCTGGGTCGCCGAACGGCTGGTGGAGCGCGCCGAACAGGAGGGCATGCGGGTACGGGTCTTCCGTACGGGCCTGCTGCTCGGCAGCGCCGCCTCCGGAGCCTGCGACCCCCAGCACCCGCTGTGGCGGCTCATCGCGGGCGGACTCGCCGTCGGCACGCATCCGCGCGACGAACGCCCCCTGGCCGTAAGCCCCGTGGACCTCGCGGCCCGCGCCATCGCCCAACTCGCCTTCTCACCCTCCTCGGAGGGCCGCGCCTACCACCTGGTGGGGGAGGAGACCGTCACCACGCAGCACCTGTTCGACCTGCTCACGGCGGCTGACCGGCCGACGCGGGCCGTCACCGAACGCCAGTGGCAGCGTGAGGTCTCGCTGCGCGCCCTCAACCGGGAGAACGAAGCCCTCGACCCGTTGGCACCGCGGGGTTTGGGCCGGCTGACCCTCGGCACGGGCAGCGTCGAGGCGCAGGCGTGGCAGTCGTGGCTGCGCCGGGGCGGCCACGACCCCAAGCCCTCCGCCCGATCCCTCCTCAGCAGCCTCGACTTCGCCTCCGCCCACCACTCCGCCTACGCGGACCTGCTCGGCACGTCCCAAGGATCCCGATGAACGACCTGACCGAACTCCCGCCCCACGAGCACACCCTGTACGACTGGTTCGCTCGCTCGCTGGCCTCCTACCCCGACGAACCCGCCCTTGAGGTCCTCGGAAGGACCTACAGCTACCGCTCGCTGGACGAGCGCGCGGCGGCCGTCGCGGCCACCGTGCTGCGCGCCAACGGCGGCAGCGCGCCCGCCCGGATCGCCCTGCTCGCCTCCCGCAGCCTCACGGCCTTCGCCGGATACCTGGCCGCCCTGCGCCTGGGCGCCACCCTCACCCCGCTCAACCCCGGCTATCCGGTGAGCCGAAACCGATCCGTGTGGGAGCTCGCCCGGGCCGAGGTCCTGCTCGCGGACGAGGGGGGATCGGTCCAGCTGGGGGGCGACCTCGCGGCCGCCGACGAGTCCGCCCCCGGTCCGGTCCTGCTGCGCCTCACCGACGCCGACACCGAGGCCCTGGAAGCCGACGTGTCCGCGCTGCCGCCGCGCACCGCCACGCCCGCGGACACCGCCTACATCCTGTTCACCTCCGGCTCCACCGGCCGCCCCAAGGGCGTGCCTATCAAGCACCGCAACCTCGCCCCGTACATCGCGCACAACATCGAGCGGTTCGAGGTGGGTCCGGGCTGCCGGGTCTCGCACACCTTCGACCTGACCTTCGACCCCTCCGTCTTCGACCTGTTCGTCACCTGGGGCGGCGGCGCGACCCTGGTGGTCCCGCAACGCACCGAACTGCTGGAACCCGTCCGGTACGTTGCCGAGCGGTCCGTCACCCACTGGTTCTCGGTGCCCTCGGTCGTCTCGGTCGCCGCGAGCCTGGGCAAGCTGCCGGAGGGCGCGGCGCCCGACCTGCGGTACGGGATCTTCATCGGGGAGCAGCTGACGGAGCGGCAGGCCCGACTCTGGGCCGGGGCCGCACCCAAGGCCCGTATCGAGAACGTTTACGGACCGACCGAACTCACCGTTGCCTGCACCGAGTTCAGGCTCGCCGACGACAGCGGCCAGTGGCCCGCCACCTCGAACGGCACGATCCCCATCGGCCCGGTCTACGGCTTCCTCGACCACGTCGTGCTCGGCGAGGACGGCCGACCCGCCGAGGAGGGCGAGCTGTGCGTCCGCGGCCCGCAGCGCTTCGACGGCTACCTCGACCCGGCCGACGACCACGGCAGGTTCCTCGCGTACGACGAGGCCGACGGCCGCCCCGCCGAGGTCTACCGGGGCGGGACCCCGCTCACCCCGGCCCACTGGTACCGCACCGGCGACCGGGTGCGCCTGGAACACGGTGCCCTCACCCACCTCGGACGGCTCGACAACCAGGTCAAGGTGCGCGGCTACCGCATCGAGCTCGGCGAGATCGAGTCCGCCCTTCGCCGCCACCCCGCCCTGGGCGACGTCGTCGTCCTGGCGGTCCCCGGCCCCGACGAGACCGAACTCGTCGCCTGCTACACCGGAGAACGGCTCAAGGGCACCGACGTCATGCTCTGGCTGCGCAAGCGGGTACCCGTCCACATGGTTCCGCGCCGCTACGAGCACCTCGACACGATGCCGCTCAACCCCAACGGCAAGATCGACCGCCCGGCCCTGAACCGGGAATTGACCCGCGCCACCCCCGAAGGGACCCGGTGACCCGCCATGGCCCTGTCCCTCTCCACCCTGCTGCGTGACCTCAAGCCGCCCTCGCCCGTGGTCAAGGTATTGGCCGTCAGCAACCTCGCCCGGACCGTGGCGAACGGCTTCCTGCTCTCCGTCACCGTGCTGTACTTCATGCGCGCCGTGGGCATCCCCGCGGCGAGCGTCGGCCTCGGCATGACCGTGGCCGCCGTGCTGGCCATGCTCGTCAGCATCCCGGCGGGCCGGCTCTCCGACCGGTTCGGCTCGCGCACCACCTCCGTCGTGTTCGGTGTGCTCCAGGGCGCCATCGTCTGCTGCTACGCCCTGACCGGCGGGTTCTCCGGATTCCTCGTCGTCGTCGCGCTGGCCTCGATGGCCGATGCCGGCGGGGCCGCCGCCCGCGGCGCGCTGATCGCCGAGGCCCTGCCACCGGCCGAGCGGGTCCCGGCCCGGGCCTACCTGCAATCCGTCATCAACGTCGGCCTGTCCCTGGGCACCCTGCTCGGCGGTACCGCCCTTGCCGCCGACTCGGCCGCGCTCTACCGCGTCCTGCTCGCCGCCGCCGGCGTGCTGTTCGTCGCCGCCGGGCTGATGTGCCTGCCGCTGCCCCGGACCCGGGCCGGCAGCGGAAAGCAGGGGGAGGAGCGCCGCAACGTCCTGCGCGACGTCCCCTTCGTGGTGGTCGCCGTGCTCAACGCCGTACTGGTCCTGGGCACCGACGCGCTGCTGACGGTGGCGCTGCCCCTGTGGATCGCGGAGCGCACCGACGCGCCGGTCTCGCTCTTCGCCGCCCTGATCTTCATCAACACCGCGATGTGCGTGCTGTTCCAGGTGCGCATGAGCCGGGGCTCCGAGGACGTCCCGGGCGGAGCCCGCGCGATGCGCAGGGCCGGCATCCTGCTGGCCGTCTGCTGCGCCTGCTTCGCGTTGTCCGCCGGGCAGCCCGCCTGGGTCGCGGCCGTCTGCCTGGTCGTCGGCGCCGTGGTCCATGTATGTGGGGAGATGCTGCACTCGGCCGGATCCTGGGCCCTGTCGTACGAGCTCTCGCCCTCGAACGCCCACGGCCAGTACCAGGGCATGTTCAACCTGGCCCAGCGCGTCGGCGGCGCCGTCACGCCCGGCCTGACCACCGTCGTGATCATCGGCTGGGGCTGGCCGGGATGGGTCCTCTTCGGCGCCGTCCTGTTGGCCGGCGGCCTGGCCACGCCGGCCGTGGCGCGCTGGGCGCAGAGCACCCGCGTCACCGAGCCCGGATCCCAGCCCGATCCGCAGCCCGCGAAAGAGACGTCGCAGTCGGCGCCCTCCCCGGCCTGACCGAGCCTCCCCGGGGGTGACCGCGTCCGGCGCGGGCCCCCGTACAGAGAGAGAAACATGGACTTCAGCCTTTTCTACTTCGGCAATGACAGCACGGCACCCGACGACGGGAACCGGTACGACCTGGTCCTCGAAGGCGCCCGGTTCGCCGACACCCACGATTTCACCGCCGTGTGGACGCCCGAACGGCACTTCCACGCCTTCGGCGGCCTCTACCCCAACCCGGCCGTGACCTCCGCGGCCATCGCCGCCGTCACCAGCCGCGTCGCCATCCGCGCCGGCAGCGTCGTCGCCCCGCTCCACCACCCCCTGCGCATCGCGGAGGAATGGTCGGTCGTCGACAACATCTCCGGCGGTCGCGTGGGCCTCGCCTTCGCCTCCGGCTGGCACGCCACCGACTTCGCCCTGCGCCCCGAGGCCTACGAGAATCGCCGCGAGGTGCTCCTCGACAGCGTCCGCACGGTTCGCGAACTGTGGCGCGGAGAGGAAGTGGAGGTGCTCGACGGCAGTGGAGCTCCGCAGCGGGTGCGCTCCTTCCCCCGCGCGGTGCAGCCCGAGCTGCCCGTGTGGATCACCAGCGCGGGCGGGGTCGAGACCTTCCGCAACGCGGGGGCCCTGGGCGCGGGAGTCCTGACCCACCTCCTGGGCCAGGACATCGACGAACTCGCCGGCAAGATCGCCGCATACCGTGAGGCGTACGCCGCCCGCCCCGGCGCGGACGGCTCCACCGGGCACGTGGTGGTCATGGCCCACACCTATCTGGATCAGGACGAGGAAGCCGCTCGCCTCCTCGTACGCGATCCGCTCACGGCCTACCTGCGGACCTCCGTCAACCTGCTCCTCGGCTCCCAGGCACACGGCAGTGCCCGCCGCGTCGACCCGGCCAAACTGCGCGACAAGGACCTCGACTTCCTCGCCGCACGGGCCTTCGACCGCTACTACGAGGACGGCGCGCTGCTGGGCACCGTCCCCAAGGCCGTACGGCTCGTGGACCGGCTGAAGGACCTCGGGGTGGACGAGATCGCCTGCCTCATCGACTTCGGGCTGCCCGCCAAGGTCGTCCTCGACGGGCTCACCACTCTCGACGAACTCCGGAGGACCACCGCATGAGCGCACACGGACCGCTCTCGGCGGTGGCCGACAAGCACCCGAACGCATCCGGCCCCGCCCCGTCGGGCCCCACGCCGTCGGGAACCGGAGCGCCCGGTCCCGACTCCGAGGCGCCCGGCCGCCGATTCCGGCGCACCGCAGGCCGGTTCCCGACCGGAGTCACCGTCGTCACCACGCTCGACCGGGGCCGGCCCCACGGCACGACCGTGAACTCCTTCACGACCGTCTCGATGGACCCCCCGCTGGTCCTCGTCGCCCTCGGGCACAGGTCCCGGCTGCACGACAAGATCCTTGCCTCATCGGCCTTCACCGTCAGCGTGCTCGCCGAGACGCAGGAGGACGACGCGCGCTGGTTCGCCGACCCGGCCCGCCCGGCCGGCGCCGACGCCTTCACCGGCCGGCCATGGCGGCCTGCCCCGTACTCGGGCGCGCCCATCCTCCTCGACGGGATCGGCTACTTCGACTGCGCCGTGGAGGAAGCCCGCCGTGCCGGGGACCACACCCTGCTGGTGGGCCGCGTCGAGTCCTTCGGCGTGCTCTCCGACGGACCCGCGCTCACCTTCGCCGACAGCGCCTTCACTCCGAGGGAGGGCCGGCCGTGACCCTCGTGTACATGTTTCCGGGCCAGGGCTCGCAGCGCGTTGGCATGGGAGGCGAGCTCTTCGCCCGCTTCCCCGAGCGCGTCGCCGAAGCCGACCGGGTGCTCGGGTACTCCGTCAGCGAACTGTGCCTGCGGGACCCGCAGGAGAGGCTGGGGCGGACCAGCTTCACCCAGCCCGCGGTCTACGTGGTCAACGCGCTCTCCTACGCCGCCGCGCGGGCCGACGGCAGGCCCGCTCCGACCGCGGCCGTCGGCCACAGCCTCGGCGAGTACAACGCCCTTGAGGCGGCCGGGGTGTTCGGCTTCGCCGAAGGACTGCGCCTGGTCGCGGCCCGGGCCGAGGCCATGTCCCGGGTCACCGACGGCGGCATGTGCGCGGTCATCGGCATGGACGAAGCGGTGATCCGGCTGCTGCTGCGCCGGGCCGGCCTCGAAACCGTCGCGGTGGCCAACCACAACACCGCCGACCAGACCATCATCGGCGGCCCGATCGTCAAGCTCGACACGGCCGCCGCCCTGCTCAAGGACGCGGGCGCCCGCAGCGTACGCCGGCTCCCGGTCAGCGCTCCGTTCCACACCGCCCACATGTCCGCCGCGGCCGAGGAGTTCGGCCGACTGTTGGGACGCACCCCCCTCAAGGCTCCGGCCTTCCCCGTCCTCGCGAACCGCACCGCCCGCCCGCACTCCGCCGAGGATCTGGCCGTGGTACTGACGGAGCAGATCGACCACCCGGTGCTGTGGCGGCAGAGCGTCGAGGCCCTGCTCGACACCGACCCCGACACGGTGTTCGAGGAACTGGGGGACAGCACCGTCCTCACCCGCATGCTGCGTGCGATCCGTACCGAAAGGGCCGCCCGATGAACACCCGAGTCTCCGCCGTCATCCGGCCCCGCCCGGTGGACGATCCGGCCCTGCGCCTGTTCGTCCTGCACCACGCAGGCGGTTCCCACTTGGCCTACATCCCGTGGGTTTCCCACTTCCCCGCCGACTGGGACGTGTGCCTCGTCGAGGCACCCGGTCGCGGTCCCCTCAGCGGGGTCCCGGCACAGGTGAGCACCGAGGCCCTCGCCGCGTACCTGCTGGAGGACCTGTCCCCCTGGCTGGACGCGCCTTTCGCCTTCTTCGGACACAGCATGGGCGCACTCGTCGGATACGAACTGACGCTCCAGGCCGTCGAGCGGGGCCTCGAACCCCCGGTCTGGCTGGGCATCTCCGCATGCGAGGCCCCCTTCGAGGAGGAGCTCCCCGGCGGCGGGGAGCCCCTCCACACCATGGCCGGCCCGGACCTGCGGGCCGCGCTGGCTGCCATGGGTGGATTGCCACGGGCCATCCTGGAGGACGACGACGTCTGGGCCCTGTACGAGCCGCGCCTGCGCGCCGACTTCCAGCTCGTGGAGAGTTGGCGCCCGCGCCCCGCCGGACGCTCCCGGATCCCGGTGCCCTGCTCGCTCTTCGGCGGGGAGGAGGACCACGTGGTGACCCCGGCCCAGCTGGCGGCCTGGTCCGACGGGGCCGACCAACTGCTCGGCGAGCACGTCTACCCGGGCAACCACTTCTACTGGGACGGCCGGATCGAGGTGATCGCCGCCCAGATCGTCGAGGAGATCGACACGGCGGCCCCGGGTCTCGCGACCTGGTAACCGGCATCCCCACCCCGAGCGCCCCGGCCCCGGCCGGGGCGCTCGCCCGCGCCTCCCATTGCCCAATGGGCAGCGAAGCCGGTGGATCGCTACCCGTTACCCGGCCCTTGAGGTCCTGAAAAAGAGCGAGGCCTCCGGCTTCACACCCCGTTCGTGGTGGCAGCGGTCGGTACCGGGAGAGTCCTAACACACCCCTGGGACCTGATCCCTTGGTCAAGAGCCGACACCCGGCGCTGTCCGCTGCCACGACCGTGCCCGCGGGGAACCAAGGCCGAGGATCGAATCGTTGAAGTTCGTGGTCAAGGCCATCCACAGGGGTCACCTCTTAAAGAGCCAGGAGCCGACGGAGCTCCTCAGAGACCGAGGGCCCTGCGGATTGCTGGGGTCACGAACGGCTAATTGTCTGCTGGGCCATCGAGCCCTTCCATTAGGGAGACGCGTGCCCCCACGGCTGCGACCAGCAGCAACTCGCCCCGACCGAGAGGACCCGAACCCGGTGAAAGTGTTCTGCGGCATCGACTGGGCCAGCGACCATCACGATGTCGCAGTGGTAGATCACGAATGAACCCGATAGGCAGGACCCGGATCGACGACGACGCCACGGGCCTGCAACAACTTCTCGACCTGCTCACCGCACACTGCGACACCGCGGGCACGCCGATCCCGGTGGCCATCGAGACCTCCCAGGGACTGCTGGTCGCCTGTCTCCGGGCAACCGGCCGGCCCATCCACGGGATCAACCCGATGGCCGCGGCCCGGTACAGGGAGCGTCACTCGGTCGCCCGCGTCCTCGCCGTCCCCGACATGGTGACCACCCTCGCCGCCTACGCGTGCTTGGGCACGTTGCGTTCGGTGGCCTTGATGTAACCGTTGAGTACCTGACGGGTCCGGCTCAGGGTCTTGATGTGATCGTCCATTCCGCGCAGGCGCGTCCGCAGGGTTTCCAAGAGCTCGGGGCAGGCCTCCAGGTCCGGGGCCTCGCCGGTGACGCAGGGCAGGAGGTATGCGATCTCCTGGGTGGAGAGTCCGGCATCGAGCAGCTTCCTGATCTGGGCGACCGTCAGGACGGCTTCGTTCCCGTACTCGCGGTAGCCGCTGGAGCGGCGTTGCGGTGTCAGCAGTCCCTGGGACTCGTAGTAGCGCAGTTGGTGCGTGCGCACTCCGGTCCGCCGACTCAGATCCCCGATCAGCACAATCCATCCCCCTTGACCTTCATACCGGTGTGAACGTCGACGCTTCGTTCATCGATTCCCGCCACCCCACGCGGGTCTTCCACGGAGAGAGCACATGACGAACAATCACGATGAGACGGGCCGATCCGCTGTGTCGGTCATCGGCCTGGGTCTGATGGGACGAGCTTTGGCCGGGGCCTTTGTGCGCGCCGGTCATCCCACGACCGTGTGGAACCGGACGCCGGGAAAGGCCACGGAACTCGTCGCCCTCGGGGCGCGGTTCGTCCCTTCAGTCGAGGAGGCGGTCGCCGCCGGGCCTCTTGTGGTGCTGTGTGTCACGGACTACCTGGCCGTCGGTGATCTTCTCGTTCCTCTCGGCGAGGTGCTCCGGGGTCGGGTGCTGGTCAATCTCACGTCCGGTACGTCGCAGGAGGCTCGCGAGAGCGCCGCCCTGGCGGCGGAGCGGGGCGTCGCCGCCTACCTGGACGGCGCGGTCATGGCCGCTCCGGCAGCCATCGGCACGGCGGATGCGGCCGTCATTCTCAGCGGGCCCCGCGCGGCCTTCGACCAGCATGCGGCCGCGCTCGGGAGCCTGGCCGGATCGGTGACGCACCTCGGTGAGGACCATGGCTTGTCCTCGCTGTACGACGCGGCCGGTCTGGGCCTTATGTGGAACATTCTGAACGGGTTCCTCCATGGCGCGGCTCTGCTGGGTGCCGCCGGTGTGGACGCCTCGGCGTTCGCCCCGTTCGCCCAGCAGGTGGCGGGAACCGTGAACGGCTGGCTTCCCGAGTACGCCCGGCAGATGCAGAACGGTCCCCATTCCGCTGTGGATGCCACGATCGATACCCATGTGGCGGCCATGACGCACCTGGTCGAGGAGAGCGAACTCCTCGGCGTCGACACCGCGCTCCCAACGTTCATCAAGACACTCGCGGAGCGGGCCGCCGCTGAAGGGCGCGGTGGCGACGGTTACACGGCGCTGATCGAGCAGTTCCGCCAACCTTCGTAGAGGCGGACCAGGTGCGGGCGGCCACCAGTGCGCGCAGGGCAGGTGGTGTTGCACCGGCCCTGTTCGTGTGGGGAGACGGGCAGCCCGTCGAACAGCAGCCTTCGGCGAACGCTGATCCTGCGCGGCCTGGGCGAACGTTCGACCTGTCGCCCGGGATGCCGGGCTTGGCCGGCCACACCCCGGTGCGGTGGACCTCCCCGGGCAGGTGCTCGACGCTCCGGCGGCCGGACATGCGGCTGGTGCTCGCGGGGTCGATGCCGGGCCAACTGCGGAAGCTGTTGGACATGACGGGCTGTTCGACCTCCGTGAGGGCCTCGGGTCGCACTGACCCGCCGCGCGGCGGGGGGTGTGACCGGCGGTGGGTGTCCTGGCACGGCCCCACCGTCGGTGGCCGCGCCGGGGGGTGCGGGCGTGTGAGGGTGCGGGTGGGAACCGGCGACGACGGCGGACAGCCCACACACAATCCGGCCGGCGCCCCGGAACGCATGCCGGCCGGGTCCTGTGACGAGTGGGATCCGGTGGGACCCGCATCCCGGTGCCGGCACGCGGACGGTCGGGGGACCTGACCCGGTGCGATGGTCGGGAGGGCCGCGGGGATGGTGTTGCGGCCACCGGTGGAGCCGATGTTGGCGCAGGCCCTCCGAGGCGATCCCGCCCGTACGCGCCCGCGCCGCCGCGGTGGCCTATGAGCAGAAGTTCGACGGGCACCGGATGCTCGTCTTCACCCCGGACGGCCCGAACGGGCGGGTGGTGCTCCAGACCCGTCGCGGCCTGGTCGAGGCAGCGTTCCACGGCCTGGTCGCGGCGGCCGAGCAGCTCCCTCACAGCATGGTCCTGGACGGCGAGGTCGTGGTGAGGGACCCGCAGGTCGGCGGCCTGTTCGTTCAAGGGGTTGCAGCGGCGGGCCGCCGCTCGCGCCCGGTGTGGCACGCGTGCGATCCCGACCCCGAACTACGTAGAGGCCATTCCGCCCGGGCTGAAAGCCCGGGCGGAATGGTTCAGCCTGAACCATGAAAAAGGCCTGGCTTTGAGTTACTCCGCCTTGGGGATGACGGGCAGAAGAAGGTGCGAGGGCTGTTCCGGCCCCCAGTGCAGGATGCAGCGGCCCTTCGTGCGGGTTTTGTACGAGGCCGGAAATTGCCCGGTCAGAGGGTTGCGAGGAGCAAGCCAGCGGCCGGCAACGACGAGACGTACCTGCTCTCCTGCCCGGAACAGAGTAGACGAGGAGCCGAGGGCGATGTCGACGGGAACGATCTCTCCCGCCGTGACGGGCTTGGGGATGAGGCAGGCGGGAACTGGTTCGAAAGGCCGGGATTGCTCGGGGTCGAGTTCACGCAGTGCGACATTCTGCCAGCCGGTTGTCACGCGGTCTCGTCCGTAGCCATAGGATCCCTCGAAGGGCACGTATCGACCCTGGCTCCACTTTTCCACACCCACCACCAGATCCATGTCGTTCGCTCCCTGCACCTCAAGGTAGAGGCGCAGGGCCATAGGGCCGGTGAGTTCGGTGTCCTCCGTTACCGTCCATCCGAATCGAGCCCCGCTGCGGCGGATATTGAAGGAGAGAGACCCAGGTCGGTTCGGCGCATCTGACATGAGCCCCTGCCTATCGAGGTAGCGGGGAGTCCACTCGGTGCGTGTCAGAGGCCAAGTCGACTCTTCGCGAATTTCAGCGATGCGATCGCCGCGTTCACGGACCTCCAGCCGCACACGCGGCAGCGGCGGGACATCCCGCCCGCGCAGATGGCGATCGAAGAACCGTAGCTGGGCAGCGCTCGCCTCCGCGTCGTAGAAGGCCGCCCACTTGCCGCTGCGGTGGGTGTAGAGGTGCCGCTCGGAGGAGTTGATCTTCTCGAACCCGGCAACTGACCCACGGCCATGGAGGTTGTTGTCGGAGAAGCTCCCGCAGATCAGTGCCGGCACGTGGATCTTCGACAGATCGGGGTCCAACGACCGGTACCAGTCGTCGATCACCGGCCGACGCGCGCTTTCCTCCTTGAACGAATAGGTCTGCCTTACACCCTTGAGCCCGATGTTCCATAGCTTGAGGAAGCCGGTCTCAGGTACGCCACCAGGACGGAGCAAACCTCGGTAGGCATTGGTGAAGCCCTCCCATGGCGCGATGGCCTTCAGTGAGGGGGGCTGAGTCGAGGCCGCGCGCCATTGCGAGATCGCCAGATAGGAGACACCCAACATGCCGACGGCCCCGCTGCTCCACGGCTGAGCCGCAGCCCATTCGATGACGTCGTAGATGTCTTCACCCTCCTGGTGCGACATCAGCGACCCGACTCCATCGGACGTTCCGGCACCACGGATGTCGCAGTTGATCACGGCGTAGCCCTGGGAGACCCACCATGCAGGGTCCGGCGCCTCCCATCCGGTGAGCGACGAGAACCTCACCGGGCCGGTCTGCCGCAGGATCCGGTACCGGAAGGACACCTTGGCGCGGCCGGAGGCGGTGAACTTCGGCAGGTCGTCTTTTCCGTAGGGGTGGGCAGCCAGAATCACCGGTACAGGCTCGTCGCTCCGGGGGCGGTAGATGTTGACCCGAAGAACGGTGCCATCTCTCGTGACGACAGGCTGATCACTCTCGGTAATGATCCTGTCGGGGTTTGCGCGATAGACCGAGATCTTGGGCCTCATCACGCCTGAAAGGCGGGCAACTGCGTATAGCGCACGTCCGGGTCTGCTCCACGGCTTGTCGAGTCCAGCGTCGTCGTCGCGGCTTCTGCTCATCCGGCTGTCTCCTGCCGTTTCTCACCCCAGGCTTTGTAGTATCGGCCTAAACCATCACAAGAGATCAGTAGAGCGTCAACTCGGGAATAGACCTCAGTGGGTCAGCGCCTCCGGGCGGGTGCCGAGTAGGAATTTGGCAACGACCTTTTTGGCCCCGGATGGGTGCGGAGTCCGGCCGGGAGCCGGCCCGCCCCCGCGAGGGCACGCAGCCGGCACGCCCCCGGCCCGCGTGATCGCCTGCCAGGTCGCCCGTGAGGCGGCCCGCGAGGTGGCCCGCGCGATCGTGGAGGCCGCGGTGAGCGCGTGGGCGCCCGAGTGGGCCGACGTGGCGCGGGTCCTGGCGGTGGCCGCACAGCCACGGCCGGGCTGCGCCGAGGTCGAGGCCGAGGCGGGCGCCCGCACACCTGACCGCCCCCGCGCGGGTACCCGGGCCGCCCTTCCCGGCGGCCCGCGTGCCTCCAGGTCGGGGGCGCGGGGCGGATGCCCCGCCGGTGCACCCGGCGGGGTGAATTCGGGCCCCGCCTACGCGTACGCGACTTGTGCGGTCCGCCCCCAACTCTCCCCAACGGTTGAGAATTTGACAGGTTTTGAGGCTCTTCATGATTTTTCGTCCCGTGTCCGAGGGTCGGGCTCGGTGTGCGTTCGGGGTGTGTTTCATGGTGGTGCGGCGGGGTGAGGTGTTCGACGTGTACGAGGCGGCGGGCCGGTTGAAGGTGCCGGTCGCGGCCTGGCGCTGGGCGGTCGGTACGGGGTTGGTTCACCCGGCGGACGTCGGCGAGGGGGTGTGGTCGAGGGTGGTGGTCGAGGCGGCCGACGTCGAGTCGGTGCGGGCCGCGTTGCGGGGCTCGGTGGGCGCGGGGTGGGCGGCGGACCGGATCGCAGGCCAGGCCGCCGACGATGGGTGGGAGGAGTACGCGCACGGCCTGCGATCCGCCGGCCGTCATCCGGGTCTCCTCACGCACGCTCGTCAGCCGCAAGATCCTGTGCGGGGAGTGCATGACCTCCTTCGCGGCCCCGGGCGCCACCGACTGATCGCCGCCGCAGTGCACGTGTTCAGTCCGGCCGGATATCCCACGGGCCCCGGCTCGCCCCGCACGGTGGGGAGCCGGGGCCCGCCTCGCCCACGACGGAGTCCTCACACCCGTCATCACCGCGGTCCATTCGCTCTCCGAAGCCCCGGCCGCCCTCGCCGCCGTCGAGAACGGTCACGCCTCGGGAAAGTCGTCCCCAAGTCGTCATGAGAAGTGCCGCTTGCCTGACGCCATCGATGGTCCTTCGCGAACTGACGAGAACACTTGGCCGGCGCGTCATCACGGTGCCTGCCCGCAAAAGTGAGCTGGTCGCGTCTTTTGCCGGTGGAACTGCATGGCCTGTGCACGCTGCTGCCGGTTGGCTGAGGGCACATCGAACAGCACATCCCCGGCAGCCGCCGGGCGAGAGAAGGTCAGCCCATGAGAATGCGAACCGGCATCGCGGCCGTCCTGACCGCGGTATGCGCCACCATCGCGCTGGCGTCCGCGGCCCAGGCCGCCGAGCCCTCCCCCGGTCAGCCCAACGTGGTCGTGAACGAGGAGACCGGACTCTGCCTCGACTCGGACACCGACGGAAACGTCTATGCGAAGGAGTGCCGCTGGGGCAACACCTACCAGCAGTGGGTGCCCGAGCGCAGCTCCAACTGGGCGGGGTACCGACTCCGCAATGTTCAGACGGCTCGGTGCCTGATCAAATCCACCGAGACGTCGGTTCGTACGATCCCGTGCCCCGCGAGCTGGTACGGCCCCATGCAATGGACCCGGGGCAACAACCACAGTAGCGACGCCTGGTGGACCGGGACCACGACCCTGGACTCCGACGCCAAGGGCAAGGTGTACCTGCGGCCGCCCACTGCGAACAACCGGTACCAGAACTGGCTGTTCTACCGCGCCTGACACCCGCGCCCCTGTCGCCGAGGCCGAAGAACGCCCGGCAGCACACCCGAGAAAGGTCAATGATGAGAGTACGACTGGGCACCGCCGGTCTCCTGGCGGCCCTGGCGGTCGGCACGTTCGCGGCTCCCGCCGCCCACGCCTCCGATCCCGTCCCGGAAAGGAAGCAGAGCATCCGCAACGAGCAGACCGCGCTCTGCCTGGACTCCGATCCTCAGGGCAAGGTCTACACGAAGCCCTGCACCAGCAACAACACCTATCAACAGTGGATTTCCTCGACCCCGAATGGTGGCTGGTCCTGGATGATTAAGAACGCCGCCACCGGACTGTGCCTGACCCGCATCAGCGACACAGCGGTCCGCGCCATGGACTGCGCCTCCGGCTACGGGCCCCAGAGCTGGGCGCAGAACACAGACGCCCGCACCAACGCCCTGCTCAACAACTCCAGCGCCCTGGACTCGGACACGAAGGGGAACGTGTACCTCAACCCCCAGAGCCGCGACAACCGCTACCAGAGTTGGCTCTTCGGGTACCCGCGCTGATTGCAGTCGCAGCCGACGCCCACGGCGCAGGGCGGCAGGCCCGAAGCAAGCATCCAGGTGCTCTCAAAACTCGGTTCTGGCACGGATCTTGGGGTGAGCTTGTTCCGCTTTGACAGACACCTTTGGTGTGGTGGTCAGGCTGCGAGTGCGGTCTCGTATTCGGCGGGGCTGAGGTAGCCGAGGGTGTTGTGCAGTCGGTGCAAGTTGTACCAGCCTTCGATGAAATCGAAGATCGCGGTGTGGGCGGCGGCCCGGCTGGGCCGGGCGGAGGTGCCGAGCAGTTCGCGTTTGATGGTCGAGAAGAACGACTCGGCGCGCGCGTTGTCCCAGCATTGACCGGTGCGGCCAACCGACAGTCGAACCCCGAACTCGGTGGCCAGGGAGGCGAATTGCTGACTGGTGTGTTGGCAGCCGCGATCCGAGGGGAAGATCACGGAACGGGTGGGGCGCCGCTGCCGGCAGGGGGCTGTGAGCGCATCGGCCACCAGCTCGGTCCGCAGGTGATCGGCGGTTGCCCAGCCGACTACTCGCCGGGAGGCGATGTCGATGACCGTGGCCAGATAGAGCCAGCCCTCGTCGGTCGGGATGTACGTGATGTCACCGTACCAGCGGGCATCGAGCCCGACGCGGCCGGGCTGAAAGTCCCGGACGATGAGGTCGGGACGGTGGACAGCCTCAGGACCGGCGATCGTGGTTACCTGCCGTCGGCGGCGGTGCCTGCCTTGCAGTCCGGCGGCCTGCATCAGTCGTGCGACACGACGGCGCCCGCATCCGGCGCCCTCGCGCGTGAGCACGGCATGCACGCGCGGGGCTCCGTAGGTCCCGCGCGATCGCGCATGGACCTCGATGATCTGCTCGGTCAGCTCGGCATCCCGCACCGCCCGGGGCCGGGTAGGTCGGAGCGACGGGCATAGAAGGCGGACCGGGAGACCTTCATCGGCTCACACGCCCGTTTGACGCTGTGACCTGCGCGTTTCTCCGCCTCGATGAACGGGTGGACCGTCACCGGGTCTCCTTCGTGAAGAAAGCTGTGGCCCGCTTGAGGATGTCGACGTCCTCGCGCAGCCGTCGGTTCTCCCGCCGCAACGCGGCCAGTTCCTCGCGCTCACTGCTGGTCAGCCCGCTGCGCTCGCCCGCGTCGACCTCGGCCTGCTTCACCCGGTCCCGCACCGCGGTCTCGGTCAGTTCGAAGTCTCTGGCGACCTAGCCGACCGAGCGGTCACCGCGTCGGCACAGCCCGACGATCTCGGCCTTGAACTCCGACGTGAACGAACGGCGAGGGCGGCGAGGCTTCTTCTTCCCCATGCTCTCCATGATGGACATCCTCCCGGGGCAGAACCCCAGATCTCGAATGTCCGTCAGAGCGGATCAGGCTCACATGCCGTTCCGGGGTGTGGGTTTTTCCCTGGATGCTACACAGCACAGTCGATGATGAGATGCACTGTGATGGCACCTGGGGGCAGCGGGTGTGGAATCCCTGGTGGGCCGTGGTAGGGGTGGCTTGTGCATGATGGGGGCGCCGGGTAGCGCAGTGGTCGACGTGCTTGCCGTACGGGGAATCCTTCAGATTCAAGCCGGAGTTCGTTGTGATGCAGGGGGAGGTGATGGCTGGTTCGGATCGGGCTGGATCCTCGTTCGGGGGAAGATCGATTGAAGGCCCTGCGGGGTAGGGGGTGCTTCGGTTAGCTTCCGGCTCATGGCAGAGATGAGCTTTGAAGAAGCACTGAAGACCGTCCGCAACATCATCGCGGAGAAGGCGGAGTGTGAGCTGGAAGAGGTGGGCCCGGACAGCCTCCTCGGTGTCTCGGACGGACTGATGGAGATCGGCGTAGCGGGTGAAGACGTGGCGGGCGTACTCGGCGGTCTGGAGCATG
>NZ_JBVIVP010000007.1:250908-323412 GCF_055595445.1 Streptomyces sp. NPDC040432 | reverse complement strand
GGCACGTGTACCTCTCGCGCCCGCCGCTCTACAAGATCAAGTGGGGCCGCGACGACTTCGAGTACGCGTACTCGGACCGCGAGCGCGACGCCCTGGTCGAGCTCGGCAAGCAGAACGGCAAGCGGATCAAGGAAGACTCGATCCAGCGCTTCAAGGGTCTGGGCGAGATGAACGCCGAGGAGCTGCGCGTCACCACCATGGACGTCGACCACCGCGTGCTCGGCCAGGTCACCCTGGACGACGCCGCGCAGGCGGACGACCTGTTCTCGGTGCTGATGGGGGAGGACGTCGAGGCCCGACGCTCCTTCATCCAGCGCAACGCCAAGGACGTTCGGTTCCTCGACATCTGAGTCGGCTCAGCTGACCGCCTGAAAGGATTTCTGACCAGCAATGGCCGACGAAACCACCCCCACCGCAGAGAACCCCGCGGAGGAGCAGCCCGTGCTGCGGATCGAGCCCGTCGGGCTCGAAACGGAGATGCAGCGCTCCTACCTCGACTACGCGATGTCCGTCATCGTGTCCCGCGCGCTGCCCGACGTCCGGGACGGCCTCAAGCCGGTCCACCGGCGCGTGCTGTACGCGATGTACGACGGCGGCTACCGGCCCGAGAAGGGCTTCTACAAGTGCGCCCGCGTCGTCGGTGACGTCATGGGTACGTACCACCCGCACGGCGACTCCTCGATCTACGACGCGCTGGTCCGCCTGGCCCAGCCGTGGTCGCTGCGCATGCCGCTCGTGGACAGCAACGGCAACTTCGGCTCCCCGGGCAACGACCCGGCGGCCGCGATGCGCTACACCGAGTGCAAGCTGATGCCGCTGGCCATGGAGATGCTCCGGGACATCGACGAGGAGACCGTCGACTTCACGGACAACTACGACGGCCGCAACCAGGAGCCGACGGTCCTGCCGGCGCGCTTCCCGAACCTGCTGGTCAACGGCTCCGCGGGCATCGCGGTCGGCATGGCGACCAACATCCCGCCGCACAACCTGCGCGAGGTCGCGGCCGGCGCGCAGTGGGCGCTGGAGCACCCGGAGGCCTCGCACGAGGAGCTCCAGGACGCGCTGATCGAGCGGATCAAGGGCCCGGACTTCCCGTCCGGCGCCCTGGTCGTGGGCCGCAAGGGCATCGAGGAGGCGTACCGCACCGGTCGCGGCTCCATCACGATGCGCGCGGTGGTGGAGGTCGAGGAGATCCAGAACCGCCAGTGCCTGGTGGTCACGGAGCTCCCGTACCAGACCAACCCCGACAACCTCGCGCAGAAGATCGCCGACCTGGTGAAGGACGGGAAGGTCGGCGGCATCGCCGACGTCCGTGACGAGACCTCGTCCCGGACCGGCCAGCGCCTCGTGATCGTCCTGAAGCGCGACGCGGTCGCCAAGGTCGTGCTGAACAACCTGTACAAGCACACCGACCTCCAGTCGAACTTCAGCGCCAACATGCTGGCCCTGGTGGACGGGGTGCCGCGCACCCTCTCGATCGACGCCTTCATCCGCCACTGGGTGCAGCACCAGATCGAGGTCATCGTCCGGCGCACGCGCTTCCGCCTGCGCAAGGCGGAGGAGCGCGCCCACATCCTGCGCGGCCTGCTCAAGGCCCTGGACGCCATCGACGAGGTCATCGCCCTCATCCGGCGCAGCAACACCGTGGAGATCGCGCGCGAGGGCCTGATGGGCCTCCTGGAGATCGACGAGATCCAGGCCAACGCGATCCTCGAAATGCAGCTGCGGCGCCTGGCGGCCCTGGAGCGGCAGAAGATCGTCGCCGAGCACGACGAACTCCAGTCGAAGATCAACGAGTACAACGCGATCCTGGCCTCCGAGGAGCGCCAGCGGCAGATCGTCAGCGAGGAACTCGCTGTCATCGTCGAGAAGTTCGGCGACGACCGGCGTTCCAAGCTGGTGCCCTTCGACGGCGACATGTCCATGGAGGACCTGATCGCCGAAGAGGACATCGTCGTCACGATCACGCACGGCGGCTACGTCAAGCGCACCAAGACCGAGGACTACCGCTCGCAGAAGCGCGGCGGCAAGGGCGTGCGCGGCACGAAGCTGAAGCAGGACGACCTCGTCGACCACTTCTTCGTCTCCACCACGCACCACTGGCTGCTGTTCTTCACGAACAAGGGCCGCGTCTACCGGTCGAAGGCGTACGAGCTGCCGGACGCCGGCCGCGACGCCCGCGGGCAGCACGTGGCGAACCTGCTGGCCTTCCAGCCGGACGAGAAGATCGCCCAGATCCTCGCGATCCGCGACTACGAGGCGGCGCCCTACCTGATCCTGGCCACCAAGGGCGGCCTGGTGAAGAAGACGGCGCTCAAGGACTACGACTCGCCCCGATCCGGTGGTGTCATCGCGATCAACCTCCGGGAGACCGGCGCCGACGGCGCGGACAGCACCGCCGACGAACTGATCGGCGCGGAGCTGGTGTCCGCCGAGGACGACCTGCTGCTCATCAGCAAGAAGGCGCAGTCGATCCGCTTCACCGCGACCGACGACGCGCTGCGTCCGATGGGCCGTGCGACCTCGGGCGTGAAGGGCATGAGCTTCCGCGAGGGCGACGAGCTGCTGTCGATGAGCGTGGTCAGGCCGGGTACTTTCGTCTTCACCGCGACCGACGGCGGCTACGCCAAGCGGACGCCGGTCGACGAGTACCGCGTCCAGGGACGTGGTGGTCTGGGCATCAAGGCGGCGAAGATCGTCGAGGACCGCGGGTCGCTCGTCGGCGCGCTGGTGGTCGACGAAACGGACGAGATTCTCGCCATCACGCTCAGCGGTGGTGTGATTCGCACGCGAGTCAACGAAGTCAGGGAGACCGGCCGTGACACCATGGGCGTCCAGCTGATCAACCTGGGCAAGCGCGATGCCGTGGTCGGCATCGCTCGTAACGCCGAGGCCGGTCAGGAAACTGACGAGGCCGACGAGATCGAGTCGGACATCGACTCGGACATCGAGATCGAGGCCGGGGCAGCCGACGGACAGGCCGCCGAGGCCGCCGAGGGCACGGAGCCCCCGGCTGGGGAGCACGAGGAGTAAGCGTGAGTGGAGCCACGGGCGCCGGACCGGCCAAGACAGGATCGAACGGTGCCCGTGGCCCCGCCGCGGACTCCCAGGGGGGAACCGTGACGGACACCCGAGAACCGAAGTCGAAGGCGCAAGCCAAGGCGCAGCCGAAGGTACCGGCGGACAAGGGCCAGGACCGGGACGGGCAGCCGTACCAGCCCCCGCAGGCCTACGCGGCGCCGGCCGGCCCGGGTGCGCAGCGAGGGGCCCGCCCGGGGGTTCGTACAGCACCGCGGACGCGCAAGGCGCGGCTGCGGGTCGCCAAGGCGGACCCGTGGTCGGTGATGAAGGTCAGCTTCCTGCTGTCGATCGCGCTGGGCGTGTGCACCGTCGTCGCGGCGGCGGTGCTGTGGATGGTCATGGACGCCATGGGCATCTTCTCGACGGTCGGCGGCACGATCAGCGAGGCGACCGGTTCGAACGAGAGCAACGGGTTCGACCTCCAGTCGTTCCTCTCGCTCCCGCGCGTTCTGATCTTCACCTCGGTGATCTCCGTGATCGACGTGGTGTTGATGACGGCACTGGCGACGCTGGGTTCGTTCATCTACAACCTGTCGGCGGGCTTCGTGGGCGGCGTGGAACTCACGCTGGCCGAGGACGAATGACCCGCTGATCGACCCACCGACTGACCTGCGGGGAAACCCGCGGGGAGGCCCCTGGGAACGGATTTTGGCTCGACCCGCTCTGTGCGCTAACCTTCAGGAGTCAGCGCGCAGCGCGGATGGGGCTATAGCTCAGTTGGTTAGAGCGCATCCCTGATAAGGATGAGGCCACAGGTTCAAATCCTGTTAGCCCCACAGTGAAGAAGGACCCCCAGGCAATGGCCTGGGGGTCCTTCTTCGTTGGGCCGGTCGAGGGGTTCGGTGTCGGCCCACGGGCACCGATCGCATAACGGTCGGTGTGTATTGTTGGCCGACAGAAGTCCCCAACGTCAACGAAAGACGAGGTCGCGCGGTGAAGAAGCTGCTCCTGGTCGCACTGGCCGCCATCGGCGGGCTCCTCGTGTACCGCCAGATCCAGGCGGATCGCGCCGAGCAGGACCTGTGGACGGAGGCAACTGACTCCGTGCCTTCTGGTTCCGGTGTGTGAGACCCACGGTTGATCTCATGAAGCCCCGGCTGCCGCTGCTGCCGGGGCTTCGTGCTGTCCTGTGAATGATTGTTCCGGTATGCAAAGTTTTGGCTTGCGTTAGTGAACTCGGGGTGGGTCCGATGGTGCGCGTGGGGAAGACGGTGCTGGCAGGGGCCACGGCCCTCGGGGTACTGGCCTGGCTGCCGGGGGTCGCGTACGCGGCCGGCCCCGGATCCCAGCCGCTGCCCGAGTACCGGGTCGCGGACGGCGCCACCCCGATCGCGGGCGCGCCCTCCACGGCGGACGCCCCGCTGTTGGACGTCGGCCCCGTCTACGAGGACACCCTCGCCCCCGGCGAACGCCTCTACCGGCTCGGCCTCGACAGCACCTCCACCGTGTACGTCTCCGCGGTGCTGCGCCCGCCCGCCGGCGCCAAGGTGGGCTACGGCGACGACCTGGAGGTCGAGGTCATGACCGCCGGCGGCAGGGCCTGCCCCTCCAACCCCGGCCGGATCTCCTTCGCCTACGACGCGGTCCCCGTCGCGGCGGTCGGCACCCGGCGGTTGGAGGAGGACGCCGAGTGCCAGGCCGGGGGGACCTACTACGCCAAGCTCACCCGGACGGCGGCGAAGGACTCGGACAAGGACGCCTGGCCGGTGGAGATCCGGGTCCAGCGCGAACCGGCGCCCGCCGCCGGGACGGCGCCGAGCACGGCCGCCAGTGCCTGGCCCTCGGCGTCGCCCTCACTGCCCGGCACGGACGCGGTCGCGCGCAGCGGCGGCAGCGGTTTCAACGACGCCCGCGCGCTGGACTCCGGGGTGTGGCGCGACGACCTCAGGCCCGGGCAGACGCGTTTCTACCGGGTGCCGCTGGACTGGGGCCAACAGCTCGGGGTCGGCGCCGAGATCGCGGCGGCCAGGATGACGAAGCAGTACGGCTCGGCCTCCAACGGCCTCACCGTGTCGCTCTACACGCCCTACCGCGGCCTCGTGGACTCCAAGGACACCTCGTACGACGGCAAGCAGGCGGCCGTCACCCTGCCGAGGACCGCTCCCGTGGCGTACGAGAACCGGTTCGCGGACGGCGCCGAGCAGCGACCCGTGCGGCTGGCCGGGTGGTACTACCTCGCCGTCACCATGGGCGCGAAGGTGGGGGAGTTCACCGAGGACGCGACCCCGGTGCCCCTGACGCTGCGGCTGGAGGTGACGGGCACCCCGCGACCGGGGCCCGCGTACGGGGAGAGCCTCACCGCGGCCGGATTCGGGGTCGGTGGCGCCGACCGGGCGGCCGCGAAGGACGGGCTCACCGCGCCTGAGGCCGCCGCGGCCGAGGGCGACCGCTCCGTGATGCGGATCGTGGCCGGCGCGGGCTTCGGGACCGGGACGGTGCTGCTGCTCGGGCTCGGGGCCTGGATCCTGCTGGCGCGGCGGGGCGGCGGCGGGACGACGGTGTAGGGCGGTGCCGGTGTCGGCCGGGGCGCCAGGCCGCCCGGGCTCCGGTGCTTCTCGGGTGCGGGCCGACCCGGCTCAGACCTGGGTCAGGGCCCAGATCCCCAGGGCGAAGCAGAGCAGCGCCGCCGTGAGGATGCCGGCGGTGACCTTCGTCGGCGGTGGGGGGAGGCGGCCGCCGCGGGCGGGTGCGGGGAGCGGGTGCGGGGTGGTGACCGGGCCGGTCGCGGTGCCCGCGTGGACCGGGGGCGGCAGGTGGAAGCTGCCCGTCTCCGACGGACCATGGCCCGGCGGAGGTCCGAACCCGGCCGGGACGGTGGCCGGGGGCGTGCGGCGCGGGTCGTCGGCCCGGGTGGGGCCGCCCGCGGCGCCGCCCGACGTGGGGCCCGTGACGGGGTTCGGCGCGGCCGTGGGGAGGGTTCCGGACCCGGAGGGTGCGGAGGCCGCCGCGAGGGGCTCCGGGGCCGCCTGGAGGCCCGTGGGGGCTCCGGTCGGCGAGGTGCCGGTGTGGCCGGTGTGGCCGGTGTGGCCGGCGGTCGGGCGGCCGATCGGACTCGCGGGCGCGGCGGAGGTCGGCGGGTCCTGGGCGCCTCGGGTGTCGTGGGTGCCGTGAGTGCCTTGGGGACCTTGAGGACCTTGGGGACCGAACCCGGCCGGGAGCGGACCGAGTTGGTCGAACACCTCCACCGGATCCGACGCGGGGGAGGGGTCCGGCAACAGCTCGACGGCCTCGGCGAGGGCCTTGCGGGCCCCCGTGGCCGTACGGAACCGCGCCTGGGGGTCGGGTTGCAGGAGGTTCGCGACGACGTCCCACAGCGGCGCGGGGACGCCCTCGGGGGCGTCCGGGGTGCCGTGGGCCAGGAAGTGCTCCACCAGGGCCTGGGAATCGGGTTTGGTGCCCTGCAGCAGGTAGAGGGCGACCAGGCCGACCGCGTAGAGGTCGGCGGGGAAGTCTGGCTCGGCGCCCATCAGTTGTTCCGGGGCGAAGTAACCGGGCGTGCCGACGACGTAGTTGGTCTCGGTCAGCCGGGGCTCGCCCTTGCGCATCGAGATGCCGAAGTCGGACAGCCGCAGGTGCGGCCGCCCGGTTCCGGTGGCCTCCATCAGGATGTTGGCCGGTTTGATGTCGCGGTGGACGACGCCCTCGGCGTGCACGGCCGCCAGCCCCGAGAGGAGCTGGTCGAGCAGCGCGCACACGAATCGGGGCGGCAACGGGCCGTAGTCCCCGATCACATGGGCGAGGGAGCCGCCGCCGACGAGGTCCATGGTGAACAGGACCTTGTCGTCGTCCGCTGCCCAGCTGGCGGGGGCCAGGACGTGCGGGTGGTCGATGCGCAGGGCCTGCTCGCGCACGAACCGCAGCAGGGTGTGGGCGTCACTCTGCAGGAGGACCTTCGCGGCGACGTAGCGGCGCCGCCGGTGGTCCCATGCCCGCCAAACGGCGCCCGCGCCACCGCGCCCGATCGGGTCGACCAGTTCGTACCGGCCGGCGAAGACCTCACCCATGGCTGTGCCCGTCCCCCGTCATCCCCTGCGTTCAGTTCTGGTGGGCCTCGTAGTGGGCAACCGCCTCCGCGGTGCGGCCCGCGCCGTACACCCTGAGGAACTCTGCCAGTTCCGGATGGCTGGGGGCGAGGGTGTCCGCCGCGTCGATGATGTCGCCGGCCGCGGAGACCGAGCGCAACAGCGACTGGATCTCACGGACGACGCGCTTGACCGTGGGAGCCCCCGAACTCGTCGTGGTCTGGCCGCTGTTGCTGAGGACCGAGCCCCCCTGGGTGTTCTTGATCTCGTCCATCCGGTCCGTGGCCTCCCCCGCGCTGACGCTTCCGTCCGCGACCTGGCCGGCGAGGTCCTGAAGGGCCTGGACCCGCTGGACGACGGCCGGGTTGCCGATCTTGGCGCGCTGGCCGCTCATCAGCTGGGACAGCATCGGCGCCGACAGGCCGAGGACGGCAGCGAGGCGGGCCTGGTTGAGACCGAGGTCATCTATGAGCCGTCGGAACAGCGCGCCGAGCGGCTCCCCGTACCAACTGCGCTGGAGCTCCCGGGCTCTGGCCGTGGCCTCTTGCTGTACTGCGTCCACTCTTCCTACTCCCCTTCGCTGGTGCGAACCTCGCGAGCATCTTACGGAGCGTGGTCGCGGGGCGGGAGTCCCTATCATTTTGCGGGATGAGGGGGTACACCGGGTACTCTGTCCTGCGGAACGACCACTCCCTTCCGGGGGAGCGGCGCGTTGCGTCGTAGGGGGCCTTAGCTCAGTTGGTAGAGCGCTGCCTTTGCAAGGCAGATGTCAGGAGTTCGAATCTCCTAGGCTCCACAATAAAACCCCGTCTGACCTGCGGAAACGCGGATCAGGCGGGGTTTTTTCGTGCCGTGCGGGTGGGCGGAGGACCCAAGGGGCGGATCTTCTTTCCCCCGGTGGGGTTGTGGGGGTCTCAGGCGCGCCGGCCCGTGCGCAGGAGCGTCGCGGCGAGGGCAGTGGCGACGACCAGCAGGGCGGCGCCGACGGCGAAACCGAGGTGGTGGCCACCGGTCAGGGCTTCGGCGGAGCCGTGTCCGGCGGCCGTCAGGGCCTCGGTGCGGGAGGCGGCCAGGGTGGAGAGGACCGCGACGCCGAGGGCCATGCCGACCTGCTGGGTGGTGTTGAAGAGGCCCGACGCGAGCCCGGCGTCCTCCGGGCCGGCGCCGGACATCCCGAGCGTGGTGAGCGCGGGCAGGGCGAGGCCGAAGCCGGAGGCCAGCAGCATCACGGGCAGCAGGTCGGTGACGTAGTCGGCGTCGACGGGCAGCCGGGTCAGCAGGCCGAGTCCGATGACGAGCAGGCCGAGCCCCGCGAGCAGTACGGCCCGCTCGCCGAACCGGGCGTTCAGCCGTGCCGAGACGCCGAGCGACACGGCGCCGATCGCGAGGGCGGCGGGCAGCATCGCGAGGCCGGTCCCGGCGGCGCCGTAGCCCTGGACCCGCTGGAGGTGGAGGGCGAGCAGGACCTGGAAGGAGAACAGGGCGGCGACCATCAGCATCTGCACGAGGTTCGCGCCGGTCACGGTGCGGGAGCGGAAGATCCGCAGCGGTACCAGCGGGTTCGCGGTCCTGCCCTGGCGGACGACGAAGCCTGCCAGCAGGGCGACGGCGACGGCCCCGAGCCCGAGGGTGCGCGCGGAGGTCCAGCCGTACGCCTCGACCCCGACGACGGCGTAGATCCCGGTCATCAGGCCCGAGGTGACCAGGACGGCACCCAGTACGTCGGCCCCGGCGCGGAGCCCCGGGCCCCGTCCGGCGGGCAGCGCGGGCAGGGCCAGGGCGAGCGCGGCGGCCCCGACGGGCAGGTTGATGAAGAAGATCCAGTGCCAGTCGAGGGCGTCGGTGAGCACCCCGCCGAGCACCTGCCCCAGGGAGGCCCCGGCCGCTCCGGTGAAGGAGAAGACGGCTATGGCGCGGGAGCGTTCGCGGGGCTCCGTGAAGAGGGTGACCAGGATGCCGAGGCTCACGGCGGAGGCCATCGCGCTGCCGACGCCCTGGAGGAAGCGGGCGGCGATCAGCGTCGCGGGCGAGCCGGCGAAACCGGCGAGCAGGGACGCGGCGGTGAAGACGGTGGTGCCGGCGAGGAACATCCGCTTGCGGCCGATCAGGTCGCCGAGCCGGCCGGCCAGCAGCAGGAAGCTGCCGAAGGCGATCAGGTAGGCGTTCACGACCCAGCTGAGGCCGGCGGGGGTGAAGCCGAGGTCGCTCTGGATGGCGGGCATCGCCACGGTGACGATGCTGCCGTCGAGGACGGTCATCAGCATGCCGGTGGAGAGGACGGCGAGGGCGGTCCAGCGGGAGCGGAGGCGGCCGGCGGGGCCGGGGCGGGTGGCGGGTGTTGTAGGTGTGGCGGTGGTGGCAGGCAACGGTCTCTCCAGTCGGAGGAGGAGGGGGAGAAGGAGCGGGGCGCTGGGCGCGGGACTCGGCGAATGGTGAGACCGTAGCAGATGGTTTTGTTGCAGACTATATTTTTCGGATCGAGTTGTAGTCTGGGTCCATGACTGCGATGGCGCCCGCCCGGACCGAGCCCGACCTCTCCTTCCTCCTGGACCACACCAGCCACGTCCTGCGCACCCGCATGGCCGCTGCCCTCGACGCGATCGGCCTCACCGCGCGGATGCACTGCGTCCTGGTGCACGCCCTGGAGGAGGAGCGCACGCAGATCCAGCTCGCGGAGATCGGGGACATGGACAAGACGACGATGGTCGTCACCGTCGACGCCCTGGAGAAGGCCGGGCTCGCCGAGCGCAGGCCCTCCGCGACCGACCGTCGGGCCCGTGTCATCGCGGTCACCGAGCGGGGCGCGGCCGTCGCGGCGCAGAGCACCCGGATCGTCGACCAGGTGCACGCCGAGGCCCTCGGATCCCTCTCCGCGACCGACCGCGAAGCCCTCCTGCGCGGGCTGAAGCTGCTCGTCGGGGGCGCCCTCGACACCCCGTCCGAGAGCCCTCGACCGGCCCGCCGAGCCCGTCAGTGACGGGCCTCGGGTCGTCCCCCGTACGGCCCAGTCACGCGGCCACCGGGCCCGGTGTGTCCGAGAGTGGGTGGCAGGCACCGAGCCAGGGGGCCACACACGCCGGAGGCGCACGCACATGGGACTCTTCGATTTCCTGAAGTCCGAGAAGAAGAAGGAACACGAGGCGGAGAAGACGCGGGAACAGGTGGAACAGCGGTCCGCAGCGACCTCCCCGCCCGCGGCGCCGAACGCGCCGGCCGACATCGGATCCAAGTACACCGACGCGGCGGCGGCCACCAAGGCCGCCGCCGACCGGGTGGCCGCGGCCGCGCCGCCCAAGCCGGCCGTCACACCCAAGCCGGCCGTCACACCCATGCCGACCGCCGCCCCCGCGGCGCCGAGCCCGACGTCCGCCGCGCACAAGGCCGTGCCCGTCGCGCCCAAGCCCGCGGCCATGCCCAAGCCCGCCGCGGTGCCGCCCAGGGCCGCCGCCCCCGCGGCGCCGAGCCCGACGTCCGCCGCGCACAAGGCCGTTCCGGTGTCGCCCAAGCCCGCGGCCGAGCCCGTCGCGAAGAAGCGCACCTACACGGTCCGCCCCGGGGACTCGCTGTCCGTCATCGCGCGCCGCGAGCTCGGCAACGAGGGCCGCTGGCGCGAGCTCTACGCCATGAACCGGGGCGTCGTCGGCCCCAACCCGGACCTCATCCACCCGGGCATGGTGCTCACCCTGCCGGGCTGACGCAGGCCGGTACGGGAAACGGCGGTACACGGGAAGGGGCCCGGATCCACCAGGATCCGGGCCCCTTCCCGTGTACCGCCGTTCCTCGGAGCCGCTCCCGTCGGGGAGTCGTCGCCCGCGGTGCCGTCCGTCAGAGCTGCTTGTCGGGGGAGCCCTCCGGGCCCGCCCCCGCCTCGCGCTCCTTCTCCGCCAGTTCCTCGTCGAACGCGGTCGGTCCGGCGTCCCGGTCCGACAGCTCGGTGGCCGCCGGGGGCTCCACGAGCCAGTCCGGGTTGGACTGCCGGTCCCACCACTTCCACGCCGCGAAGGCGCCCAGGGCCACGACGCCCACCAGGGCGACGCCGCGTGCGGCCCGGCCGCACTTCGCGCGCCGCTCGTGGCGGCGCACCAGCTTGTGCACCTCCTTCGCCGACACCTGTCCGCGCAGCGCCGCGTAGGCGGCGGTCGACCGGGAGGCGGCCTCCTCCGCGACGGGGCCGGCGGCCGCGATGGCGCTCTCGATCCTCGGCTGGGTGTAGTCGGCGGCCTGTCGGGCCGCGTGGCGCGTGGAGACCACCGCCTGTGTCGCCGCCCGGTCCACGCCGGGCGGTACGTGGGTCCGCGCCTGCTTCAGGCGTGGATGCACATGGCTGTCGTACGTCGTACGGGCCTGCCGCGCGGCCTCGTTGGCCGCGTGCGACACCATCGGCGCCAGTCGCTCATTCGCCTCGTGCGCGTAGTGCACAGCCGCGTCCTTGGCGGTTTCTGCGTACGGCGCCACCACTTCCGCTGCGTGCCGGACGGTATCCCTGGCGCTTTCGGCGGCCAGGCGCACGCTGTCCTTGCGGGTCACGGGATTCTCCTCCTCGGTGGCGGACACAGTTCACCTTTCCACCCTTTGTCGGATCATGCCTGCCCTGACACCACCGGGCATGCGTGACAGGGCATACGGGTGGAGGATTTCTGTGCGGCGCTGCCCTCCGTGGGAGGATCGGGACCGACAGTGATGACTATGGAAGGCAGGCTCGTGGCCGAGAAGCTCTACGCCACCCTGAAGACCAACCACGGCGACATCGAGATCGAGCTGCTGCCGAACTTCGCCCCGAAGACCGTCCGCAACTTCGTGGAGCTCGCCACGGGCGCCCGCGAGTGGACCCGGCCCACGGACGGCCAGAAGACCACGGCACCGCTCTACGACGGCACCGTCTTCCACCGCGTCATCAGCGGCTTCATGATCCAGGGCGGCGACCCGCTCGGCAACGGCACCGGCGGCCCCGGCTACCAGTTCGCCGACGAGTTCCACCCGGACCTGGCCTTCACCAAGCCCTACCTGCTCGCCATGGCCAACGCCGGGCCGGGCACCAACGGCTCGCAGTTCTTCATCACGGTCGCGCCGACCGCCTGGCTGACCCGCAAGCACACCATCTTCGGCGAGGTCACCGGCGCGGCGGGCCGCAAGGTCGTGGACGAGATCGCCTCCGGGGCGACCAACCCGCGCACCGAGCGCCCGCTCGACGACGTGATCATCCAGTCCGTCGTCATCGAGGAGCGCGGCGTCGCCCTCGACAAGGGCTGACCACCTCCCGGACCCGGCCTCCCGGGAACCTTTCCGCCCCGCCCGTCCGTCCTGGTTGTGTACCGGACCGGCGGGGCGCCGCTGTCCCGCCGCCGACCGAGGGGACCGATGGACACCGACCGTCTGCCGGGCTGCTACCGACACCCGGACCGTGACACGGGCATCACCTGCACCCGCTGTGAACGCCCCATCTGCCCGGAGTGCATGATCAGTGCCTCGGTGGGCTTCCAGTGCCCCGAGTGCGTGCGCCACGGCTCCGGGACGGGGCACGCCGCCACGGCCAACGCCCCGCGCACCGTCGCCGGCGGGATCGTCGCCTCCGATCCCGTACTCGTCACCAAGGTCCTGATCGGGATCAACGCGGCCGTGTTCCTCGCGGCGTTCCTGGTGCCGGGGCTGGCCATCCAGCTGGAGCTGCTGGGGCGCTACGTCGAGTACTACGGTGCGCCCGTCGAAGGGGTCGCCACCGGGCAGTACCACCGGCTGCTGACCTCGGTGTTCCTGCACGTCGAGTGGTGGCACATCATCGGCAACATGCTCGCCCTGTGGGTGATCGGCGGCCCGCTGGAGGCGGCCCTGGGCCGGGTCCGCTACCTGGCGCTCTACCTGCTGTCCGGGCTCGGCGGCAGCGCCCTCGTCTACCTGCTGACCGCGCCGAACACCCCGACCCTCGGCGCCTCCGGTGCCATCTGCGGGCTCCTCGGCGCCACCGTCGTCCTCGCCCGCCGGCTGCGCTACGAAATGCGGCCGGTGCTGATCACGCTCGGGCTGATGCTGGTGGTGACCTTCGTACCGTTCGGCGGCAGCTGGTCGGTGTCCTGGCAGGCCCACATCGGCGGACTGGTGACCGGTGCGCTGGTCGCGCTGGGGCTGCTCGGCCCGGCCACGGGCAGGAAGCGCACACTCATCCAGTGGGGTACGTGTGCGGCGGTGTTCCTGCTGGCGGCGGCGGTGGTCCTGGTCCGGACGGCCGAACTCACCTGATCACACCGGCGTCAACTCTCCACAGAGTTATCCACAGATCTTCTGTCTTTTCCTCAGGTGTGGATGACGCTGTGGATAACTCATGGGGAGAGCTTGCGTTCCGGCGCCGGATGCGCACTGCTCCGGCGTCGGACGCGTACTACTTCCACTGCGTGGAGACGCCGAACCCCGCTGCGATGAAGCCGAAACCGACCACGATGTTCCAGTTGCCCAGGGCCTCGACCGGCAGCTGGGTATCGGTCACGTAGAAGACGACGATCCACGCGAGACCGATGAGGAAGAACGCCAGCATGACCGGCGCGACCCAGCTGCGGTTCGTCAGCCTGATCGTCTGCGCCTGCTTCCCCGCCGGCGGCGGTGTGTAGTCGTCCTTCTTGCGGATACGTGACTTCGGCACGAGGGGCTCTCCTGTCGATGCGCTGGGGGACCTTGCCTGCCCCGGGCGTCCGTTAGCGTAGTGGACCTGTGGCGTTGAAGGAGAAGGGTACGTTGAGCAATTCCGACGACTCCTCCGCGGGTCCCCGTCTGCGGGCCAGACCGGTCCGGCTGCTGACGGCCGCCGTTTTCGCCCTGGCCGGCCTCATTTTCGTCACCAGCTTCAACACGTCCAAGGGTACGAACATCCGCACGGACGCGTCTCTGCTGAAGCTGTCCGACCTCATCCACGAGCGCAGCGCCGACAACGCCGAGCTGGAGAAGAGCGCCGCGACCCTGCGCCGCCAGGTCGACGCCCTCGCCGACCGCGACGACGGCAGCACCAAGGCCGAGGACGCCAAGCTGGCCGCCCTGCGCACAGCCTCGGGCACCGAGGAGCTCTCCGGCAAGGGCCTGACGGTCACGCTCAACGACGCGCCGCCCAACGCCACGGCACGCGTCCCGGGAGTGCCCGAACCGCAGCCGAACGACCTCGTGATCCACCAGCAGGACCTGCAGGCCGTGGTGAACGCCCTCTGGCTGGGTGGAGCCGAGGGCATCGAGGTCATGGGACAGCGGCTGATCTCCACCAGCGCGGTGCGCTGCGTCGGCAACACGCTCATCCTGCAGGGCCGCGTCTACTCGCCTCCCTACAAGGTGTCGGCGGTCGGCGACCCGGGCGCGTTGCGCAAGGCACTCGCGGACTCCCCGGCCCTGCAGAACTACCAGCTCTACGTCAACGCCTACGGGCTGGGCTGGAAAGTGGACGAGGAGAAGAAGCTGACACTGCCCGGCTACTCCGGCACAGTGGACCTCCACTATGCGAAGCCGCTGGAATCCGCCTCGCCCTGACGTCGTACTGCGCCTGGTGGTACGGACGTTCAGCGAGGTGTGCCTGACGGTCGGCACGCTCATCGTGCTCTTCGTCGCCTACGTACTGCTGTGGACCGGGGTGAAGGCCGACCGGGCCATGGACGGCGAGCGGGACCGACTGCGCGCCGGCTGGGCGGCCGGCGCCCCACCGGCGGCGCCCCGGGCCTCCGCCGCCCCGGAGCGGACCGGGGAACCCGGTGCGGCCCCCGGGGCCGCACCGGAGGGCGACCGGCCCGCCTCCTACCCGCCCGGCCGTGCCTTCGCAGAGATGACCATCCCGCGGTTCGGCGCCGGCTGGACGAAGCCCGTCCTGGAGGGCACGGATCCCGAACTGCTGAAGAAGGGCCTCGGCCACTACACCGGCTCGGCCCGGCCCGGCGGGACCGGGAACTTCGCGGTCGCCGGCCACAGGCGGACGTACGGCGACCCCTTCAAGGACATCCCGATGCTGCGGCCGGGAGACACCGTGGAGGTCCGGGACGCCACGCACCGGTACACGTACACGGTCCGCGCGCCGGCCCTGCGCGTCCTGCCCACGGAGACGGGCGTCGTCGACGCCCTGCCACAGAAGTCGCCCTTCACCACTCCCGGCAAGTACCTGACGCTGACCACCTGCGAGCCGGAATGGGGCCACAGCCACCGTCTCGTCATCTGGGCGGAACTCACGTCCACCCGGTCCGCGGAGCCGGCCCGGGTCGAGGGATCGCCCAGGTGACCCACCCCGCGGGCCCGCCGCCCTTTAGGCTGTTGCGGTACCGCCCCCGCGGTGCGTGGAGCGAGAGGGACGCGGACGGAATGTACGGCTGGATCTGGCGGCACCTGCCGGGCAACGCGTGGTTGCGCGCGCTGATCTCACTCGTACTGGTCCTGGCGGTGGTGTACGTGCTGTTCCAGTACGTCTTCCCGTGGGCCGAGCCGCTCCTTCCGTTCAACGATGTGACGGTGGACGAGGGATCGGGAGCCACTCCGTGAGCGCGCGCATTCTGGTTGTCGACAACTACGACAGCTTTGTCTTCAATCTGGTCCAGTACCTCTACCAGCTCGGCGCCGAGTGCGAGGTGCTGCGCAACGACGAGGTCGAACTCTCCCACGCCCAGGACGGCTTCGACGGCGTCCTCCTCTCCCCCGGACCGGGAACCCCGGAGGAGGCGGGCGTCTGCGTCGACATGGTCCGCCACTGCGCCGACACCGGCGTCCCGGTGTTCGGCGTCTGCCTCGGCATGCAGTCGATGGCGGTGGCCTACGGCGGGGTGGTGGGCCGGGCCCCCGAGCTGCTGCACGGAAAGACCTCGCCCGTGGTGCACGAGGGCCTGGGCGTCTTCGCCGGGCTGCCCTCCCCGTTCACCGCGACCCGCTACCACTCGCTCGCGGCCGAGCCCCTCACCCTCCCCGACGCGCTGGAGGTCACGGCGCGCACCGAGGACGGGATCATCATGGGCCTGCGGCACCGGGAGCACGACGTCGAGGGCGTTCAGTTCCACCCCGAGTCGGTACTGACCGAGTGGGGGCACCGGATGCTCGCGAACTGGCTGGTCCGCTGCGGGGACGCGGGAGCCGTGGAGCGCTCGGTGGGGCTGGCCCCGGTGGTGGGCAAGGCCGTCGCGTGACGACGGTCGCGCCGTCCGCGCCCACCGAGGGCCGGGCCGCGCGGCGCAGGGCCGCCCAGGAGGCCGCGAAGCGCTCGCACGCCCGGGCGCGCCGGCGGGGCGGGCGGGGCCGCAGACGCGCCCGCCCGCGCTCCGGGGGCCCGGTCGTGGTGCTGAGCCGGGCGATCGGTGAGCTGTTCATCACCGTCGGCCTGGTGATGCTGCTGTTCGTCACGTACCAGCTCTGGTACACGAACCTGCTGGCGCAGCGGACCGCGGACGGGGCCGCCGGCTCCCTGCGGCAAACCTGGGAGCGCGCCCCCGACCCGGCGCAGGCCGGCCAGGGGGCGGCGCCCCCGGTGGGCGCCTTCGAGCCGGGGCAGGGGTTCGCGATCCTCCACATTCCGAAGCTCGACCTGAAGGTGCCGGTCGCGGAGGGCATCAGCAAGCCGAAGGTGCTGGACCGGGGCATGGTCGGGCACTACGGCGAGGGCGCGCTGAAGACCGCGATGCCGTCCGACCCGCAGGGGAACTTCGCGGTGGCCGGACACCGGAACACGCACGGCGAACCCTTCCGTTTCATCAACAGGCTGGCGCCCGGGGATCCGATCGTCGTGGAGACGCGGGACGCGTTCTACACGTACGAGATGACCTCGATCCTGCCGCAGACTCCCCCGACGAACGTCTCCGTGATCAAGCCCGTGCCCGACGGCTCCGGATTCACCGGCCCGGGGCGGTACATCACCCTCACGACCTGCACTCCCGAGTTCACGAGCACCTACCGGATGATCGTATGGGGCAGGATGACCGAAGAACGCCCCCGCAGCCAGGGCGCACCGCCCGCGCTGAACAGCCCGTAAGGACGAATCCGCAGTGTCTCGTGCCCGCCGCCGCTCCGCACCGCCGCCCCGAAACCGCGGCGTGATCGCCGGGTTCCTGAGCCTGCTGGGAGAGCTCCTGATCACGACGGGCCTGGTCCTGGCCCTGTTCGTGGCGTACTCGCTGTGGTGGACGAACGTCCTCGCGGACCGTGAGGCCTCGGCGCGCGGCGACGAGATCCGTCAGCTGTGGCAGGAGAGCCCGGCGCCCCCCGCCGGCAAGCCCGGCGCGCCCGCCGAGCCGGGCGCCCTCGACACCGGGGACGGCATCGGGTTCCTGCACGTACCGGCGATGAGGAACGGCGAGGTACTGGTCAAGCCGGGTACCGCGCCGGACATCCTGGACGACGGGGTCGCCGGCTACTACACCGAGCCCGTGAAGTCCGCCCTGCCCTGGGACGAGAAGGGCAACTTCTCGCTGGCGGCCCACCGCGACGGGCACGGGGCGAAGTTCCACAACATCGACAAGGTGAAGAGCGGCGACCCGATCGTCTTCGAGACCCGTGACACCTGGTACGTGTACAAGGTCTTCGCCGAGCTGCGACAGACCTCGAAGTACAACGTGGACGTCATCAGCCCGGTCCCCAAGGAGTCGGGCAGGACGGCCCCCGGGCGCTTCATCACGCTGACCACGTGCACGCCCGTCTACACCTCGAAGTACCGCTACATCGTGTGGGGCGAGCTCGTGCGGACCGAGAAGGTGGACGACAAGCGGAGCCTGCCGGCGGAGCTCCGCTGAGGCCCGCACCAGGACGGTGTTTCACGTGAAACGGGCCGGCTGATCCACGGGCCGGCTGATCCACGGGACGGCCGATTCACGGGCCGGCTGTTTCACGTGAAACAGGCCCGGCCCCTCTCCGCGGAGAGGGGCCGGGCCTTCGTTCGTACGGGGTCACGCGGGTGGTCAGCGGCCGCCCAGGCCGCCGATGAACCCGCCGCCGTTGCCGTTACCGCCGCCCTGCTGTCCGCCCTGACCGCTGCCGGGCGAGGTGTGGACGTTGATGACGGTGCCCGCCGGCTGTGGGGTGCCCGCCGTGGGGTCGGACTGCAGGACCGTGGCGTTGTCGTCCGCCGGGCCGGACAGGACCGAGCCGAAGACCAGGCCGGCCCGCTTGAGGTCGTCCTTGGCCTGGGCCACGGTCCGGCCGAAGAGCAGCGGCACCGGGGTCGGCGCCGCTGCCGCCTTGGCGATGCTGACGTTGACCGGGGTGTCCTTGGCGAGCTGCTCGCCCGCCGGGTACTGCTGCTGGACGATCGTCTTGGGCGCTGCCCCGGGCTGGTCGACCTCGGTGGTGCTGCCGAGCTTGAGCTTGGCGGCCGTGAGCGCCTTGATCGCTTCTTCCTTGGTCTTCCCCGCGAGGTCGGGGACGGTGCCCTTGGAGATCTCCTTGGAGACGATCAGCTTGATGACCGAACCCTTCTCGGCCTCGGTCCCGCTCTTGGGGCTCTGCTCCAGGACGATGCCGGGGCTGCTGGAGTCGGACTCCTTGAGTTCCTTCTCGACCTGGAAGTTCTTCGCCTTCAGGGTGGACTCGGCGAGCTCGTACTTCATCCGCACCACGTCGATCACCGGGACCTTGGGAGCGCCCGAGGAGACCTTCACCTTGACCTCGGTGCCCTTGTCGACCTTCAGGTCGGGCGCCGGCACCTGGGAGCAGATGTTGCCCTTCGGCTGGTTGTCACAGGGCTCGTCACCCGCCTTGACCACCGTGAGGCCCGCGTTCGGGGCCCGGCTCTGCGCCGCTTCGAGGGTCTCGCCGATGAACTTGGGCACGGTGGACCGGTTGTCGGCCGTCTTGTTGAAGAGGGCCTGGCCGATCAGGATCGCGCCGACCAGGACCAGGACCCCGGCGAGGACGAGCAGGATCGTGGAGGCCCGGCTCTTCTTCTGACGGCGGCCGTGGCCGCCCTGGTCGTAGCTGGCCCCGTGCCCCTGGTCCCCGTAACCGTTGTCGCCCGGGGGCATCGGCGGGAGCATCGAGGTCTGCCCGGAGTCGGGTGAGCGCAGTGCGGTGGTGGGCTGGTCGTAGCCCTGGTGTCCGTAGCCGCCCTGGTCGGGGTAGCCGTACCCGGCCGCGCCCATGGAGGCGGTGGCGGCGACGGGCTGGCCTTCGAGGCAGGCCTCGATGTCGGCCCGCATCTCGTCGGCGGACTGGTAGCGGTAGTCGGGGTCCTTGACCAGTGCCTTGAGGACGATGGCGTCCATCGTGGGCGTGATCTCGGGGTCGAAGTTCGACGGGGGCTGCGGCTCCTCGCGGACGTGCTGATAGGCCACGGCCACCGGGGAGTCCCCGACGAACGGCGGCCGCACGCACAGCAGCTCGTACAGCAGGCAGCCCGCGGAGTAGAGGTCGGAGCGCGCGTCGACCTGCTCGCCCTTGGCCTGCTCCGGGGAGAGGTACTGGGCGGTGCCGATCACGGCGGCCGTCTGCGTCATCGTCATGCCGGAGTCGCCCATGGCGCGGGCGATGCCGAAGTCCATGACCTTGACCTGTCCGGTCCGGGTCAGCATCACGTTGGCGGGCTTGATGTCGCGGTGCACGATGCCGGCGCGGTGCGAGTACTCAAGGGCCTGGAGGATGCCGATGCACATCTCCAGGGTGCGCTCCGGCAGCAGCTTGCGGCCGGAGTGCAGCAGCTCGCGCAGGGTCGAGCCGTCGACGTACTCCATCACGATGTACGGGATGGAGATGTTGTCGACGTAGTCCTCGCCGGTGTCGTACACGGCGACGATCGCCGGGTGGTTGAGCGACGCGGCCGACTGGGCCTCGCGGCGGAACCGGGCCTGGAAGGACGGGTCGCGGGCGAGGTCGGCGCGCAAGGTCTTGACGGCGACGGTACGGCCGAGCCGGGTGTCGTGACCGAGGTAGACCTCGGCCATGCCACCACGGCCGAGCACGTGGCTCAGCTCGTACCGGCCGCCGAGGCGACGCGGCTCTTCCATAACGTTTGCAGCCCTCTCCGTCAGTCCCGACCGCACCCGTGTGTGGTCCGGCGGTGTGCTGTTCGCGGCAAGGCTACCGGCCGATCGTCGGTGATCCGTTCGTGACCACAGGCTGATATCGGACCGGTACCGAGTGCTCGGACCCTGCCGCCGGTTGTCATCGCTTGCTCTTCAGTACGGCTTCCATGACGGCCTTGGCGACGGGTGCCGCCTGACCGCCACCGCTGATGTCCTCGCGGTCGGCGCCGCTGTCCTCGATGACCACGGCGACCGCGACCGGCGAGGTGCCGTCGGGGTTCTCCGCGTAGGAGATGAACCAGGCGTAGGGGCGCTTGGCGTTCTTCTCGCCGTGCTGGGCGGTACCGGTCTTGCCGCCGACGACGACGTCCTTGATCTTGGCGTTGCCACCGGTGCCCTTGTCGACGACGTTGACCATCATCTGCTGGAGCTTCTGCGCGTTCGCGGCGGAGAGGGGGCGGCTCATCTCCTGCGGCGAGTGCTTCTCGATCACGTCGAGGTTGGGCGCGGTCAGCTGGTCGACCATGTACGGCTTCATCAGCTTGCCGTCGTTGGCGATGGCGGCGGAGACCATGGCCATCTGCAGGGGCGTGGCGGCGGTGTTGAACTGGCCGATGGAGCTCTGGGCGTTGCCGTCCCTGCCCATGGTCTTGTCGTAGACGCTGGCGAAGGCGCGGACCGGGGTGTCGATGGTGTCGTTGAAGCCGAACTTCTCGGCGGTCTGCACCATCTTGTCGCGGGTGACCTTGTCGCCCAGGCTCGCGAAGACCGAGTTGCAGGACACCTCAAGCGCGAAGTTGAGGCTGGCCTTCTCGCATCCCTTGGCGTGGTTGACCATCGGGGTTCGGGTGCCGGGCAGGATGTACGGCTCGGGGGTGTCGGTCGGCGCGTTGACGTCGGTGACGACGTTGTTCTCCAGCGCGGCGGCGGCGGTGACCACCTTGAAGGTGGAACCCGGCGGGTAGGTCTCGCGCAGGGCGCGGTTGACCAGGTTCTTGTCCGGGCTGGCGTTCAGGTCGTTCCAGGCCTTGCCGTCCGCCTCGGAGAACCCGGCGAAGCTGGACGGGTCGTAGGACGGGGTGCTCGCCAGGGCCAGGATGGCGCCGGTGCGCGGGTCGATGGCGGCGACGGCTCCCTTGCGGTTGCCGAGTCCGTTGAAGGCGGCCTTCTGGGCGGCGGTGTTCAGCGTGGTGACGACGTTGCCGCCCTGCTTCTTCTCACCGGTGAACATGCCGATGGTGCGGTCGAAGAACAGCCGGTCGTCGTTGCCGGTGAGGATGCCGTCCTCGATGTTCTCCAACTGGGTGGAGCCGAAGACCTGCGAGGCGTAGCCGGTGACGGGCGCCCACAGGGGGCCGTCGGTGTAGGTCCGCTTGAACTTGAAGTCACTGCCGTCGGTCTCGGCGGAGCCGGTGATGGGCTCCCCGCCCTGGACGACGATGTTGCCGCGCTCGGTCGCGTACTGGGCGATCAGTACCCGGCGGTTCTCCTTGCGGGTGCTGAGGTCCTCGGCCTGGACGTACTGCAGCCAGTTGGTCCGGATCAGCAGCGCGAGGACGAGCAGCCCGCAGAACAGCGAGATGCGGCGCAGGGGCTTGTTCATGACGGGCGGACCACCTGGGTCATCTCGGAGTCGGGGGACGGAGCGGGGGCCGGGGCGGGTCGGCGTGCCGTGTCGCTGATCCGGATGAGGATCGCGATGAGCACCCAGTTCGCGAGGACCGAGGAACCGCCCGACGCGAGGAAGGGCATGGTCATGCCGGTGAGGGGGATGAGGCCCATGACTCCGCCCGCGACGACGAAGATCTGCAGGGCGAAGGCGCCGGACAGCCCGATGGCGAAGAGCTTGCCGAAGGGGTCACGGGCGGCCAGGGCGGTGCGGACGCCGCGCTCGATGATCAGGCCGTACAGCAGGAGGAAGGCCATGACGCCGGTGAGGCCGAGTTCCTCGCCGACGGTGGAGAAGATGAAGTCGGAGTTCGCGGCGAAGCCGATCAGGTCGGAGTTGCCCTGTCCCCAGCCGGTGCCGAGGACGCCGCCGGAACCGAAGCTCATGATCGACTGTCCGACCTGCTCACAGGCTCCCGACGTCGCGTAGCAGCCGAAGGGGTCGAGCCAGGCGTCGACACGTGCCTGGACATGGCTCGCGAAGGAGGCGACGACCACGGCGCCGCCGACCGACATGAGCAGACCGATGACGATCCAACTGGTCCGCTCGGTGGCCACGTACAACATGATCACGAACATGCCGAAGAACAGCAGCGAGGTGCCGAGGTCGTTCTCGAAGACCAGGACGAGCAGGCTCATCGCCCAGATCATCAGGATCGGGCCCAGGTCGCGTCCGCGCGGCAGGTAGAGCCCCATGAAACGCCGGCTGGCCAGGGCCAGGGCGTCGCGTTTGACCATGAGGTAGCCCGCGAAGAACACCGCGATGACGATCTTCGCGAACTCGCCGGGCTGGATGGAGAAGCCACCGACGCTGATCCAGATCTTGGCGCCGAAGACGTCCGCGCCCAGACCGGGGATGACCGGAAGGATCAGCAGGACCAGGGCGCTCGCCATGGAGATGTACGTGAACCGCTGGAGCACCCGGTGGTCCTTGAGGACCAGCAGCACCACGGCGAACAGGGCGATGGCCATCGCCGTGTACATCATCTGCCGCGGCGCCGACTCCGAGAAGGCGCCGAAGTTGCGCTTGGCGAGCTTCTGCAACCGCTCGGACTGGTCGAGCCGCCAGATGAGGACGAGGCCCAGACCGTTGAGCAGGGTGGCGATCGGCAGCAGCAGCGGATCGGCGTACTTCGCGTAGCGGCGCACGATGAAGTGCGCGATGCCGGCGAGCACACCGAGGCCGAGCCCGTACAGCAGCATGCCCGGAGGCAGCTTGCCGTGGATCGCCAGGCCGACGTTGGCGTACGCGAAGATCGGGATGACCACGGCGAAGACGAGCAGCATGAGCTCGGTGTTCCGCCGGCTCGGTGCCTCGATGGCGCCGATGGTGGTCGTGTTGGTGACAACGCTCATGGTGTGGCAGGCCCCCTGTGCCCGCGTATCTCTACTGCTTTTCGCACAGACCGGCCATCGTCTGCTCCGCGGGAGTCAGAACGGGGCCGGGCGTCTGGTTGTTCTGCGCCTCGGCGGCGCGGCGGGCCTCGTCCTTCTTGCAGGCGGCGACCTGGGTGCCGAGCTCGTCGACCTTCTTGCGGGCGCCGTCGAGACTGCCCGCGGTGATGGTGGCCTCGACCTGCTTGCGCTTGAAGGACGGCAGGTACTTCAGTTCGATGTCGGGGTGATCCGTCTCCACCTTCGAGAGGTGGATCCAGGCCAGGTTCTGGCTGATGCCGCGGTACAGCGCGACGTGCTCACCCTTGACGCCGATGTAGTACTGGGTCTGCGTCCAGCGGTGCGCCGCGTACAACCCACCACCGACGACCCCGGCCACGATCAGCAGGATCAGGGTCCGGGTGGTCCACTTGCGCCCTTTGCTGCGGCGCCTGCGGGGTCGGTCGTACGTGTCCTCGTACTGCGCGTCGGCTTCGTAGGCGTCGGGTTCGCCGAAGCTGCCGTAGCCGCCGCCGCCCGGGTTCTGGTCGGGGTATCCGTAGCCCGGGGCCTCACCGCTGCCGGGAGGGCCGAAGGAACCGGCGGGCGGACCGGCCTGACGGCCGAGGCCCGAGGCGCGACCGGCCGGCGTCTGCATGGCGTTGCCGCCGTCGAAGAGTTGGTGCTGGTTCTCGGCGACCGCGCCGACGACGATCGGGGTGTCGTTCAGCTGGGCGGCGAGGGTGTCGCCGCTGTCGGTGTCGAGGACGTCGGCGACGATGCAGGTGATGTTGTCCGGACCGCCGCCGCGCAGGGCGAGCTGGATCAGGGACTGCACCGTCTCGTTGGGGCCGTGGTAGTCGGCGAGGGTCTCCTCCATGGTCTGGTGGGAGACGACGCCGGACAGTCCGTCGGAGCAGATGAGGTAGCGGTCACCGGCCCGGACCTCGCGGATCGAGAGGTCGGGCTCCACGATGTCGCCGCTGCCGAGCGCCCGCATGAGGAGGGAACGCTGCGGATGGGTGGTGGCTTCCTCCTCGGTGATGCGCCCCTCGTCGACGAGGCGCTGCACCCAGGTGTGGTCCTGGGTGATCTGGGTGAGGACGCCGTCGCGGAGCAGGTAGGCGCGCGAGTCACCGACGTGGACGAGCCCGAGGCGCTGACCGGTCCACAGGAGGGCGGTGAGCGTGGTGCCCATCCCCTCCAGCTGCGGGTCCTCCTCGACCATCACGCGCAGCTGGTCGTTGGCCCGCTGCACGGCCACGCTGAGCGCGGTGAGGATGTCGGAGCCCGGCACGTCGTCGTCGAGCTGGACGAGGGTCGAGATCACCTCGGAGCTGGCGACCTCGCCGGCGGCCTGGCCGCCCATGCCGTCGGCGATCGCGAGGAGCCGGGGACCGGCGTAGCCGGAGTCCTCGTTGCCCTCTCGGATCATGCCCTTGTGCGATCCGGCGGCGAAACGCAGGGACAGACTCATACGCACCTGCCCTGTCGACGCTGCCTCCGGGTACAACCGGTCTCGACGAGCCACACTGCCCACCCTCCGGTCGGGAGCGCGCTCGCGTCCGTGTCCCCGGTGGGACGGACCGCTGCGGCTCGCTCGCTCCGCTCGCTCATTCTCGTACTACTTCCGCAGCTCGATGACGGTCTTGCCGATGCGGATCGGGGCACCCGGCGGAATGGGCGTCGGGGTGGTCAGCCGGGTCCGGTCGAGATACGTGCCATTGGTGGACCCGAGATCCTCGACGATCCACTGGCCGTCACGGTCGGGGTAGATCCTGGCATGCCTGCTGGAGGCGTAGTCGTCGTCCAGCACGATCGTGGAGTCATGGGCCCGGCCCAACGTGATCGTCTGGCCGGCGAGGGCCACCGTGGTGCCCGTGAGGGTGCCTTCGGAGACGACGAGTTTGGTCGGCGCACCCCGGCGCTGGCGCTGCTGGGGTGGTGCGGACTGCCGCCCGGTCTGCTGCGGCGCACTGGTGGCGCCGCCGCGGCGCGAGCCGCGTTGCGTCACTCTCGTGCCGAACAGGTCGCTGCGGATGACCTGAACGGCCACGATGACGAACAGCCACAGAACGGCCAGGAAACCCAACCGCATGACCGTCAGGGTCAGCTCTGACATTGCCCCCGCTTCACCCTTCGGCTTGCCGGTAAATGATGGTGGTGCTGCCCACGACGATCCGCGAGCCGTCGCGGAGCGTAGCGCGGGTGGTGTGTTGTCCGTCCACCACGATGCCGTTGGTGGACCCGAGATCCTGGATCGTCGGGGGTGTTCCGGTCCGGATCTCACAGTGCCGGCGCGATACGCCGGGGTCGTCGATCCGCACATCGGCCTCGGTGCTTCGGCCGAGTACGAGCGTGGAGCGCGAGATCTGGTGGCGTGTGCCATTGATCTCGATCCAGCGGCGCGTGGTGCCGGGGGCGCCGGTGGGAGCCGGTGCGCCCTGGCCCGGGCGGTTGCCGGGTCCGCCCGGAGGCGGTCCGGCGGGCATGGGCGGGGCGCCGACCGGCGGGTAGCCGTAGCCGCCCTGCTGTCCGGCCTGAGGCCCGGCCTGGGGTCCGTCCTGGGAGGTACTGGAAGCCAGCGTACGACTGCGCACCCGGTACAGACCGGTGTCGAGGTCGTCGGCCTTCTCCAGATGGACCTTGATCGGGCCCATGAAGCTGTACCGCTGCTGCTTGGCGTAGTCGCGGACGAGGCCCGCGAGCTCGTCGCCGAGCTGCCCGGAGTAGGGGCTCAGGCGCTCGTAGTCCCCGGCGCTGAGCTCCACGATGAAGTCGTTCGGGACGACGGTCCGCTCGCGGTTCCAGATGGTCGCGTTGTTGTCGCACTCCCGCTGGAGGGCTCCGGCGATCTCGACCGGCTGGACCTCGGACTTGAACACCTTGGCGAAGGTGCCGTTCACCAGACCTTCGAGTCGCTGCTCGAACCGCTTCAGAACTCCCATGGGGCACCTCCTCCGTCGTTGTCGCCCTGTACTGCTTACTGATCGTATCCACGCGTGGCGGATTCGGCTGGTTCCCCTTCGGTCCCGTGCGCAGGAGTGTTGGTCCTCACAAGGGATCGTAGGGGTGCTCAGGTGACAGTGTCCCGCACCCGGAGCGGACTGCGGGAGGGGCCGTCCGGTCCGCCCTCGGGGGGGCCGGGAAAGCGATGTGATTCCACCCCGTTCGACGTGCTAATCTTTCGACGTCGCCAGGGGAACGGCCCGAAAGGGAAGAACCGCTGGGGTGCTGCTCGGGCGAGTGGCGGAACGGCAGACGCGCTGGCTTCAGGTGCCAGTGTCCTTCGGGACGTGGGGGTTCAAATCCCCCCTCGCCCACATCGAGGAAGCCTCGATCCGGAATCCGGATCGGGGCTTCCTGCATTGTCGGCCACCGATCCGACCACCTTCCGACTTTCGTCGCGCGGGACGCGACGAAAGGAGGCAGCACCGGGGGGCGACGGGTGTCTAGGGTCGCTGGCGTGGATACGAGGGCGAGAGCGCGGGCGGGCTGGGACTGGCTGAAGGGGCCGGAGCCCTGGTCCCGGAGCACGTTGGCGGGGGACCTGACGCTCGCCGCGGCGATAGCGCTGCTCGGCGTGGGGGTCGACGAACTCAGTCGGAGCTCCGCGGTGAAGACGGTCGCGGCCGCCGTCCTCGTGGTCGCCCTGACCCTGCTGCGACGGCGCCTGCCCGCGACGACCCTGATCGTGGGCGCCGCGGCCAGTGGGCTGCTGCCCGGTGTGTTCCTCGTGACGATCGTGTTGGGCTGGTCCGCGGGCCGCCGGATCGTCGGCGTCGGCCGGGCGTTGGCCGTCTTCGTCGTGGCCTTCGTCGCGGAAGTGGGCATCAGCCTCATCGACCAGTGGTCGCAGCTGCGCCCCCTGCTGGTGATCGTGTTCTCCACGCTGATGTTCCTTGCGTCGACGGTCATGCCCGGCCTGGCCAGCCGCTACTGGCACCAGCGCCGGACCTTGCTGAGCGCCCTTCAGGAGCGCAACGCCCAGCTCGTGCGCGAGCGGACGATGGTGGCCGGGCAGGCCCGACTGCGGGAGCGGCAGCGGATCGCCCAGGACATGCACGACAGCCTGGGCCACCAACTCGCACTGATCTCGGTGCACACCGGCGCGCTGGAGGTCGACCCCGCGATCACCGACCGGCAGCGCGAGGCCGTGGGAGTGCTGCGGCAGGCCTCGGTGGCGGCGATGCACGAACTGCGCGAGGTCGTGGGCATCCTGCGCGACGGGGTGGAGGCGCCGCTACCGGCGGAGGAGGCGCAGCCCGCGGCGCGCGGGGTCGCCGGGATCGGCGGGATCGTGGAGGCGGCGCGGGCCGCCGGGACCGACGCACGTCTTTCGGTGACGGGGCACCCCCGTTCCCTCGCGGCGGCCTGCGACCACGCCGCGTACCGGATCGTGCAGGAGGGGCTGACCAACGCCTACAAGCACGCTCCGGGCGCCGCGATCACCGTGGAACTGCGGTACGAGGACGACTCCCTGGTGGTGGAGATCGCCAACGGGCCCGCGTCCGGCCCCGGGGCCGGGGAGGTGGTGTCCGGCGGTCAGGGGCTCACGGGGCTCCGGGAGCGGGCCCGGCTGGTCGGCGGGATGGTGCACGCGGCGGCCGCCGAGGGCGGGGGATTCCGGGTCGCAGGGGTGCTCCCGTACGGCGCGGAGCCGGCCGGTGTCGTCGACGACGTCGCCGACGACTTCGGGCAGCGGTCGCAGGCCCTGGCGACGGCGGCCAAGGGCGCACCGCCCCTCGACTGGGCGGCGGTCGACCGGGAACTGGCGACGCCGTTGCGCAGTCGGCCCGCGGGCTGGGCCCTGGGGTGCGGGATCGCCGTCGCGGCGCTGGTGCTGCTGGTGATCGTCATGGGGGCCGGGGTGGCGTTGCTGGTGAGCTCCGCGAACAAGGCGATGATCAGCGGCGAGGAGTACGACGCGGTGCGCGTCGGCGAGACGGAGAAGGCCGTCCGTGACCGGCTGCCCTCCGGGGACAGCATCATGACGTCGGGCCTCGACCGGAAGGGGCCGCCCAGGCCCGAGGGGTCGGACTGCCTGGCGCTGTTGTCGGAGGACGACTCGGACGACCTGTCCACCGACGACGTGTTCCGGTTCTGCTTCAAGGACGGCAAGCTCGTCGAGAAGCAGGCGTACGAGGTCAAGCAGTAGGAGCGCGGGTGACAGCCAAGGTGATCAGAGTGGTGATCGCTGACGACGAGCCACTGATCCGGGCGGGCATCAGGATGATCCTGACCTCGGCGCCGGACATCGAGGTCGTCGCGGAGGGTGCCAACGGGCGGGAGGCGGTGGAGCTCGCGCGTTCCCACACGCCCGACGTGGTGCTCCTCGACATCCAGATGCCGGTCATGGACGGACTGACCGCGCTGGGAGAGTTGGGACGGGCCGCACCGGACGTGCGGGCCCTGATCCTGACCACGTTCGGGGAGAAGGAGAACGTGCTGCGGGCCCTCGGTGAGGGCGGCGCGGGGTTCCTGCTGAAGGACTCGGCGCCGGGCGAGCTCATCGGCGCGGTCCGGGCCGCCGCCGCCGGGGACGCCTACCTCTCCCCCTCGGCGACCCGACACGTGGTCGACCAGCTGGCGACCGGCCGGGCCGCCGGCCGGGGCGAGGCGGCCCGTCGGCGCGTGGCGGAGCTGAGCGAACGCGAACGCGGGGTGCTGGCCCTGCTCGGGGAGGGCCTGTCCAACGCGGACGCGGGCCGGCGGCTGCACATGAGCGAGGCCACCGTGAAGACGTACGTGAGCCGGATCCTCGCCAAGCTGGGCTGCGACAACCGGGTGCAGGCGGCCCTGCTGGCCAGGGACGCCGGCCTCTAGATACGGTCGGGCCGAAAACGGCCGGGCCGACGTGGAGTCGGCCGGATCGGCCGACATGGAGCGACAGGTGCGGGGGCGGCGCGAATGGTGACGGTACCGGAGCAGAACGCGGTGGGCGCAAGAGTCGACGCGGTCGCGACCGCGATCACGGCGGCGGGCCCCGGGGGCGGTCGGATACCGCCGGTCGAGGGCTTCGCGCCCCGGTCGGTGGCCGGTTCGCCGAAGAAGGCGGGCAAGGCCCTGCGCGGTCGCGTGCCGCGTGCGGCGCACGCCCGGTTCGAGGCACCCGCCGGACGGCCCGACGCCGTGCGGGCCGTTGAGGAGTCCAACGAGGGCAGGGTTGCCGAACTGACCCCGATACGGGTCGGTCGGATGGCCGCGAACCCCTTCGCGTTCCTGCGCGGAGCGGCCGGGCTGATGGCGCACGACCTGTCCGGCGGCCCGGTGACCGGTGTCGCGGCGCAGATCTGCGGCGACGCCCACGCCGCCAACTTCGGTCTGTACGGGGACGCCGGCGGCCGGCTCGTCATCGACCTCAACGACTTCGACGAGACCGTCGTCGGACCGTGGGAGTGGGACGTGAAACGGCTGGCCACCTCCCTGGTGCTGGCCGGAAGGGTCGCGGGCGCGGACGAGGACACCTGCCGGGCGGCGGCGCGTGACGCGGTGGGCGCGTACCGCAGGACCATGCGGCTGCTGGCGAAGCTCCCGGCGATCGACGCGTGGAACGCCATCGCGGACGAGGAACTCGTCTCGCACACCGACGCACGGGACCTGCTGGGCACGCTGGAGCGGGTCTCCGCGAAGGCCCGCAACAACACCTCCGCCCGGTTCGCCGCCAGGTCCACCGAGATCGGCGCCGACGGGGGCCGGTGCTTCGTCGACGCGCTGCCGGTGCTGCGCCGCGTCGGTGACGCGGAGGCGGCCGCGGTGGCGGCCTCGCTGGGCCCGTACCTGCAGACCCTGTCGGGCGACCGGCTGCCGCTGTTGGCCCGCTACGCGATCCAGGACGTGGCGTTCCGGGTGGTGGGTACGGGCAGCGTCGGCACGCGTTCGTACGTGGTGCTGCTGCTCGACCACCGGGGGGACCCGCTGGTGCTCCAGGTGAAGGAGGCGCGGCCGTCCGTGCTGTTGCCGTACCTGCCCGGGCTGGGTTTCCACGCGGCCGCGGAGGAGCACGAGGGCCGGCGGGTGGTGGCGGGGCAGAAGCGGATGCAGGTGGTGTCCGACATCATGCTGGGCTGGACCACGGTGGAGGGGCGTCCCTTCCAGGTCCGCCAGTTCCGCAACCGCAAGGGCAGCGTGGACCCGGCGGCGCTGTCCGTCGCGGAGTTCGACGACTACGGGCGGATGACCGGTGCCCTGCTGGCGCGGGCGCACGCGCACAGCGCCGATCCGCGACTGCTGGCCGGTTACTGCGGCAAGAACGAGGAGCTGGACGAGGCCATGGCCACCTTTGCGGTGGCGTACGCCGACCGGACCGAGGCCGACCACGCGGATCTGGTGGCGGCCGTCCGGACCGGGCGGATCGCGGCGGAGGCCGGGGTCTGACCCGCGGCGTCGCACAGGAACAGAGGTCAGGGGGGCCGGGGTGGAGGCGTGGGCGGAACGCGGGCGATGTCCCACGTGGGTTTCCGGCGATGTCCCGCCTGGAGCTCGGGGGATGTTTCACGTGAAACCGGACGGTGTTTCACGTGAAACACCGTCCGGGCGGACGGGCCGTAGGCTGGCCGGGTGAGCGAGCAGACCGAGCACCCCGAGCACCCCGGCCCCGGCGCGTCCGAGGCCTCCGAAACCCCTGCGGCTCCCCCGGGCTCCGCCGACGAGCGGCCCGAGGCGCGGCTGGACCGGGCCGTGCGGGCCGCCGAGCAGGCCCTCATCGAGTTCGAGATCGCCGTCGAGACCTTCCGGGTCGAGGTCGAGAACTTCTCCCGCCTCCACCACCAGAAGCTCGGGCCGATGTACTCACGGCTCGACGAGTTGGACGCGTTGATCGCGGAAGCGAAGGCCGCGCGCAGCGGGGACCCCGAGGACCTGCGGCTGGCCCGTGAGGCGCGCTCGCTGGTGATGCCCATGCCCGGAGTCGACGAGCTGTTCCACGACTGGCTGGACTCGGACGGGATCTCGGACGACGCCTCCGCGATGCTCACCGGCCGGGCCGTGCGGCCCCCGGAGCGGGTGCGCCCCTCCGAGGAGGTCCGTCGGCTCTACCGGGAGCTGGTCCGCAAGGCGCACCCGGACCTCGCCCAGGACGAGGCCGAGCGGGAGCGTCGCGACACGTTCATCGCGCGCGTCAACGCCGCCTACGGGCGCGGCGAGGAGCAGGTACTGCGCGAGTTGGCCGAGGAATGGGCGGCCGGTCCCGCGCCGGAGGCCGTGCGGCCGAGCGAGAGCGAGGAGCTGTACGCCCGGCTGGAGTGGCTGGCCCGGCGCAAGGAGCTGCTCGCGGTGTTGGCCCGGGATCTGGAGGACAGCGCGATCGGTTCGATGCTGCGGATGGCCCCGGACGACCCGGACCGGCTGCTGGAGGAGATCGCGGAGCAGTTGCTCGCCCAGGTCTCCGAGCGCGAGGCGGAGCTGAAGGCCCTCGCCGGGTAGGTTGGCAGGCCAGATCCGCGAAGAGAGAAGGCGACAGCTATGAACTTCGGACCGCTTCCCTCGGTGGACGCCGCCGCGGTGCCCTCCGAAGGCTTTGTCCTGGACGTCCGCGAGGACGACGAATGGGCGGCCGGGCACGTCGAGGGCGCGCTGCACATTCCGATGAGTGACTTCGTGGCGCGCTTCGGCGAGCTCACCGAGGCCATCGCGGAGGACGGCCGGGTGCACGTGATGTGCCGGGTCGGCGGCCGTTCTGCCCAGGTCACCCAGTACCTGGTGCGTCAGGGCATCGACGCCGTGAACGTGGACGGCGGGATGCAGGCCTGGGAAGGTGCCGGGCGCCCGATGGTGACGGACAACGGGAACCCGGCCTTCGTGCTCTGAGGCGCGCGTCGCCCCGGTGCCGGCTCGCGCGCGGGCCGGCTCAGGCGAGGGGGTGGGCGGCCAGCAGGTCGCCCAGGGCCTCCTCGTGCGCCGCGGCCGGGCCGAGTTGGAGCTCCAACTGCTTCGCCCAGGCGTGGAAGCGGTGCAGCGGGTAGTCGGTGTCGGCGCCGAACCCGCCGTGCAGGTGCTGGGCGGTCTGCACGACCCGGCGTACGCCCTCCGAGGCCCAGATCTTGGCGACGGCCACGTCTCCGGAGCTGGGCAGCGGGCCGCCCGCCCCGTCGGTCGCGGCGTCGAGCCGCCAGGCGGCCTGCCAGAGGGTGACCTCCATGGCGCGCAGGTCGATGTAGCGGTCGGCGGCCTGCACGGCGACGGCCTGGAAGGTCGCCACGGGGAAGCCGAACTGCTCCCGCTTGCCGGTGTACTGGCTGGTCATGGTGAGGACGCTCTCGCCGAGGCCGAGCGCGAGGGCGCAGGTTCCGGTGGCGAGGAGTTGGCGGAGCCGCTCCCACGCGCCGGGGGCTTCGATGAGGTGGGTCGTGGGCACGCGGACCCCGTCGAGGGTGAGCTCCGCGAGCCGCTCCCCGCTGGTGGAGTACTGGTCGGCGAGGGTGAGCCCGTCGGCGGTGCGCGGGAGGAGCGCGAGGACGGCCTCGCCGTCGCCCCGGTGGGCGGGTACGGCGATCCAGTCGGCGCTGTGCGCCCAGGGCACGGAGGTCTGCACCCCGTCCAGGGTCCATTCGGTGCCGTCGCGCCGGGCGGTGACGGAGAGTTCGGCGGGGTCGTGGCCGGTGCGGCCGTGAGCGGCGACGGTGAGGACCAGGCTGCCGCGTCCGGCGTCGGGCAGCAGGGCGGAGGCCAGTTCGGCGCCGCCGTGGGCCTGAACGGCCATGGCGGTGGCGCAGTGTTCCAGGAGCGGTACCCGGGCCAGCACCTTCGCGGCCTCCCGCAGCACCAGGCACAGGGTGATGGTGTCGAGGCCGGCGCCGCCGTGTTCCTCGGCGAGGACGAGGCTCAGCAGGTCGGAGCCCGCCAGGCTGCCCCACAGCGGCCGGTCGAACTCATCGGCGACGGCACCCGGGGTGAGCGCGGGGCTGGGCACGCCGTCGGGGGCGACATCCGCGAACACGGCTTTGGCCGCCTCGACGGCCGCCTGCTGTTCCTCGGTGAAGGTGAAGTCCACTGCCTGTCCTCCCGCGTGCACCGGTTCGGTCCCGTTCGCATATCTGACGGTCCGTCAAGATAAGGCAGGCGGAAGGAAATGCACAGGGGGTGGGCCCGGGCCGTCCGGCTCGTCCGGTGGGCCCGGGTTCCACGGTGCCACCGATCGACGGCCTCGCGCATCCGTGGGGCAGCGGTTCCGCGATCAGCGGTCGAAGTCGATCTCCACTTCCTCGCTCACCGCGTGGGACTGACAGGCCAGTACGAACCCGGCGTCCGTCTCGTCGGCCTCCAACGCGAAGTTGCGTTCCATCCGCACCTCGCCCGCGACCAGGAACACCCGGCAGGTGCCGCACACGCCGCCCTTGCAGGCGTACGGCGCGTCCGCGCGACCGCGCAGCACGGCATCCAGCAGGGATTCGCCGTCCTGGACGGGCCAGGTTCCCGACCGGCCGTCGAGCCGGGCGGTGACGCGGCCGTGGGCGGGCGCGGAGATCGGGGCGGGAGCCTGCGGCGCGGTGTCCTCGACGTGGAAGATCTCCTCGTGCACCCGGGTGCGGGCGACGCCGAGTCCGCCCAGGGCCCGCTCGGCGCCCTGGACCAACCCGTACGGTCCGCACAGGAACCAGCCCGTCACCTCGGCGACCGGCAGCAGCGCGGGGAGCAGCGCCGTCAGCCGTTCCTGGTCGAGCCGGCCGGACGGCAGTCCGGCCTCCTGCTCCTCGCGGGACAGCACGGTCACCAGCTGGAAGCGGTCGGGGTAGCGGTCCTTGAGGTCGGCGACGTCGTCCAGGAACATCGTCGAGGCGGCCGAACGGTCACTGCGGACCAGGCAGAAGCGGGCGTCGGGGCGGGCCGCCAGCAGGCTCGCGGCGATCGACAGGACCGGGGTGATCCCGCTGCCGCCGACGATGGCCGCGTAGTGCGCGGCGGCCGGGGCGGCGGTGGGCTCCAGTACGAAGCGGCCGGCCGGGACCATCACGTCGAGCACGTCCCCGGCGGTGATCTCCTTGTGCGCGAACGTGGAGAACTCGCCGCCCTCCACGAGCCGTACCCCGACCCGCAGCGACGCGGGACCCGGGCCGGCGGCGGTGGGGGCGGGGGAGCAGATCGAGTAGGTGCGGCGGGCGCCGCCCTCGGCTCCGGTGCGGCGCAGGGTGAGGTGCTGGCCGGGCGCGTGCCGGTACTCCTCGCGCAGTTCCGGGGGCACGGCGAGGGTGAGCGCCACCGAGTCGTCGGTGAGCCGCTCGACCGCCGCCACCGTCAGCGCGTGGAAGGCGCCGTGGCGCGCGGGGCGCGTGGGGCCCGGGTCCGCCGAGGGCACAGACACGGCCATCTACAGCTCCTTGAAGTGGTCGAACGGTTCGCGGCAGGAGACGCAGCGGCGCAGCGCCTTGCACGCGGTGGAGGAGAACCGGCTGAGCAGTTCGGTGTCGGTGGACCCGCAGTGGGGGCAGCGCACCGACAGGGTCAGCGGAACCGGCCCTCCGGCGGCGTGCGGGCGGGGCGGCGCGATGCCGAACTCGGCCAGCTTGCGGCGGCCCTCGGCACTGATGTCATCGGTCGACCAGGCCGGGGCGAGGACGGTCACGACCCGGACCTCGGGGATTCCGTGGCCGGTCAGGACCCGCTCGATGTCGGCCGACATGGCCTCGATCGCCGGGCAGCCGGTGTAGGTCGGGGTGAGGGTGACCTCGACGTGGCCGTCCTCGTGCATCCGGACACCGCGCATCACGCCCAACTCGGCGAGCGTGAGCACCGGCAGTTCGGGGTCGGGGACGGAACCGGCGAGCTCGGCCAGCTCCGCCTCCAGGCGGGTCATGCCCAGCGCCCCGGCGGTCCCGGTCACCAGGACGCTCCCGGGTGGCTGCGGTGCAGGTGCTGCATCTCGGCGAGCAGCCGTCCGAACGACTCCGTGTGCAGTCCCTCGCGGCCCGCGCCGGCGGCCCAGGCTCCCGTGCGCGGCCCTTCGGGGAGCGCGAGACCGGCCCGCTCCAGTACGTCGCCCACGGCGGCCAGCCAGCGGTCCTCCAGGGCGGCCCCGTCCAGGCCGAGTCCCTCGACGGGCCGGAACATCTCGCCGGTGTACTTCCAGAGGGAGTCGAGCCCGGCCCGCATCCGACGGCGGCTCTCCGGGGTGCCGTCGCCGAGGCGCAGGGTCCACTGCTCGGCGTGGTCGCGGTGGTAGGCGGTCTCCTTGACGGCCTTGGCCGCGAGCGGGGCGAACGGGCCGTCCCCGGAGGCCAGCGCGCCGTACAGCTCGTGCTGGTGGAAGGAGAAGTAGAGCTGCCGGGCGATGGTGTGGGCGAAGTCGCCGTTGGGCTGTTCCACCAGCTGGAGGTTGCGGAAGGACCGCTCCTCGCGCAGGAAGGCCAGCTCGTCCTCGTCGCCCGCCATGGACAGCAGGACGCGCGCCTGCCCGAGCAGGTCGAGGGCGATGTTGGCCAGGGCCACCTCCTCCTCCAGGACGGGGGCGTGACCGGACCACTCGCCCAGGCGGTGGGAGAGGATCAGCGCGTCGTCACCGAGGGCGAGCGCGGCCGCGGCGGTGGAGCCGGTGAGGGTGGTGCCGGTGCTGCTCACAGGTGACGCACCCCCTCGGGGATGTCGTAGAAGGTCGGGTGGCGGTAGGGCTTGTCGGCGGACGGGGCGAAGAACGGGTCCCGTTCGTCCGGGGAGGAGGCGATGATCTCCGTGGAGGGCACGACCCAGATCGAGATGCCCTCGCCGCGCCGCGTGTAGAGGTCGCGGGCGTTGCGCAGGGCCATCTCCGCGTCCGGGGCGTGCAGGCTTCCCGCGTGCGTGTGCGAGAGGCCGCGGCGCGAGCGCACGAACACCTCCCACAGGGGCCAGTTCTGCGTCATGCCTGTACCTCTCGTCCGGTGCTGGTGTGCTTCTCGGCGTAGGCCGCTGCTGCTTCGCGGACCCAGGCGCCTTCCTCGTGCGCCGTGCGGCGTTGGCTGATCCGCTGCTCGTTGCACGGGCCGTTGCCCTTGAGCACGTTCCAGAACTCCGACCAGTCGATGGCGCCGAAGTCGTGGTGCCCGCGCTCCTCGTTCCACTTGATGTCGGGGTCGGGCAGGGTCAGGCCCAGGGACTCGGCCTGGGGGACGGCGATGTCCACGAAGCGCTGGCGCAGCTCGTCGTTGGAGTGGCGCTTGATCCGCCAGGCCATCGCCTGGGCGGAGTGGACCGACTCGTCGTCGGGCGGGCCGAACATCATCAGGGAGGGCCACCACCAGCGGTCCACGGCGTCCTGCGCCATCGCGTGCTGGGCCTCGGTGCCCTGCGAGAGGGCGAGGAGCAGCTCGTACCCCTGGCGCTGGTGGAAGGACTCCTCCTTGCAGATGCGGACCATGGCGCGGGCGTACGGGCCGTAGGAGCAGCGGCAGATCGGCACCTGGTTGGTGATCGCCGCGCCGTCCACGAGCCAGCCGATCGCGCCGACGTCCGCCCAGGTCAGGGTGGGGTAGTTGAAGATCGAGGAGTACTTCTGCCTGCCCGAGTGCAGCTTGTCGAGCAGTTCGTCGCGGCTGGTGCCGAGCGTTTCGGCGGCGCTGTAGAGGTAGAGGCCGTGCCCGGCCTCGTCCTGCACCTTGGCCATCAGGATCGCCTTGCGGCGCAGCGACGGCGCCCGGGTGATCCAGTTGGCCTCGGGCTGCATGCCGATGATCTCGGAGTGGGCGTGCTGGGCCATCTGCCGGACCAGCGAGGCGCGGTACTCGTCGGGCATCCAGTCGCGCGGCTCGACGCGCTCGTCCGCCGCCACCGCGGCGTCGAAGGCCGCGGCGAGTGCGGCGAGGTCCTCCTCGACGACGCCCGTCGCGCCTGCCGCCGCTGCCGTGCCCGGGCCCGATTCCGGGGTCACTGCGACCATCTCGGCTCCCTGTCAGATTCTGCCGTCCGCCCGACCGACCGATCGTTCGGTTCATCCTCTTCAATGGTGAGACGGCGGCCCGTAGGGTGTCAACCTCTGTGGGCAACCCTGTGGACGCCGGATGATCGGGGCGGGATGTTTTCGAACGAGCACGAGCCTGCGGAAGGAGCACTTCCGACGGCCGTTCCGGCACCCCCCGACCCGGCGGACGACGGCTCCGGCGGGCCGGACGCCCCGCCCCGGATCCCCGGGATCGCGGGCCTGCCGACGGCGTACCGGGTCGTGGCGGCCCTGGGCCTGGCGGCCGTCGGCGTCGCCGCCTGCCTGCACCTGGCGCTGATCTTCCTGCACGTGGCGCCCTCGAACACGATGAGCAAGCAGCACGCGGACCTGGTCGACGGGTGGGTCTACCCCGAGTTCGAACAGAACTGGAAGCTCTTCGCCCCGAACCCCCTCCAACAGAACATCTCCGTGCAGGTGCGGGCCGAGGTCCGCAGCTCCTCGGGCGAGGTCGTCGCCGGCGATTGGCGCGACCTGTCCGCCGAGGACGGAATGGCCATCCGGCACAGCCTGCTGCCGAGCCACACGGAGCAGAACGAGCTGCGCCGGGCCTGGGACTTCTTCACGGGCTCCCACGACGAGAACAACCGCCCGAACGGTGACCGCGGCGCCCTCTCCGAGGAGTACCTGCGCCGGATCGCCCTGCACCGGCTCACCGGAGGCGGCGGGAACACCGTTCCGACCGGCGGGCGGGACGGCGACCGGATCGTGCGCGTCCAGCTGCGCTCGGCGACCACCGCCGTCGCGGCGCCGAGCTGGAGCACCGAGAAGACCGACACCCAGACCTACTACCGGGAGCTGCCGTGGTGGACGGTGTGAAGCGGGCGGGGCCCCGGGCCCGCGCGGCCGCCGCCCTGGCGAAGGTGACCGGGCGGGCGCTGGGCCCGTACCAGAGCGCCGTCGTCCGCATCGGTTTCGCCGGGACCTGGCTGTTCTTCCTGCTGCGGGAGTTCCCGAACCGGCACGAGCTGTACGGGCCCGACAGCCCCTGGAGCTGGCAGCTGGCCGAGCGGCTGATCGCCTCGAACAGGGCGTTCACGGTGTTGATGTGGTCGGACTCGACGCTCTGGTTCGAGCTGGTCCACATCGTCTCCGTGCTGGCGAGCCTGCTGCTGATGCTCGGCTGGCGCACGCGGGCGACGTCCGTGGTCTTCATGGTCGGCGTGCTGTCCCTGCAGAACCGCAGCGTCTTCATGGGCGACGGCGGGGACAACGTCATCCACCTGATGGCGATGTACCTGGTCCTCACCCGCTGCGCGCAGGTGTGGTCGCTGGACGCGCGTCGGGTCCGCCTGCGGGGTTCGGCCTCTGTGGGCGCGGCGGGCCCGGTGCTCTGGGGAGTGCTGGGCGCGCTCCTCGCGTACGGCGCGCTGACCGGGCGGTTCAGCACCGGCTGGCTGTCGGCCTTCGCCGCGTTGTGGGTGGGGCTCGGGCTGTGGTGGCTGGTCGACCGGTTCGAGCCGCGGGGCGACGCCCGGGCGGTACTGGACGTGCTGGCGAACGTCCTGCACAACGCCGGAATGCTGGTGATCATGGCGGAGGTGTGCCTGATCTACGCGACGGCGGGTTGGTACAAGATCCAGGGGTCCCGCTGGCAGGACGGGACCGCGCTGTACTACCCGCTCGGGTTGGACTACTTCACCCCGTGGCCGGGGCTGTCCGGGCTGCTGGCGGGCAGCGGAACGCTGGTGATGCTGCTGACGTACGGGACCGTGGCGGTGCAGGTCGCCTTCCCGTTCACGCTGTTCGACCGGCGCGTGAAGAACGTGCTGCTGGCGGTCATGATGCTGGAGCACGCCGGCATCGCGGTGCTGCTGGGCCTGCCGTTCTTCTCCCTGGCGATGATCGCCGCCGACGCGGTGTTCCTGCCGACGGCCTTCCTGGTGTGGCTCGGCGCGCGGGCCGCGGCGCTGCGCCCCGGACGGGGGCGGGGGCGGCGGGTGCCGGTACCGGGGGCGCGGGAGCCCTCGGACGGCGTGGGCGTGGACGGCGTGGACCGGGAGGGTCCGCGGGATCTCCGGGCCCCGGAGGATCCGCAGGCGCCGACGGTCGGGGCGGACCCCGGCGCGCTGCCGCGCTGAACCCGGGGCGGGGCCGTGGGCGCCTCCGGGGCCGGCGCCCCGTCCGCGGCGTCGTAGGGTCGGCGCATGAGCGAGCAGCGGAGTCCCGACGAGAGCGTGCGGCAGTGGCGGGAGACCGCGGGGCAGGACGCCGTGGTCCTGCTCGACGGGTTCCACGCGCTGAAGCACGCCCTGCGCTTCGGCGCCGAGATCCGGGCGGTCGTCGCCGACGACCCCGACGCCGTACGGGCCCTGGCCGCCGAGCTCGCTCCGGACGTCGCCCCGGAGGTGGGACGGCTGGTGCGGTCCGCCCCGTTGGGCGACCTGCTGCCCCGCGTCCACCCCACCGGCGTCGCCGCGCTCGCCGTCCGGCCCGACCGGGCCGCCGGGCGGGCGGCACTGGAGCGGCTGCCCCGGCCCGCGCCGGTCGTGGTCCTCGACAACCCGCGCAACCTGGGCAACGTGGGCGCCGTCGTCCGCCTCGCCGCCGGGTTCGGCGCCACGGGCGTGGTCACCCGTGGTGACCTCGACCCCTGGCACCCCAACGTGGTGCGGGCCGGCGCAGGGCTGCACTACGCCACCACGGTCGAACGGCTCGCCCTGGACGAACTGCCGGCCGGGCCGCTGTACGCGCTCGACCCGGAGGGCGCGGACATCCGCGACCTCGCCCTCCCGGACGACGCCCTGCTGGCCTTCGGCTCCGAGCGCCACGGGATCTCACCCGAGCTCCGGGCCCGGGCGGACCACCTCGTCTCCCTGCCGATGCGCCCGCAGGTCTCCAGCTACAACCTGGCCACCAGCGTGGCCATGACCCTCTTCCACTGGGGCGGTCCGGCCCGGCCGTGACGAGGAGGGCCGGCCGGAGCGGGGCCGAGCCCGGGGCCGCGGGGTCGTGGAGCCGCAGCGAGGACCGCCCGTGGGTTGACGTGGCCCTGTTCCCCGCGGACGCCCCGGACGCTCCGGACGGTCATCAGCAGCATGTCGACCGCGCCCGGCAGGCTCGCGGAGGTGGGCCGGGGCGGCACGGGGCCGCCCCGGTCGACAGGGCGGCCCGAGCGGGTCACGCCTGGCGGCGGACCTCCACCACGCGGAAGCGGTTCGCGACGAACGCGCCGTCGCACAGGGCGGCGTTCGCCGCCGGGTTGCCGCCGGAGCCGTGGAAGTCGGAGAAGGCCGAGGTCTGGTTGACGTAGACCCCGCCGGTCAGGTTCAGCGAGAGCTGCGCCGACTCCTCCAGACAGACCTCCTCGATGGCGCGCTCGGTGTCCGGTGACGTCGTGTACGCGCCCACCGTCATCGCGCCCTTCTCCCGCACCGTGCGGCGCAGCAGCTCCAGGGCGTCGGCGGTGGAGTCCACCGCGACCGCGAAGGAGACCGGGCCGAAGCACTCCGAGAGGTAGGCCGCCTCGGGGTCCGGCTTGGCGGCGTCCAGCTTGACCACGACCGGGGTGCGCACCACGGCGTCCGGGAACTCCGGGTTGACCACCTCGCGGGAGGCCAGGGCCACCTCGCCGAGGGATGCGGCGGCCTCCAGGCGGCTCTTGACGTCCGGGTTGACCAGGGCGCCGAGGAGGGCGTTGGCCCGGGCGTCGTCGCCCAGCAGGCCGCCGACCGAGGCGGCGAGGTCGGCGACGACCTCGTCGTACGACTTGTGGCCGGCGTCCGTCGCGATGCCGTCGCGCGGGATCAGCAGGTTCTGCGGGGTGGTGCACATCTGGCCGCTGTACAGGGACAGCGAGAACGCCAGGTTGGAGAGCATCCCCTTGTAGTCGGAGGTGGAGTCGAGGACGACGGTGTTGACGCCCGCCTTCTCCGTGTAGACCTGGGCCTGGCGGGCGTTGGCCTCCAGCCAGTCCCCGAACTCCGTCGAGCCGGTGTAGTCGATGATCTTGATTTCGGGGCGCAGCGCGAGGGTCTTCGCGATGCCCTCGCCCGGGCGCTCGACCGCGAGGGCCACCAGGTTCGGGTCGAAACCGGACTCGGCGAGGACCTCCCGGGCCACCTTGACGGTGAGCGCCAGCGGCAGGACGGCCCGCGGGTGCGGCTTGACCAGCACGGGATTGCCGGTGGCGAGCGAGGCGAACAGGCCCGGGTAGCCGTTCCAGGTGGGGAAGGTGTTGCAGCCGATCATCAGGGAGATGCCCCGGGGGACGGCGGTGAAGGTCTTGTCGAGCTCCAGCGGGTCCCGCTTGCCCTGGGGCTTCGACCAGTCGGCCCGGCCGGGTACGCGGGTCTGCTCCTCGTACGCGTAGGCCACGGCCTCCAGGCCGCGGTCCTGGGCGTGGGGGCCGCCGGCCTGGAACGCCATCATGAAGGCCTGGCCGCTGGTGTGCATGACCGCGTGCGCGAACTCGTGCGTCCGCGCGCCGATCCGGGCCAGGATCTCGATGCAGACCAGGGCGCGGGCCTCGGGCCCGGCGTCCCGCCAGGCGCCCGCGCCGGCCCGCATCGCGGGCAGCAGCACGTCCGGGTCGGCGTGCGGGTACTCGACGCCCAGCTCCGGGCCGTACGGGGAGACCTCGCCGCCCGTCCAGCCGTCGGTGCCGGGCTGGTCGAGTGCGAAGCGGGTACCGCGGACGGCCTCGAAGGCGGCGAGCCCGTCGGCCGGGGCGGTCTCCCCGTAGGCCTTGGGGTGTTCGGGGTGCGGGGACCAGTAGGCGCGACTGCGGATGGCAGCCAGCGCCTGGTCCAGGGTGGGCCGGTGCTTCTCGGACAGCTGGGGGAGGGTGAGCTCGGCGGCCATCAGGGACCAACTCCTCGTTGAGCCGGGCAAGATCAGGCTGGTTTCGCAGGCTGAGATCAGGCAGGGGCGGGTGAAGAAGAGCAGACTGGAGTTAGAGTAACCGAACGATCGGTCGGGACAAGAGGGCCCGGCAGGCCTGTGGATAAGTCGGTGCGGGAGGATCAGGACATGACAGCAATCGAGCGGTCCCGCACTGTGGCGGTCATCGGCGCCGGCACCATGGGGCAGGGCATCGCCCAGGTCGCCCTCCTCGCGGGTCACCGCGTGCTGCTCCACGACATCGACCCCGCCTTCGCCGAGGCCGGCGCGGGGCTCGTGCGCGACCGTGTCGAACGGATGGCCGCCAAGGGCCGGCTGGACCGTGCCGAGGCCGAGGAGGCCATCGGCCGGATCGGCGCGGCGGGCACGCTCGCCGACCTCGCCGGATCGGCCCTCGTCATCGAGGCCGTCGTCGAGGACGTCACCGTCAAGCGAACTCTCTTCGCCGCCCTCGAAGGGGTGATCGCGCCGGAGGCGGTGCTGGCGACCAACACCTCCTCGCTCTCCGTCACCGAGCTCGCGGCCGGCCTCCGCCACCCCGGCCGCTTCCTCGGCCTGCACTTCTTCAACCCCGCGCCGCTGCTGCCGCTCGTCGAGGTCGTCAGCGGCCACGCGACCGACCCCGACGTGGCCGAGAGCGCCTACGGCACGGTCCTCGGCTGGGGCAAGACCCCGGTCCGCTGCTCCGACACCCCCGGGTTCATCGTCAACCGGATCGCCCGACCGTTCTACGCGGAGTCCTTCGCGGTGTACGAGGAACGGGGAGCCGATCCGGCCACCATCGACGCCGTGCTCCGCGAGAGCGGCGGCTTCCGGATGGGTCCCTTCCAGCTCACGGACTTGATCGGCCAGGACGTCAACGAGGCCGTCACCCGTTCCGTCTGGGACTCGTTCTTCCGGAGCCCCAAGTTCACCCCCTCGCTCGCCCAGCGCCGGCTGGTCCAGTCGGGCCGGCTCGGCCGGAAGTCCGGGCAGGGCTGGTTCGCGTACGGGGAGGACGCCCCGCTCCCCGAGCCGCACACGGCGGGCCCCGAGGAGGCGCCGGACAAGGTCACCGTCGTCGGCGACCTCGGGCCGGCGGCGGAGCTTGCCGAGCTCATCGAGGAGGCCGGGATCGCGGTGACGGCCACCGGGCACGGTGGGCCGTACATCCAGCTGCCCGGAGACGGCCAGCTGGTGCTCGCGGACGGCAAGACCTCCGTGGAGTTCACCGACGTCGTCTACTTCGACCTCGCCCTGGACTACCGGGGCGCCACCCGGATCGCGCTCTCGGCGAGCGAGGACGTCAGCGCTCGGACCCTGGCCGAGGCCGTCGGGCTCTTCCAGAAGCTGGGCAAGAAGGTGTCCGTCATCGGCGACGTCCCCGGCATGATCGTCGCCCGGACCGTCGCCATGCTGATCGACCTGACCGCCGACGCCGTGGCGCGGGGCGTCGCGGACGCCGAGGACATCGACACCGCGATGACGCTCGGCGTCAACTACCCGCTGGGTCCGTCCGCCTGGCACGAGCGGCTCGGCCCGGACTGGGCCTACGACCTGCTGCACAACCTGGACGAACGCTGTCCCGGCGGCCGCTACGCGCCCTCGCTGGCGCTGTTCAGGCTGGGCTACGCGGCGGGCGCGGACGACGAGGGGGAGGACACGGCATGACCACTGTCAGGCGGGACACCTACACCCCGGAGACGCTGCTCTCCGTGGCCGTGCAGGTCTTCATCGAGCGGGGTTACGACGGCACCTCGATGGAGCACCTCTCCAAGGCGGCCGGAATCTCCAAGTCCTCCATCTACCACCACGTGGCGGGCAAGGAGGAGCTGCTGCTGCGGGCCGTGAGCCGAGCCCTGGACGGCCTCTTCGCCGTCCTCGACGAACCCGGCGCCGTACGCGGTCGGGCGGTCGAACGCGTCGAGTACGTGACCCGGCGGACGGTCGAGGTGCTGCTCGGCGAACTGCCGTACGTGACCCTGCTGCTGCGGGTCCGCGGCAACACCCGCACCGAACGCTGGGCGCTGGAGCGGCGCCGCGAGTTCGACCACCGGGTGGCCGACCTGCTGAAGGCCGCCGCCGCCGACGGCGACCTGCGCGCCGACGTGGACATCCGGCTCGCCACGCGCCTGCTGTTCGGCATGGTGAACTCGCTCGTGGAGTGGTACCGCCCGCACCCCGGCGCGGACCACGGGCAGCTCGCCGACGCGGTGGTCCACATGGCCTTCGACGGGCTCCGCGCGACTCCGTAGGGCCGCGGCGGCGACGAGCCGTCCCCGGACACGAACGCGCCCCCGGGGATCCCCCGGGGGCGCGTTCGTGCGCTCGGCCGCCCCTCTCGCCACCCGGCCGCCCCCTCGCACCACCCGGTCGGACCAGTCGTACCGGTGGGCGGGCGGGGCGGGCGGTTCACTCCTCCGCGAGGGCCGGGCCGGCGGCCGGCCCCGGGTCGAGGAGGTCCGTCTCCTCGAAGACCAGCAGCGTGCGCGTGGAGAGGACCTCCGGGATGGACTGGAGGCGCGTCAGCACCAGCTCGCGCAGGGTCCGGTTGTCCGGGGTGTGGACGAGCAGCAGTACGTCGAAATCCCCGCTGACCAGCGCGATGTGCGCCGCGCCGGGCAGCTCGCGCAGTTGTTCGCGCACCGTCCGCCACGAGTTCTGGACGATCTTCAGGGTGATGTAGGCGGAGGCGCCCTGACCGGCCCTCTCGTGGTTCACCCGGGCCGTGAACCCGCGGATCACCCCGTCGTCGATGAGCCGGTTGATGCGGGCGTAGGCGTTGGCCCGCGACACGTGGACCTGCTCGGCCACCGAGCGTATGGAGGCCCGGCCGTCCGCCTGGAGCAGCCGCATGATCGACCGGTCGATCGGATCCAGGGGGCGGGGAGGCACCGGAGGGGCGCCGGGGGCCGCCCCCGGCGGGACCGGCGTCGAACCCGCTCCGGCCATTTGTTCATCCGGCATTGCCCGATGCCTCCCTCTCCTGGACGTCCTGCACCCATCCCACGGCCCCGGCGCCAGTTTGTCCACAGCCTGGAGCCGCCTGTAGCCAAATTGCCCGGGCAACCGAACAATCGGTTGGTGAGGGGCCTCACATCCGGGGCACTCCCTGCCCGCTTCCCACGAGGAGGTGTACGCCGCCATGACGGTCCAAGAGCTGCCCGGTGCCGGTGCGTCCCACCGTGCAACCCCGCCGCCCGCCTGGAGGCCCCGTACGGACGCAGCCGCGCTGCTTCCGGACCCCGAGCCGTACCGGGTGCTGGGCACCGAGGCGGCCGACCGCCTCGATCCGGTGCTGATGCGCCGGTACTACGCCGAACTCGTGCGAGGCCGCCGCTACAACGCGCAGGCCACCGCGCTGACCCGGCAGGGCCGTCTCGCCGTGTACCCGTCCACCGTCGGCCAGGAGGCCTGCGAGATCGCGGCCGCCCTGGTCCTGGAGGAGCAGGACTGGCTCTTCCCGAGCTACCGGGACACCCTGGCGGCCGTGGCGCGCGGGCTGGACCCCGTACAGGCCCTCACGTTGCTGCGGGGCGACTGGCACACCGGCTACGACCCGCGCGAGTACCGGATAGCCCCGCTGTGCACCCCCCTCGCCACCCAGCTGCCGCACGCGGTGGGCGTCGCCCACGCCGCCCGGCTGCGCGGGGACGAGGTCGTCGCGCTGGCCATGGTCGGTGACGGCGGCACCAGCGAGGGCGACTTCCACGAGGCGCTGAACTTCGCGGCCGTCTGGCAGGCCCCGGTGGTCTTCCTGGTCCAGAACAACGGCTTCGCCATCTCCGTCCCGCTCGCCAAGCAGACCGCGGCGCCGACGCTGGCCCACAAGGCCGTCGGCTACGGGATGCCCGGCCGGCTGGTCGACGGGAACGACGTCGCGGCCATGCACGAGGTCCTCACCGAGGCCGTCCAGCGCGCCCGCACCGGCGGCGGCCCGACCCTCATCGAGGCCGTCACGTACCGGATGGAGGCCCACACGAACGCCGACGACGCGACCCGCTACCGCACCGACGCCGAGGTGGAGGCCTGGAAGGCGCACGACCCGGTCGAACTGCTGGAGCGCGAGCTCACCGCCCGCGGGATCCTCGACGAGGACGGCATCCGGGAAGCGCGCGACGCGGCCGAGGAGATGGCCGCGAACCTGCGCGAGCGGATGAACGCCGAACCGGTCGTGGACCCGATGGACCTCTTCGCGCACGTCTACGCGGAGCAGACCGGACGACTGCGCGAGCAGGCCGACCTGCTGCGCGCCGAACTGGAAGCCGAGGAAGAGGCGTGAGCACGGTGGCACAGCGGGCGGTGAAGCCCGCGACGATGGCGCAGGCCCTCACCCGGGCCATGCGCGACGCGATGGCCGAGGACCCGACGGTCCACGTCATGGGCGAGGACGTCGGGGCGCTGGGCGGGGTCTTCCGGATCACGGACGGCCTCGTGAAGGAGTTCGGCGAGGACCGCGTGACGGACACCCCGCTCGCGGAGGCCGGGATCCTCGGCACCGCGGTCGGCATGGCCATGTACGGGCTGCGGCCGGTCGTGGAGATGCAGTTCGACGCGTTCGCGTACCCGGCCTTCGAGCAGCTCATCTCGCACGTGGCGAAGATGCGCAACCGCACCCGGGGCGCGATGCCGCTGCCGATCACCATCCGCGTCCCGTACGGCGGTGGCATCGGCGGCGTCGAGCACCACTGCGACTCCTCCGAGGCGTACTACGTCGCCACGCCCGGCCTGACGGTCGTCACCCCGGCGACGGTCGAGGACGCGTACGGGCTGCTGCGCGCGTCGATCGCGAGCGACGACCCGGTGGTCTTCCTGGAGCCCAAGCGGCTGTACTGGTCGAAGTCGCCGTGGTCGCCGGACGCCCCGGACGAGGTCCCCGGGATCGGCAAGGCGCTGGTCCGCCGGGCGGGCACGAGCGCCACGCTGATCACCTACGGGCCGTCGCTGCCGGTCTGTCTGGAGGCGGCCGAGGCGGCCCGCGAGGAGGGCTGGGACCTGGAGGTCGTGGACCTGCGCTCGCTCGTCCCGTTCGACGAGGAGACGGTCGTGGCCTCCGTGCGCCGTACCGGGCGCGCGGTCGTGGTCCACGAGGCCGGCGGCTTCGGCGGACCGGGCGCGGAGATCGCCGCCCGCGTGACGGAGCGCTGCTTCCACCACCTGGAGGCGCCCGTGCTGCGCGTGACGGGCTTCGACATCCCGTACCCGCCGCCGATGCTGGAGAAGCACCACCTGCCCGGTGTGGACCGGATCCTGGACACCGTGGCCCGCCTGCAGTGGGAGAACTGATGCCGCAGGTACTGGAGTTCAAGCTGCCCGACCTCGGGGAGGGGCTGACCGAGGCGGAGATCGTCCGCTGGCTGGTGGCCGTGGGCGACGTGGTCGAGATCGACCAGCCCGTCGTCGAGGTCGAGACCGCCAAGGCGATGGTCGAGGTCCCCTGCCCGTACGGGGGCGTGGTCACCGCGCGCTTCGGTGAGGAGGGCACGGAGCTCCCGGTCGGGGCCCCGCTGATCACGGTGGCGGTCGGCTCGGGCACCATGCCGGAGCCCGAGCCGGCGGAGACGGCTTCCGGGTCGGGCAACGTCCTGGTCGGCTACGGCACGGACCACTCCCGGCCGGCGCGGCGCCGCCGGGTCCGGCCGGCGGGCACGGCGTCGGCCGCGGTCCCGGCCGCCCCTGCCGCCGTGGCCGTTGCCGCTCCGGCGGCCGTGGCCCCTGCGGCTCCCGTGGCCGTCGGGCCCGTTCCGGTGATCTCGCCGCTGGTGCGCAAGCTGGCCCGGGACAACGGGCTCGACCTGCGGGCGCTGCACGGCTCCGGCCCGGAGGGCCTGATCCTGCGGGCCGACGTCGAGGCGGCCCTCGCGGGCGCCTCCGCGGCGGTCGCCCCGGAGCATGTGCCCGCGGCGTCCGACGCGGCGCCCCGTCCCGCCGCCCAGGGCGAGCGGATCCCGCTCAAGGGGCTGCGCGGGGTCGTCGCCGAGAAGCTCTCGCGCAGCCGCCGCGAGATCCCCGAGGCCACCTGCTGGGTCGACGCGGACGCCACCGAACTGATGGCGGCCCGGGCCGCGATGAACGCCGTGGACGGCCCGAAGATCTCGGTCCTCGCGCTGCTCGCCCGGATCTGTACGGCCGCGCTCGCCAAGTACCCGGAACTCAACTCCACCGTCGACCTCGCGGCGAACGAGATCGTCCGGCTCCCGGCCGTGCACCTCGGCTTCGCCGCGCAGACCGGGCGCGGGCTCATGGTCCCGGTGGTCCGGGACGCGCAGGACCGCAGCCCGGAGTCCCTGTCGGCCGAGTTCGCCCGGCTGACCGAGCTCGCCCGGGCGGGCAAGCTGGCGCCGTCCGACCTCACGGGCGGGACGTTCACTCTCAACAACTACGGGGTGTTCGGGGTCGACGGCTCCACGCCGATCATCAACCACCCCGAGGCCGCGATGCTCGGCGTGGGCCGGATCATCCCCAAGCCGTGGGTGCACCAGGGGGAGCTGGCCGTGCGCAAGGTCGTCCAGCTGTCGCTGACCTTCGACCACCGGGTCTGCGACGGCGGCACGGCGGGCGGCTTCCTGCGGTACGTCGCCGACTGCGTGGAGAACCCGGCGGTGCTGCTCCGCAGCCTCTGAACCGCCCGTCCGGATCCCGGCGGCCGGGGCCGCGGTGTCGTACCCCGCGGTCCCGGCAGGATCCGGCGGGTACGACCCGCCGCAGCGGCGGGCGAAGAACTCCCGGGGCGGCGGCCCCGGGAACCACGGCCGGGCGGGACCCCCACCCCGCCCGGCCGTGAACCCCGTTTCCCGCCCGGCCGTGGGGGGCTACACGGTCAGCAGCAGCTTGCCGACGTGGGCGCTGGACTCCAGCACCCGGTGGGCCTCCGCGGCCTCGGCCATCGGGTACGTCGCGTGCACCACGGGACGCACCCGTCCCGCAGCCACCAGCGGCCACACGTGCTCCCGTACGGCCGCGATGATGGCGGCCTTCTCCTCCAGGGGGCGGGTCCGCAGCGAGGTGGCGGTGATCGCGGCCCGCTTGGCGAGCAGGATGCCGAGGTTCAGTTCGGCCTTCACCCCGCCCTGCATCCCGATCACGGCGAGCCGCCCGTTGACGGCGAGCGCGTCCAGGTTCCGCGCCAGGTACTTCGCGCCCATGATGTCGAGGATCACGTCCGCCCCGGCACCGCCCGTCGCGGACCGCAGCTCCTCCACGAAGTCCTGCTCGCGGTAGTCGATCAGGACGTCCGCGCCGAGCTCCGCGCAGCGCGCCAGCTTCTCCTTGCCGCCCGCGGTCACCGCGACCCGTGCGCCGACCGCCTTGCCGAGCTGGATCGCCATCGTGCCGATCCCGCTGGAGCCGCCGTGGACGAGCAGGGTCTCGCCGGGACGCAGCCCGGCGACCATGAACACGTTGGACCACACCGTCGCGACGACCTCCGGCAGCGCGGCGGCGCTCACCAGGTCGATGCCCTCCGGCACCGGCAGGAGCTGCCCGGCCGGCACGGCCACCCGCTGCGCGTACCCACCACCGGACAGCAGCGCGCACACCTCGTCGCCGACCGACCAGCCGGACACTCCCGGCCCGACGGCGGCGATGCGGCCGGAACACTCCAGGCCGGGGTGGGGCGAGGCGCCGGGCGGCGGATCGTAGAAACCTTGTCGCTGGAGGACGTCGGCGCGGTTCACGGCGCTCGCCGCGACCTCGACGAGCACCTCCCCCTCGCCGGCCACCGGATCGGGTACGTCGGCCCAGACGAGGGCCTCGGGGCCACCGGGCTGCTCGATCGTGATCGCATGCATGGCCCGGAGGCTACGCGAACCCGCCCGCGCGGCCCAGCACGTGGACCGGCACGCCAACGGGCCGCCGCGCCGGCGCCGGCCGCGGACGGCGAGGACCCGAGCCGACCCGCCGCCGTCCTACTCCGCCGGGCCGAGCGTGGCCTGCGGCGAGAGCGGGCGCGTGGCACGCACGATGGTGATGACCCGGTCGGTCAACTGCAGCGGGCTCGCGTGCGGGTCGTCGTAGGCGAGCAGGCGGTGGCCGCGCAGCACGCTCACCACCAGGTCGTCGGTCTCCCGCACGCTCCGGCCCACCTCGGACTTGTTGACGGGCCGTTCGATCAGGTCGAGGCCGCTGCCCTGCTGGATGAGGTCCTCCATCACGGTGCCCGCGCTCGGGCTGAGCACGGACAGCCCGAGGAGCCGTCCGGCCGCGCTCGCGCTGGTGATGACCGCGTCCGCGCCGGACTGCTTCAGCAGCGGCGCGTTCTCCTCCTCGCGGACCGCCGCGACGATCTTCGCGCCCCGGTTGAGCTGGCGTGCCGTCAGCGTCACGAGGACCGCCGTGTCGTCCCGCTGGGTGGCGATGACGATCTGACGGGCCTTCTGGATCTCCGCCCGCAGCAGGACGTCCGAGCGGGTGGCGTCGCCGACCACGCCCGTGAACCCCTCCGCGTTGGCGATGTCGATGACCTTGGCGCTGGGGTCGACGATGACGACCTGTTCCCTGCTGAGGCCGGTGGCCAGCAGCGTCTGCAGCGCCGAGCGGCCCTTCGTACCGAAGCCGACGACGACCGTGTGCTCACGCAAGTTCTTCCTCCAGCGACTCAGCCGCCATTCTTCCCTGGTGCGTTCCGTGAGCACTTCCAGGGTGGTGCCGACCAGGATGATCAGGAACAGCACCCGCAGCGGGGTGATCAGCAGGATGTTGACCAGCCGCGCGGTGTCGCTGTACGGGACGATGTCGCCGTATCCCGTCGTGGACAGGGTGACGGTCGCGTAGTAGACGCAGTCGAGGAGATCGACCGATCCGTTCGCGTTGTCGTGGTACCCGTCGCGGTCGAGCCAGACGATCAGGACCGTCAGGCACAGGACGAACAGGGCCATCAGCAGCCGCCGGCTCACCTGCCGCAGCGGCTTCTCGACGACGCGTTTGGGCAGCTTGATGCGGCGCGAGACGAGCTTCTCGTCCGCGCCGCGCGCCATGGCGTCCTGGCCGTGAAGTTTCACGTGAAACATCCCCCCGAAGCCCAGGGCAGGTCGAGGATTTCGAGGTCCTGCCCGGATCGTGCGCCGTGCGGCGGTACGACGGCCAGCGCGTCGGCGGCGGCCACGCCGCGCAGCATCGCCGGGCCGTTGTACCGCAGCGGCACGGCATGTTCGTCGGTCAGCAGCACCGGCACGAGCCGGGTGTCGTGCGGGTGGCCGGGCACGTCCCCCTGCACCGGCACCGTGTAGCGCGGCCGCTGCCGGCGGCCCGCGAGGGCGCGCAGCAGGGGCTCGGCGAGGGTCAGCAGCCCGGACACGGCGGCCAGCGGGTTCCCGGGCAGGCCGACGACGTGGCGCCCCTGCGCCCGGTCGCCGATGCGGGCCAGGAGCATCGGGTGCCCGGGGCGCACGGCGACCCCGTCCACGAGCAGTTCGGCGCCGGCACGGGCCAGCACGGGGTGCACGTGGTCGACGGGCCCGGAGGCGGTGCCGCCGGTGGTGATCAAGAGGTCCGCGGTGGAGCCGGTGACGGCCTCGTACAGGGCTTCCGCGCCGGCCGGGTCGTCCCCGAGCCGGCGCGTGCCGGTGACCTGCGCGCCGAGCCGGGTCAGCCAGGGACCGAGCATGGGTCCGAGGGCGTCGCGGATCAGGCCGTCGTGGGGGCGGCCCTCGGCCAGCAGTTCGTCGCCGAGGACGAGGATCTCCACGCGGGGTCGGGGCCGGGTGACCAGCTCGTCGTACCCGGCCGCCGCGGCCAGGCCGAGGACGGCCGGGGTGACGAGGGAACCGACGGGCAGCAACAGGTCCCCGGAGCGGCACTCCTGGCCGCGCGGGCGGATGTCCTGGCCGGTGCCGACGGGTCGCTCGGCGTACAACTGGGCGCCGGCCTCGCGGACGTGCTCGCTGCGGATCACGGCGCTGGTGTCCGCCGGGATCCGGGCGCCCGTGGCGATCCGGACGGCCTCGCCGTCCGCGAGGGCCGCCGGCGGCTCCGTCCCGGCCAGGACCCCACCGGCGCGCATCCGCCAGGGGCCGGGGCCGGCGACGGCCCATCCGTCCATGGCGGAGGTGTCGAAGGAGGGCAGGTCGCTCAGGGCCTCCAGGGGGGCCTCCAGCACCTCGCCCAGTGCGTCCGGGAGCGTGACCCGGTGGCTGCTGCCGCGTACGCCGGAGCCGGCCCGGACGGCCACCGTCCGGGCCTGCGGCCAGGCCGTGGCCCGGTGGCCCTCCGCGGCGTGGGCCCGGGCATCGCGGCTGACCAGGGCAAGGGCTTCGTCCAGGGCGCCGTCGGCGTCGGTACGGGTCATCCTGAGCCGCTCTCCTGGGGATCGGCGGGCTGCGCCTCCTCGGCCCAGCGCAGGGCCAGCTCGGCGGTCCGGTGGCAGGCGTCGAGGACGGCCTGCGCCGGGTCGGCGCCCTGCGCCTCGGCGCGGGCGGCCGCGTAGCCGACGAGGAAGGTCGTCAGCGGAGCCGCGGGTCGGGCGACGCCGTGGGCGGCGTCACGGGCGAGGTCGAGCAGGGCCGTGACGTCGACGTCGACGTCGATGCCGAGCTCGTTCTTGGCGGCGTTGATCCATTGCTCCAGCACGGTCCCATGCTCCCTGATCCGGGCGCGGGCCGCCGCCAGGTCCTCCCAGGTGTCGCAGTCGAAGGAGGCGAGTGGCGCAGCGGCGGGGACGGACGTCAGATCGAGCTCGCCGGTCAGCGCGCGCAGCGGCAGCCCGGACAGGCCGCCGTGCTCGGTGGCCAGCAGGGCGATCTCGCGGCGCAGCGGCTCGGCCCGGTAGGCCGCGACCAACGGCTGGTTCCGCCCGTCGGGGTCCCGGAGCAGCGCCCCGTCGGCCCCGTCGGCGGCCAGCAGCGCACGGACGGTGTCCCGGTCGAGGAAGGGCAGGTCGGCGGAGAGCACCAGGACCAGCTCGGCCGTCGTGGCCCGCAACCCGGCGTCCAGCGCGGCCACCGGGCCGCCGCCGGGCGGGTCCTCGCGGGCCCAGCGCACCGGGCGGGACGTCGCCCGTCGGTCGCCGACCACGACGGTGGTCCCGGCCTCGGCGCACGCGTCGAGGACCCGGTCCAGCAGGGCCCGGCCGCCGACGCGCAGGCCGGGCTTGTCGGCCCCGCCGAGGCGGCGCGCGGCGCCGCCGGCGAGGACGATCGCGTCGTAGCTCATGCCCCGAGTATGCGGGCCCCGCGCCACCCCGTCCGCCCCTGCTTACGGCGCCCTTACCGGTCCCACCCACGGGCGGCGCGGCGGCCCGGGCCCGCCCGGGGCCGCCCGGGGCCGCCCGGGGCCGGGCCCGGAACGGCGGCGGGGCCGGGGCGCGGTCGCCCCGGCCCCGCCGGTGTGGTGCTCGGTGCTCGTCGGAGGTCAGAGGTAGGGGCCGGAGCGGACCGCGCCGTGCGGGCCGTCCTCGTCGTCCTCGTGCGAACCGCCGGGCGGCAGAGCGCGGCGCATCTGCTCCAACTGGGCCCGCGCCGCCATCTGCTGCGCGAACAGGGCCGTCTGGATCCCGTGGAAGAGACCCTCCAACCAGCCCACCAACTGCGCCTGAGCGATCCGCAGTTCCGCCTCGGAGGGAATGGCCTCCTCGGTGAACGGCAGGGACAGGCGCTCCAGTTCCTCGACCAACTCGGGGGCGAGGCCGTCTTCGAGCTCCTTGACCGAGGCGGCGTGGATGTCCTTGAGCCGGACCCGGCTCGCCTCGTCGAGAGGTGCGGCACGTACCTCTTCCAGGAGTTGCTTGATCATGCTGCCGATCCGCATGACCTTGGCGGGCTGTTCGACCATCTCCGTCACCGGGACCTCGCGCGACTCGTCATCGGCGCCGCCGACCGCCATCCCGTCCTGTCCCACGATCAGGACGTTCGGGGGGCTGTCCTGCGACCGTTCACTCCTCGGCATCTCCATGCCGTCATTCTCTCGCACACCTGCGTACTCACACGGTGTGCCCCCGCGAGAGCGTGATCCACCCTGTACGGGGGCCGGAACATCGCCCGGCCCCCGCCACCGGTGTCAGCCCGCTTCCCGGCGGGCCAGCGCGCCGCTCGACCGGGTGACCAGTGCGGCGAGCAGGGCCGCTCCCAGCGGCACCAGGATCAGCAGTGCGGCCAGCGTGGCCCAGGGCACGGCGATCGGCACGTACAGCTCGGTGTCCTTCAGCGTGGCGTAGCCCATTTCGACGCCGCGCCGGATCAGGCGTTCCTGCTCGCGTTCCTGGGTGAGCCGCAGTCCGACCGCCGGCAGGATCCCGGCGGCGGATCCCAGGACCACGCCCATCAGGGCGACCACCCCGCACTGGAAGCCGCTCAGGGTGCGCCGCACGCGCGGGGCCGCGCCGACCGCCGCGAGCGTCTTGAGGTCGGCCTCGGCGTCGGCCTGGGCGAGGCCGGTCGCGATGCCGGCCGCGCCGATGGTGACCAGGCCCGCGAAGACGGTGAGGACGAGCACGCCGAGGGTGCTCTCCGTCTTGTAGCCCTCCTCGATGCTGAGGTGGGCGTCGGCGCCCATCCGGTCGATCTCCCCGTCGAGCTTCTGCCGTTGCTCGCCGGTGGCGGGGCCGTCGAGGCTGAAGTAGGCGCCGACGGGGGCGGTGGCGAGCCCCGCCGCCTTGGCGGCGGCCGGCGGTACGACCAGCCGGATGCCCCAGCCCTCGTCCGGGCGGGGGGCCGTGTGCACGGCGAGCGGCTTGTCCTGGCCGGGGATTTCGGCGTTCTTCGCGGACGCCTCGTCGGCGGCGGCCTGGTCGGTGACGACCCGCAGGGTGACCTTTCCGTCCTTCACGTCGCGCGGGTCGAAGGAGACGGCCCGGCCGTTCCTGAGGGCGGTGGTGGACGCGGGGTCGGTGACCGCGAGCACGGTCATCAGTTTCTCGTCGGCGACGACGACATCGGTGGACGAGAAGAACTTCCTCGGTGCGCAGCGCGGGTCCTTGCGCAGCTCACGGGCCTGCTCGGGGGTGAAGGAGTCGCTCCCGCCCGGGGCTTCGAAGAGCGGGCAGCGCTGCTCCTTCGGGGTGATGAGTTCGACACTTCCGCAGCCCGGGTCGGAGGCGCTCCTCTCGCAGTTCGGGTTGCCGACCACGAACCGGTCCACGTCGGCCCTCACGGAGACCGGCAGCGTCCTGGTGAGGGTCTCGCGCAGGGCCGGGACGTCCTTGTGTCCGCTGTTGTCACCGGCGGTCAGCGTGCCCGCGGCGGCCGGGAGTTGGGCGACGTACTCGTGCCTGGCCTGGATGTCACGGCTGTGCTCGTACGTGGAGACCGCGACGGTCCCGGCGACGGCGGCCAGCACGGCGGCCACGGCCGGCGCGGTGCGCCCCCGGTTGCGGACGGCGTCGCGCAGCGCGAGGCGCGGAGAGAGCGGCAGCCATCGCCCGAGCCGCCCGAACAGACCGACGAGTACCGGCGTGAGGGCGACGACGCCCAGCTCGGCGATGGCGCTGCCGCCGGCGACGACGGTGGCACTGACCCGCTGGTTCGCTCCGTACAGGACGAGCGCGGCGCCCCCGACCACGGCGACGAGGCCGATGACGGGCAGTACCCGGTTGGCGCGTCGGACGCCGCGGCGGCCGGTCAGCGAGGCCAGGACGGTTTGCCGGGACGCGGTGACGGCGGGCACGATCGCCGCGAGGAGGCCGGTCAGCACGGCGAGCAGGGCGATCCCGAGGAGCTCCAGCGGGCGGACGTCGAAGCCGCCGAAACGGGCCCCGAGCTGCTCCTCCAGTACGGGCCTCAGCCCGACGGTGAGGGCCACGCCGATCGCGGTGCCGATGACGGCCGCGGCGGCGCCGATCACGAGGCCACCGGAGAGCACGACGGCCCGGATGTGCCGTCGGTCGCCGCCGTTCGCGCCGAGCAGCCCCAGCTGGCGGCGCGAGCGCCGGGCGCCGACCGCGAAGGCGGGACCGGCGAGCAGGCACACCTCCAGCATGGTCAGGCCGACGACGGTGGCCAGGACGGCCCGCTCGGTGACGCTGCCCCCCGATCCGGGCTGCTCGAACCGTTCCTTCGGTTCCTGCCGGAACAGCGGGACGTCGGAGTCGGCGGGCGGGTTCAGGGACACGGCGCGGGAGAGCACGAGCGCGCCCTTGGTGTTGGCCTTCTTGACCATGTTCCACGTGAAACCATCGCCGCCGACGGAGACCAGGTACGAGGTCCGGGCCGACACCCCGGGCGCCCCGGTGGACTGCAGGGCCCTGTCCAGCGGGGTGAGCAGGGTGCCGGGGAGGGCGAGCAGTTCCACGGCCTTCAGCGAGGACGGGAGCTCGTACGCCCCCACGACCTTGTACGCGACCGGTGAACCGCGCGGGGTGACCGAGGAGCCGACGTACAGCCCGGAGGCCTTCAGGAAGGCGTTGGTGGCGACGATCTCCCCGGGCCCGTCGGGCAACCGGCCGCGGTCGAGGACGACGATGCCCCGGGTCACCGGATCGTGGACGTCCAGCTCGCGCAGGTCGGTGGCGAGGATGCCGTGCGCGGTGTGCACCTTGGAGTGGCCGGAGGTGTCCTCGACGGCCCTGGCGCCCGCCGGGACCGTGGACTTCAGCGGGGGCAGGTCGGGCTGCTTGCCCGGCCGGTAGGCGTCGTAGCCGCCGACCGGTGCGTAGCGCTCGCCGTCCGGGTGCTGGAACAGGGGGGCGTCGAGGTGGGCCTCGCCGATCCGGGCGTCGGCGGCGCCGAGCTGCCGGGTCAGCGTCTGTTCGGGCGAGAGTTCGCCGCTGCGCAGGGTGAGGTCCGCGGCGCTCACGCCGATGATCGGCAGGGCGATCATCGACAGGACGAGGGCGCTGCGGCCCTTGGCGCGCCAGGCGTCGCGGCGGGCGATGCGCAGGGCCGCGGCCCAGGGGTGGTACCAGGAGCTGAACGGGGAGGTCACAGGCCGGCCGTCCGCTCCGTGAGCAGCGAGTCGGCGCCGCTGCGCAGGGTCTCGTCGACGACGGTGCCGTCGCGCAGGAAGACGACGCGGTCCGCCCAGGCGGCGAAGCGGGGTTCGTGCGTGACGAGGATGCCGGCCGCGCCCGCGTCGCAGCGGTTGCGCAGCAGGGCGAGGACGGACTCGCCGGTCTCGGAGTCGAGGGCGCCGGTGGGCTCGTCGGCGAGCACCAGTCGGCGGTCCCCGACCAGGGCGCGGGCGATGGCGACGCGCTGTTGCTGGCCGCCGGACATCTCGTCGGGGAAGCGGTGGGCGAGCTGCGCGAGGCCCATCTCCTCCAACGCGGCCACCGAGGCGGAGCGGGCCCTGCGGGCGGACATCCCGTCGAGTTCGAGGGGCAGCGCCACGTTCTCGGCCGCGGTGAGGGCCGGTATGAGGTTGTAGTCCTGGAAGACGTAGCCGATGCTGCGCCGGCGCAGCGCCGCGAGCTGCTTGCGGCTCGCGGTGGTGATGTCGACGCCCTCGACGACGACCCGGCCGCTGGTGGGTGTGTCGAGGCCGCCCGCGAGGGTGAGCAGGGTGGATTTTCCGGATCCTGACGGGCCCATCACGGCGACGAGTTCGCCGGGGTGGACGCTGAGGTCGATCCCGCGCAGGGCGTGCACCTCGGTGGCGCCGCTGCCGTGGGTGCGGACGAGCCGGTCGAGCTGGAGCACGGGTCGTTCGTGGTGCTGGTCGGGCATGAGGGGTTCCCCCTTGGAACGGTGGTCAGCCCCGCCGCGGTCGGGCGGTGCGGGGCCGGCCGGCGGTGGCGCCGGCTGTGGGCTCGGTGGCGGTGGCCCGGGGTGGGGCGGGCTCGGCGGGTGTCCGGCGGGCTTGGGCGGCGAGCCGTACGAGCCGTGCCTCGGAGTGGTCGAGCCAGCGCGCCTCGGCCTCGGTCTGGAAGATCAGCTGCTCCAGTACCAGCAGCCAGGCGAGGTCGTCGCGTTCGTCGGCCTGCCCGCTTTCGATGGCGCCGAGGGCGCGGGCCTTGAGCCGGGTGTAGTCCTGCATGGCCTGGACGGTGGCGTGCCGCTGGGACTGGATCACGGCGCGGATGTCCACGCCGGGGGCGCCGACGGCCATGGCGAGCTTGATGGACAGCTCGTCGCGGGGCGGGTTGGTGCGGTCGACGGGGCGCTCGTACCACTGGCGCAGTTCGGCGCTCCCGGTGTCGGTGATCACGTAGAGGGTGTGTCCGGCCGCGTCCTCGCCGCCGGGGGCGACGAGTCCGTCGCGCTCCAGGCGGGCGAGCGTGGTGTACACCTGCCCGACGTTGAGCGGCCAGGTGGAGCCGGTGCGGGATTCGAACTCGGAGCGCAGTTGGGAGCCGTAGCGGGGGCCCCGTTCCAGCAGGGCGAGCAGCCCGTGGCGAATCGACATACTCAGTATGTATACCGAGTATGCCCCCGATCGCAAGAATCCCGGGAACGGGCCGGCGCCGGGCCGGCCGGGGTTCGCAGGCCGTGGGGGCGGGGTGGGGCGAGGGTCAGCGGTCGCGCCGCAGCCGCATCCCCATGAAGCCGAGCCCCAGTCCCATCAGGGCCAACCCGGTGCCGAGCGGCAGTATGTGGGCGGCCAGATCCGCGGCCCGCTCGTTCGGCCCGGTGCCGATCGCGGTGACGGAGGAGGGCGTGCTCGGTACGGCGTGCGGCTGCGGCTCGGGGGCCACCTCGGGCGGAACGGCCGGCTCCACGGGTCGTACGGGGTGCTCGGGGCGGGCCGGTCGCACGGGGTGGGCCGGTCGTGCCGGACGCGGGGCCCGGGCCGGTTCGACGGAGGCCGGCTCGGCGGCGGGTCGCCCGGGACGTTGCCGACCCTCGCCCGCGGCGCTGCCGGCGAGTTCCGTGGAGGGTCCTCCCGGCACGTCCGTCGTCCGGGCGGTGACCGCGGCCGCGGGGGCGCCGGGGGCGGCGCTCGCGGGCGCCGTGACCAGCAGCGCGGCGGCGACCGCCGCTCCGGCCGCCCAGTGCGGGACGCGCAGGCGTTGAGTCACGGGTGGCCCCTCCCGTTCCGGGTGACCGTGGAAGCGGAGACCGGGATCCGGTGATGCGGAAGACCGAGGACGGTGATGCGGAGGACCGAGATCCGGTGATGCGGAAGACCGAGGGCGATGCGGTGGGGCGAGCAGGCGGACGTGCGGACGGGCGAACGGAGCGGCGGAGCGACCGGCCGCACGGCGGCAGGTCCGTGCTCAGATTTACATAGTGGGGCAAAAGCGGCATCCCGGGCCGCCCATCGGGGTGGCCCGGGATGCCGGGTGTGTCGCGCGGGGCCGTCCGGGAGGCCCGGGAACGGCCTCTCCTACTGCGGGTTGCCGCTGGAGACGATCAGCTTGAACTCCGTGTCGTCCTTCGCCACGTCGTCACCGGCCGCGGGCAGCTGCTCCAGGACGGTGTCCTGGCCGAAGACGGCCTCGTCCCGCATCTCGATGTCGTAGCGCCAGCCGGCGGCCTGGAGGCACTCCTTGACCGAGCGGAGGTTCTTGTACCGCAGGTCCGGCGCGATGACCTTGTTCGCGTCCTTGTAGGACTTCGTCGGCTTCTTGCACTTCTCGACGTCGATCGTGCGCGAGGTGTCCGGCCCCTTGAAGCCCGCCTTGGCGGTGCCGGACGCGGAAGCGGAGGTGGACGCGGACGGCCCCGGGCCGGCCTGCGGGTCCTCGTCCTTGCCGTTCATCGAGATCGCCGCGATCAAACCGCCGACGGCCAGCAGGGCCACGACGATCGCGCCGACCACCACGGGGGTGTTCCGCCTGCCGCCGGCGGAACCGGCCGGACCCGCGCCGCCCGTGTGCGACGGGGAGATGGTGAACGGCGCCGGGGTCTGCGGGGCGTACTGCTGCTGGGCCGGCGGCGGCGTGTGCGGGTAGGCGTACCCGCCCTGGTGGTGCTGCGGTGCGGGCGTCGGCGCGTACGGGGACGGCGTCGGGGTGTGCGGGGCCTGGTAGGGCTGCTGGAGCGACTGCGGCGGCGGGGCCTGGAACCCGGAGTCGACGGGCGGGAACACGGCGGAGCCCACGCCCGCGCCGCTGCCCCCGGTGACGGTGCCGGGCACGATCGCCGGCGCTCCCGTCTGCCCTGCCGACAGCACCCGCAGCAGGTCGTCGCGCATGGCGGCGGCCGTGGGGTAGCGCTCGTTCGGGTTCTTCTTCAGCGCTCGGGCGACCAGCGCGTCCATCGCGGGGGTGACCGACCGGTTGATGGTCGACGGAGCCACCGGCTCCTCCTGCACGTGCGCGTACGCGATGGCCAGCGGCGAGTCCGCGTCGAAGGGGATCCGTCCGGTCAGCAGTTGGAAGAGCATGATGCCGACCGAATACAGGTCGGAACGCGCGTCCACGCCACGGCCCAGCGCCTGCTCCGGGGAGAGGTACTGCGGGGTGCCGACGACCATGCCGGTCTGCGTCATCGACGTGACGCCCGACTGCATGGCGCGGGCGATGCCGAAGTCCATCACCTTGACGACGCCGCGCTTGGTCATCATCACGTTGCCGGGCTTGATGTCGCGGTGGACCAGGCCCATCTCGTGGCTGGTCTCCAGCGCGGCCAGGACGTCGGCCGTCACCTTCAGCGCCCTCTCCGCGGGCATGGCGCCGTACTGGCGGATGTCCGACTCCAGGGCGGAGCCCAGAGGCTGACCTTCCACGTATTCCATGACGATGTAGGGCATCACGGTGCTGTCGCCGCCGGAGGACCCGCCGAAGACGACCTCGCCCTCGCCGGTGTCGAAGACCGAGACGATATTGGTGTGCGACAGTTTCGCAACAGCCTGCGCCTCACGGCGGAACCGCTCGCGGAAGGACGCCTCACGCCCCAGTTCGCTGTGCAGGGTCTTGATCGCAACCTGCCGGTCGAGGGCGGAGTCGTACGCGAGGTAGACCGACGCCATGCCGCCCTCACCCAGCAAATCCCTTAGCTGGTAACGGCCACCGGCCAGAGAGCCGCCTGCGTACCGGCCCTGTGTGCCGTCCTGGCTCATGACTGTTGCTTCCCCTCGGGCTGCGTCCCCACGCGTCCGGCTGAGCGCGCGTGGCGCCCAGTCTGCCGGAGGGCAAGCACACGTCAAGCCAGGTACCCGTTCCGTGACCGCGGGGCGACGGGGTGCCTTTGTCCGAACGGCGACCGGTTCCGAGGCTGTAGCGTTCGTCGGAGCACCCGATGAGGACCCGATAGAGGCCCACCGCTAGAGCGGACGAGAGAGACGACGGCGAGGACTGATGGCACCCGAACCCGAGGGAAACGGCGCCGGGATGGCTGACGGTCCTGAACATTGGGGCGCGGGCGGCATCGTCGGGGACGGCCGGTACCGGCTGACCCACCGCCTGGGCCGCGGCGGCATGGCCGAGGTGTTCGCCGCCGAGGACGTGCGCCTGGGCCGCACCGTCGCCGTGAAGCTGCTGCGCGCCGACCTCGCCGAGGACCCGGTGTCCAAGGCCCGGTTCACGCGCGAGGCCCAGTCGGTCGCCGGTCTCAACCACCACGCCGTGGTCGCCGTGTACGACTCGGGCGAGGACCGGGTCGGACCGAACGTCGTCCCCTACATCGTGATGGAGCTCGTCGAGGGCCGCACGATCCGCGACCTGCTGATCAGCGCCGAGGCCCCCGGCCCCGAGCAGGCCCTGATCATCGTCTCGGGCGTGCTGGAAGCCCTCGCCTACTCGCACCAGCACGGCATCGTGCACCGTGACATCAAGCCCGCGAACGTCATCATCACCAACACCGGCGCGGTGAAGGTGATGGACTTCGGCATCGCCCGCGCCCTGCACGGCGCGCAGTCGACGATGACCCAGACCGGCATGGTCATGGGCACCCCGCAGTACCTGTCGCCCGAGCAGGCCCTCGGCAAGGCCGTGGACCACCGCAGCGACCTGTACGCGACCGGTTGCCTGCTCTACGAACTCCTCGCGCTGCGGCCCCCCTTCACAGGGGAGACCCCGCTGTCGGTGGTCTACCAGCACGTGCAGGACGCCCCGGTGCCGCCTTCGCAGCTGCCCGAGGGCGGTTCGATCCCGAAGGAACTCGACGGCCTGGTCATGCGGTCGCTCGCGAAGGACCCGGACGACCGGTTCCAGAGCGCCGAGGAGATGCGCGGGCTCGTCCAGTACGCGCTCCGGATGCTCCAGGACCAGGGCGCGAACACCGGTACCTGGAACACCGGTCCGGTCACCATGTCCCTCCCGCACGGCCAGCCCGGCTCTTCCACCACCGCGATGCAGCCGAACGGCAACGGCGGCCAGTACTCCCCGCACTCCACCACCTCGCAGTTCCAGCAGCCTATGGTGCCGCCGCTGAACCCGGACGACGGCTCCGCGTTCCCCGGTGGCGGCGGTCCCGGTGGTCCGGGCGGCGGGCAGGGCGGCTACGGCGGCTACGACGAACGGCCGCGCGGCGGCGGGCGCTGGAAGATGATCCTGTTCGCCCTCCTCGCGGTGCTCGCCATCGCGGGCGGGATGGCGTACGCGGTCAAGACCTGGAGCGGCAACGGCAGCGACAAGGACAAGACCCCGACCACGAACCAGAGCTCGCCGAAGGCCTCGGAGAGCAAGTCGGGCGAAACCAGTCCGGAGCCCGAGTCGAGCCCCTCGGCCCCGTCGACCTCGAAGACGTACGAGGAGACGTACGCGCCGAACCCGACCAAGAGCAACAAGTTCACGCCGAGCACGGGCCCGACGGCGAGCGCCAGTACGAGCCCGAGCGCGTCGGAGAGCAAGAGCCCGTCGGTGGATCCGTCGTCCCCGACGAAGGAGCCCCCGACGAAGGAGCCTCCGACGAAGGAGCCCCCGACGAAGGAGCCGTCCGACCCCGTCACGGGGGGCCCGGCGAACCCGGTCGAGTAGGCGAGTACCGGAACCGGGAAGGGCCCGGCGGAATTGCTTCCGCCGGGCCCTTCGCGTACCCGCCGCGATGCGGGTCGTTCCGTCCGATGATCACAGTGCGTGTTGGTACTGCCGTTCCTGCCGGCTCATGTTCCCGGCCAGGGTGTGCACGGTGACGAGTTGCGGTTCGATGCGCATGTAGACCGGGTCGAAGACCGCCCCGTCCACGAAATGCGGGCCCGGACCGAATAGTTCCAGTTCCGCGTTGGTCGGTTCGACGATCTGTGCGGTTCCGGTGAACTGCACCGACCACAGACGGTCGTCGGGGGAATTGAAGTTGTCCGCCCCGTACGAAACGACACTCCCGTTGCAGGCCTGGTGATAGCCGAAACCGGCGTGCATTCTCAGGACGACCTTGCCGTTCACCACGATGTGGCGGGCGAGCGCGAGGAAGGGCAGCGCGCGCATGCTGGTGGCGACCCGGCCGTAGGGCACGCGGCGCAACAGTTCGATGGCGTGGAGTTCCTCTGGGGACATGCGACCACTCTCCGACACCGACAGGGCGTCGGGAAAGAGGATCCCGCCCCGATGATCGGGGACGTTGGTCCCGAATGGGCCGGGCGCGCCCCGGGCAGCGCCGGCCGTGTCGGGCGCCCCCCCGAGCGCCCCCGAACCCCGAGGGGGGTCGTCACGGTGCGTCATGGCAGGGGCGTGGGGCGCACGCGGCGACGGCAGGTCCTAGGCGCGCTTCTCCGCCTGGAGGCGGGCCACGTACGCGGCGGCCTGGGAGCGGCGTTCCATGCCCAGCTTCGAGAGCAGGCTGGAGACGTAGTTCTTGATCGTCTTCTCGGCCAGGTGCAGCCGCTCGCCGATCACCCGGTTGGTCAGGCCCTCGCCGATCAGGTCGAGGATCTTGCGTTCCTGGTCGGTGAGGTTGGAGAGCCGGTCGTCGCCTTTGCCGTTCTTGCCGTCGCGCAGCCGCTCCAGCACCCGCGCGGTCGCCACGGGGTCCAGGAGCGACTTCCCGGCCGCCACGTCCCGTACGGCGCTCAGGAGCTCGTTGCCGCGGATCGCCTTGAGGACGTAACCGGAGGCGCCGGCCATGATCGCGTCGAACAGGGCCTCGTCATCGGCGAACGAGGTCAGCATCAGGCACTTGATGTCCTCGTTCTGCGAGCGCACCTCCCGGCACACCTCGACGCCGCTGCCGTCCGGGAGCCGCACGTCGAGGACGGCGACGTCGGGGCGGGTCGCCGGGATGCGCACCAGCGCGTCCGCGGCGGTACCGGCCTCGCCGACGATCTCGATGTCGTCTTCGACCGACAACAGCTCATGAACACCCCGACGTACCACTTCGTGGTCGTCCAGGAGGAATACCTTGATTTTTCCGTCTTCGCGCACGAAGTCAGTTTCACACACTCACCCCTTCCCTGCCGGAGTTACCCGGGATAACGTGCCGTTGTTCCGGCCCCCTGCAAGGCTGTGACCAGTGGTTGTTCGCGCTCCCGCCGATTTACTTGGATATCCAAGCAAAATCGCAGGTCAAACGGGGTTTCGCGGTTATACGGCGCACTGGGTAACGTGCATTGCGCAGGGCACTCGCCGGGGCACCTGTCACGCCTGAATCCCGTACTCGACGCGCACCCACCCCGTGCGCGGGTACAGATGCAGGTGAGCCGCACTGGACCCCGGAGAACCCGGGTGCCGGACCGACGGAGGAGCACACGTGACCGTGGAGAGCACTGCCGCGCGCAAGCCGCGACGCAGCAGCGGCACCAAGCGGGCAGCCGGCGCGGCGAGCGCCCGCAAGACCGCCGCCGCCACCGCACAGCCGCACGACGCCGAGCCTCAGCTCGTACAACTGCTGACGCCCGAAGGAGAACGGGTCGAGGTCGCGGACCATCCGGACCTCGCGGAGTTCGCGCCCTTCGTCGCGGACATCACCACCGACGACCTGCGCGGGCTCTACCGCGACATGGTCCTGACCCGCCGCTTCGACGGTGAGGCGACCGCCCTCCAGCGCCAGGGCGAGCTGGGCCTGTGGGCCTCGCTGCTCGGCCAGGAAGCGGCGCAGATCGGCTCCGGCCGGGCCCTGCGGGACGACGACTACGTCTTCCCGACCTACCGCGAGCACGGCGTGGCCTGGTGCCGCGGGGTTGACCCGACCAACCTGCTCGGCATGTTCCGCGGTGTGAACCACGGCGGCTGGGACCCGACGATCAACAACTTCCACCTGTACACGATCGTCATCGGCTCGCAGACCCTCCACGCGACCGGCTACGCCATGGGCGTGGCCAAGGACGGCGCCGACTCCGCGGTCATCGCCTACTTCGGCGACGGCGCGTCCAGCCAGGGCGACGTCGCGGAGGCCTTCACGTTCTCGGCCGTCTACAACTCGCCGGTCGTGTTCTTCTGCCAGAACAACCAGTGGGCGATCTCCGAGCCCACCGAGCGCCAGATGCGCGTGCCGCTCTACCAGCGCGCCCAGGGCTTCGGCTTCCCGGGCGTCCGCGTCGACGGCAACGACGTCCTGGCCTGCCTCGCGGTCACCCGCTGGGCGCTGGACCGGGCGCGCCGCGGCGAGGGCCCGACCCTGGTCGAGGCGTTCACGTACCGCATGGGCGCGCACACCACCTCGGACGACCCGACGAAGTACCGGCGCGACGAGGAGACCGCGGCCTGGGAGGCGAAGGACCCGATCCTGCGCCTCAAGGCCCACCTGCTGGCCTCCGGGGGCGCCGACGAGGCGTTCTTCGAGGAGCTGGAGGCGGAGAGCGAGGTCCTCGGCAAGCGCGTGCGCGAGGTCGTACGGGCCATGCCCGACCCCGACACGATGGCGATCTTCGAGAACGTCTACGCGGACGGGCACGCGCTCGTCGACGAGGAGCGGGCGCAGTTCGCCTCGTACCTCGCGTCCTTCGAGGGTGGGGAGTGACCACCATGGCCATCGAAAAGATGTCGATCGCGAAGGCGCTCAACGAGTCGCTGCGCAAGGCCCTGGAGACGGACCCCAAGGTCCTGATCATGGGTGAGGACGTCGGCAAGCTCGGCGGCGTCTTCCGCATCACCGACGGACTCCAGAAGGACTTCGGCGAGGAGCGGGTCATCGACACCCCGCTCGCCGAGTCGGGCATCGTCGGCACCGCCATCGGCCTGGCCCTGCGCGGCTACCGGCCGGTCGTGGAGATCCAGTTCGACGGGTTCGTCTTCCCCGCGTACGACCAGATCGTCACGCAGCTCGCGAAGATGCACGCCCGCGCCCTCGGCAAGATCAAGATGCCGGTCGTCATCCGCATCCCGTACGCGGGCGGCATCGGTGCCGTCGAGCACCACAGCGAGTCCCCCGAGGCGCTGTTCGCGCACGTCCCGGGCCTCAAGGTGGTCTCGCCGTCGAACGCGAGCGACGCCTACTGGATGCTCCAGCAGGCCATCCTCAGCGACGACCCGGTGATCTTCTTCGAGCCGAAGCGGCGCTACTGGGACAAGGCCGAGGTCGATGTCGAGGCCATCCCCGGCGAGCTCCACAAGGCGCGCGTCGCCCGCTCCGGCACCGACATCACCCTGGCCGCCTACGGGCCCATGGTGAAGGTCTGTCTTGAGGCCGCCGCGGCGGCCGCCGAGGAGGGCAAGTCGGTCGAGGTCGTGGACCTGCGGTCGATGTCCCCGGTCGACTTCGACGGGCTCCAGGCCTCCGTCGAGCGCACCCGCCGGCTCGTGGTCGTCCACGAGGCGCCGGTGTTCCTCGGCATGGGTTCCGAGATCGCCGCCCGCATCACGGAGCGCTGCTTCTACCACCTCGAAGCGCCGGTCCTGCGCGTCGGCGGCTTCCACGCGCCGTATCCGCCGGCCCGCCTGGAGGACGAGTACCTGCCCGGCCTGGACAGGGTGCTCGACGCCGTCGACCGCTCCCTGGCGTACTGAGGAGAGCCCCGATGACGATCCGCGAATTCAAGATGCCCGACGTGGGCGAGGGCCTCACCGAAGCCGAGATCCTCAAGTGGTACGTCCAGCCCGGTGACACCGTCACCGACGGGCAGGTCGTCTGCGAGGTCGAGACGGCGAAGGCGGCCGTGGAGCTGCCGATCCCCTTCGACGGGGTCGTGCACGCCCTCCTCTTCGAGGAGGGGACCACGGTCGACGTCGGCCAGGTCATCATCTCGGTGCGGACCGGCGCCGAGACGGGTGCGGACGAGGTGGCCCCGGTCGCCGAGGCCCCCGTGGCCGCCGCCGTCGCGACGGGCTCGGAGGCCGCCGCGGCCGCCGAGCCGGAGCCCGCGGCGCGCCAGCCCGTCCTCGTCGGGTACGGCGTGTCCACGGCCTCCACCAAGCGGCGCCCGCGCAAGGCCGCCGAGGGCGCGCCCGCGCGCAACGGCACCGCTCCGGCCCCGGCGGCTCCCGCCGCGGTGGCCGTGGCCGTCGCCGTACCGGCGCAGCCGACGGGTGAGCGCCCGCTGGCCAAGCCGCCCGTGCGCAAGCTCGCCAAGGACCTCGGCATCGACCTGGCCACGGTGGTCGCCACCGGTGAGGGCGGCGTCGTGACCCGCGAGGACGTGCACGCCGCGGCCGCCGCGGCGATCACCCCGCAGGCCGTGGCCCCGGCACCCGTGGCCGCCCCCGCGGCGCCGGTCGCGCCGGCCCCCGCCGTCGCGGTCGTCGTGGACGCCTCCGCCCGCGAGACCCGTGTCCCGGTCAAGGGCGTCCGCAAGGTCACCGCCCAGGCCATGGTCGGCTCCGCCTTCACCGCCCCGCACGTCACCGAGTTCATCACCCTCGACGTGACCCGGACGATGAAGCTGGTCACCGAGCTCAAGGCCGATCCCGACCTGGCCGGCCTGCGGATCAACCCGCTGCTCCTCATCGCCAAGGCCGTCCTCGTGGCGATCCGCCGCAACCCGGACGTCAACGCGTCCTGGGACGAGGCGGCCCAGGAGATCGTGCTCAAGCACTACGTCAACCTCGGGATCGCCGCGGCGACCCCGCGCGGCCTGATCGTCCCGAACATCAAGGACGCGCACGCCAAGACGCTGCCGGAGCTCTCCGAGGCACTTTCGTCGCTGGTCGCCACGGCCCGCGACGGCAAGACCTCACCGGCCGACATGCAGCAGGGCACGATCACCATCACCAACGTCGGCGTCTTCGGCGTCGACACCGGTACGCCCATCATCAACCCCGGCGAGTCCGCGATCCTCGCGGTCGGCGCGATCAAGCTCCAGCCGTGGGTCCACAAGGGCAAGGTGAAGGCCCGTCAGGTCACCACCCTGGCGCTGTCGTTCGACCACCGTCTGATCGACGGCGAGCTCGGCTCCCGCTTCCTGGCCGACATCGCGGCGGTCCTGGAACACCCGCGCCGGCTCATCACCTGGTCGTAGACCGGGCGCGCACCGATCCGCCGAGGGCCGGTCCTCCCCACGGGAGGCCGGCCCCCGGCGCGTCCGCGGGCCGGCCCCGGCCCGTACGTAAAACCCCTGGTGGGGGTACATCCACCGTGTGATCATCACCCCGATGACATTCCGCGCTGCCACAGCAGACCCCGCAGACCTCGACCGCGCCCTCGCCTTCACGGCCCACGGCCCGGTCCCGCCGCTCACCCCCGACCGCATCCGCGAGGAACGCGCGGCCGGACGGTTCCGCCCCGAGTGGACCTGGTTCGCCGAGGACGAGGACGGCGAGGTCCTCGCCCGCGCCCTCTGGTGGGGGCGGGCCGACAGCGAACGGCCCGTCGCGCTCGACTGCCTCCAGGTCCGCGCGGACGTCGCCGACCCGGCCGCGCTCACCGCCGGCCTGCTGGCCGCCGGACACGCCGCCTTCGGCAAGGCCCCCCTGCACAACATCTCCCTGCCCCGCGACTGGCGCTCCGACCCGGCGCTCGTCGAGGCCGTCGCCTGGCGCCGGGAGGCCACCCGGCGGGCCGGCCTGACGCAGGAGGTCGAGCGGCTGCGCTACGAGTGGACCCCCGCCGCCGGAACCCCCGAGGCCACCGGCCGCCTCGTCTTCCGCGAGGGCACCGACGAGGAGTTCCTCGACGTCTTCGCCCGGCTCTCCCGCGGCAGCCTCGACCTGAACACCCAGCAGGAACTCGCCACCATGACCGAGGAGGAGTTCGCCCGCGCCGACTTCGCCTACTACCTCGACTGCCCCGGCGAACGCTCCTGGTGGCGCCTGGCCCACCTCCCCGACGGCACCCTCGCCGGGATGGCGATCCCCTCCGCGACCCCGTACCACCGCAACGTCGGCTACCTCGGCGTCGTCCCCGAGCAGCGCGGCAAGGGCCTGATCGACGAGGTCCTCGGCGAGATCACCCGCTTCCACGCCGCGGCGGGCGCCGAGCGCGTCACCGCGACCACCGACGTGGTGAACGTCCCGATGGCCGCCGCCTTCGACCGGGGCGGCTACGAGGTCACCGAGATCCGCCTCGTGCTGGAGCAGCCCGCCGGGGCGTGACCCCGGCGACCGCGTGAACACGCGGCCCCGACGCGGTAGCCTCCGCCCGGGAAAGGGGGTCCGCGTGCCCATCACCGAGTTGCAGGTGTACTCCGTCGAGCGGGCCGACGTCACGGGCGGCGTGTGCCTCGTACGGTGCCTCGGCGGCGCCGCCCGCCCCGGGCAGGTGTACGCCGCCGGGGAAGCGCGCCTCGGGCTGCGCCGGATAGAGGCCGCCGGACTGACCGTCCCCTCCGTCGGCGGCGGTCGTGTCGCACGGGTCCACCTCACGGGGCCCATGGTCGCGCTGCTCACCCGCGGCCAGGTGCTCACCTCCGTGCCGCCCGACGGGCACGCCCTGGCGGAACTGGAGGCCTGGCTGGCCACCGGACCGCCGCTGCTGGACGAACCGCACCCCCGCACCCTGCGCGCCCTGGCCGGCGCACGGATGCAGGACGAGGACCTGCCCGACGGGGTCCGGCTGCGCTGGGGCCGGATCGCGCTGGCCGCCGGCTACCGCTGCGCCGAGGCGGAGGGCGCGCCCGACCTCGCCCGGGCCTCGGAGCTGGCCGCCGTGCACAGCTACCTGATCCGCCGGTTCGGGCCCGGGCCCGGCGGTGACCCGGCGGCCCTGTGCCGGGAACTGCTGGAGCTGATCGACCTCACCCCGGGGGAGGCCGCCGCACTGGCCGTCGGCTGGCGCGACCTGCCGCCCGGGCGGATCCTGCACCTGCGCCGCATCAAGAGCCTGATCGCGTGGATGGTCCTCGTACGCCCCTTCCTGCCCGCCGACGACCCCTTGGCGGAGGCCGTCGACGCCTGGTCGGAGGTGCGCGCGGCACTGCCGTAGCAACAGGCGGGGCGCCCGACGGGCTTCACCCGGGGGCGGCGGTCACCGCCAGGGAATGTTGAGCCAGGGGCTCGCCGGGTCGGTGGTCAGCGTCAGGTGCGTGGCGAGCGAGGACGCGTACCACTCGCCGAACTCCTCCTCGTCGAAGTGCAGGCAGCGCCCGAGCAGGTATCCGGCGGAGAGTTCCGCCCACGACCGGTAGCTGCCGCGTGCCGCCTCGCCCGCCCTGAGGACGGCCCGCTCGGTGTCCTCGACGGTGCAGTAGCGGGCGCCCAGGCCCCAACGGGCCATCTGCGAGGCGCGGCCGTGGTCCCAGCCCGCGACGGAACGCACCCACCCGCCCTCGGGGAGCAGCCCGTCGGCGCGGAAGCGCTGCTCGTAGCGGGCGATCCGGCCGATCAGCCGCTGCACGCCGGCTATCTCCCCTTCGAGCTCGGCGACGGGACGCGGTTCGGCGATGGTCACGCCCTCCGGGGTGAGCTTCGGCTCGACGGCCTGCTCGGCGCTGCGGCGCAGCCCGTACTCGACGGCGTGCCGCCAGTGCTCGACGTCGACGGGGCCGGCGAAGTCGGAGGCGAGCGTCCGGCGCACGCGCAGGGCGAACTCCCAGACGGGGCTGACCACCTCGGCGTTCTGCATGCGCCGCAGCACGTCGAACCAGCCCGAGGCGTCCGTGATCCCCCAGGAGCCGCGCAGGCGCTCGCGCTCGCGGGTGTAGCCCTTGCCGTGGTAGCCGAGGGCGTTCCAGAACTCCCCGTTGAGGACGGCGAGATGGGCCCCCACGGCCAGTCCGTGCGCGACGGGTCCGTGCAGCGGTCCGCCGGTGTGCAGGGCGTGCACGCCGCCGGGCTCCGGACCCCAGGTGGTGGCGGCGTCCCAGTGGGCCCGCCAGCGGGCGCGGTCGGCCGGCGTGGTGGTGAGGTACGCCTCGGCGGGCGTTCCCGGGTTCACGGCGAGGTGGGCCGGGTCCCGCTCGTCCCAGGCGTTCGCGAACCAGGCGAGGCTCTGGCGCAGGAAGACGGTGTCGGCGTCGGGTGCGGGCAGCATGCCCCGCGTCCAGACGGCGAGGCTGCCGTCGTGGGGGGACGGGTGGAAGCGGGCCTGGCCCGGATCGGCGTCGACCCGGGCGCGGGACTGCGGGATGAACAGCTCCGCGCGGGCGAGGGCGTCGAGGTAGCCGGACCAGTCGCCGCGCTCCTTGGCCCCGTGCAGTTCTCTCTCGATCGCGCTCGGCGCGGTCCAGCCAGTCATACCGGGACCCTATACGGACGTCCCGGGACGTTGCGGGGCGGATCCGGAACGGTACGCGGGTCGGGGCGCAAGCTCAGATCCCGCTCTGAATACGGCCCTGCGGGATTGGCTCGACCGCCACCGGGACATCTCCCGCACACGGCGCGCGTACGCCGGGGGAGCGGGAACGGGGAGGCGACGGGGATGGCGAGGGCAAGGGGAATGGGATGGAGCGCGTACGGGGCGGACGGGTACGGGGTGGACGCGTACGGGGCGGACGGGCCCGGGGTGGACGTCTACGGGCTGGCCCGGCTGGCGGGCGGGCCGCACCGGGTGGCCGAGGTCGCGCTGCTGCGGCTGCGGGAGCGGGGCCTCGTGCGGGTCACGGGATCCCGGGTCCGGGCCGAGGCGCCGGCGGACACCGGGAGCGTTCCCGTGGAGCGGGCCCTGACGGAGCTCTGCCCGCGCGGGGCGAGCCTGGCGATGGTGCTGGCGGAACTGGCCCGGGGACCCGAGGTGGCCCGGATCGGGCAGGACCTGCGCGCGGCCCGGCTGCTGGGGCGCGTCCGGCCGAACCGGCCCACCCCCGCCGGGCGGCGCCTGGTGGCGCGGGCCCGGCGCAGCCGCGCCTGGCCGCCGTACGTCTTCGACGGGCCGCCCGTGCTGCCGGACAGGCTGCTGCGCCGGGCCTTCACGCAGGCGCAGCCCCCGCCGGCCGGCCTGGGCCGGGCCCTCGTCCGGATGGGCAAGGCCCTGGACCGGGCGGAGGACCGGCACGACGGGTCGGGCGACGGCCAGGACGGCGGCCACTCCTGCGGCGGCGGGGACGGCGGTGGTGGTGGCGGGGGCGGTGACTGAGGAGGCCCGGAGGGCGCCGACGGGCCGGCGCATCTGACGGTGCATCGCCTGGGGGTGACGGTATCGGCGCTGGTCGGGGCGGTGCGTACGCCGGTTGCGCGGCGTGTCCCCGGGAGTGGTGGACGCGCTGCGGTTGCGGGGTCCGGCGGGGTGCCGCTACGTGGACCGGGACACGTCCCATGTCGCCCGTAGGTCCCCGCCGGACAGGAGAGATCCGTTGCGCCGCTCCACGCGCTTCACCCGCCACGCCGTCCCCGCCGTCCTCTGCACCGCCCTGCTGGTCGCCTCCCCCGGCCTCGCGACCGCCGCCGACGCCCCCGCGCGCCCACCGGTCGCGGCGCCGGCCGGGGCCGGGTCGAAGTCGATCGCCGGCACCGATCCGCTGCTCGCGCAGGTTCAGCAACTCGGCACGGTCGCCGGGGTGTTGCAACCCGTGACCGATCTGCTGGCCGCCGTCTTCAAGTCCTCCGACGGCAAGCTCCCCGAGGCGGACGTGGCCGCCTTCAGGGCGAAGATCGACACGGCCCTCGCCGACCTGAGAAAGAGCCTCCCGCCCACCCCCGCCGCTCCGACCCCGCCGGTGGACGCGCCGAAGCCGCCCGTCGCCGCCCCGGCGGTCC